>NZ_JBIVOI010000002.1:283026-568306 GCF_044754045.1 Neobacillus sp. NPDC093182
CGCACCAGCTTTTCTTGCCTCGACTGTCTGAATAGATCCAAGATTCGGACTACCTAAGGCTTTTTCATTCTCGGCCTGTCCGAATCGTATATACTATTTTCCTAAAGAAAACCCTTGAAATAGCCGCCCGCCAAATGGCTGCAGAATATCATCAACCATTACGATAACCTTATTTTTATCTCCTGTTTTATAAAAAGTATCAAACGCGTCGACAAATTGATCTGCAAACTTTTCATCATGGTTTCTTAATGATCTTATTACCCATTTAGACGTGCCAATCCACTTTCGATTCGTCCTTAAGACAAATTCGCTAACTAATTCAGCAAGTGTATTGGCTATGAATATTTCTTCCGCCCGCAGTGTACAACCTATAAAATCATCAAACACATCGGTAATAAAATACCGCTTCATTCTTATCGTTTCGGCTGACCATTCTTCGGGACCCTTCTCTAATAAATCATTTGCTTCTTTTTTAATGTGCTCCATGATTCCACTATCTCGTAACACGATTCCTTCTGAAACCATTCTAGGCAAGGAAGGTCTTGCTCGTTCACAATCGCTTTTAAAAAACTCCTTATATGAGGTTAAGTTTTGTACAAAAACTTCTATATTCCAACCAAATTCATAGACTGACTCTCTATATGCAGATTTGAGATTACTGTCAAATATCACAATATCAAGGTCAGATGTTTCGGTGGCCTCACCTCGAACAATACTCCCTGCTAATAAAGCTCCATGACAATTCGGAAAATGATTCAAGGTAAACAGTTCCGCTGCTTCGTATGGACTGATTCTATTAATCTCCCTCACTCCAATTGCTTTATAGGTCTTTTTTAATAAAACTATATAAAATTCACAGATTCGAGATGAGTTATATCTCCTTCTAGTACAAGCTTAAAACCATTTTCATTCATTTCTACAATCGTAAGACTGGTATCATGTATATAGGGAGGGTCCCATAAGGCTTCGATTGGTGAATTCTTAAAAAATGAGTACAAACATTTAATTACTACAGAATGAGTAACAATTAATATATTTCCGGATTTATATTCTCTTCTTATTCGATTTAAAACCTGAATGGCTCTTGCACGTGTTTCTTCAAACGATTCGCCTCCATCAGTCGTAAATAGATGTGGGGTATTCCAGAATGACTCAAACTCTGATTGATACATTTCTTTAATGGATGAATGTGTTTTTCCTTCCCATTGCCCCAGTTTAATCTCCCTCAAATTCTCATCGTAAATGACAGGAATATCTCTTTCTCCCCGTATTAAGCTGGTAGTGGCCTTTGTCCTCCCGCTTGGACTTGAATAAATGGCAGTTAACTCTGTTTCTTTCAATCTTTCACCTAAACAAACCGCATTTTTTATACCGTTTTCTGTTAGATTTGAATCCAGCCAGCCTTGCATTCTTTTTTCAGTATTCCACTCTGTTTCACCGTGCCGTGTTATGTATAGCGTAATCATAGCAGTCTCCCTTTATTTGTTTAATTCACTAATTACTTCAATTAGTTTTCTCGTTGTCTCTTTTAACTTCATTTCATCCTCTATCATAATCTCATTATCTGAATAGAAATCGGCAAATGACTGACCTCTATATCTTGGTACCACGTGCATATGATAATGCGTTAATTCATTAAAAACCCCGCCATTTTGGCAGATGGTAATCCCATCCGGATTAAACAGTTTTTTAATTGCTTTTGATAGAAGAATAGAAGCCTTCATAATTGATTCCGCAGTATTTTCATCAAGTTCCTCAACATCATAAACATGCTTTTTTGGTAATATTAAAGTATGTCCTTCATTAAATGGCTCATGGTCTAGGAAACAACAAACATACTCATCTTCAAAGACAACATGAACAGGCAGATTTTTATTAGCCAAATTACATCCTAAGCATTCCATTTGAACACTACCTTTACATTCTAATAAGTTCACTTTAACAAAAAAAAGGCCGGCGCACTCGACCTTTATAAAATATTTTGAAGTGTTTCTAAAATATATAAAATAAATTGGTAAATCAGCGTGAATAGTTGTGACAAGAACTCAAACAAGGAATCAAACATAACATCCATCCTTCCATAACATCTTGTCTTATACTATGCATACAGGGACAAGTATGAAACGGATAAAAGTGTACTTTGTTACAATAGAAAAGAAATAATGCCCTGGCTGATACTAACAATAATAATACTTTGGCCGAAGCCGCTTACGATACCTGTTGTTAGCCTTAATCGATTATTACTCATTCGAACTTTCCTTTTTTGAGTCCAACCATCCAAAACCATCGGAAAATTTAATAATATCCCCAGCCATATTGGAAAATATAAATCCAAGACAAACAGTACAGGAAAGAATAAATACCCCAATAATATTCCCGTACACCTTGCGCATATTGGCATTGTATATCCTTTAATCGTTAGACTTCTAGACTTCATCCGGTGACAAGGCACAATGTCAATCAGCCGCTTTAGATTAATTACAATTTGGCCCACAATCACAATCCGGTCCCCCATCACAATCTGATTTACCGTTACAATCCGGTCCACAATCAAAAGTTGGACAGTCTGGCGTACAATCATATTTCTTTTTACGATATTTCTTTTTTCCATAATAAAACAGTATAAACAATAGTAATAAAATTCCTAGCACTGTGGTGATGATCCCAAAGACTAATTCGCCATTGATTAATAATGTGGTTCCGACCACAAATGAAATAAGCATTCCTGTCAATAAAAGAAAAAACATAATCCCACCTTTTTCTCTAGGAAGTTCTTTTATTCTTAAACATTATGAAACTAATAATAACTAATAGAAGTGGACCAATAACAAGATATTTAAAAACACCAGGGGTGGCTAAACAATATAAACTGAGTGGTAATGCCCCAATAGAACCAATCATAAGCAGTATCGGTTTCAAAGAAAGACTTGAGTAACATGTCAATAACATTGGCAGTAAGTACATGATCGTAAACGATGTAAATACATCTGTCTCCACGCTGGTATTGGTATATGGATTAAATAGCAATATAACACAGCAAAATAGAAAACTTCCAACCGATACAATAGTCCCTATTAACCTCAAAGACATCATCTATTCTCCCCCAAAAAACACAGCTAATTATTTATATTCCATTTATTTGTAAAAAAACCTTTTTCTAAGGAAAAGAAAAGAGAGCAGCAACGTTGTGCCACTCCCTTCGTTCATTAAAATTCGGGAAGTCGATCAAGATTGTTTTCTTTTATCCCATCCGGTTCGCTTCGAATAATATCTCTGCCGTATTTATGAAAAACATCAACGTGGGCAATCTGACCTGATTTAGCTTCCGTTAAAGCAGTGATATAATCCAGCTCTCTTCCTGAGCTTGTTTTGAAAGCGATGATGTCCCCATCATCATTTTTCCTCACAGCGACGAATTCCTCTTTTCCATCATGATTGCTTTGACTTGCCTCTACCTGGGCTTGCTGCTCACTTTGCTGCTTATATTCTTCATAGATTTTTTCATAATTCTTTTCTTCCATTTCATCCACCTCCGAACGTATGTTAGTATTTTGCTGTTAATGGTAAATAAATATTCAAAATACACAAAACTGACAAAAAAGGTCGTCCGTTTTCCTCTTTACTAGAGGTTTTCCTTCTAATCGGCAATAATAGTTTTATTAAAGTTTTTTCTTGGAGTGAAGAAGAATGATGAAACTCGATAAATTCCATGACCCGCGAAAAAACAGAGAACTGCTTTCAGCGATTACCGGGAAACATCTTAATATAGCAAAGGTCATAACAGAGACACAGCAACTTTTCCAGCAATGCATGAAGAATGAGCCTGTTCCTCAATTCAACAAGGCACCGATCACAGTTCCCTTTTCGAAAAAAATAATAGAGGGATTGTTTCGATTATTCGCCAAGCCCTATAGTATTTTGGAGCCTACACAGATTTACGTCGATTCTAAAGGAAACGTATACCCTGAGTGGAAACAGAATTTGGATGACGAGTACGAAAATTTATTGAGGAGGATTACTAGAGAGGTAAATATTGAAGATTATGGAGGGATTGGTGATGGAATAACAGATAACACAGCCGCTTTTCAAAGAGCCATTGGAAAGGGTTTAGTTAAAGTTAAAGTTCCTGAGGGCATTTTTATAACGAAAGGAATACACTTGCCATCTTGGACATATCTGGTTGGGGCTGGAAAAGGTAAAACCACAATTAAATTACATGTAACTGCTTCCAGAGGAACTCGATTAATTACCAATGCCAACCATTGGAAAGGAAACCATCATATAGTTATCGAGGGAATGAGTTTAGATTGGAATGTTGAAAGACTCAGCGTTGCGAAAAAAACAAGTACGTGGGGTAATCATTCCAGCTGTTTGACGTATGCGAATGTCACCTATGGGTGGGTAAAAGATGTTGAAGCAATTAATCCAGGTCTCCATTGCTTTGATATTTCCTCTACCTTATACAATTATGCCGGAGACGGATTTCGTGCCCAAGGTGGCAGCCAGTATGTTTGGCTCGATAATCTAAATGGGTATGGTTTTGGTGATGATGGAATTACTACCCATCATAGTGATTACATTTTTATTTCTAATTCTCATATGTGTGATCCTAGCGGCCGTGCCCATCAGAAGGGTTTTTCAAATTCAAATGGGTTCGAAATTGATGATGGTTCTAGGAATGTTCTATTAGTTAATAATTCATCAGCAAGGTGCTTTGGGGGCATAGAAATTAAGGGCCATCAAAACTCATCTGCTGCGTCTAATGTGCAAATAGTTGGACATATTTCTGTAAACGATAACCGTTCCTATAACTTCCGCCATATTGGACACCACAAAAGTACAGATACAGAGTCAAAGTCGGCATACAATATTACGGCTGTGAATCTTGCTGCGATTAGACCGATTTTTACAGATTTATATAAATACTCCACGCCTAGAGGCTTAGTGGTGTCAGCGTATAAAAATGTTGTTATCAACCACTTTACATTGATTGGCGACCCTGATTACGACTACAAAAGCAACCCTGTTATTGCGATACAATACCGTGCAAGGAATGTTGTCCTAAATAATCTTTCATTCAAAGGGTTTAAAAGTGCCAGTACAGATATTAAAATTTACGGAGGGGTAAATCGGGCTGATTCAGTTTTCATAAATAATGTTTCGGTGCATGATTCTGCACCGAAAATAATTGATATTGGTAAAGATGTTAAAGAAATACAGGTGAAAAAGTAATCAATCAAAAAAGCGTCAATTTATCTATGGCGCTTTCCTTCTTTATCCACTACAATTTCGTCCACCAGCTTTTCAGCCACTTTTCGATATAGGTTACTCATGTGTACGAGTGAAGAAATCATAAGTACCTGCTCGAGATAGGGCGAGTTCCGATCCTCCATTTTAGCTACTTCTTCATTTACATTTTTTACCCGTTCATTGATATCCTCATGGAAATCCGCAGCATTTTTTTGGGAGAGCGCTAAATAACTATTATAAAAAGAATCAATCTCTATATCCTCTTTCATAATCCTTTTATTCAGGCCATCCAGTGTTACCTGGATATCGTTAATGGAAAGAGCACCTTTTAGTTGGTAAATCAAACTGATTAAAATTAAATGCTCTTTGGAATACTTTTTATTTTTTATTGGGAAAATGAGCTTCCCCTTTGCATAATTATTGATCATGGTTTTTGTAAGAACCTTTTCCTCATCATTTCTCTTTGAGTCGGTAAATTTGTTTTCAAATAACTGAATCACCTGATCCATATACAAATCAATATTCGGTATTTCATCTAACGAAAGGTTTGTTTCCAGTCCAAGCTGTTCTAGTATTTCTTTCATTTTTTCCATCATAAAAACTCCGATCCAAGTGTTATCTGATTTACATTATATCGTAACAGTTATCAGTTGACTAGGTACTGTTTTACGAGTATTATTATAAGTAGTTATTAAAACTATATGTTGCGATAGGAGGGTTATACTTGAGTAATTACATTCGGGAACCAATTAATGGACTCACTCATTTAACAGGAGCACTTTTATCTTTTGTAGGACTTCTTGCGATGGTAATTAAGGTGTCGAGTACAGCCTCGTCCGCCATGGCGATTACGGCTGTGATTATTTTTGGCGTCAGCATGATTCTCCTTTATTCAGCTTCCGCCACCTACCATATGGTAATAGCTAAAGATCATGTTATTGCTTTTTTAAGACGACTTGACCACTCGATGATTTTTATTTTGATTGCAGGTACCTACACACCTTTTTGTTTTATCAGTTTAAATGGAACAACCGGTAATATCCTATTTTCAATCATTGCTGCCGTAGCATTAAGTGGCGTTGTATTTAAGATGGTCTGGTTTAATTGTCCCCGTTGGATTTCAACTGCATTATATCTTGTCATGGGCTGGATGATTGTATTTGTTTTCTCACCATTAGCAGGGAGCTTGGACCCGAAAGGTTTATTTTTATTAATACTAGGAGGAATTTTTTACACCATTGGCGGTGTCATATACGGAGCTAAGCCGAAATTCCTTCAATCCAAATACATGGGCTTTCATGAAATTTTCCACATCTTTATCATGCTTGGGAGTTTGTCTCACTTCTTATGTGTATTTTACTTTGTGATCTAAAATAGAAAAACGCCCCTGGAGGCGTTTTTTATTTTAGACTATGAGTTCTTCTTATTTTCTCTTGCAGCTTGTTTCCTTGCTTTTTTACTTAAACCTTGTTCTGCACCAAATTCCGTATCCGCTTTACTTCCACCCGTATGCGGCTGGTTACGATTGTTATTCTTATTGGTCACTGTTTTATTTCCTCCCTTTATGTAAAGTGGCTAGCAACAACATCTATATACTGCATAAAGTATCAGGAAATTATACCTAATTTTTCTTTATTTCTTTATCAGAAGAAAGCACAATATTGAGTCTGATGGACTATATCAACCTTTTTTAAAAAAAAGGTTATTTTTAAGAACCTAAGAAATTTGTTTGCAGTTCGGTTTCGATTACTTTATTCTCATAAGAAACTCGATATGCCTTGCTAGCTGGTCTTGAGCTGACAATGTTACTTATATCTTGTTCAATGAAATGAATAGCAACCCCATCATCTGCTGCAATTCCCGCCTGTATTTTCTTAGCTCCAATAAGATTATGATACGCTGGTCTTCTATCTGCTTCCCCGTCAAAATGAGGACAATTACTGCCTTTTAAGAAACCTAAGCAGTTCAGTGGCTCTAGACCTTCCCCGTAGGAGTCCGTTACACCTTCAATTTTTTTCCCTCCCGTTTTTCCTACTTCTCATTTATAAGATTGATAGATTGGAATTGTTTTAAAAATGGCAACTAAATCCATGTGGATTTAGTTGCCTTTATTACTCTTACCAATTTACGTTCGCGTCCGGTGCCTTGTCGGCTACAAGATTTAATTGAATGTTATACTCTAGATATGCCTTTAATCCAGAGAGTACCATTATGTACCCTCCCATAGAATCAATGGCTTGGGCGACCATTTCATCGCCGCTTCCAGAAAAGCCATAGTTTGTAATCGAAACAAAGGTTTCATTTTCTGTTCGAGAAGTAAATATCCACTCAACCTGGGTGCCATCGGTCCATTCTATCCTTATTACCTTGTTTTGCTCTAATTCCTTAACATATAATTCATCCCCCACACCATACATTTCCCAGTCCCACCTGACCGTTTTACCTTCTTCTAATCTTCCGCTGCTTTTGGTGAACCAAAATTTTGTAGTGATTTCAGGGTTGATGAAAGCTTCATATACTTCCTCAACTGGTTTGCGAATAAGCATTTCTGCTTTTACTATGGGTTTTTCGTTTAATGTTATCATGCTAAATACTCCTTTTTTCCCTTTATTCATGGCTTATTATCACCATGGTTTCTAATTCGATGGTTATTTAAAACTAATTTCTTTTATTACTTTTTCAGTTAATCGATTAGCAATTAATTTATATCCTGCAGGATTGGGATGTAAAGAATCACTGAAATAGGTACTTTTTGGTTTATCTTGAAATAGGTCAAGCGTGGCAACAAAGTAAGTTCTATCAAAATTACCTGCCACTTCGACGATCCCATTGTTCCAATCTTTTATGGTGTTTAGAATTTCCTTGCGATTCGAGTATTCTACATATGGCTGATATAAACCTAAAACAAAAATTGGAGCTGTGGAATTACCTTTTCTTATGTTTTCAAGGATGTTGTTAAGGTTTGTGGTGAATGTGACTTTACCCTCATTTATTTGTTTTAAATCAAGAGGATTAAATTGATAATTGGCACTCTTTCTAAAATCATTCGTACCGATATAAAGAATAATACAATTTGCCTTTTTTATTTGCTCGGTGATTTTTTTATTTTGCATTTGTTCGAGAACTTTTTCTGTAGAATACCTTGGTATGGCAAAGTTACTCACCTTGATAGGAGTCTTATGTACTTCTTTCAATTTCACTTTAACTCCTTCTATATATCCCTTTTTTGCAGGATCCCCTACTCCATGCGTGATGGAATCACCGAGGGCTACAAGGTTAATGACCTTTGTACTGGCTGAAGAACTACGAATACCGGTATAGGTGCCAAACAGGACCAAAATAATACAAAATAAAAAGATATAATTTTTCATAATAATACTCCCAGTTGTGTTGACTTATTTAGGAGTTTTCCCAGTGACACCGAGACTCATGTAGTATCCGTGAGTTTAACTCCAAGTAATGTTAATTCTTTAAAGGCATGTAGGCTGAAGGATTTAACTCTTCACTTTCAATCACTATAGCAGTTAATCCATTTTCTGATTTTGTTTCGTGCCATTCGTCTTTTTCCCAAAATACAGCGTCTCCAGGCTGTACCTTGAAATATTCTTTCTGATCAATAGAAACCAACCCTTCTCCCTTTAAGATTAACAATAGTTGAGGTCCTGCTGCCTGGTGATAACCTATTAAGCCATTTTCTCCTAAATGCATACAGCCTATGGAAGCAGCTTTATTTGTTTGAATGATTCTCGACATAATAAAATTTGAATTAAACATTGAAATGCTCTTACCACTTTCTTTATTAAAACTAAAAAATTTCATTGCGGTATGTACCCCCAAAAACAATTTATATCTCCTACAATATTCAAGAAATTTATGTAATAATCCTCTAGAAATAATGATATCAAAATAAAAAAGGAGCTCCTTTTTATCGCGGAGCACCTCTTCTATGCTTTTACTACATCTATAATTCTGTCCATTCCACATGGACACTGTCTACGGATGGTGAACTCCTTTTAGGTGTCACCTTGGTGACAGGCACCACATTATATTAATTATAAATTAGTCCTCGTCTTTTATGTCGAGGTCTTCGGGGATGGGTTCGTTTAGGATATCTTCGATTAGGTGTTTGTATTTTTCGATTTGTTTTAGATGAGTGTTGAATTGTTCTTTGTTAATGATCCAATTTTCGCCGTCATGGATGGCGCGGATTTTTTTTTGTTTGATTAGGTCTTCTATTGTTGATTCCGGCATTGCTAAATATTCTGCTGTTTCTTTAATGGTTAGATACATATTGTTCAATCCTCGTCCGTAAAGGTGATTTTATTAACTATTCTTCCCGCTCTTCCTTTTGTGGTGACTGCCTGCGACAGTGAGTTTAAGATCGCTTCCTCTGCTGCTTCTGCTGCACCCGTAAATAATTGATTCATCAGGGGATGATCTTCACGTAGCTGGAGCCTTTTTTCCGTCAGTTCATCGGTAAAATGTTCAGACTTGTGAGCTGTTGAAAAGGCGATGACGATATCACCGCTGCCGTGGCTAAAATGACTGCCTGTTCTGCCTAAACCAATGCCACAGCGTTTTGAAATACGCAGCAGCTGCCTATCGCTTAACGGGGCATCTGTTGCCAGCACAATGATAATAGAGCCATCTGCAGGATCCGAAAGCCCCTTCACTTTTGAATAGCGAAACTTCTGGTGCTCCTCCTTTTTACCAAAGTTGGTTAGGACTAAGCACCCGATTGTGTACTCCCCAATCATACGAGAGGAAGAGCCAATTCCGCCTTTATATCCAAAGCAGATCATCCCTTTTCCAGCCCCGACAGCACCTTCCTCTGCCTGGTGATCCGAAGCATTCCTAATTGCTTCAAAAGCATGCTCAGGTTTAACTGGAAATTTCCGTATCGAATTCAAATAACTATCATTACATTCTCCAACTACTATATTAATCGTACCTGTTGTTTCACCTATTTCAGGATTTTCAGCCAGCATATATTCTAAAGTCCCTTGAGTGACAGCAGGTACAGCAAACGTATTGGTTAACATAATCGGTGATTCAAGCTGGCCTAACTCATTTACTTGAACAAGCCCGGTTGTTTTTCCAAAACCATTTATGACATAACTTGCAGCGGTCACTTTTTGTCTAAAAACATTCCCACGATGAGGCAGCACCGCTGTAACACCCGTACAGGCATATTCTTGTCCGGCTCCATCAAGAGGATAATCAAGCGTTACATGACCTACCATTACACCCTCAACATCCGTAATACAATTTTTATGTCCAGTTGGCAGCACACCAACCGTTATTCCTGTCTGTCTAACCTTCATCCTAACACTCCCGGCCGATGGTTAAGAAAGTTTTGATAAGCAAAACCTCTCACCTCATCCTCTTTGAAATGCTTCAATAATTCGTTAATGAGATTCTGCGTTTTTGAGGCGTCCTCTAGATCAGTAATAAATGTCCCAATCCCATCAAAATCAGACCCTAATCCGATATGGTTTACACCGCCTAATGAGCAGAAATGATCAATATGCCTTATTAGATCAGCAATTGTTACCTCTCCTGCTTCTTTTACAAATGGAGGAAAATAAACAACATGGATCATGGCGTTCCTTTTAAACATTGCTTTTGCCTGTTCATCCGTTAAATTACGCAGGTGATGACAAAGAGTTCGTGAATTGGAGTGGCTTGCAATGGGATACTTGGCTAGTTCAATGACCTCCCAAATCCCTTTATCACTAAGATGAGATATATCAGTCAAAATTTGATGTTCATTATTAAACTTCACGATCTCTTTTCCAAGCAGCGTAAGCCCGCCTCCCCGCGGTTCCCCTGCACCATCAGCTGCTAAATTCGCATTGTTCCATGTCAATCCAACTGAACGAACACCCAGCTGATAAAGAATATGCAGCTTTGTTAAATCATTGCCGATGGCATCGACTCCCTCAAGAGTCAGCATCGCGCCAATTTGACCGATATTAATTTTTTCAAAATCTGACCAATCTTTGATATGGACCATATCAGGATTTTTCCCGAGCACTTCCTTATAAAAATAATCAATTTGTACAAGCGCCTCTTGAAATTTCTGGTCTGAGGAAAGATCCGGCTCAATGAAAATGGCAAAACATTGAACCTTGACTTGCCCTTTATGTAACCTTTTTTTATTCGTCTGTAATTCTTTTGCGTCAGCAAAACGCAGCGAACCTTTACCTTCGGACAGTTTAAGTAATGCGTCACAATGCAGATCAATTAATTTCATAGTTTGCCGACTCCTTTTTTAAAAATTTTATCATATATTATAATGCAAGGTTAACTAAGGAACCAGTAAAAATAACATTTAGAATATTAAAAATTACCTATGAATAATAGTAAATAAATAGTAGAATTTATGTATAAACTACATCAATGGAGGTGAATTTACCTATGATAAATGAACCAATTCATTATGATGGAAGTATTCAAAATAATGAAACTTCCGCTAGTAATTCTACAGTAAATGAGCAATTCACATTAACTGACGAAATGCGTGCAAATATTAGTGGAAACCCTTACTTTAGCGAAAATAATAACTAAAAAATAAAAGGAGTTTGCAAAAAAGCAAATTCCTTTTATTTTGGTTTATATCCGTTTTTGTATCTGCATATATTCCTATTCATTGCACAAACTAGAATGGAGGCTAGATACAGAAAGGATTGATACGAACGTGACAAAAGTATTGTACATAACAGCTCATCCTCATGATGATACTCAGTCTTATAGTATGGCAGTAGGAAAAGCATTTATTGACACTTACAAAGAAGTGAATCCTGATCATGAAATTATTAATGTGGATCTTTACAAAGTAGATGTTCCTCAGATTGATGTTGATGTCTTCAGCGGTTGGGGGAAACTTCGATCAGGTACGGAGTTTGAACAGCTATCAACCGAAGAAAAAACAAAGGTTGGCAGACTTTCTGAGATTTGTGAGCAATTTATTTCTGCAGATAAATATATTTTTGTAACACCATTATGGAATTTTTCCTTCCCTCCAGTTATGAAAGCTTACGTGGATGCCGTATCCGTTGCAGGTAAAACATTTAAATATACCGAAAAAGGTCCAGTTGGTCTGTTAACGGACAAGAAAGCTTTACATATCCAAGCACGTGGAGGCATTTATTCAGAAGGTCCAGCTGCTGCAATGGAAATGGGACACCGATATCTTGAGATCATTATGCAATTCTATGGAGTCCCATCTTTTGAAGGTTTATTTGTTGAGGGGCATAATGCAATGCCTGATAAAGCACAAGAAATCAAGGAAAACGCCATTGCGCGGGCTAAAGATTTAGCACATACCTTTTAATGACAAAGAGCCAACACCATACGTTGGCTCTTTGAACTTCCTAGGATTTTTTACGTGTTGTTTTCAAGTTTACGTGCCAACCGTTTTTTCCAGCTTAGTATTTTCGTAAAAAAACCGGTTCTTTCCCCAAGATTTTTTTCCTGATGAGTTCGTGGGTTACACTTTGAATACGTTCTATAGCCTGTGTAGAGTTTGCAAGTGCCCTCAGTGCAAATCCCGGAACCGCCAGCATGGAGACACCGATTCTGACTCCGGTCAGAGGCTCAAAAAGGGCATAGAGTTCTTCTAAAAATGCTTTATTCACCCGCTCATCAATAATAATCATCGTGCCGAAATGGGTATATCCCTCCATATACCCTATTCCTGTTATATCCTCATCTGGTTCTAGTTTGATATGATCAAATAAAACAAGCTGCTGTTCCAAATAGACTTCCATCCTCGATTGAAGTAAGTCATAGCGAAATAAAGTACCATCTGGGGACCAGCCCGGTGTAAAAATATCGCAGCTAACCAGGGAAGCACCTTTGTCCATTTGAACAATCGTTTTCTGCTTAAAGCATGCATGCTGATAGGCGATAACAGGGTCTGGGAGATATTCTAAGAGACTTCCCTTCTTCAAATGAATGTCCATCTCTTGGATAGCTGGTCTTGTCCTGGTTTTATAAATTTTCGTGGAGGATTGCGTTGTTAACAATACCTCCGCACCCTCTTCTAAAACAATAGAAATCTTATAAGTATCCCCGTCAACATAGCCTCCGCCAGGATTCATCATGTACCCATACGCCTCTCCGCTCGAAGTCAGATATACTGGCCTGGTTATTTTAAAAGCTCCCTCTGTATATGTTTCTTTAAAAATCGTTTTATCTTTTTTCCGCGCTGCTGCTAGTCTTAAATATCCTGTTGGAGTAATCACTTACCCCAATCCTGCCAATAAAGCATTTTTCTTGAGCCAATCTACGACGAGATCTAGCCCTGTATCTGTTTTCAAATTAGTAAAGATATACGGCTTCTTCCCCCTTGCTGCCTTTGTATCTTTCTCCATCACCTCGAGGCTTGCCCCGACATATGGTGCTAAATCGATCTTGTTGATAATAAATAAATCAGATTTGATCATTCCTTGTCCGCCTTTACGCGGTATTTTTTCTCCTTGGGCAACGTCAATGATATAAATTGAAAAATCAACAAGTTCCGGACTAAAGGTCGCAGCTAAGTTATCTCCACCGCTTTCAACAAAAATCATTGAAAGGTCTGGGTGATTTGCTTTTAGTTCCTCAATAGCAGCAAAATTCATCGATGCATCCTCTCGTATCGCAGTATGTGGACATCCGCCAGTCTCTACCCCAATAATTCGATCTGCTGAAAGAACACTATTTTTCATCAAAAACTGCGCATCTTCTTTTGTATAGATATCATTGGTTACCACTGCCATCTTAAATTCATCATTTAAGTATCTCGTTAATCGCTCGACCAGCATCGTTTTTCCTGCTCCAACTGGTCCGCCAATTCCAATCCGTACCGGCTCCATTGTCTTTACCTTCTTTCTTTCTAATAATTAGGACATAAACAAACGGACATGCAGCTTTTCATGGCGCATTTGTGCAATCTCAATTCCAGGCGCTACGGCTCCAAGATCGTCTATCTCTAAGGCTTGGATCCTCTTAACTGTCTTGAGTAACAATGGATGTATTTCTAATAGAATCCTTTGACCCGCAGTTTGACCAAGCGGGATTCCTCGAACACCATTCTGAACCAGAGTGCCAATTGTAGAATATAGGAAAGTTAAAATTGCTCGATTTCTATCAATCTTTAAAAAATCGCAGATAATCATAAAAGCAATGGCAGGATGTCCAAAAGCTTCTTTTTTTCGAATTTTTCTCAAATAGTCTTCTAATAAAGGGATGGAATAGAGATCAATTCCGATAACCACTAGCCTCTCTCCAATCCGACGGTTCGCCTGCCGGGTTTCTTCCGGCATATTCTGTACAAACAATTTTCGATCGAGGTTCCATATCTCAGGAGCATTTTGATTCATTAATGCCTCAAGGGTTAAGCGACAGGCTAACCCATCCGTATAGGCTAGTTGTTTTTCCAAATAAATCCTGATCCATTCAAAAAATGTTTCTTTATTATGGATCCTTTCATCCTGGATGTAGGTTTCTAATCCAAAGGAGTGAGAAAAAGCTCCCGAGGGAAAATTTGAATCCCCTAATTGGAGTATGCTTAAAAGCTGACTATCCATGACTGTGACCGATATGTCGAAATGCCTTTTTTACTTTTCTTTCTTCCCTTGTATAAGGAATCTCTAATTGAATGAGCAGTTCTTCAACAAGATAATCGTATTGAACGAGCATTACCTCTTCTTCAAACTGTGCCGGCAGATGACGATTCCCCAATTGATGAGCGATTTCACCCATTTGTTTCATGCTTGAAGGACGGAGCACAAGTAGATCATCACTTGTTACACTAACGATAATCATGTTTCGTTCGTCCATGTATAAAATATCCCCATCCACCAAATCCTTTGGATCCGCTAAGCGGATCCCCACTTCATTTCCATGGTCTGTTGTCACCCGCTGGATTCGTTTTACCAAGTCATCGCTTGATAAATAAACTCTTTCTATATGTCTGCCAGCTGACGAAATATCGTCGGCATTTCCAACGATTTCAGTAATAATCATAGCTTCAATCCCCCTAAAATAAGAAATAACGCTGTGCCATCGGCAGTACTTCTGCTGGTTCACAGGTCACCAGTTCTCCATCCACGATGACTTCATACGTTTGCGGATCCACTTCAATTTGCGGCATTTCAGCATTAAGCTTCATATCCTGTTTAGAAAGTTGACGGATTCCATGTGCGGGCTTGATTTGTTTTTGTAACTCCAATTTTTCATGAACACCAAGATCAATTGCCGCTTTTGACAAAAAGGTAATACATGTTGAATATTTTGCTTTTCCAAAGGATGCAAACATTGGACGGTACAAGACAGGCTGAGGAGTAGGAATTGAAGCATTTGGGTCTCCCATCAAACTGTGAGCGATCATGCCGCCTTTAATGACAATTTCAGGCTTAACTCCAAAAAAAGCTGGATTCCAAATCACCAAGTCAGCCAATTTTCCGACCTCAATGGAACCAACTTCATCGGCAATCCCATGGGTAATCGCTGGGTTAATCGTATACTTGGCGATATATCGTTTCACACGAAAGTTATCTCCTATACTTTTATCCTCCGGTAGCTTCCCTCTTTGCTTTCTCATTTTATCCGCAGTCTGCCAGGTCCTTGTAATCACCTCACCGACACGACCCATTGCCTGCGAATCTGAACTAATCATGCTGAATACACCCATGTCATGGAGAATATCCTCTGCCGCGATGGTTTCTTTACGGATACGCGAGTCAGCAAAAGCGATATCCTCTGGTACATCAGGGTCTAAATGATGACAAACCATAAGCATATCCAAATGCTCGTCTAATGTATTTTTTGTATAAGGACGTGTTGGATTGGTAGAGGAAGGAAGTATATAAGGGTAGCTGGCGACCTTAATAATATCAGGGGCATGTCCTCCCCCTGCCCCTTCAGTATGGTAGGTATGTATGACCCTGCCATTAATGGCAGCCAGCGTATCCTCCACAAACCCGCCTTCATTTAAAGTATCGGTATGGATGGCAACTTGGACATCGAATTGATCAGCAACCTGTAAGCAGTGATCAATGGCTGAGGCGGTCGTCCCCCAGTCTTCATGGAGCTTAAGCCCAATGACACCAGCATTTACCTGCTCGATTAACGGCGCTTCCGATGAGGAATTTCCCTTTCCTAAAAATCCAAGATTCATCGGAAACTCTTCTGCAGCTTCCAGCATTCGATGAATATTCCACTCACCTGGAGTACAAGTGGTCGCATTGGTACCCGTAGCAGGGCCAGTGCCTCCTCCAATCATAGTTGTGATCCCGGAGGATAGAGCTGTTTCAATTTGCTGAGGACTGATGAAATGGATATGGGCATCAATACCTCCAGCAGTGACAATCATTCCTTCACCTGCGATGACCTCTGTGGAAGCCCCAATGACCATATCCACCCCTTCCATAAGTAGTGGATTACCGCTTTTTCCAATACCCGCAATCCTTCCATCTCGAATCCCAATATCAGCTTTATAAATCCCTGAATAATCAACAATAATGGCATTGGTAATGACTACATCGAGTGCCCCGCCCGCTCTTGCAACAAGTGGATGCTGCCCCATCCCATCACGAATCACTTTACCGCCGCCAAATTTCACTTCATCCCCATAAGTGGTAAAATCCTTCTCAATTTCAATAAATAAATCGGTGTCCGCCAGACGAATGGCGTCCCCTATAGTGGGACCAAACATATCTGCGTATTGCTTTCTTGACATTCGGAAACTCATGCCGGGTCCCCCTTACTTTGGTCTAACGGGCCATCTGTTTTATTATTTAGACCATAAACTTCACGCTTACCCGCAAATGGAACCAACTCTACCTCTTTTGCATCCCCCGGTTCAAATCGGACAGCCGTGCCCGCCGGAATATTTAAGTGTTTTCCAAATGCTTCCGAGCGTTCTAATTGCAGAGAGCCATTCACTTCGAAAAAATGAAAATGGGACCCTACTTGTACAGGACGGTCCCCTTTATTTAGTACCCGCACCTTTGAAACTGGTCTACCCTGATTACATACAATGGGCTCTTGTTTTAGTACGTATTCTCCAGGAATCATTCCATTCTCCGCCTTTACTATTAAACTAGCATTTACCGAATCGGTTCATGGACGGTTATCAGCTTAGTCCCATCTGGAAATGTAGCCTCAACCTGAATATCCCGAATCATTTCCGGTATTCCTTCCATCACGTCCTCAGTGGATAAGATCGTTGTCCCTTCAGTCATTAACTGGGCGACGGTTTTACCATCTCTTGCGCCCTCCATAATTTCATAGGTAATAAGGGCAATCGCTTCAGGGTAATTTAATTTCAATCCACGTTCTTTTCTACGCCTTGCCAAGTCGGCAGCTACGACGATCATTAATTTTTCCTGCTCACGCTGGGTCAATTTCATGGATTTCCTCCCGCTAATAAATCATAAAGAGTACAGGCAATTATTTTGGTAGCAGCCTGTAAATCTGAAAGGCGGATGTTTTCATCTGCCCGATGCCCATTCGCCTCTTCTAACACTTTTGGCCCCACCCCAAACATAATCGTAGGAATTCCTGCAGCATAGAAGTGGCGGGCATCTGTATAGAGTGGTACTCCGTGAACAGGCAGCTCACCTTCCTCTTTCAAAATCGATTGCCAGTTTGTGGCCAAGACTTGAACTAGTGGCGTATTTTCTGGAGTTGGTCCAAAACTTTTAGCATGAAGGATTTTCTTAATTTCAATTTTGATACCTGGGATGTCTGATACAGCTTGCTGAACAAGTTTCCTAAACTCAGCCTCTACGGCAACAACGTCTTCTTCAGGAATTAATCGTCGATCCACCCTAATTGTACATTCATCTGGTACAACATTCGTATTGATTCCGCCTGAAATCAGCCCTACATTCAATGTCGGAAAGTCAATGCCTGGTATCGATGATTTTTTTTCTGCGAGTATTTTACGATAATCATACAAGACCTGTAAGATCTTAGTTGTCGCCTCAATCGCATCGATTCCGGTATGCGGAAGGGCCGCATGTGCTGACTTTCCTGTTGTTTTTATTTCAAAATGTAAACAGCCATTATGAGCGTTGACAGCCGAATAGGTGAATCCCGCAACAATTGCTTGATCAGGCTTGATATAACCTTGGTCCATTAACCGCTTTGGACCTATTTCTCCTCCGGTTTCTTCATCAAACGTAAATGCCAGGTCCACCCTGCCGGATAGACGTTCTTTGACCTGTTTTAAAGCAAGCACTGCATAGGTATAAGCAGCAATATCAGACTTTGACACAGCGACTCCTCGCCCATACATTTTCCCATCCACAATTTCTCCTCCGTATGGGTCGACACTCCACCCTAAACCTGGCGGAACCACATCTCCGTGCGCATTTAACACAATATTTGTCCCTTCATCAAAGAATGTGGGGGCAAGGACGTTAGCCATACTAATCATCCCATTTTCTATAACACTTTCTTCGTCTACTTCGAGAAGAGATACATTTTCAAACCCAAGCTCGGAAAGCTGTTTTTCTAAAACTCTGGCTATCGGTAAACAATCACCAGCGGGATTATCCGATGGAGTTTGCACTAATTTTTTCAAAAAAGCGATTAGTTCTTCCTCATGGTCCTGTATCCACTGCACAATCTTTGCTTTATCCTCATTCATCGTAATCACTCCTCATTGGTTGTGTACGCTAATTGATGTAATAATTGTATGAGTACCTCCAGACCCGTTTCTAAGTCCTTTGTTGAAGTATACTCGAGTGGAGAATGGCTAATTCCACCCTGGCTGGGAACGAATATGATTGTTGTAGGACAAATTCGTGCAAACAGCTGGGCGTCATGACCTGCACCGCTATTCATCCAATGGAAGGGAATATTGCTCTTAGTGCAAATACTTTGTACAACTTCATTAAGTGTTCGATCCATCTGGGCTGGCTGAACTTCGTGCCACATCTCAACCTTTATATCCAAATCGTGTTTTTTAGCATGGGTTTTAAACATTTCGGTCAATTGCTGACAAAAAGAACTTAAAACTGATTCGTTTGGATGCCGGGCGTCTACAGTAAACTGAACTTGATTAGGAATTACATTAGGTACATTGGGTTCGACAAAAAGCTGACCCACACTTGTTACAAGATCTTCATCGTATACCTTTACACTTTCGTATAAGTCATGAATCATGTTTACCGCCCCATGAAGAGCATCTCTTCTCCATTTCATTGATGTGGTACCAACATGATTCGATTCACCATTTACCGTAATACGAAACCGTTTTTGCCCGACAATGGCCTTGACAATGCCAATTGATTTTTCTACTTTTTCAAGGGTGGGTCCTTGTTCGATATGTAGTTCAATAAACGTTTGGATATCATCCCGGACCCTGTAGTCAGAAAGACCAAATCCTGCTGCCATCATAGCTGTCTCGAAGCTTATACCCTCTGAATCATTGATATCACTAATATCTTTAAATGAATAAATCCCCGTCATCATACCTGAACCCCAGAGAGCGAGCGGAAAGCGGCTTCCTTCCTCTTCGCAAAAAGAAACCACTTCAAGGTTTATGGCTGGGGCACCATATTTCTTTTTTAAAAAGTCTAATGCCATTATTCCTGCAATAATTCCATATGCACCATCGTATTTACCGCCTGATTTAACGGTGTCAACATGTGACCCAATTAAAATAGTCTGGGCATTTGGATTGGCTGAAGGCAATCTCCCAAATACGTTTCCAATAGAATCATAATTTGTTAATAGCCCAGCTTTCTCCATCCATCCCTTTAAGGCTTGCTGGGCTTCTTTCCAAGGCTGGGAATAAAGTGTTCGGGTTACACCTCCATCTGGCTCTCCCCCAAATGAAGCTAACCACTCAATTGCCTCTTCTAGATTAATGGGAAATTGACCCATAAACTCACTTCCTTGGCTGTATATACTGACCATACTTATCTCGGGTTACCCCTGTTTGATGATCATAAATTACTTTTCCTCGTAAAATCGTTTTCTTTACTTTTAACAGAAATATTCTATTTTCATAGGGGGAATATTGATTTCGAAAGGCAATCGATTGCTGATCCGCTATCGTTGTTTCATCTAATGAAATCAAGGCTAAATCCGCCTCCAATCCCGGTTGAATTCTTCCTTTCCTTCCCGATAATCCAAACCGATCAGCAACATTAGCAGTGCCTAGAGGAAGTATGTCTTTAAGTGGAATTTTCCTTTTCAATGCTTCATCGAGTAAGGCAAGCCAGGTAAATTGTACTCCTTGGATTCCACCCCATGCTTCCCAAATGGAATCAGTGTCTTTCATGGAATAGAGACAGGGCGAATGATCGGAACCAATGGTATCAATCCAGCCGTTAGAAATACATTCCCACAGTCCTTCTACTTCTTCCCTCGACCGAAGCGGCGGGGCACACTTAAGGATGGCACCAGCTTTAAGGAAATCTTCTTCATCAAAAATTAAATAATGAGGACAGGTTTCTACTGTAACGTTTATTCCACTTTTCTTTGCTTGTTGAATGAGTTTAATTACTCTCTCTGAACTAATATGAACGAAGTGGACCGATGTACCATATTTTGCAGCTGCCTCTAACGCGTAACTAACCGCCTGTTCTTCCGCTGATATCGGCCTGCTGGCTAGAAAGGCTTTACGCTCGTTGATACCAGTTTGTTTTTTATAAAAAGTAGTAAGGTTATTAATCTCTTCCTCCCATTCTGCATGCAAAGCGAGGATTTTATTTTGTTCTGCTGCTATTTTCATAGCAAGCTTTAATTGGCCGGGTGAAACAAAGGGAAAATCATCGATACCGCTCTCCGACATAAATGCCTTCCAAGCGATAATTCCTTCACTCATTTGGGATAATTCTCCCTGTTGACTTAATGAATTCCCTGTCATCCCTCCCCACAATGCATAATCAACATAAGATTTGGAGGTTAAATACTCTCTTTTATTGTGTAAATTTCTCACGGTTGTTACAGATGGAGAGCAATTGAGCGGCATATCGAAAATCGTTGTCGTTCCTCCAATAGCTGCAGCACAGCTCCCAGTTTCAATTCCTTCCCATTCTGTCCGGCCAGGATCATTAAAATGAACATGTGCGTCGATAAATCCAGGAACCACTAAGCACCCGCTTGCATCTATGAAATTGACATTGTTTTCTTTCATTGGTTCAGGTTCGCACTCGTAGAGAGTATCAATCTTGCCATCTTTAATTCTTATACTTGTATACCGAAACCCTTCTTCTGTATAAACATACCCGTTTTTCACCCAAAGTTCAGTTGTCATTTTCCCTCCTAACTCCCTCTGTAGGTACTGTACCCTCCTGGTGATATCAAAAGCGGCACATGATAATGGGAAGCCGGTTCAGAAATACCAAATCTTACGGGAACACAATCAAGGAACGAGGGATCTTCTACGACTGCTTCGCGACTTCGGTAATAGTCTCCTACATAAAAATGAAGTTCATAGATTCCTTTTTTCATATTGTCCCCTTCCAAAAGGGGTTGGTTTAATCTGCCATCTTCATTTGTATAAGTAGATTGGATGGCTTCTTTCTCTTTATTTCGGCCAACACGTAATAACTCCACTAACACACCGCTGGCTGGCTTTCCTATGCTAAGGTCAAGGACATGTGTTGTCAGCTTCCCTGTCATTTACTTGGTTCCTCTGCAGGATTTAGATCATCACGGTTCATTGAAAAACATTGGAAACCATAAGGGGGACGAGGTTCAGTAAATACTTTCCCTTCTTGTGAGGCAGGAATTTCATCTAAAATCGTTTCCCAGGTACGGTTATTCGATTCGAAACGTACCTCTACTAACTGTGGAAAACGTTCTAGGATTCTAATACCGATTCGGTAAATGAGATTTTGAATGGATGGAGAGTTTTCTTCATGAAAGACGGTGTACGCAATATCTCTTACCTGTTCTGCGGCCACATAGCCATCCGATGTATTTCCCCTGCCGTCCTCAAGATCGTTATATCGCCAATCAATATTTAAAAAGATAAACAGCGGGCGATCAAAGGATTCCGGCAATGTCGTATATTCATCCTTCACATAGCCGTAAAACGAACTGCCCTTTACCTTGATAAGCTTAAGACCCTTTAAACTGCTTAGCTGATTGGTGGTGATAATTTCATCTTTTTCACGTTTTACTTCAATGGCGGCTCCAGCCTGTTCGTTTAATGAATAGCGAAACACTAATGGGCTTGGTTCAAAGCTGCCATCTGTGGGGACAGGAAGCTCTTCAAAGGAAATCTGTTCACCTGAGATAGTAATGCCTGTCATGTGTGAATACGTCTCAAGAAAGCGGTGTGCGACAAATTCAAGAAACCCTTCCTGGGTGGCTCCCTGGTAATCTCCTGCATGCTTAAGGATGAAATTTTTCATTGAATCCGTTGCAACAACTAGAGTGTTATCACCATCTTTAAATGAGGAAAAAAACGCTTCACCTTCAACGGCCACTTTCACATTCATGCCAAAAAGAATGTTATTTCGACCTGAGAAGGTGGATTCGGGAATGTTTCGAATTCCGGTTAACGGCTTAGCGTAGGTCCGATAAACCCATACATCCGCTTTCCCGTAGCTCATCGATCTTTTCATATTGTATTAGCCTCCTTTTGTCATTTTAAAAGGCTTTAAATTAAGTCATGGTTACCACTTTTTTTAATTTTTTTGGATTTCGGTAATCATGAGTGCTTCATGGTTACCACTTTTTCAATTTTTATCGGATTTCGGTCATCATGAGCCCTTCATGGTTACCACTTTTTCAATTTTTCTCGGATTTCGGTCATCATGGATTCTTTACTCTCTGAAAATATCATTCAATCGAAACCCAGCGATTTTGTAAACTTCATGTAAGGCGATGTTATATTCTTCTTCGTACGAATTATGAACCCTCTGCTTCATGGCAGATAATATCGTTTCCTTGCTTTGCCCTTTTACGGCCATGATGAAAGGGAATTTGAATTTATTTACATAGCTTTGATTAAGAGAAACAAACTCCTCAAATTCCTCTTTTGAGAGCTTATCAAGCCCTGCTCCAGCTTGCTCCTTTTGGGAAACCTCGGACATTTGTAATCTTGTTCCTAAATCAGGATGTGCACGAAGCAATGCTAACTGCATAGATTCGTCGGCATTTTGGACAATGTTAATCATCGTTTGTAAGAGGGACTTATTTGACTCAAAGGGCCTATTCTCCCATGCCAAGGAAGCCACCCACGGAGAGTGTTCAAACACCCAGCCCACTTTTTCAATAAATTCCTCCTTGTTCATTTGATTTATTTCCTCCATAGCTTCACCTCTCTTCCTCCAGCTGGTCAACCATTCTGCTGGCTTGCTGTTAAAACTATATATATTTTTTAGACCCCCTAAAAATACCCACCTGTTCTATCTCTAATTTTATCCAGCTTCATAAATGGCTCGGCTGCTGTCAGCTATCGGTGGCATACAAACTCGTCCTGCCAATTTTTCACTATAATATCGAAATGTCGAAATAGTCTCTACAAAAGTGTCATATAATCTAACAAGTTTTTTTATCGTCCCAGCCAAAAATAGTGTGTAAACAAACCTGACATGAAGGAAGAAATTCTATGTATGTTATAGAATAATGAATTCCAAGTTAAATGGAACATTAACCATTTCGTGCTAATCACCAGCTTAATATGAATAAAAATATATCAAAGAATGGAGAGGTTACATGTCAGAAATTCATTTTATGCAAAAAGCAATTGAGGAAGCGCTCAATAATGTCCTAACCAATCACGGCGGGCCGTTTGGAGCCATCGTGGTGAAGGATGGAAAAATAATCGGGGTTGGCCGTAATGAAGTAACATCCTCCAATGATCCAACAGCACACGCAGAGGTCCAAGCTATTCGCGCAGCCTGCAGCTATTTAAAAGATTTTCAACTGACGGATTGCGAAATCTATACGAGCTGTGAACCTTGTCCTATGTGTATTGGTGCGATTTACTGGGCGAGACCAAAGGCCGTTTACTATGCATGCACGAAACAGGAGGCAGCCAAGATTGGGTTTGATGATCAGTTCATTTATGAACAGCTCGAACTTCCAGTGGAAAATCGAAAAATACCAATGAAAAAAATTTTCCCGCACGATGGTGACCTTCCTTTTCGTACATGGGAAAATTCTAAAAACAAAGTAGAATACTAATCTGATGGTAGAGGGTGTTGAGCTATGGAGAGAAATCCATTAACCCGTAGAATTTCTGTGGCTTCAGGAAAGGAGCCTGCGGATACCGTTGTAAAAAACGGCAGGATTATCGATGTGTTTAACGGAGAAATAATTGAAGGTGATATTGCCATTGTGGATGGTTATTTTGCAGGTGTAGGACAATACGATGGAAAAAATATTGTTGATGCCGAGGGGCGTTATGTACTTCCAGCCTTTATCGATGGTCATGTTCATATTGAATCGTCCTTGGTGTCGCCAAGTGAATTCGCTAAAGTCCTTCTTCCTCACGGAGTAACGACCGTTATCGCAGATCCCCATGAAATTGCGAATGTCCTAGGTACGGCTGGCATTCAATATATGCTTGATTCTTCCGAAAATCTTCCTTTTGATATTTATATTATGCTTCCTTCCTGTGTTCCTGCGACAAGCTTTGAAAACTCAGGTGCTATTTTAAAAGCAGAGAATTTATTCCCCTTTTATCAACATCCACGAGTCCTAGGATTAGCAGAAGTCATGAATTTTCTAGCAGTCCTAAATGCAGAGGACGATATGCTCAATAAAATATCTGACGCTCAACAGTTCGGAAAAAAAGTAGATGGTCATGCTGCTGGATTGTCTGGAAGTGATTTGAATGTATATATGGCTGCAGGCATTAAGACCGATCATGAAAGTACAACAGCGGAAGAAGCGAAAGAACGCCTTCGGAGCGGCATGTATTTAATGATTCGTGAAGGGACTGTAGCAAAAGATTTGCAGAATTTGATTCCGGTAGTAAATAAATATAATTCCCGGAGGTGCTTATTTGTTACGGACGATAAGCATTTAGATGACCTTGTGCTTGGGGGCAGCATAGATCATAATGTCAGGCTGGCTATCAACTTAGGAGTATCCCCGATAACCGCTATTCAAATGGCTACCATCAATGCTGCAGAATGTTTTGGGCTTAGTGATAAGGGAGCAATCGCGGCCGGTTACAAAGCGGATTTTTCCTTAGTAGAAGATCTGGATACTTTAAATATCGTCCATGTTTATAAAGACGGAAAAGCTGTTGTACAAGATGGCAAGCTGGTTACTGATTGTAGTGCCCTCCATAAGAACAGCAGTGACTCTTTAAAAAATTCAGTCCATTTTGATGACCTCATAAAAGCAAATCTCGATATCCCATTATCAATAAACAAGGCAAATATCATTGAAATCATCCCTAACAGTCTTGTGACACGGCATATCGTGGAAGAAGTAGATACATGCTATCAAGGGTTCTTCCAACCCTCGACTAGTGCAGATCAGTTAAAGCTTGCCGTAATCGAGCGCCATCATTTTACCAAGCAAATTGGCTTGGGCATTGTCAAAGGCTTAGGTTTAAAATATGGTGCGATTGCCACCACCATTTCCCATGATTCACATAATCTCATTATTGCTGGAACCAATGATGATGATATGGTTTTAGCTGCAAAAACGATTAAAGAAATGCAGGGCGGGCTGGTTGTCATAAAAGAAGGTCAGATCCTCGCTTCATTAGAACTGCCCATTGCAGGACTAATATCTGACCGCCCTTACCGGGAAGTATATACCTGTCTTAATAACCTTCACATTGCTCTTGAAAAACTTGGAGCCAACAATCATTTCAATCCCTTTTTAACACTGTCCTTTTTAGCTCTTCCTGTTATCCCTGAGTTAAAACTTACAGATAAAGGTTTATTTAAGGTTTCATCATTCGAGCATATTAACATCAGTTCTGATTAAAATTCGTGCTTTTTAGACAAACTATCATGCGAGAAACCGAAAAACGGTTGCTTTCAACACCATTACCTGTCAAACTATAAGGATAATGGCTGTTTTCGAAATGCTTGTTGTTTAGATCTAAAATGCAACAAAGTCTTAGAAAAGAGCCCTGATAATTGACTTCATAGAAAGTAAATGTAGGTGACGAACATGATAGAAGTAAAATCTTCAAAACTTAGTGATGGAGAGTTCAATAGAGGAGTTTTTGCAACACGTGATATAAAAAAAGGTGAACTTATCCATGAAGCACCTGTTATTGCTTATCCTAATGCAGAGCATGAACACATTGAAAAAACATTGCTTGCCGATTATGCATTTGAATACGGAATTAACCATACATGCATTCTCTTAGGTTATGGGATGCTATTTAATCATTCCTATCAGCCAAATGCCACGTATGAGATAAATTTCCCAAACCATACTTTTGACTTCTTTGCTTACAAAGACATTAAGGCAGGCGAAGAGATTCTTATCAACTATAATGGCGATGAAGAAGATCAAGAACTGCTTTGGTTCGATAAAGAAAAGCAAGAAAAATAACAGCCCATCATTTGGGCTGTTTTTTTTGTCTCCTTTCACCCCACTTAGGTAAAAAGGACCATTTTTGGTATATTTGTAAAAATTTCAAAGTTTGTTCAATATTTCACAAACTTTTATTAAAAAACGGTGTTATTATAAATTTATAAAGAGCACAAGGAGTGAGTTGACATGATGCTATGTGAATGGAAATCCTTTTCAACCGATTCTGAAACGTATACACAAGAAACCTTCGAAGAAACTGTTGGTGATGAATTTGAGGCAATGATGTTTAAAGATAATGAAAACATTCCATCTTATATTTGGACAGTGAATTTTGTCATCATTGTAAAAAAATATTCTAAAGTACTAAATGACATCTCCTTTGAAAAGATACCACGAAACCCAGTTTGCGAATAACAACGTAAATATATGTCTCTACCGTTTGTTGTTATTTTTTTACATTTTATTGTGAAGTATTTCACAAACTATTAAGTTATTGGAGGAATTAAAATGGCAGTGGCAGAAAAAACAGGCAAGGACATGCAAAGTGTAACTACAGTGGTTGATACCTTGGTAGCAAATGGTCTACAAGCGTTAGAAGAATTCCGCAGCTTTGACCAAGAAATGATTGATACGATTGTGAAGCAAATGGCCTTGGCCGGTCTTGATCAGCACATGCAGCTTGCAAAACTTGCTGTTGAAGAAACCAAACGAGGCGTTTATGAAGACAAAATCATTAAAAATATGTTTGCCACTGAATATGTCTATCATAATATCAAGTATGATAAAACCGTCGGTATTATAAACGAAAACGAACATGAAGGAATCATTGAAATTGCCGAACCGGTTGGAGTTATCGCTGGTGTTACACCTGTAACCAATCCAACATCCACAACGATGTTTAAAGCACTCATATCTATAAAAACGAGAAATTCAATTGTTTTTGCCTTCCATCCATCTGCACAAAAATGCAGCAGTGAGGCGGCAAGAATTCTTAGAGACGCAGCTATAAAGGCAGGAGCTCCTGAGAATTGCATTCAATGGATTGAAACACCATCTATTGAGGCTACACAAGCACTGATGAATCACTCGAAGGTATCGATGATTCTAGCAACTGGCGGCGCGGGAATGGTCAAATCTGCTTATAGCTCTGGTAAACCAGCCCTCGGTGTTGGACCCGGAAATGTCCCATGTTATATGGAAAAATCAGCTAACATCCATCAAGCTGTGAATGATTTAATCCTTTCAAAGACGTTTGACAATGGGATGATTTGTGCTTCTGAACAGGCCGTCATTATTGATCAAGAGATTTATTCAGCAGTCAAAAATGAGATGATGGCAAATAACTGTTATTTTTTAAATGAAGAAGAAAAAGAAAAGGTTGAAAAATTAGTTATTAATGAAAAGTCATGTGCTGTTAACCCGAATATTGTTGGGATGGCTGCAAGCAAAATTGCTGCTTTAGCAGGAGTGAATGTTCCAGAAAACACAAAAATTCTTGTCGCGGAATTAAATGGCGTCGGACCAGGATACCCGCTATCAAGAGAAAAACTAAGCCCTGTCCTAGCCTGTTACAAGGTCAGCAGTCTTGAAGAAGGCTTAAAAAGAGCGGAAGAAATGTTAGAATTCGGTGGTTTAGGACATTCTGCAGTCATCCATTCCAATGATCAAAATGTAATTAAGCAGTATGGCTGCCGGATGAAAGCTGGAAGAATCATTGTTAATGCCCCATCCTCACAGGGCGCCATCGGTGATATATACAATGCTTATATGCCTTCACTAACACTTGGCTGTGGTTCTTATGGAGGAAATTCTGTTTCCACTAACGTTGGTGCAATTCACTTAATCAATATTAAAAAAGTAGCCCAGAGGAATGTTAATATGCAATGGTTTAAAGTTCCATCCAAAATCTATTTTGAGAAAAATGCCACTCAGTATTTAGCTAAAATGCCGAAGATTTCGAAAGCATTCATTGTAACGGACCCTGGAATGGTGAAACTAGGCTATGTAGATAAGGTACTTTATTATTTAAGGAAACGTCCGGATTACGTACATTGTGAAATTTTTTCAGAGGTAGAACCAGATCCATCCATTGAAACTGTAATGAAAGGTACCGAAATGATGGCTAAATTTCAGCCAGATGTGATTATTGCCCTTGGCGGCGGCTCAGCCATGGATGCTGCTAAAGGGATGTGGCTGTTCTATGAAAATCCAGAATCTGAATTCTTTGGCTTAAAGCAGAAATTTCTCGATATCCGTAAACGAATTGTGAAATATCCTAAGTTAGGTGAAAAGGCGCAATTTGTAGCAATCCCAACCACCTCTGGAACAGGGTCGGAGGTAACTTCCTTCTCCGTTATAACTGATAAGGAAGCAAATATTAAATACCCGCTGGCCGATTATGAATTAACACCAGATGTTGCGATTATTGATCCGCAGTTTGTTATGACGGTTCCTAAACATATTACAGCAGATACTGGAATGGACGTATTGACCCATGCCATAGAAGCGTATGTATCTTGTATGGCAAATGACTATACAGATGGACTTGCAATGAAAGCAATTCAGCTTGTATTCGAATATCTGCCTAGAGCTTATCGAAATGGCAGTGATGAATTAGCCCGTGAAAAGGTGCATAATGCTTCAACCATTGCTGGAATGGCCTTTGCCAATGCATTTCTTGGTATCAACCATAGCCTTGCTCATAAACTTGGCTCAGAATTCCATATTGCTCATGGACGCGCAAATACAATCTTAATGCCGCATGTCATTCGTTATAACGCAGCCAAACCAAATAAATTTACAGCATTCCCGAAATATGCCCACTTTGTGGCAGATAAGCGTTATGCGGAAATCGCAAGAACCCTTGGACTGCCTGCGAATACAACGGAAGAAGGAGTGGAAAGCCTTGTTCAGGCAATCATTCGCCTTGCAAAAGAGCTTGACATTCCAATGAGCATTGAGGCAAATAATGTGGATGCTAACCTATTTGAAAGCAAGGTTGACTACCTCGCAGATAAAGCATTTGAAGACCAATGTACCACTGCTAACCCTAAGCTGCCTTTAGTAACAGAATTAGCTGAAATTTACCGTAAAGCTTATAAGGGAGTTTAAAAGAGTAATATAAGCAAATTGAAAAGGCCATCCAGAACAATGGATGGCCTTTTCTAGCGTTTCGCTTACTCACTCGTTATTTCCGTTAATCCTTCAACAGCTGCCTGTAAGGATGTTCTTGCAGCAACGACTTGCTCTAGTGTGACTTGTGGATTTTGTAATACCATTTTTGCTGTTTGATACTCCTTGTGGAAGGATATCCAGCTTTCCTTGGTGTAGTTCTTGTGTTCTTTGTCTTGGTTTGCATCGTACAATTCCAGCAATTTTGTTTTGTTTACTTCTACTTTATTTCTGCCTGTAACCACATCGATACCATCCAAGGTAAAAGTACCGCCTTTAATCACAACTTTAGCGGTGTGTTTCGAATCTTTTAGTCCGCGAATCACATAAGAGGTTTGTCTGTCACCTTTACCATAAATTCTATAATTTTCTTCAATTAATTGGTCATCGATATAAACGTCGATCAAAGCATCAGGAGTTGCTCCAAATAAATTGAAACCTGAACCTTCAAAATCAAAGATCATGCTGCTGTTAGGCGTATCAATTTTTGGTGTACTATAAATATTGACTCCGCGGTAATCCATAAAGGTATCTAGTTTTTCATTATCTTTCAGGGAAACTTTCAATGTATGAGGTTTCTCTTCAAGTCCTCTTACAGAATACCTAATGCCTGTGCTAGTATTTACAGCAAAATTACCCATATCTTCACCGTCAAGCTCGAAATTATAGAGTGATTTATCACCAGTTCCAGACAAGTAATCAATCCCACTGCCCGTAAAGTTAATCAAAATATACGGATCATCATTAAAGTTCGCCCAGGCGTTGGTGCTGTTTGAGCCCCAAACAGTATTTTTTCTAAATGCATAGACAGTATTTTCTTTATTCTCTATTAGCGATTCATCCGATATTTTTATAATATCTGCAGGACCAGACTTTTGAACCGCCAACACTGGGTCAGTCGTTTCGATTTCTGCTTTTGTAAAACTAATATACTTTTCTTTGGCGACAACTTTAAGCGTATGTTCTGTGTCTGCTAGATTCTCAGCAGACCATACCATCTGAGTAATTGAACTATTATTTACATAATTCGCTTCACCGATTAACTTTCCATCTAAATAAACATCACCTACACCGTTGGAAGGATTCGTTTCTCCATAAAGCCTAACTTCAGTACCCTTAAATTTAATTTCAAGAGAACCCCCAACAGATGCCCAAGCATTATTACTGTTCGATGACCATCCTTGAGAATAGAATACTTTGTTCAAAGACCCTTGTACCGAAGTTGTGTCCCTGTGTCCCACTGTTACTCCATTCCAAACCGGAACGTCAGTTTTTGCCGTCATTTGTGTCCGGTTAAAATGAGCATATCCTGCCTGGGTATAATCCCATTTACCCAAATACCCAATAGGATTGATAAGGTCATTATTATTCAAGGCCTCTGCTTCTGTTCCATATTTCTTACCTTGTGCACTGTCAATTTTTTCTGATGTATAAGTGTATCCTTTAATTGGCTCAATCACTAAGTTATCGATAAGAGTTTCGTAATATCCAGAACCCAATGCAACTCTTCCCGCCATTACAGTAGAATCTTTGTCTGTATATGAATCTATTTCTGCTCCATCAAGATATAACGTAAATACATTCTCTCTTGCCTCAAATGCTAGATTGTGCCAAACCTTATTATCGAAGCCTTCAATCGTACCACTTTTTTCAACCTTGCCTAGTTTAAGAATTTCATATTTTCCATCTGAATATACTCGTGCATTGTATGGTGCATGTGAATCTGCCCCACCAGCTTTCACCTGTCTTACGCCGATTAAGGCGTAGTTGCTTCTGCCTTCTGCCTCAGGAGTATGGTTATCTAGTAAAAAGTCATAGGAAGCTTTATAGTTCACCCAGCGATGGTCACCGATAGTGGCGATAGGATTGCCGCTGGATGCGGACCCATCTCTTCCGCCCCAAACTGCCCAATCCGCACCAATAATGTCATGACTGATTTTCTGCTGCAGCATATTTCCATGAACCTTTGCATCCGGAATTTCTAAATTTGCACGTTCCGAACTACCACTTGCTACTGGTTGAGTAGCTTCTTTCACAACTTCAAAAGCGCCGGTCTGATCTGTCGTATATCGCGGCGTTCCTCCGCGGCGTTCTACATAATCTCTTCCCTTTTCGTCGACAGGATACTTATCGTATTCAAAATCATCCTTATATGGCAGTGGCATAATTGTATCTTTCGATAAATCAACCGGTTGTGAATCATACTCAAAGCCTTCCACTTCGGATTCCTTATCTAACGTAGATATTGTCACGATGGAATATGGCTTTACTTCCACTTCATACTCACCATTTACCGGGGTAATTTTATTGATATTTTTAAACCAGTTGGCGTCAACTTCTTGTCCTTTATCTGCCCCTCGAGTTTCCCAGACATAAATCGGAGCATTCTCTTTGCCATTTAAATTTTGAGCTTTAATCTTATATTTACGTGTTTCTTTTGTGTTATTTGCAAATACAGTTGAATAATCATTGGTTTCTGGATCTTTTAATGTTAGGTAGTTATGTGTACTCGTATCAACATCCACACCGCCATCAAAGAAAGCTCCATCACTATACGTGGCGTCTTTTACATACATCCATCGTTCGTTTTCCGGTGTTGTGTGATCATCATAACCAACAAAGTTCATCACATGACGAACTCCCTGAAGACCGCCATCTACTTCATAAAATCCAGACCATGGATCCATGGCACTGATTAGGTGTTTTGGATTATAGGCGGAACCTTCATAGAACGCAGCGACGGATGGCTGAAAATCAAAGGAAACAGCGTTTAGTGGAGTGTTTCCTGCTCCTGTCCATGAATATACAGAAATGATACGCGAAGTGACATCGATAATCCCTGCTTTTCCTCCAAGTCCCTTATAATTCGGCTCCATATTTTCACGATAACGGGCATTGATCATCGGGGCAATTCCCTCAGATACCCAGCTTTCTTTTGGCTTCTTACCTTCAGCTATCAGCTTTTGTTGTAATTGATTTAACTCTGTTGAACCGGTCAGACCATAATGGGAACTGATGACATCTATTTCATCCATCAAATCTGGATGATCGAGCAGTACGCGGCTGATTGATTTTGTATCACGATAGCCGTCGGCTGCAACTAGTTTAATATGTTTGTAGTCTGATTCATAATTTGGCTCTTGTTTAATTTTCGTGGTGAAGTATTTCAACCACTCTGTTTCAATCCGATTATTGTTTTGTGCTCTTTCATTTTGAGAGATCCCAACATAATCCAATTTAAAACCATATTCATTATAAACAGCGTCTATTGTCTGTTTGTACCATTGATATCGGTTTTCATAACTATTGTTTGAAGCACCATCCCATGTAAAACGAGGTTCACCCCAACGCAAAATTTCAGTCGTGATATCCGGATTGATTGATTTAGCATCCGCTGCAAATTGGAAGCCTGCACCTCTCAGAACGTTAGCTGCTTCATCTGCATAACGCATGGTTGCCGGCTCTGTTCCCGATGATGAGTTAACATCGCCGCCTAATTCTATCTTGACGTGCGCCAGCCCCGCGCCGGTATCCTTGTTAAACAGCTTGTTCATAATTTCCCAATATTCTTCCGGGTGCTCTTCTTTGTAATCTAACATTAAGCGTGATGTATTATTAGCAGTTACTGTTCCAAACCCTTTAAATCTGTTATGTTGATCCACATTGTTTCCGTCAATTGTAATCGTTTTTGTGATGACTTCTGCTTTTGTTTCATTTGACCCTATTAAGCCAAAAGACCCAACTACCATGGAGGCCACACATAAATTCCCAATCAATTTCTTAATCTTTTTTGATTGTCTTCCCATTTTACTCTCATTCCTTCCCCTTCATTTCTTTAGGACGTGCTAGTATTTACTGGTTAATCTGATGGAATTTCTTAGTAGATATACTGTTTCTGAGGTTTATTCCTAGGAGATGTGATACGGTTATCAAGCAAAGCTAATGTTAAATTGAAATCCTCCTTTTTTCACAAGAATTGTCTGATTTTTCCGATAACAACTTGTTAGCGTTTTCATTATTTCATAATCTGTATTGATTTTTATACAACTATATCGACTACCTATAATGATTTTTTTACCTATTTTCGTTTGTTTACAATAATAGTAAAAGCCGCCTCACTTTAAAGTGAGAGCGGCTTTTGCCTGTTTTATCGTATTCAAATTATTATATAGGAAAATTCAACCAGGATTATTATACCATTATCTTGCAGATATCATTTGTAAATTCAACTGGGTCCTGGATTGGTAACCCCTCAATAAGCAGTGCTTGATTGTAAAGCAGCTTTGTATACAGATCTAGCTTTTCTTTATCATTTTCAAAAGCTTCCTTTAATGATTGGAACACTTCATGATTTTTATTTATCTCTAATACCTTATCTGCTTTGATATTTTGATTATCAGGCATCGCCGCAAGGATTTTTTCCATTTCAATAGAGATATCACCTTCAGTTGCGAGGCAGACAGGATGAGACTTTAAGCGTTTTGAAACCCGGACATCCTTGACTTTACCCTCTAAAATATTTTTCATATAGTCAAAGATTTCTTTGTATTCCTTCTCTTCTGATTCGGAATCGTCCTTGTTTTCTTCCCCTTCAATTCCTAAATCACCGCTGGAAATTGATTTGAATTCTTTCTCCTTGTAGATCATTAACATTTTAATGGCAAACTCATCGATATCCTCTGTAAAGTACAGAATCTCATACCCTTTTTCAGAAACGAATTCTGCTTGCGGCAGTTTATCGATTCGTTCAATGGATTCTCCAGACGCGTAATAAATATATTTTTGATTTTCTGGCATTCTTGATACATATTCATCTAATGTAACAAGCTTCTTCTCTTTAGAAGAGTAGAACATAATGAGGTCTTGTAATACTTCTTTATTCGCTCCGAATTCACTATAAACGCCGTATTTTAACTGACGTCCAAACGACTTATAAAACTCTTCATATTTTTCTCTTTCATTTTTTAACAAGCTTTGCAATTCACTCTTAATTTTCTTGTTAATATTTTTAGAGATAAGCTTAAGTTGGCGATCATGCTGCAGCATCTCTCTTGAAATGTTAAGTGATAGGTCCTCAGAGTCTACCATACCTTTTACAAAGCTAAAATGGTCTGGAAGCAGATCCGCACACTTGTCCATAATTAATACGCCATTAGAATAGAGCTCCAAGCCTTTTTCAAATTCTTTTGAATAAAAGTCAAATGGGATTTTCTCAGGGATATATAAAATCGCATTATAGCGAATGGTCCCATCGACACTGATATGGATATGTTTAAGCGGTTTATCAAAACCGTAACGTTTTTCTGCATAGAAATTCTCGTAATCTTCGTCTGTTAGTTCACTTTTATTTTTTCTCCAAATAGGAACCATGCTATTAACAATCTGTTCTTCAACATAGTCCTCAAACTCATTATCGCTGCCCTCAACCGGTCTTTTGCCTTTAACATCCATTTTGATTGGGTAGCGGATAAAGTCGGAGTATTTTTTAATAATGGATTTTAGACGGTACTCCTCTAAAAACTCATCATAGTTTTCATCTTCAGTATTTTCTTTGACTTTAAGAATAATCTCAGTACCAATAGAATCTTTTTCAGCGGTCTCAATTGTATACCCTTCGGCTCCATTTGATTCCCACTTGTAAGCTTCATCGCTTCCTAGCGCTTTACTGATAACAGTTACAACGTCTGCAATCATAAAGGCAGCATAGAAGCCGACACCAAATTGACCAATTATGTCATAGCCATCTTTTAATTCGGTTTCCTTTTTAAAGGCTAAAGATCCACTCTTGGCAATTGTCCCAAGATTTGTCTCAAGCTCGTCCTTCGTCATACCAATACCAGTATCAATAATTCTTAAGGTTCTATTTTCCTTGTCAGGGATTACTTTGATAAAGTAACTATCCTTGTCGAAGCTTAACGCGTCATCTGTTAATGCTTTGTAGTAAATTTTATCAATCGCGTCACTGGCATTCGAAATTAACTCTCTTAAAAATACCTCGCGGTGTGTATAAATAGAGTTAATCATCATTTCTAACAGCCTTTTAGATTCAGCCTTAAACTGCTTTTTTGCCATAAAGATATCTCCTTTCCATGCTTTTTAGCACCCCACTTATAGGAGTGCTAATTCAATTCAATTTAATTTTAAACCATATAATAATATTCGTGTCAATACTATAATAAAAATGGTTGCCGTAGCAACCATTTACGATTCAGATAATGTTAATAAATATTGTAAAAAATTATCTATGGGTCCGCTCAGATAATTTTAATGAGTAACTATCATTCTCCTAGACCCTCACTTAATAATGTTTCTTCAATTCCATCAAGTGCTAGATCTTCATCTGCTCCAGAAGCAATAATTTTAATATAAGACCCTTGAGGGATACCTAAAGACATAACACCCATAATAGACTTTAGATTAACTCTTTTACCGCTATACTCTAGGCTAACTTCTGCATTATATTTACTTGCTGATTGTACTAATACTGTTGCTGGACGGGCGTGAATTCCTGTTTCTGCAGTTACTGTATATATTTTTTCTACCATTCTTCAATCGATCTCCTTTAACATCTTAATTTCTATCTAAATCCTCTCCATTGGTAGATATCACTTTTTGATACCAGTAAAAACTTTTTTTCTTACTTCGCTCATATGTTCCACTGCCATCATCTTGTTTGTCTACGTAAATAAACCCATAACGTTTTTTCATTTCGCCAGTAGTAGCACTAACCAGATCGATCGGGCCCCACATTAAGTAACCAAAACAATCGACACCATCTTCTTCAACGGCAGCCTTTAATGCTTCTAGATGTTTTTTCAGATAATCGATGCGATAATCATCTTGGATGCTGCCATCGCTTTCCACTTTATCGACAGCACCTAAACCATTTTCGGTGACCATAATCGGAAGGCCATATCTATGAAACAAATAGTTCAGCATATACCTTAAACCCGTTGGATCAATGGACCAACCCCAGGATGACTTCTCCAAGTACTCATTTGGAATTCCACCAAACAAAGAAGATTCAGTGTTTTCATCACGTTCAGCCGAACTAACGTCACTGGAATAATAATTTAACCCAATAAAGTCTATTTTTCCTTCCTTAAAAGCATGGTGATCATTTTCACTAATTGGTAATGTGATACCTCTCCGCTGATACTCCTTCAGTTTATATAAAGGAAACGCACCATTGCACATCGCATCAACCTGGTATAAATCTCTTTCTGTATCCTTAAAGGCCTGCAATACATCAGCAGGTTTACTAGTCTTCGGATAACAAGGTGTGAGTCCAAAAACACAACCAACCTGATTATCGGGATCAATTTCATGTGCGACTTTAACTGCTTTAACACTCGCTAAAGTCATATGATATCCCATTGTCGCAAGTTGCAGCTCTCTATCTTGTAAATCAGAATACTGTAAACCAGTAATCATATAAGTAAAAGTATTAGAAAAATCACTCTGAATTTCTAAATGATTCATTTCATTGAACGTTACCCAATAACGTACCTTACCTTTATACTCCTTCATCACTTTTTCACAGAAACGAAGATATAACTCAACAGTATCCCTGCTTAGCCAGGAGTGGTATTTACGGACCAAGCCAATCGGCATCTCAAAATGACATAGAGTAATAATAGGTTCAATCTGATTTGCTCGAAGTTCATCGATGACATGATGATAGTAGGCCAGTCCCTTTTCATTTGGTAATTCATCATCCCCATGAGGAAAAATACGGGACCAGTCAATGGAAATACGGAGAGCTTTAAACCCCATCTCCCTAAACAACTGAATATCACTCTTATAGCGATTGTAGAAGTCAATTCCATCATGTGAAGGATATACATTTCCTTCCTCAATTATCTCCGTGATTTTACGCTCCTTGTTATAGCTTCCCGTTGTTACAAAGTCCATATGGCCTAGGCCCTTTCCATCAGCCTGGTAAGCACCCTCACATTGATGAGCGGCAATACTGCCCCCCCATAAAAACTCTTTTGGAAATTCTAGTTTATTCATGGTCTCAACCTCTCCTATACACATAACGAAATTTTTTGCACAGGGTTTCAGCCTTCAGATTGATTCGCAGCAAAGGCACCCTAAGAAAAGAAATTAATCTGATAATCTCCTAAAAAGGTAAATGCCAGATTGTACGAGCCACCTGGCATTTACTCATGATTATTTTCCTTCAAGCTTTCTTAATCGTTCATCGAACACTTCAAATAAACGAACGATATGATTGGCTGTATTCCACTCGCTCATAATGGTCATTAATGTGTCCTGTGCATGGGCAAACAAGAGGGAGAATGCAATTTTCTCTCCGCGAGCTTCACCTTGAATCGTTTCAGTCTGGGCAGCGTGTGCTGCGTTAATTTTCTTTTTCGCTTCACCAAGCTTTTGCTTTGCCGCGTCAAACTCACAAGTTGCCACACAGTCTAGTGCTTCTTTAATGATTAGTCTCGCATCACCAGCATTTAGGATGATTTTCATCGATACTTCATTGATATCATTCAAGCTGTTATCGTTCATTGTCTAAGCCTCCAATTACGTTTCTACTGTTCCTGTTCTTTTTTAAACTGCTGCATGTCATAAACTTTGAAAAACGGAAACCAAATCAACCATGATACAACCACAACTACAGCTACTAAAATCAACCCTCGGAAATCGGAATTAATGAGGATGGAAGAAATCCCGACTGGCATATACCATAGTTGGAAGAGTCTTTCAGGGATTGTGACCAATCCTAGATTCAATACAATATAAGTGATAGCTGGTAAAATGAGTCCATTTAGCCACATTGGCACCATTAGAATTGGATTGAATGCCACCGGAGCACCGAAAATGACAGGTTCGTTAATATTGAAAATAGAAGGTACAATGGTTACTTTTCCAATTGCTTTTAATTGACTGGACTTTGCCAAGAATAACATCATCAGTACCAATGGCAGTGTGGAACCCATACCTCCAATCCACACCCAAGCTGTGAGCGTTTCCATTGTATGGATATTTTGGGCTGCACCATCGATATTCTCTTGAATCGCCTCCAACCAAATCGGAAAAATAATCGGATACAGAATCCAGGCACTGATTCCAAAGGAATAAAAGAATATACCCAGAAAACTGATGAATACAAATCCGGTAAAACTTTGGGCAATCACGGTAACCGGTTCAAAAGCTTTTAAGATTAAATCATACAAATCAACATTCAATTGGAAGGTAAACAACCATCCGAACAACAGGAGAATGGTGATCGGAATAATCGTGTCAAACCAGATAATAATAAAATCCGGAAGCGAACTTGATCCTTTAAAGAAAGAAAACTTAGAAAAAATATACATGAATGCTCCAACCAAAAGACCGACAATCAAAGCCACAAACATGCCGTTGCCACCGAAACGTTCTAACGTGAAGGTGATGCCGCCGTCGTCTGTAAGCTTAGGGACAAGCAGCATTAGAAATAAGGAAACACCTGTTAATCCTGAGATTATTTTTCTATCATTCTTTTTCTTTTTTTCCATAATGAAATAAGGAACTAATAGTGCAACAAATATACTAATAAGACCAAATGAAAAGGTAGTGATGGGTGAAAAATTAGGCATTTTTGAAAAATAATTATTCAAAATTGAAATCAATGTAATCAGCGATCCTACAAGAATCAGCGGCAGTGTTGCCATAAGGGCTTCCTGGATCGATGAAACCCACACATTTCTCGTAATTTTATTCATTTTTGGCGTAAAGTTTTGATTCATCCAATTAATAAACGTGTTCACCCAGATAACCTCCGTTCTATTTTATTTTTCGCCAAGAAGGTCTAAAATAAGGTCCAGACCATTGTTTCCATCCAAAAGACCATAAATCGTTTGAGGGATCACCGCAGCCGGAATATTATGAGGTCTAACCTTCGATTGTAAATCCTCTTCCATATATTTCAAGTGTGGGCCAATGAGCAGGACATCGATTTCATTCAGATAATCGTCTACCTCTGACTCGCTTCTGGCAATTACATTTAGGTCAATATCTCTTTTTTTAGCAGCCTTTCGAATGTTTTGGGCCATAAATCCGCTGGAAGCACCACCGCCGCAAACTAAAAGAATTGTCTTTTCTGTCATCATAAATTCCTCCCAAGAAAAATTTGAATTAACTTTCTGAGGTCATTGTCCTATTTTTTTAGATCTGAGCTCAAGTTGAAAAAGTTCCGGGGGGTAGGAACTTTTTCAACCTATCATTTTATTATGTGTTTTTTTACAATATATAAGTGGAAAACTAACAATAAATAGACCTTTTGGGGGTTTTTGTAGCATGAAAAAAGAGAGAGAGCGGGAGATTATTCAATTCTTGTTAAATAAGAATGATTGGGTAAAAACAGACATATTCGCTAAACAATTCTCTGTATCTAGTCGGAGCATCCGTAAATATGTAAATGAAATAAATGAAACCACCTCTCCATCCGTATTGATTATGTCCTCCAACCTGGGTTATAAAATAAATGAAACCGTTTACCATGAAATGCAGCAGAAAGAGGATAAAGAAACAACGATAGGACTGACGCCACTTGAGCGGCTCTATTATCTATTAAAGCAATCGATTGCCCATTCTGAAGGTATGGATATATTTGACCTAAGTGAAGAAATTTATGTAAGTACATCCACGATCGAAGGCGATTTAAAAAAGGCCAAAAGCCTGTTGAAAAAATTTAATTTATCGTTCAAACGTGATGGAGACTTAATCATATTAAATGGACATGAACGAGATAAACGAAAGCTGATGAGCCATATCTTTTACGAAGAAACGCGGGACCAATTTTTGCATTTAGAAAATATTCAATCCGCTTTTGGTTATGATTTAAAAGATTTCAAGGAAGAGCTGGTCAAAGTATTGGCATCCTATAATCTCTATATAAATGAGTACACAATCGGGAACATCCTACTCCATATTGTGATTGCAACAGAACGGGTAAGCCAGCAGCGAACCATTTCCGAAGAAAACATAAAGGCATTGTCCAAAACAAAAGAATATAAGGCGGCATTGGATATCGCCAAATTAATAAAATCTGAATTTGGGGCTACGTTTGAAGGAGCAGAGCTTTCTTACTTAACGATTCTTTTAATTAGTAAGGCAACGATATTACGTTATGACAACCTAAACAACGAAAATCTTGGGGAATATATTGAGCAGCGGTATATTGACTTAGTAAATGAAATCATTCAAAAAGTGAAAGATTATTATCTCGTAGATATTTACGGTGATGAATTTCTAATAAAATTCACCTTGCACATACGAAATTTAATAAACCGGGCAAGGCATAATTATTTGTCAAAAAACCCATTAACCAAGCAGATAAAATCATCTTACCCACTCATTTATGACCTGGCAGTATTTATTTCAAATGAGATACAAAAAAAAGAAAATATTCAAATCAACGAAGACGAAATCGCCTATATCGCCTTCCATATTGGTGCCTTTCTAGAACGACAAAAAGCACTTGAATATAAAATCACCTGCACCGTTGTATGTCCGGAGTATTACAACATGCACATCCCGATGTTAAAAAGACTTGAGCAGTCCTTTGGAGAACAAATTGAGATCAGCAGAGTGATTACAAAGATTGATAGTGATTTCGGGCAAATAGATTCAGACTTGATTATCACAACGGTCCAGATTGCCAAAATAACAGAACATGAAATTGTCCATTTAAATCCATTTTTTTTAGAAGAGGACATGCAGAAGATACAGCACAGTATCACAAAGATAAATAAAAAACGCAGTCGTTTGAAGCTGAAAAATCATTTAATTAGCCTCTTCGACCCTCACTTGTTTCAACATAACATTTACTTAAAAGATGAATTTGAAATGATTAGGTTTATTGGAGATAAATTGGTTCAGTTGGGATTTATCGAAGAAGGGGGCATTGACGACATCATTGAAAGGGAAAAAATGTCCTCGACATCCTTTAATAATAATGTCGCAGTGCCACACTCGATGCAAATGAACGCATTAAAGTCCGCTATTTCGATTGTATTAAATGACAAACCTGTTAATTGGGGAAACAACTCTGTACAAATTATCGCACTAATTGCCCTAAATAAGGACGAACGAAGCATTTTTCGGGATATCTATGACAGTTTTATCAAAATATTATCAGAACCAGAAAATGTTTACCTGTTATTAAAATCCAACAATTATGATGAGTTTATAAATAACCTTTTATTATTAATGGAAGAGTGAGTTTAGCAAATAACACGCCTCAAGACAAGCACAATCTATTTTAGGCAAATATGCTGCATATTGATTTAGGTGAGTATTAAAAAATTTAATTTATAATGTTTGGATTATGAAAAAAGCCTAATTTTACCTCAACATTCTAAAAAGATTAGGCCTTTTTCTTATTCATACATAGGTAAGGTTTTGAAGTTATCACTGCTTTTCCATAATTGAAACTATATCCTCTGATACAAAAAGCACTTCAATTTTATCTAAATTTTTTGGTGTGACAATATCTAAATGGTTATCTATGAATATCTCTGTTATTTTTGACTTTGGAAGACCAATTGTAAACCTAATCCAATATAAATAGTTCCTACGACTTTTCCCTGCCAACGTGAAATCTTGCTATTTTTAGCGAAAAGCTTATTACCTAATGAACTTGCTAGAAAGGCTAATGACGATGTGTACAGAATACTCATAAATACAAAAACTAGACCTAGTAGTAGTAATTGATAGACAACTGGGGGACCATCTGTTTTAACAAATTGCGGAAGGAACGCAAGGAAAAATAACGCCGTTTTTGGGTTAAGTAATTCAATTAATAATGCTTGTCGGAAGGATACAGCAGTTTTCTCTTTTTTTGTATTTGGCTGTTCCTGTTTTTTTGTTTTTTCGAACAATGCCTTTATTCCTAGAAAGATTAAATAGGCTGCACCTAAATACTTCACCACTTCAAAGGCTAATGCTGATGTCATAAGAATGGCGGAGAGTCCAAGAACCGCCGCAAACGTATGAATTAGATCTCCAACAGCAATGCCAAAACCGGTAATGATTCCAGCTTTTAATCCGCCTTTTACGGTTTGAGTCAAAGTCAATAACACCGCCGGGCCTGGGATTAGAAAAAGCACCAGCACGACCAAAATAAAAGCCCACATATCCCTCTCTCCTATATTCGTGTTTACAAATATCTTATCACAATATTCTTGAAATTAGCTTTATAAAAATGATGAACCTGGAGAGTAAATGCTCTTCAGTCACTCCACGCCTCCTGCATTGACCCAAATGCTTTCTCTAAATACTCTTCAGTCACTATAAAACTACACATAAAAAAACCGACATTAATTTTTGTCGGTTTCTTCTGATTTTATTACCTGCAACCTATGATCTTCAGAGCTTTCAACAATATGTTTAAGGATCGAAAGCTTATTCTCCCAGAATTTTTCGTAGAACGAAAGCCATTGCTTGAGTTCTGTCAGCGGCTCAGGTTGAAGCCGGTAAATCTTCTCTCTCCCTACCTTTTGTCCATGAACTAATTCAGCTTCTGAAAGAACTTGAAGGTGTTTAGCAATCGCTGTCCTGCTCATTGGAAAGTGGGCTGTTATTTCTGAGATGGGGCGCTCTTTTTCCGCAAGTAATCTTAGTACTTCTCTTCGAGTGGGGTCAGCAATCGCTTGAAATACATCATGCTTTTGTGCGGAGGATGACACTTAGCTCTCCAAAAGGGTACGAAGTTTTTGAACGATACCAGCCCATCCCTGAGCCATATGATCTCTAATATCAGAAGCTTTTTGGTTAGCCTTGCCAATAATTACGTCAGATTGAGGCCAACCGCCATGAATAAGGGTGAACTCTGTTTTATCCCCCAAATCCTTTAAACTAAACGATAAAAACCATCCCTCTGTATCCCAAATGAACGAAAGGGAATGAGGAGGATTAAATTCCGTCACTTTACATGGAGATGGACCGAATGGGGATTGTAAATGAAACTCTGCTCCCACTTCAGGTTTGAAATCATTTGGCATAAACCATGCAGAAATACCTTCTGCAGACGATACCTGCTCCCATACCTTTTGTATTGGTGCGTTAATGACAACCGTTTGTTTAATATCTTGTAATGTATTTTCCACTGATTTCTCCCACTTTCACACGTTAATATAAAACCATTTGGTTTCACTTCCTGAATTATATAAAACCATTTGGTTTCATGTCAATAAAAATTTTCTCATTTACTTTTCCCGTTACCTCCATTTTAAATACAAAAAGACACTTCTCACTAAGGAAGTGTCAAAATGTTAAATCCTATGACTCTGTTCTAAGTAAATTGTTTTCTTATCATAATAACGGGCTAAAAAACTACCGGTTAAAGAAGCGAGGATTTGCTGGAATAGCATACCGACAACTACCGGTACAGCAACTGCCGGGGAAAAATAGGTAACAGCAATAACAGCCCCGGCACTTATATTTCTCATTCCACCTGAAAAAGTCAAAGAGACGATTGTATCTCGATTACTTCTGATTAGTTTACCTAGTAGAAACGAAAATAGATACCCCGTTAATGCAATAAAAAAGACCACTACTATGATACTAATTAGTTTTAGATTTATATTTTTTAAATAAGGAGCGATCACTGCGCCATTTAGCATGACAACAATGCCAAGGCAGATTTTTGAGAAAGGCGCCAATGTACTACTTAACTTTTTCGTAAAGTTCCCTTTTGAACTCTGATTTAACCACATTCCGAGAAGTGAAGGCAGCACAATCATTCCAACTAACCCTTGCATAATACTCATAAAGTCCATTTCAATTTTCTCACCTATTAAGAAAGACAGACAATAAGGAACAATTAGCGGGGAAAGAATGGTATCGATAAGGATAATGGATAAGGTCAATGGGATATTGCCTTTATAAATCGAAACCCAAATGAAGCTAGTAATTCCAGTTGGAATGGCCATGCCTAACACGATTCCTGTAATCGTAAAAATATCCTCTTGAAACGTTATATGACCCACACCCCAGGCCCAGATTGGCATCAGGATATGCAGTAACACCATCGCTGTAAGTATTGGAAGCGGATGCTTGACCACATCTGATAAAGATTTGAAATTAGAGGTCAAACTTCCTGCAAATGTCATAAACGCAAATATCCAAGGGATTAAATATGAAAAGTCTGTTATATACACAGAAAGTAAGACTCCTAATACTACACTAGTGGGCGTAATTAAAGGCATGATTTTTTCTAGTTGTTTATTTATCTTCTGCAGCATATTGTTTCTCTCCAAGCTTATTTTCTATATTCCTTCCAAGCCGTAAGACCACCTTCTAAGACTTCGACTTGATAGCCGAGACCGTCAAGAATAGCGGCACATTTCGTAGCGGAATTTCCAGTCGTGCAGGTAACAACCAATCGTTGTTCCTTCGATATTTGTGCTAGCTCATCCCCTTCTTCAAGATTGAAAATTACCGTTTTCGGGATGTTAAGACTCAAAACCTGTGAATCTTCAATATGGTAATCATTATATTTTTCTTCTGCCCGAACATCTAGAAGAAGTACTTTTTCTTCTCCTCGCATTCTTTCAAGAAGTTCTTTTGGACTAATTCTTTGCAATGCCAACACCTCCATACAAAGAATATCACATTTTTTATATTTCGGTATTCGTAATTTTTTATAGATTTTTACATGTTTTTTTGTACCTAAATACTTCTCAAGCCTTAGAAATAAATAAATCTCAGGTTCATTGGTAGTTTTTGAGAAATCCCTTATGATTAAGCTATAGAAGGGAAGGGATTTAAGATGAAGAGAATAGTGATTCTCCTATTGATTATCACGGGGTTATATATTGTTTTTAATCAGACATTCCAGTTTGATGCTTTTGCTTTTGGAGGAAGTAAAGATGGCAGGGCTACGTTATCAAAGACAATTGACACTATTGAGATAAATGTGGGAAGTGTTCGGACTACTATTATTCCTGAAGACCGAAATGATGTAGAAGCGGTGTTAACTGGCAAAGGCTCGCTAATCGTTAAAGAAACAGGCAATAGGTTAGTAGTTGAAACGAAAAGGAAAATGTTTAATTGGTTCACTTCTTCAGAAAAAAGACAGCTAAAAATCTATATTCCTGAAGACTATAACAGTAATATGAACATTCAAATTGGATCAGGCCGCTTGGATTTCTCGGGCGAATCAATGAAATTAAACAAACTTTCTTTGGATATTGGATCGGGGAATGTAAATCTCGGTCATTTAGAAGTGGATGAATTTACACATGATGGTTCCTCTGGCAATGTTAAAATAGACACTTTGATGACAAAAAAAGGTACCTTTGACCTTAGTTCTGGTAATTTAGATATTGAACACTATACTGGTGCCATACAAGCAGATGTTTCCTCTGGCAGGCTCTCCGTCCAAATGGATAAACTTAATGATTCGATTGATATTGACCTTAGCTCTGGAGATGTAATGCTTGATTTGCCCGATAATGCAGATTTCAATCTAAATGGCAAAGTCAGCAGTGGAAATATTTCGAGTGACTTCCCTTTAGCCAGCAATGGAACGGATAATAAAAGCATACAAGGAACGCATGGTTCCGGGAAGACTAAAATAAATGTCACCGTTTCAAGCGGGGACGTCAAATTATTCTAATACTAAGAGAACGCATGGATTTCTATCCATGCGTCTTTTTCATGTAACCAAAATAGTCCAAATCTCATATCGTATAATGCCTTGTGTACTCAATATGGAAGGAGCAATATGATGTATTTTTACCATTATCCTTACCCGCTGCACCCACAGCAGCCCCCCTATCCTGGTTATCATTACTACCCAATAGCCAGGCAATATCCACAGGTGGATGTAAATGTTTTCACGAAGTCCATTAAAGCCTATCGGTTATTAATGGACCAGGGCAGTATCCTGCTGGACCGGTTAGGCGATGCAGATTTTGACGTTAAGTTAATGTCAGCTGCTCAACAGGGGAACAAAACCGAAGTGGATAGGTTAATGAAAACGATTGGTCTAAAAGTGCCTGTGGAGACAAAATATACCCCAACCGGTGTGACCTTTGATCTCAAAACACAACCGGAACCAAGCAGTAACGTGAGCTGCTGTACCTTAACCGTACAGTTAAAATGGGGAAATTAAAAGACCTTCAACTGAAGGTCTCTTTTCCGTAAAAATATCGCTCTTCTTACATTCAACATTGAGTATGCCCCTTATCTTCTAATAGAAATTTTTCAAGTTTCTCAGCAGATAATGGTTTGCTGTAGTAATAGCCTTGTCCGATTTGACAGGCATTTCGTGTTAAGAACTTAACCTGTTCTTCTGTTTCGATTCCTTCTGCGATGACCGTGAATTTTAAATTCACACCCATATCAATAATCGTCTTCACCATCATTCCTTGATTAGAATGATAGATAATATCATCGACAAAGGATTTATCAATCTTAATTTTATCAATGGGAAGATGTTTCAAATAACTTAATGAGGAGTAGCCTGTCCCAAAATCATCTACTGATAACAGAACGCCTAGACTCTTTAATTGATTCAGAATGATGGTGGAGTTCTCAAGGTTTTGCATTAGACTTTCAGTAATTTCAAGTTCTAAATAATCTGCCTCTAGTCCAATTTCCTCGAGCATGTCCGAAATGAATGGAATGAAATGTTCATCCTGAAATTGCCTTACTGAAACGTTTACAGCAATAGGAAAATCACTAAATCCTGCATCCTTCCACGCCTTTCTCCGTTCACATGCCTCTCGTAATATCCATTTGCCCAGCGGAACAATGAGTCCAGTTTCTTCAGCTAATGGAATAAATTCAGACGGTGCAATATAGCCATATTCAGGATGGTTCCAACGGATTAATGCTTCGACACCAACAATTTTCCCTGTAACTAAATCAAACTGCGGTTGATAGTGGAGCGTCATTTGATTTTGCTCTATTGCTCTTCTTAACCAATTCTCTAACTTCATTTTCCAAGTCGAAATTCCACCCGAGATTATTGAGTAAAATTGATAGTTATTTTTCCCATGATCTTTTGCTTGGTACATAGCTGTGTCTGCATTTTTAATCAGTGTTTCTTCATCGATTCCATCTGTTGGATAAATACTGATTCCGATACTTGGCGTTACATAAAACTCTTCATTATTAACATCAATTGGGTGTGAAAATTCATTTAGAATCCGTTTAGCTACCTGTGAAGCATTTTCTTTATCAACATCTTCTAGAACGATAATAAATTCATCCCCGCCCTGGCGAGAGACTAGTCCTTCATTTTGAACGGCTTTCTCTAATCTGCCTGCTACTTTTTGAAGAATAATATCGCCAACTGAATGACCTTTAGTATCATTAATGATTTTAAAGCGATCTAAATCTAAGAATATAACTGCGTGCATTTTATTCTGCTGTTGGTGTAAAACTTCATTAAGATGGTTTCTAAACTGATTGCGATTTGGCAAACCAGTTAATGTATCATAAAAGGCCATGAATTTTATCGTTTGCTCCGATTTCTTCCTTTGGGTAATATCCCTGCCCACTACCTGAATGGCAAATCTGCCTTCGTAAAGAATCGACCTAGCCGCCATTTCCACATCAATACTTTCGCCATCAATGCGCCTAACCTGGAATTCAAAATTATATCTCTCATTTTCCACCTTATCAGTGGAGAATACTTTATTTTTAATTAAATCTCTGATTTGTGAAGGCACAAAATTCTTTGCAGATTGTCCAACCACCTGCTCCTGACTTTCAGCTCCAATTAATCTACAGCCGGCTTCATTTATGTATTCAATTTTCCCATTATAAACGACAGCAATAATATCAGGTGACATCTCCACTAAACTTTGATAAAGACCTTCACTTTCTTTACGGTCTGTAATATCGAATAACACGCTGCTAAAGTCAATAAAATCTCCTGTTTGGTCAAAGGTCGGTATCCCACTATCCTGGATCCAGCGAACTTCACCATCAGGGCGGATAATTCGATATTGGCTGGTCACATTTTCACCGACAGCAATTTTCTTTTCCCTTTCTTCTAAAACATACAAATCTTCTGGATAAATAACTTCCTTCCAAAGGTAGGTATTTTCGTAGAAATTTTCCAGCTTATATCCATATAGTTTTTCAATCCCAGGAGTAATTAATAGAGTGTCGGTCTTTAAATCATGTGACCATATAGCAACATCTAGCGTATCGAAAATATTTTTCATTTTTTGCTGATTTTTTTGAAGTTCTTTTGCCTTTTCATCGAATTCTTTTGTAAGAAGGAACAGGAAGAAGATCGCTGCCATATATATGCAGATGGTTACGTAGCCTGTTATTTTTATAGAATGAAAGAAATTAGGTAATAAAATATCAGCAGCCTCCAAAGAGACCAATAAACAAAAAATGAGGATTAACAAAAACCTATATAGATTTCCTTTTATAATCATGGTTGTCTCCCATTTTAATATTGTTATAGTTTTAAAATAGCAAATCCAAGGCTTTATAACAATCTTATTCTTTTTCCATTTTCCTATTTCTTATTTCAACAAAAAAAACTTAAGGAGCTCATGCCCCTTAAGTTTTTTACTTTACTATATATACTCTTGTTTCATAAGGCTTAAGAGTGAACTCTTTCCGCAGCTTTTTATCAGCACAGTCATAATTATGAAGGACAAGTTCTGACTTTAAATAAGAGACACTCTTCGGAACATGGAACCTCGTTGATTCATCACTAAAATTATTGATGACGAGAGCTTTTTTCCCTCCTAATTTACGGGTATAGACAAACAATTTCCGATGGTTCGCTAATAGTAATTCATACGTTCCATATACAAACAAGTGATGTTCTTTACGTAATTGGACCAATTTTTTATAGAAGGAAAGAATAGAATCCGGGTCGTTTAATTGGGCTTCAACATTAATCTCACGGTAATTTGGATTTACACCGAGCCATGTTTGGTCAGCTGTTGTAAAACCGCCCATATTACCGGCATTCCATTGCATTGGAGTTCGTGCGTTGTCACGGCACTGTTTCCAGATAATATCCATTATTTCATCATGAGGGCGGCCCTTTGCTGTTTCTACCTTATAGAAATTCACCATCCCAACATCATTGTAATCTTCAATTGAAGGAAATTGGACGTTGGTCATCCCTATCTCCTGGCCCTGATAGATGAACGGAGTACCTTTCATAAGGAAGTACATGGCACCAAGCATTTTTGCGCTTTCTTTCCAATACTTCTTGTCATTCCCCCAGCTTGAAACCCGGCGAGGCTGGTCATGATTTTCGATAAACAACGCATTCCAGCCCTTACCTTCTAATCCTTTTTGCCATTTGGTTAAATTCTTTTTCAACGCGGTAATGTTGACTTTCCCCTCTGCATTTTTATCCCAAAGGCCTAAAAACTCAAACTGAAAAATCATGTTGAAATAACCGTTTTCTTCGCCAACCCATTTATCGGCATCATCTAGTCCTACACCATTTGCTTCGCCTACAGTCATAATGTCATAGTTTTTAATGGTTTTCTGAGATAACTCCGTTAACCATTCATCAATTCCGTCCACATTCATCATGTAAGGAAAACACGGCACATAATCAAAATTTTCCGGATTTGGCATATCCGGAAAACCTGGTTCTTTTCTGATATGAGAAATTGCGTCAACACGGAAACCGTCGATTCCCTTGTTTAGCCACCAGTTCACCATATCGTATAAAGCATTCCGAACCTCAGGATTTTCCCAATTTAAATCAGGCTGCCTCTCAGAAAAAATATGCATGAAATATTCATCAGTGGCTTCATCATATTTCCATGCAGACCCGCTGAATATTGATTCCCAGTTATTCGGTTCTTTTCCATCCTTGCCCTCACTCCAAATGTACCAATCCCGTTTTGGATTGTTTTTTGAAGAGCGGGACTCAATAAACCAAGGATGCTCATCACTTGTGTGATTGATGACCAAATCAAGAATCAACTTCATTCCACGGCGATGAACTCCTTCAAGCAGCTCATCAAAATCCTCCATAGTTCCAAATTCATCCATAATATCCTGATAATCGGAAATATCGTAACCGTTATCATCATTAGGAGATTTGTACATGGGAGACAGCCAAATGACATCAATTCCTAATTCTTTCAGGTAGTCCAATTTGGAAGTAACTCCTTTTAAATCGCCAATCCCGTCGCCATCACTATCCATGAAACTTCGGGGGTATACCTGATAGGCCACACTTTCTTTCCACCATTTTTTATTCATTTAAGCACCTCATTCCTTGATTTTACACCCACCACATCTGTGAAACAGGCTCTTCAATCAAGATAGATTTCAAGTTGGATACTGCACGTGTGAACCCTTCTTCTATCGACATAATTGGGTCCTCATGTTCAATACTGACAACATAATCGTATCCATACGTACGAAGTGCACTCATCATGTCAGACCAATCTTTTAAACTATGTCCGCACCCAACTGACCGGAATGTCCAAGCCCGGGTTCTTACTTCCCCGTAGGGCTGCATATCCGTTAATCCATACATATTCACATTTTCTTGGTCAATGTATGTGTCTTTTGCATGGAAATGGTGAATCGCGTTTTCTTTAGCCAAAATTTTGATTGCAGCCACTGGGTCAATTCCCTGCCACCATAAATGGCTTGGGTCTAAGTTGGCACCAATCGCATCACACGTTTGCTCACGAAGTTTTAAAAGTGTGTAAGGTGTGTGGACTAAAAAGCCTCCATGAAGCTCCAGCCCAATTTTCACATTGTGCTCCTTCGCATACTGCCCGACTTCTTTCCAGTATGGGATTAATTTTTCTTCCCATTGCCATTTCAGCACATCACCATATTCATTCGGCCATGGTGTGACCGGCCAATTAGGATATTTAGCTCCCTCATGGTCACCTGCGGTACCAGAAAAACAGTTAACAACCGGTACGCCAAGAAGTGAAGCAAGCTTAATGGTTTTTAAAAGAGTTTCGTGAGAGTTTTTCGCAAATGCTTCTTCAGGAGAAATCGGATTTCCATGACAGCTAAATGCACTTATGATTAGATTACGTTCCTCGACTTTTTGAATGAATTGCTTTCGGGCTTTTTCACTCTCTAATAAACCGTCTAAGTCACAATGACTGTTCCCTGGGTAACAGCCTGTGCCGATTTCAACTGCATGAAGGCCAGCTTTTTTAACTGTATCGAGCATTTCCTCAAAAGACTTTTCCGCAAATAGGACGGTAAAAACCCCTAGTTTCATAAATGATTTCCCCCACTCTCATATATTCGATCAATAATTTGTGAAACCTGAAGTGCCTCTTCTGGCTTGACTACTAACTCTTCCCTGCCTAGACAAGTATGAATAAAATTCCTAGCCTGAGAGAGACCTGGTTCTTCCTCACCCGGAATCCAAGCAGCTTGACTATTTAATAGCATTCCATTCTTTGCGGTATAAAGTTCAAATGGAAAAACACTTAAGCCTCCGTCAACTCCGGAAATGCTAAGGTGCTCGGCGTCATCCTTTATATTGGCGGCCCATGATGTTTCAAACAACATCGACGCGCCGCTTTCAAATTGAATATAGGCTGTTACATGATCATCGACATTAAAGGTTTCATGGTTAAACGAACCCCATTGATTCACTTGGTTAGGAATTTTACTTAACGTGTTATAGGCGGTCCCTGTCACCGTTCGATGTTTTGGATTTCCGATCAGCCAAAGCGCTAAGTCTAGCAGATGACATCCGTAATCAATCAAACTGCCGCCGCCTTGCAGGTCTTTGTTTGTAAAAACCCCCCATCCAGGAACTTTACGGCGTCGTAATGCCTGAACCCGTACCACAAGTGGCTTACCTACTTCCTGCATTGCTTTTTTGGCAGCTTGTGCTTCCTTCATAAAACGGTAATGATAGGCAATCGCGAGAACTTTATCTGCTTTCTTAGAAGCCGCGACCATTAGTTCGCATTCCTCCGCAGTTAACGCCATCGGTTTCTCACATAATACATGTACTCCTGCCTCAAAAGCAGCAATTGTGATTTCTGCGTGAAATTTATTTGGAGTGCAAATACAAACCGCATCAACCTCCAGAAAAAGCTCATGATAATCTTCAAAAACATGAGGAATGTTATATTTTTCAGCAGTTTCCCTTGCTCGGTCTATGTTAACATCACTAAGTGCCGTAATTTCACAAATGTCATTCAACTGTAGAAAAGCGGGGATATGACGGCCTTGCGCAATACCCCCAACCCCGATAATTCCGATACGTAGTTTTTTCACTGTTCGCTCACTCTTACAATTTGTTTTGTTTGATTAGACTCAAGTGCTGCCAAAATGACTTCTAGTGATTTCTTCCCTTCTTCTCCTGGTACCGGTGGTTCCTGGTCATGAAGAATAGATTCCACAAATTTCTGAATCACACGTGAATTATTTTGTCCGCCCTCATCGTTTGACTGTATTTTTCCAAGTTGGTAATTCACTACATCTCCGTTAGCGTATTGAACCACTAATGAATTAACTGGGTCGTCTTCAAGACGAAGAATTGCTTTTTCTCCATAAATAATAGTAGAGTTATCTTCCTTGCTTACGTAAGCCCAGCTGGCCGCAAGGGTACCGATAATACCACTTTCGGTTTTAAGTACACATACCGCATTATCATCAACGTCAGCAAAATCTTTTGCACTTGTTTCAACAAAAGAACCCACTTCTATAATTTCTTCACCCAAAATATAGCGAAGTAAGTCAGCCTTATGAACGCCTAAATCACCCATTGCCCCAACAAATGCTTTTTCCTTTTGGAAAAACCAGCCCTCTTTCCCTTCTACACTCCAGCCTTCTGGCCCCCCATGGCCGAATGCCGTCCGGAAACTATAAATCTTTCCGATTTCACCACTTTGGATTAACGTGCGGGCTTTTTCGTGAGAAGGAACAAAACGCTGATTATGGCCAATCATTAACTTCTTGCCGCTTTCTTTTGCCGCAGCAATCATCGCTTCAGCTTCATCCTTGGATGTTGCCATTGGTTTTTCACATAATACGTGAATTCCAGCTTTTAAGGCCGCGATCGAAATTGGCGCATGTAGATAGTTGGGAGTACAAACGCTGACTGCATCCACTGAACCGCTGCTTAATAACTCTTCATAGTTCGTATAATCTTTTACATTATATTTTTCCGCTACGGCTGACGCACGTTCTTCATTGATATCACAAACCGCGATAATCTCAACATTTTTATTTGATTTATATTCAGGTAAATGACGGTGCTGGGCAATGCTGCCACAGCCAATTACAGCTACTCTTAATTTTTCCATGTTTACTTCCCTCCAATTACTTCAAGTGGTTTCGCATTCCCATAGACTGGACGTTCGCGCTTTACCGGCTCTGCCCATTTTACTGCATTGCTAATGACACGTTGAATGTCTTTGTTGTGGTAAGTAGGATATGTTTCATGACCTGGACGGAAGTAGAATACTTTCCCGTTCCCGCGTTTGTATGTACACCCGCTGCGAAACACTTCTCCTCCTTCAAACCAGCTTGTAAAGATCAGTTCATCTGGCTGCGGGATATCAAAATGCTCCCCATACATTTCTTCTTTTTCTAATTCAATATACTCGGAGATACCCTCTACAATCGGGTGGCTTGGGCTTACGACCCAAAGCCGCTCTTTCTCGTCTGCTTCCCGCCATTTTAAATCACAGCTTGTTCCCATTAAGGTTTTAAAGATTTTTGAGAAATGCCCGGAGTGAAGAACAATCAGTCCCATGCCATCGAGGACACGCTGTTGAACCTTTTGTACAATTTCATCCTTTACTTCACCATGTGCTAAATGCCCCCACCAAACTAATACATCTGTATTGGCTAGAACTTCATCCGTTAAGCCATGCTCATGTTCGTCTAGAGTAGCTGTCTTTACTTCATGACCGTTTTCCTTTAAAAATTCTGCTATTGTACCGTGAATCCCGTTAGGGTATATATCTCTTACTACTGGATTTTTTTGTTCATGACGGTTTTCATTCCATACAGTTACTTTAACCATAATAACCAACTCCATATCAGTTTACTTTATCTATTATTTTAAATGATAAGACAATTAATGAAACGGCTTACATTGACATATAGGGTGTAAAATATTGAACTCGATAACTTAATTAATCTTCATTGATTTTAAATAATTTATGCTGATTTCTATGCTTTCAAAGGGTGAACGGCGGCAAACATCCTGCTCGACCACCCACCACTCGACTCCGTTGTCCCTTCCTGTATGCAGCACGGCTTCAATATCTACCCCGCCTGTTCCAAGCTCAGCAAAAAATTGTTCATCATCTGTCGTCATGTCTTTCAAATGAACAAGCGGTGTTCGATTTTTGTATCGATTTATCCACTCAACAGGATTTTCACCCGCCTTTGTCAGCCAATAAACATCCAGCTCTGCCTTTACATTGATAGAGTGTGTTTTATCGAAAATGGCTTCGAGTATCGTTTGGCCATTGGACAAACGCTCCAGTTCAAAATCATGGTTATGGTAACAAAGGGAAATGCCTTCACTGCGGCACGTTTCACCAGCTTGATCTAAAAATGCAATAAGTGCTTTGTAATCCTCTATGCTGCGACGATCTGGAAGTAAGTACGGGCAGACCACATAGTTACATCCTAATATTTTCTGATCTTCAATAACTTGATACAGATTATTTTCCAATTCTTCCAGCGGCACATGACTGGATGCCGCTCGCAGACCAAACTCATCCAATAGTACTCTTACTTCTTTTGCAGTCATTCCGCCATACCCGGCCAATTCAACCCCATCAAAGCAAAGCTCAGCTACTTTTTTTAACGTTCCAGAAAAGTCTTGGGCACTTTCTTCCCGCAATGTAAACATTTGTACAGCTATTGGAATTTTTTTCATCCTTAACCCCCATTTCTTAAAACATTACTTATTTGATTACATCTTAAAGCGTGTATCTGCAAATAAATATAGATGATATAATTGAAACATGTACTATTTTGCTATTTTATAAAAAAAGAGGAATGTTTATGACAACGAACATATTTTTTTGCGGCTATTCGTATCACACAAACGGATATCATTCGCAGTATAAATCTGGATACCCCTCTTATCTTTTCCGCCTGCAGACAGAAGGACTTTGTGAAGTAGTAGTGAAGGGTAGAAAAATGGAGCTCGAGAAAGGGGACCTCCTGCTCATAAAACCAGGGGATCACTATGAACTACTAGTACATGCGGGCCAAAACAGCGGCGACTATCACTTAGTATGCGAAGGTGCATGGGTGGACGAATGGTGGAACCGTTCCGAAAAGCCGGATGTCGCCAGAATCAATTTGGACGATAAGCTGCTGGTTCTATGGCGCCATATCATGATTGAAAAACGCCGTCCAGCCTCCAGCCAAAACGAAGAGCTCACAAGCTATTTGCTGCGAGCTCTCTGTTTAACTCTAGAACGGACAATCAGCGAAACGGTTCCCTCTTTCAATCGCCCCTATACAGTAACACGGATGATGCGTTATATAGAAGAACATGCTACAACCGAATTTAAAGTCGAGGATGTTGCGCGGCACGCTGGACTCAGCGTCTCAAGGTCCGTTCATTTATTTAAAAGCAGCACCGGGAAAACAATGATGGAATACGCACAGGAAATTCGCTTGTCCGCAGCCATAGAGCGGATGAAATATACGAACATGACACTTGAGCTGATTGCGGAAACTTGCGGCTTTGGTACCTATCCTTATTTTCACAGGGTCTTTAAAAAGAAATACGGCGTAGCTCCTGGGACGTACAGACGACAGGAATAAAGATCTTCATTTCCGCTATCTTATCTAAGTTTTGGTTCCATGAACCCTTCATGTGACCAATTTGATTTGCCCTTATGATGAATCTAACACCTTTTGGTTACGATAGCCGTCCATGAAATACAAAATGACAATAAAGTCGGCAAAAAATATGTTGAGCCAAATCTTCAAATATTAGAACATCATCTCCAAACTGGCAATCGTTTAAGTTTAATTAATAAGTACTACCACTTCCTTACAAGCTTATTAAATAAAAATGAATTAAGTCACCAAATATTGTGTAGTTTTAGACTGGATTTAATATCTTTTGTCGACCTTTTGTAAAAAACGAGTGTAAGGTCCTAAAATTAAGTCAAAACATAAAAAGCCTTCCGAATAAGTCGGAAAGCCTTGAATGTTACCTTATGAACATCAGCCTTCATGTTTGTTTTCCTGCATATTAGCTCGATTATAAAATCTTTGAATATGCATGGAAATATACATTAATTCTGCATCTGGGTATTTTATATGATATTTCCCTTCAACAAATTGACCAACTTCTTGTGCACAGGAAAATGCATCTTTAAAATTTTCCTTGATCATCGAAGCCATTTTTGGATCATAGTCATGGTTCGTCTCGTTTGATAATAAACTTTTAAGTGAAAAACGTAAATGGGTAATTAATCGTTCATATGACATGGTATCTTCGACAATATTTATATTTAAACAACTTTCAATGATTCTCGTAATTTCTTGAATAGTCGTTGTAATATCAATCGTTTCCTGCATATCGCCTGCATTCATCCTCGCAGTATGCATATGCATCGCAATATTTCCTACTTCATCTTCAGGAATTTCTACTCCTAATTTCTTTTTTATTAACTCCTTTGCCCAAAGTCCTATTTGAAACTCTTTTACATAAAGAATTTTAATTTGATCAAGCAGCACATTTTTAATGGAAATACCGTTTGTTAATCGTTCAATTGCAAAAGATAGGTGATCACAAAAAGCAACATGAGTATGCTCGGTTATTGTGACGCACAATTCCTTTTCTGCATAAGTGATGATCTCTTCTGCTGCCTGAATATGTTTTTCTGGTAAAAATTGTAATATTTCTTCAAATTTTTTATGCTCATTTGGATCCTTCACGACAAAAACTTTATCAATTTTATCTTGATTCACCGGATCATTCTTTCTTTTCTGGAATCCTATTCCTTCTCCCATCACAATCTTTTCTCCGTCTGCATCTTTCACTACAACCGCACTATTATTTAAGATTTTTTTAATTCTCATATCTATCACCTTCCTCTTTTGCACTCACATTAGCTGTGATTTTAATCTTGCACTACCTTATTCGTTTTCTTCTTTCTTCCAAAGAATAAAAGTAGCTATGAACGCGGTAATGACAGAGATACCAAGACCAATAAGGTAATGGATTAAATTTGAAATCCCTAATGGAGCCACAATAGCGATCATTGGAATTCCTGTTAAGCCAAAGGAGTTTGCCACAACATGTGTAAGAACCACATAAGCTCCTCCAAAAGCACCACCTATTGCTGCACCTATAAATGGTTTAACAAGTTTTATATTAATCCCAAAAATAACTGGTTCAATAATACCTAAAAATGCTGAAAAAGCGGAAGGGATCGCAATTTTTTTGATTCGCTCGTCCCTTGTTTTAAAAAATACCGCTAAACCCGCTCCACCTTGAGCAATATTGGCCATTGACCAAATCGGTAATAAAAAATTCTCACCTATCTCTGGATTTGCGAGTAATTCCATTTCGACTGCATGTAAAGTATGATGTAACCCAGTTATCACAATAAGAGAATATAAGCCGCCAAATAAAAACCCGGCTATTACTCCAGCTTTATAGAAAAGCTCAAATGTATTTGTCATCATGTCACCGATAAATAATGAGATCGGCCCTATAATTAAAAGGGAGATAAAACCAATAAATATAATGACTAAAAACGGAATAAGGAACAAATCTAATGAACTTGGTACCATTTTCCTTAAGCGCAATTCGAGCTTGCTCATCATAAAGACAGAAATTAATATCGGTATTACTGTTCCCTGATACCCTATTAAAGGAATATCACTCCCTATAACCTCGATATATTCCGGTACTCTATACCCAAGCGCAGAAGGATTTAACAGGGAAGGGTGAGTTAAAATTCCGCCTATCACCGCACCCAGGAATTGATTGCCTCCAAATTCCTTAGCAGCACTAAAACCAATCAAAATTGGCAAAATAATAAAGGCGGCGCTTGAAAAGATATCCAACATTTTCATTAAGGAACTTTCCGGTGGTGCCCACTGAAACACCTTGATCATTCCTATAAGTCCCATTAATAAACCACTTGCAACAATAGCCGGAATAATAGGAACAAAAATATTAGACAAAGTCCTAGCAAATTTAATAAAAGGATTCCTTTTTACCTTTGACAGTTCAATATTGGACGTATTCGAAACAGGGGCTGGCTTTGTTTCAAGAATTGCCCTGTATATCTTATTGACAACACCAGGGGCCAAAATAATTTGGAAAAGTCCCATTCGAGAAAAGGTCCCATGTACACCATTCATTTCATCGATTGCAGCTTTATTAACCTTGCTCTCATCTTGAAGCTCAAAACGTAATCGGGTCGTACAATGGGTCATCTTTTTAATATTTTCTTTGCCGCCTATTAACGGTAATAATTCTTGAGCTATATCTTGAGGTTCTTTCGGTTTGTCTTGTATGTTCATCTTCCACCTTGAATTTATTAACTAATAGGAGATTGATCCAGTTTCGCTTATTGTTGTACCTTGATTGTTAGGTAAATAATGACAAATACCTTAACAATGTACAGTGGCGCTCAGTTATAAACTGAACGCCTCTCCCGTATCCTAATCGATTATTTAAAAACCCCTTGCTTCTTCTCATGAACAATCTTTGTTTCATCACGTGTTATCGATATTTTTAAGGAAGGCGCCAGCATTCCGCCAAAATGTTCCCTTTGATACTCTGGTGATTGTTCGCCAATTTCATAAATATCTTTACCGTCAACATTAACATAATTTACAAAACTAATGACAGTGCCATTCGGCATAACCATCCAAGAATACGCTTGATACGGATTTTCCGTTGGATTAGCAATGACTAGTCCACTTTTATTCAACGGTCTATAGCCTCCAAAGAGTGAGTCTGAAGTAAATCCATATAATCCTTCCGGCGCATGAAGGCCAGATGCGAATTTCTCAGCATGAGTTTTTGTAAAAAGATAATAGTTGTTTCCTTTTACGATTACACTTGGCCGTTCAAGTTCGTCATTAACATAATTTGCTTCTAGTAAAGGCGGCAGCAATTCAAATTTAGCCAAACCTTCATCAGATGCTTTTGCGATACCGATGCTGCCATTAAAAGCTTTTGAACTTTCAGGGCTGACATGGTTCCGGCGAAATTCTTCTGAACCAATATATTCATGTTTATATGGACGGTCTTCAAGCTTTCCTGCAGAGTTTGCTTCAAATAAAAGATATTCTTCCCCAGTCTTCGGATCCTGGAAAAAATACGGGTCGCGGAACGCATAAGAAGATTCCTCGTGTCCTGTTTGTTCCTTTGATTGATAGTATTCACCATCTGGTTCCAGAATAATTTCATGTTCTGACCAATTTGTAAATGTCACATTGTTATTTGTTGTCCGAATATCTGCAGTTGCAGAGGCAATCCGCTGATCATAGCTCAGTTGAGTTTCATTGTTTTGTCCTGCAGCCGTGTAAAAAATTTGCAGCTTCCCATTTCGATTAACGATAGAAGAACCAGCCCATTGTCTGGAGCCCAATGCTTCTCCATCTTTAAAAACTGGGCCGCCCGGCACCCAGCTTTTTCCATCCTTCGAGTAGAAATAGTGTATTTCTGCTGTATCATGGCGTTTTCCAGGAAGTACATCTTTTGGAACGGATAAGGCGAAAATAATTTTATAGCCGTTAACAACAGCTGGATGACCATTTAAATCCTGTAAATGCCATGTATCCCAAATATAAGAGTCTGAAGAAATCTCAACAAGCTCGTCTTTATTAATTTCCGGTGCTGTATTTTGTTCATTTATTGTAAGATTACTAACATTCTCTCGTGACCAGTTGAATGGATCTGCATGTTCTTGAGCAGAAGCGCTTGAGCTGACACTTAGTATAAAAATAGTAAAAAGTATAATAGCTGCTATAATAGATTTGCTCTTTTTGATTTTGTTCCCTTTCATCCCCTAAATACCTTCCTTGTCTTAACGATATTTATAGAAAGATCAGCCAATATTTTAAACATCGACTGACCTTTCTCATTATTCTAAAATCATTTCCTTATTGTTTAATCCAGCCAGAGCTTAACTCTTTTGCTATTTTTGTCGTGTCACCTTTGATTGACAGCTGGATCGTTGGAGCCAACGTGCCTCCAAAATGGCTAAATTGGAATTCTGGTGATTGGTTGCCAACATCACCAATTGACATACCGCCTAAATCTCCAAAATGAGCAAACCCGACCACATTTAAATTCGGAAGGACAAGCCATGAATACGCTTGGTATGGATTTTCAGGAGGATTGGCCAAAACCAACCCACTTTCATTCAGCGGCTCATAACCACCGATCAATGTATCAGAAACAAATCCATACAACCCTTCAGGTCCTTGCAGCCCTTCAGCATATTTATTGATATGGCTGTCAGTAAATAGATAATATTTTTTATCCTTTACAACAATATGCGGGCGTTCCAATTCTTCATTTACATAATTTGCTTCCAAAAGTGGAGGCAGCATTTTAAGATTGGAAGGATCACCATCAACTACCTCTGCAATACCAATGTTTGCATTTGTATGAACGGCTCCAGCAGGTACAGGGTGATTGCCGGCATACTCGGAACTTCCTGCATATTCTTGTTTAAATGTGCGCTCGCCTACAGTACCCCCTGAATTTCCTTCAAATAAAATATATTCCTTATTCGTTTTTGGGTCTTTAAACCACATCGGATCACGGAAAGCATAACCGCCGCCTTCACCCTTCTGAGCCTGTTCTTTCGTCTGATAATATTTACCGTCCGGCTCTAAAATGATCTTGTGTTTGCCCCAATTTTCAAAATGAACTCCATTATGATCTGCAATAATATCACCTGTCGCCGCGGCAAGGCGCTGCTCAAATGTCAAGCGCTCCTCACCTCTATGCCCAGTTGCCGTATAGAATGCGTGAATTTTTCCATTATCCATCATGGCAGATCCAGCCCATTCACGAGAACCTAATGAAGCTCCTTCTGGGAAAAGTGTCCCGCCAAGAGTCCAATCTTTACCGTTTTTTGAGTAAAAATAGCGGATTGTTGCGATATCATGTACTTTACCCGGCAGCACATCATTTGGAGCGGATAGTGCAAACATCACTTTCCAGCCTTTCACGTTAGCGATATTTCCATCGCGATCAGTCAACGGCCATGTGTCCCAAATATGATAACCTGGTGCTAATTTCTCCAGCTTACTTATATCTGTATAAGGTAAGGTATTGTCTTGATTAAGTTCAATTTTTGACACCTGTTCTCGTGTCCAATTTGTCGTTTGCTCTGTGTTTTCTGCTTTTACGGTTAGTCCAGAAAAAGTCGAGGCAACAACACACGCTGCTAAAACGATTGCAGATACGGCTTTCTTATTATTGAGAATCATCCTGGTTTCTCCTCCTCCTATTTAATTTAACGATTTGCCCCAAATGGTTTAATTTCACCATGTTTACCTTCATGTGTAATTTCAGATGTAGCTCCATCCAGTTTCACTTTTAAAGTTGGTGCGAAGGTACCTCCAAATTTCACATTACCGTTCTCATCCTTCGGCTCGTTAATAAAGCTGATAACCTGTTGGTCTGGAAGGACCATCCAAGAATAGGCTTGATAAGGGTTTACCTTCGGATTCGCAATCACAAGACCACTTTCGTTCATTGGTTTATAATCGCCGAACAACCCTTTACCAACAAAACCATAGACACCATCAGGACCCGTTAAGCCTGGTGCATAAGTAAATGTATGGCTGATGGTAAATAGATAATAATTATCTCCATTTACTACAACATGTGGACGTTCAAGCTGGTGATTTGTTCCAACGGACTCAAGCAATGGAGGCAGAAGCTTCAATTTGGTTACATCCTCATCAAGTACTTCTGCGATTCCGATATTACCGTTATACAATTCGGCTCCTTCAGGAACTGAATGGGTTTTGCGGTATTCTTCATCACCGATATTTTCAGGTTTGATAAAATCTCTGTTGCTTCCAGCTTGTCCTTCGAAGATAATATACTCTTTTCCTGTGTTCGGATCCTGTAAGAAGAATGGATCACGGAAAGCCGTAATGATAGGACTATTTGCTTGTTCGATTGTTTCATAATGTTTGCCGTCTGCTTCAAGAATGATTTGATGTTTCCCTTCATTCGTCAGATGGACACCGTTTTTATCAGCACTGATGTCAAAGGTAGTTTTAGCAAGACGCTGTACGGCTCTTTTATCCCAGCCATTGTAATCCCAATTATCTCTATCACCAGTTGCTGTATAGAATAAATGCACTTTACCATTCTCATCTATCATAGATGTACCAGCCCATTGCATATAACCTAAGGCTTTATCATAGTCATAAGGGATCCCTGCGTAAGTCCAATCTTTACCGTTTTTAGAGTAGAACATTCCAATTCTTGCTTCCGTATGGCGTTCACCCCAACCTAGAGAACGCGGTGCTACCAATGCAAAAGCAACTCGGTAGCCATTAACAGTCGCCAGTGAACCGTCTCTATTCTGAAGCGGCCAAGTATCCCATACCCATTGATCAGGTGCTACAAGATCAAATTCAAGATCAATTTTTGGCGCTGTTGTTTTGTCTGTCAGCGTTACTTTTTCAGCTTGCTGACGTGACCAGATTGATGTGTAATCTGAACTGATATCCTCTGCAAATGCTGGTGTTGCGGCTAGGCAATTGGCAGCAACAAGTGCGGTCAAAACTAGCTTTTTCAATTTTGATTTGTTACGAGTTTTCATTTCCATTTCCTTAAATCCTCCATTTTCTGCGGGGACATGGTGTCTGTTTAGAATTTTCAAACTTTTCAAACTAGTTAAATTCCTTTTCCAAGCAACAAAAAAAGACCTAAAATGTTTAAGGGGATATCTACCAAAAGGTACACTTCGCCCTTAACACACTTTAGGTCTTGCCTGCTATCCAGTCACAATCCCACATAATTTTGTTTATAGGGAAGAGTATATGCTGTTCGACAGTTTATATCAATAGGACAAAATACTCTTAATACAAAAAAAGAATTTATAGTTAAATTTTCACAAAAACAAATTTATGAGAGTTAAACCAATAGGTTAATCTTCCTCTCCTTTAATGGGTATACCTAAACTCCATACTCTCATCAAGCGTACAAACGGCTCCCCATCAATCCCATATACTTCGAGTCCTTTTGCTTGATCCAGTGTTGGAAATACTCGGGAAGAAATACTTTTTTCATTATTCACATATGCTTCAACAACGGATTTATCAATAAATAGTCTTATCCTTAAAATATGGTCTTCAACGTTCAGCTCACCGCCTTGGATACCCTTTTCAATATCGGGATTTTTGCTGGAACGACTGCGGTCAATATGAATGGTTTTCCTTTCAGTATTATAAAAAATAATGGTTTCTTCCTGACTATTTGTATCTTTTAATAGTTTTAAACCAGCCTCTTTCAGATTTGAAACATCTAATTCTAACTCGATTTCTATTTGGTCACTTTGGATTTTTTCAAGCTGTTTATTTGCTTCCTCCATTGAAACATTCTCAACGGATATTAGTTCTTCTCTTCGAAGTGACTGAACCTCTTCAATCGGACGAATACCAAGATCTAGTTTATGATTTAAATAGATTTCAAGCGGCAGTCCAGCTCCATGCGCCCACCCTGAGTGATATTTTTCACTTTCCGAACGCCTGTCTTGTAAAATACTTGTTACGATAGTACGGCCATTCCCATCTATAAAACCTTGTGCTCCTGTAAAATGTTCACCATAATCAAACATTTTAGGATCCTCGTGTTCAGGGATAAACTCCAACCGTTCTGGGTCCCAGGTCCCAATCCAATAAAACGTAAAGCGGGCAGCATCTGGACTAGGGGACATAAAATAAGGACTGATCATAAATACAAATTTTTGTTCACCAGTCTCCTTGTTTTTAATCGGTACTAAAAATGGAAGTTCCCATACATCGCCTGTACGTGGGTATTTCACTTTATCACCAATCATAAGTGGTTTTTCATACTTCCATTGTTCAAGATCTTCGGAACTATAGAGTAAAGCTGTTCCACCAGACTTTTCCACTCCTGACCCAACAAGCTGAAACCACTTTTCTCCATCTCTCCATACATATGGATCCCGAAATTGTCCAAACATCACCTTTCCCATTGGTGTATCGATATTTTCCTCTTGTATGGTTACAGGGTTAGGATTCATGTTCCAATGCTTTAAGTTGATATCCTTTGAATCTGCTGGACGCGCCATTCCAGTCATTTGGTTCGGTTTCATTTCGTCGTGTCCTGCTGTGTAAAATAACACGGGTACCCCATTTTCGTCATATGTTGCACTTCCAGACCACACGCCATCCCTGGCTGCTGTTCCCTCTGTTGGACTTAAAGCAATGGGACTATCTTCCCAATGAATCATGTCGTTACTTACAGCATGTCCCCAGTGAATCTGATGCCAAAAAGGACCGGCTGGATTAAACTGATAAAATAAATGATATTTTCCGTTATAGTAAATAGGTGCATGTGGTTCATTCATCCAATGCTGTGGAGCAGTAAAATGATAATTAGGGCGATAGCGGTCTCCTTTATAAACGGTTCGATCAAATGAAGTATCTGGTATCGGCAGTTTATTGTTCCATTTGTTTATAACCTCTTCATATTGCTGTTTAATAGCTTCATAGCTAAATGCTTTACTGTACAAAGAAACATTGTCCATTAATCCATTAAACATGTTAACTTGGAATACATCAGACACAGCAGCTGCCTGATTATGTTTTCCAACTAGTAACGGGAGATGAGCCGCTGGTGTAAACTCACTATTATTAGGCACTTCTTTTTCTTGTATGAGTTCACCGTTTAAATACAGTGAAATTTTATTTGCTTCTTTTTCAAATTGTGCAACAACATAAGACCACTTATCTTTCGGTAAAATTTTTCCTTCCGGTGACCAAATTTCATGCCATTCACCGTTTAGTGCAAGGTGAAATGTAATATAGCCATGCCGCCCCATTCCCACAATAAATCCTTGTTTTTTTTCTTTATCATGTTGATTTATAATAACCGAGGGTTGTCCATTGTCTCCCCATTCATAGGCTCGGGGTGCAACCCATGCCTCAACGGAAAACGATTCAGCTGGTTTATTAACCTCTTCCGAAGCAATTTCCAGCCAATTTGAATATCCATCAAATAATAATGCTTTCCCGCTAATGCCGTTTTTCCATTCAGGATTTGATTTTAATGCATAATGAATAGCAGACAACTTAGATTGAGCACGATCACGAGTGACTTTTCCAGCCCCTTCGTCAAAGCCCCATTGATGGAGAGAATCATTGCCGCTAAGTGCAAGGTCTAAAGTTCTATTATTCTGTTGAGTTGTATTGGTTGTTTCGATTCTAGATTTCTCTTGTTTTTCTATGAAAATCCCTGTAATCGTAATCAAGCATAATACGAAAACAAGTAACCCTATCCATATAAGCCTCTTCATTTTCATCTAAAAAACTCCCTTTCTAATAACGATGATTTAAAGGTAACAAGCAAATAAAAAGACCTAAAATGGCAAGGACTTATACCCAAAGGTACATGCTTTCCTCAACTCATTTTAGGTCTTGCCTGATAACCAGTCACAATCCTGCGATTTAGAATTTTACCTATCATTCTAGTTCATTTGATCATATCTATCAAGGGTAGGATTGAACCATTTCGTTTTTGATATAATCAGGATCACTAGCATCGTCCCCATTAGGTTCAGGCCAATAGCCAGGAACTGATTTCCCATATGCGGAACCCATTTCCCATACCTTCATTGACTTGACAATGGCATTGCCGCCGCTGCTCCATAATTCCAGACCCAGTGCATCAGAAAGAGTTGGATATACACGTGAGGTGATACATACTAAGGGGCCAATGGTCCTCACAATATATATTATTTTTAATTGTTAAAGATATGAATACACGAATACGTATAATTAAAATAAATTAAGGATTCGGATAAAAATGTTGTTCCTTATTGTCTTTGCACCGGTAACCATAAATAAAGACTCCGTTCCAAAAACGGAGTCTTTTATAATTTATTTTTAATCTTTCATTTCTGGAGATTTGACGGTAAGCCCTGTGCGGACGATGGAAACATGGGGATGTATGCTCACCTCGAGGTCGGGGAATTCCTCCATCCACTGTTTTTTATACTGTTCTTTCCATACTTTCGGATAGGTGCGGTAAAGAGCATTGCCAAAGCCAAATATATCGGAATGAAGCTGTTTTTGCCCCTTATCGAGGGCTAATTGGCATTTTTTCTTTACATCCTTTTCTAGCAATGTTTGAACATAGTGCAACTCTTTAGGGTTGCCTAAATCTAATTTCGAGCCATTTTCAAAGAGTTCAACTTCCGCATTAATATTCACGTTCATCTTTACCTTACGCTGCTCAAGAATCGGTTTCACCTTTGACTGTCCTCTCATAAGCTGAACACTGATTTTTCCCCCTCCCTTTTCCTTTGGTACCGACACCGTGATGTTAGCTTTTTCTATCTCATTACGAATCCATAGAACCCCTTTTGTATCCTGATCATTCATCCATCCTGCCAATTTATCTCCAAGAAAAACTGCCGTTCCAACGATGGCGGGAGACTGCTCGGAATTTTCCCCGCCGTTTTCTTCAGGCATAATGGCGACTTGAGCCCCAAGAGGAGAAATCCCTTCAGTTGTGAGCATATCGATAAAATCCTTAATTCTGATCCGAACTCCCACCCCCAGTTTCTGCTCTTCCCTAATAGTTTCTGAAGTGTATCGCTCGATAGAAGGAGTCAGTTTCAAAAGAGGTGCTGCTTCTCCCTTTGTAAACAATATAAAACTACGTATACGTGCTTCCCTTACTCTCGAAACGAAATCTAGAATCGGAAAAATACCATCCCTCGCTGCCCTTTCCCCAATGATTAGATTCCGGTTATGAGAAAAGAAAATACGACGAGGCAATTTTACTTGAAGTCTCTGGATGGCGTCCATCACCGATTCTCCTGTCTCTGAAATAAGAACGGTAGTTCCATCTCCGGATCCAGTACCACCGGCACCAACTGGTCCAAGCTGCTTTGGGATCGCTACCTGAACCGAGACACGGAATTTCCCGTTATTCATCTTATCGATGGCTGTAGCCATTACGATTGAAAGATCATTGACCTCTATTCTGCTCCAACAGCCAGTCAATAAGACTATTAAGATGCAGTTGATGATCAGGACTCCTCGTTTTCTCATTGCGTTTCCCTCCAAACCAAGACTCTTCTAGTTCCTTCGACGGGGCGGCCGTGGACGCATGAAATGATTCATCCGTTCTTGATTCTTTTTCCCGGTTTGATCGGAACGATTAATCATTCCCCACCATGGTGTACGAACATAAATATCTTTGAGACTCGTTAAATTCAAAGGTGCCACTGGTGACAAATAAGGGACACCGAAAGAGCGAAGCCGTGCCATATGGGTCAAAAGAATCAAAGTTGCCACTAAGATGCCATACAAACCCAATGTCGCTGCACAGATCATCATGGGAAATCGAAGTAAACGAATGGCAATCCCTTGACTGAAGGCAGGAAAAATAAAGGAAGATATACCGGTAATCGAAACAATAATGACCATCGATGCAGATACAATTCCGGCTTGCACGGCCGCCTGCCCAATCACAAGGGCTCCAACAATACTCACGGCCTGTCCAACGGGCCGCGGCAGACGAACCCCAGCTTCCCGCAAGCCCTCAAAGGATATTTCCATAATTAAGGCTTCGACAAAGGCTGGGAAGGGAACGGTTTCCCTCCCGGAAGAGACACTTAGTAATAAAGTAGTTGGAAGCATTTCTTGATGAAAGGCGGTTATCGCAATATAAAGAGAGGGCAAATGCAAGGCGCCTGCCAACATAAAAAAGCGAAGCCATCGGATTACCGTAGCAACCATAAAATGCTGATAGTAATCCTCACTCGATTGGAGCATTTCATAAAAAGAAACAGGTACAAGGAGAGCAAATGGCGTATTATCAACCAGAACCCCTATTTTCCCTTCCAATAAATAAGCCGCTACTTTATCCGGTCGTTCGGTATTGTTCACTTGGGGGAAAACAGAATAGGGGTTGTCCTGAATGAGTTCTTCGATATAATTACTTTCTAAAATGGCATCTATGTCAATTTTCCCTATCCTTTCCTTTACCTCTGCGACAAGAGCTTGCTCTGCAATTCCCTCTAGATAAGTAATGGCGATTTTCGTATTAGATAACCGTCCGACCGTCATCTCTTCCATTTTAAGCTGAGGGGTTTTTAATCTCCTGCGAATCAAACTGGTGTTGGTTCTAAGGTTCTCTGTAAATCCTTCTCTAGGACCTCGAATCACCGCTTCCGTCGAGGGTTCTTCAACCGATCTCATTTCCCATGCTTGGGCACTAATAAATAGGGCTTGTTTTACTCCCTCCACTAATAAAACCGTTCCCCCATTCAAAATATGATCCACGACTTCCTTCATCGTCTGTCCTATACTCACCTGTGAAACATAGATGACTTGATCCCGGAGAAAAGTCTCCATTTCTTTTAGAGGTATGGTGGTGGAATGAGATACCCTCTTCCCAAAATCCAATAAGGGTTTCATCACGTCTGAATCAATCATCTGGTTGTCCACCATGCCATCTAAAAAAATAAGCCCTCCTTTTTGTATTCCACCTAACTGAAATTCACGGAACACAATATCGGAAGATCGTTCAAAAATCATTTTCAACTGCTTTATTTCATCGTGAAAATGACCTTTAAGCTGGTTCGAATGTAAATCATCCGCCTGGTAAAATAATCGATGATCATCATTTTGATTCGATTTTAAGATTTTCTTTCCTATCCATCGCAGCATCTTCATCTCTTCACCCCTTTTTCTAAAAAATTTTTCTTATTTTAACCATTTATTAAATAAATTACTAAATTTTGTTTATGTTAATACTTGTTGGGATAATATAGAAAACTCGTGGACTGGCGAGCCCTAAAGGCGAAGACAGAGGCGTAGTTCGTCGAAAAGCACCCCTTTTCGACTGCGATGCTTATGCTTACAAGGTTTTCCTTAGTGCACTTATGCCTGATAGGAAAGTTATACTTTCCTATCAGCCCCAAAAAATGGGATAGGAGGTGGCGAAACGATGGAGAGAGTATCAACCGGCCAATTATTTATGCTTACCTTATTGTTTCAGATTGGTACTTCGGTGATATTTGGATTTGCATCTACAGCCGGGAGAGATGCTTGGCTGTCTACCTTACTATCTACTGTCATTGGGACATGTCTCATCTTAATGTATCTGATCTTAATGCGTCTTCAGCCGGGACTGACTCTGGTCGAATGGTTTCCTGCCCAATTTGGATTTTGGCTGGGAACCCCCATTGCTTGGTTTTATTGCCTTCATTTTTTATATAACGCGGGTCGTACACTGGGTGATATAAAGGATCTCATCCCAACGACCATTTTGCCTGGTACGCCTAATTGGGTCATACTTGGCATATTTATGATTGCCATCACATATGCGTTGTTTAGTGGAATTGAGGTTCTAGCCCGACTGGCAGAAATCATATTACCTGTCATTTTAGTGTTGTTTTTGATTGAGATCATCTTAATATATGCCTCTGATATGACCGATATCAAGCGATTGCAGCCGGTTTTGGGAGAAGGATGGGGGCGCGTTTGGAAGGCTGTATGGCCGGTCGGTATCCACCAATCATTTGGGGAGACCCTTGAGTTTGCGATGATCTGGACATTATGTGCACCTTCAAAACGTATAGTTAAAACGACTCTTTTCGCATCCATTGTATACGGAATTCTCCTTTCCAGTTTCGATGCACTGGCGGTTCTTGTCTTTGGCGAAGGCACTTTTTCAACGAGCAGGTACCCCTTATACCGATTAGTCAAGGTCATCTCTGTTGCGGATTTTCTTGAAAACCTGGATGCATTGGGGATTTTGTATTTTATGGGAACCGCTTTTTTTAAAGTGACAATACAAGTGTATGGAGCCATTCGGGGAATACAGCAATTGTTGTATCTTCGTAACAGCAGGGTACTCGTTTTTCCTATTGCGACCGCTGTCCTCTTTTTAGGATTAACCATGTCCAATAGCACATCAGAACATTGGTTTTCGACAAGATACCTTGGGCAACCTGGATTAATCATTTATCTGATCATTCCTGGTCTGCTATTGATCATGGTACTCATTCGCAGGAAAATATCGAACATTAAACTAGAGAAAAGCAGTTAATGGGATGAATAGGGGTTGAAATTTGAAAATGGAAAAATTTCTTTGGCCGTGGGAGTCCGAAGTAATTATTAATTATCCTTGGTTATTGTATGCATTCCTTTTTTCACTGTCTATTATTTTCTCCTTCATAACATGGATAAGAAAGAAAAGTAGATAAACCCAAGCAATATATATAAAGCAAGAATTAAGTGTGTGGAGTTTTCCCCGTTTTCCAGCACTTCGTGAAATTTGTGGTAATAAAAGAGCACCAAAAGTCTAAAGTTTTGAGTTAGGTAAGTTCAAAAAAAAAGAGATTGATGAACTACTGGTAAATGCAGGCCAAAGCAGCGGCAACTATCACTTAGTATGCGAAGGTGCATGGGTGGACGAATGGTGGAACCGTTCCGAAAAGCCAGATGTCGCCAGAATCGATATGGATGATAAGCTGCTGGTTCTATTGCGCCATATCATGATTGAAAAACGCCGTCCAGCCCCCAGCCAAAACGAAGAGCTCACAAGCTATTTGCTGCGAGCTCTCTGCTTAACTTTAGAACGGGCTATTAATGAAACAGTGCCTTCTTTCAACGTTCCCTATACTGTGACAAGGATGCTGCGATACATAGAAGAACATGCTACAACTCCATTTAAAGTCGAGGATGTGGCTAGGCATGCTGGTCTTAGCGTCTCCCGTTCCGTTCATCTTTTCAAGAGCAGCGTTGGAAAAACGATAATTGAATATGCCCTTGAAATCCGTTTATCCGTTGCAATTGAGAGAATGAAATACACATCCTTGACACTAGAGCAAATTGCCAAGGAGTGCGGCTTCGGCAGCTATCCTTATTTTCATAGAGTATTTCATAAGAGGTATGGAGTAGCTCCAGGTGTATACAGACGTCTGGAACACTAGAAAAAAAAGGGATGAAAGCTTTCCCTCTTTTAGTGATAGTTTGTCCTATTTTCTTGGATCTACGTAATCAGGATAATCGGTAATAATGCCATCTACGTTCATTTCTAAAAGGAAGTCAGCTGCCTCTTGGCTGCGAACCGTCCAGGATTGAATTTTCATTCCAAGTGCGTGCACTTGATCAACCAATTCTTTTGATACGATTCCGTAGCTTGGGTTAAAGTAATCCGCATACGTTGCAAATTCTTTCAAAGCTTGTTCTGTTGTGTGTGCTCTATTGGATGTAAGGACACCAATCGGCACCTTTGGAAGCAAGTTGTTTGTTATTTTCATAGATTCAAAATTAAATGATTGAATAATAATCTTTTCATTTTGTGGTTTATCGAGGTTTCGCTCTATTAATTTCTGTGCAACCTGTGCCTCAATTCCAGGATAAAGCTCAGGTGCTTTTAATTCTATTAAAATACCAACTTTTCCATGGTAACGGTCAAGAATTTCATCGAAGGTTGGAATTTTTTCTCCCTTGAATTCTTCACCCTTCCAGCTACCAGCATCAAGGCTTCTCATTTGTTCAAAGGTTAAATCCTTCACACTTCCTGTCCCATCTGTTGTTCTGTCAACCGTTGTATCATGAATGATGACCAATTCCCCATCCTTGCTTCTTTGGACATCAATTTCAATATAATCAGCTTTCATTTCGACGCCTTTATCAAAAGCCGCTATCGTATTTTCCGGTGCATAACCCGTTGCACCACGGTGAGCAACATTATCCACTTTTCGTAACTCCCCAGTTGTTTCTGCTGCAAAAGCCTGTTGAAAAGGACTAAATAATAAACTAAACGCCAGGCCAGCTCCAATCACAAATGATTTTTTCATTTTTCTCCATCTCCCTTTTTTATGGCTGTTACTACAATTAAAATTGTAAGGGAGAATTGTTTAGTACATATGTAGTTACCATTTAGACTTGATTAAAGTCATGTAAATAAACATAGTGAAATATTCATAGATTAATTTACAAAAAATCCGTTCTTTTTCCCATTGAAAAAAGCAGAGAAATGTTGCCATCTCTGCTTATCACTGTTTCACATATTCTGCACGATATTCATTTGGAGTAATTCCCACGACTTTTTTAAATACCTTTCGAAAATACTTGTCATCCTGATAGCCAATCATATTAGCAATTTCATAAATTTTTAACTGACTATTCTTCAATAAGGATTTTGCCTTATCCATTCTGATTCTTACAATGTAATCGGAAATGTTCTCGTTAAATTCCTGTTTAAATTTCCTGGAGATATATTCTCTGCTGATATAAAAATGATCTGAAATCTCCTGTAATTTCACATCCCGATCAAAATTTTCCTGGAGGTACTTTTCAATATCCGTGATGATATAATTACTTTTTTGCATTGTGCGTTTCTTTACCTTTTTCAAAAAGATGGTAATTTCACGCTTTTTTCTCTTTTTAAACTCATCTAGACTAAACGTGCCGTTTGAATCGAAAAATAAATCAATTCGCTCTTCAATATCTTCTGGTGTCTTAAATAAAATATTGTAATGCTTAAACCATTTATTGCTAATGACCATATATTCATTTTCTAAATTTATCACCTGTCTTACAGATAAATATTTCTTTTCTGTAATGTCCTTTTCGATTCGATCCATTAATTCTTCAAAAGCTCCAATTTCTCCCGTTTGGATAGCCATTTCTATATCTGATGAATATACAATCAAACTCTTTAACGATGGAACTGTCTCTATTTCCGACATAGAGACTCTTACTTCACTATCAGTCAATATATTTCTATTTAATAAAACTTTTCTGGCATGGTGATAAGAATCTATCAACTTGGAACTACTTTTTACCGTTTTCCCGGCCGCAATTGGACAAGAGATATCTAACATATTTTTTAGTGTCCTATAGATATCGACTAAAATCTCTTCTACTAACTCGAACTTGTCCCAAAAAATCAGTACAATTTCACCCTTTTTAGATAAGTAACGAAAACCAATTCCACACCCATGTTCCTTAATAATCTCATTAATAATATTCAAAACTGTAAAGTACGTTAAATCTCGATCTCCTTGAAAAGCCGCGATTGTTTTTCCATTCACTCGCACAAGAGCGGCTATATAATCTCGGGACTGCTTTAACCAGCCGAATTCTTCGAATAAATCTTTTTGTAAATAATCGCTATTCACTAGCTGAGTTAGTTTCCGATCCCGGTAAACAGGAGTCATTTCATTAATCAGCTGTGAGCTAGTTTCTTTTCTCTGTCTGTCACCCTCTTCTTTCTTCCATTCATTTACCGCTTTTTCCAATGTTTGATTTAAAATTTCCGGTTCGATAGGCTTTAAGAGATAGTCTGAACTGCCGAAATGGATCGCTTTTCTCATATAATGATAGTCATCGTAACCTGTCACCACAATCGTCTTACTGTTTGGATGATTTTCTTTAATCCACTCTAAAAGTTGCGTTCCATCCATTTTTGGCATTTTCATATCAGAAAAAATTATCTCTGGACGGATGGTTTGGATAAGCTGAATAGCTTCTTCACCGTTTCCTGCCTCATATATTTCGCGAATTCCATTTTTCTCCCAATCAGCTAGTATCTTAATTCCTTCTCGCACATGTTTTTCATCATCAACGATTAACGCCTTCATGAATGTTCCACCTCTTTCGGCATGACCTTTGGGATTTGGATGGTAACCGTAAAACCACCTTCTTCATTCCGGTTAACTGATAGGTTTGCCTGATTATGATAATAAATCTGCAATCGGTCATAAATATTTTTTAACCCTATGGCTTCTCTTTGCGTGTCTGCTTTTGAAATGCCATGAAACAGCTCCAGGCGAATTTTTTCAAGGTGATCATCGCTAGGACCAATTCCATTATCCTTTATATTGATTAAGACCATATTGTCATTCTCAAGGAATGCTTCAATTTGAATCCGTGCTTTTTCTATGTGCTGATCAAAGCCATGCTTAAAACAATTCTCCACAACCGGCTGTAAAATCATTTTTGGTACGGATATCGCTTTGACTTCTTCTTTGATATTCAGTTCAAATTCAAACTGCTCTTCAAACCGCTGTTTTTGCAATAATAAGTATGATTTCACATGATTCAACTCGGATGTAAATGGAACTATATCATCCTTCATATTCATACTGTATCTCATAATCGTTGATAATGATGTCAGTAATGAATACACTGGAACCGCATTTAATTTTAGTGCCAATGTACCAATAGACTGAAAGGCGTTATAAAGGAAATGCGGATTAATTTGTGATTGTAGTACTCGGAGCTGTGATGCTTTATTTTCTATCTCCAATTTATATTCACTCTCAATCAACTCATCTATTTTAGCAATCATTAGTTTAAAATGTCTTCCTAACATGCCAATTTCATCGGTACCTAATGATTCGAAATCAGCCTTGAATTCACCTTTCTCGACTTTTTTCATATTGCCGATTAACACTTTTATAGGGGCTGTAAGCTTAAAGGAAACAAACATTGTCCCTAGTAAAGCAAATACAAGTGTAGCCAATCCAATCAAAATGTTAATGATGGCCGTTTCTCTAGCACCTTTATAAAGGACATCATAAGGGATCCGTTTCACGATTGACCATTCCTTAAACGAATCTGTAAACTTTTCATGGACGATGACACCCGAAAACTGCTCATCCTTCCACTCAAGACTTTTCCCTCCTTCCGGTTCCCTCTTCACTTGCTCAAACCACTTTTCTTTATTTTCCTTTCCAATCTCATTTTCATTGGAAGAGTAAATAATCATTCCCTTTTCATTCATAATATAAAGATCTTCGACGTCTTTCGTATATAATCGTTCGGAAATTGCACTAATTCTAGAAAGATTAATATCTATCGATAAAAAGCCTAAAACATCCGCTAACGGGACATCCCGAATTACATTATGGAAGCTTAATACATTCACCTTCTGCGAATTAGGAATAACGGAAATATTGTTATAGCTATATATCTCGTGCGGAGGTTCAATAAGGGAATAGCCATCTATGGCTGTTAACCGCCCATAGTAGGGGTGTGAAAATATATTCTCATACTTTGCCCTTCCGCTGATTCTAGAATGATAGTTGGTGAATGATTCCTTTTCTTCATGAATGTAGAGGTGCATTTGTTCAATTTCTGGGCGTGTATTAAATAAATATGCAAGCACTCTGCGCACTTCTTCTTGATTAACAGCCAAGTTGGAAGAGACCCCATTTCGCATTACATTCATAAAAGGGGTATATCGATAAGGGACCGATGACATTTGGGCAACATCGTTCAAATAAACCGTGAGCTCTTCTTTACCTTTTAAAATCAAATCATGATTCGTTGAAACAGATTGTTCATTAAGTGACTTGGTCGTATAAAAATAAGTAACGGTGATCGCTGTCCCAAAAGGGAGAACGGTTACAAGCATTAAAAAGATAATAAGCTTTTTTCGAATACCCCATCGCATATAATCTTGGTTAGTCTTGTTTTATTCAAAGGCTCTTTTCTTACACTTTGTTGCTATTGAAAACAAATTTAAGATTGTGGCTAAAGATTACAGAAAAAAACACCTAAATAAGAAAAGAGCCAGCAAACTAAATTCAAAAGCGCAAAATAACTATTTCCACGTTAAAATCGGCTTTAAGATTTTAACAACAATATTTACGAATACAGCCTTATCGAAAACTAACCTGTCCTCCCTTGCAGCATTTTTAGAACATTGTAGCACAACTTTAAGCAGCCTTTAATAGTTCATTATTTTGACTGTTCAATATTTTCCACCCTAGTGGTCAATGTAAGCCGTTTCATAATTTTCTATAATCACTAAAATAAGGTTATGGAGGTGCAGGGAATGAATAACGAAAGTAAGCTGGATACAGTTAAGGGGTCACCCCTCACAAATCAGAAAAGCACGAAAGTTTCTCCGTCTGTTTCTTTTCTGAATAAGAAGAAATGGAAAGAAGCTGGGTTATTTACCCTATTTGTCGGGCCAGTCTTATTAGCTTTTATCCTTATTGTTTTAATCCCCTTCTTTACAGGTATTTATTATGCATTTACCGATTGGAACGGGGTAACAGGATCGGTCAAATGGGTGGGACTTGATAATTTCAAATACTTATTTACAGAGGACAAGCAATTTCAACAGTCCTTCATTCTTACAACAAAATACACAGTTGTAGCCATCATCTTCACAAACCTAATTGGATTTGGATTAGCCTTATTGGTTGCTCAGAAGTTGAAAACTAAAAATATCTTACGGACCGTTTTCTTCATGCCTAACTTAATCGGCGGATTAATCCTAGGATTTATCTGGCAGTTTATTTTTGTAAAAGGATTTGCTTCCATCGGTCAGTTAACTGGAATTCCTCTTTTTGAGCTGGCATGGTTAGGAGATGCCAAGACAGCGTTTTGGGGAATCGTCATTGTCAGTGTTTGGCAGGGTGCAGGTTACATTATGATTATCTATATTGCTGCCCTTCAAAACGTGCCGCAGGAATTAATTGAAGCAGCAAGAATTGATGGAGCGAACCGATTCCAAGTCCTTCGTCATATCACAATGCCGCTTGTTGCACCAGCCGTAACGATTTGTTTATTTTTAACAACCGCTTCATCCTTTAAAGTCTTTGATGCAAACCTGTCATTGACAAACGGTGGTCCATTTAAATCAACAGAAATGCTGGCGCTTAACATTTATACCGAAGCATTCGTTAATAACCGATATGGTATCGGTGAAGCAAAAGCATTAATTTTCTTCATTGTCGTAGCAGCGATTACCGTCCTTCAAGTTACGATTTCAAAGAAAAAGGAGGTTGAATCCTAATGGGCAACAGGTATACATGGAGAACATCTATTGTTGAAATCCTTGCAATCCTGCTCGGTCTAGTCTTTTTAGTCCCATTCTATTATGTATTTTCAAACTCCTTGAAACCATTTGCCGAGATTCTAACCAACACATCGGCCCTGCCAAAAGTGTTGATGTTTGATAACTATGTTAACGCATTCGAAAAATTAGATTTTTTAACTGTATTTAAAAACTCGTTAATCATTACCATTGGCAGTAATATCGTTCTCGTTATCTTCTGTTCGATGGCTGCGTACATGTTAGTTCGAACCAAAAAGAAAATCAGCAATATCATTTTCATGACATTCGTGGCTGCGATGATCATTCCGTTCCAATCTCTCATGATTCCGCTTATTAAAACGGCTGGTAACCTGGGACTATTAAACAGCATGTGGGGACTTGTCTTCATGTATCTAGGCTTTGGATCAGGTATGACCATCTTCTTATATCACGGTTTTATCAAAGGAATCCCATTAGAGCTTGAAGAAGCAGCGATTATCGATGGCTGTTCACGGTTTGGCGTGTTCTGGAGAATTGTTTTTCCGCTACTAAAACCAATTACAGTCACCATCGTCATCTTAAACAGCTTATGGATATGGAACGACTTCCTATTACCTTCTTTAGTGCTTCAAGACCCAGAATTAAGAACGATTCCATTGGCAACGTTCTTCTTCTTTGGGCAGTATACAAAGCAATGGGATTTAGCGCTTGCAGCATTAGTAATCGGAATTATTCCATTATTAATCTTCTTCTTCACTATGCAAAAACACATTATCCAAGGAATTACCAGCGGTTCTATCAAGTAATTTTTAGGGGAACACACTCTGCTGTCTTAAATACAGACAGCAGAGATTTAAAAATATATAATTATCATACTAGGGGGAAAAAACAAATGGCATTCAAAAAGTATTCATTGGCTGCAGGTGTACTATCCGCTTCACTTCTTTTAGGCGCATGTTCTAGCGACAGTACTTCTGGAGATAAAAAAAGTAGTGGTGGTAAGGACGATAAAATAGTTGTTGATATCTTCCAAGGGAAAGTTGAAATCGCCGACCAATTGAAAGCGTTAACAGATGAATATACAAAACAAAATCCAAATGTTACATTTAACATTGAAACAGTAGGCGGCGGTGCAGATGGTGCTGCAGCTCTTAAAGCAAAATTCGCATCTAACCAAGCACCTGATATTTTCACAAATGGTGGTGACCAGGAAGCTCTAGTGTGGAAAGATAAATTTGAAGATTTATCTGATCAGCCTTGGATCAAGGATGCCTTTGAAGGTACTTTAGACGGAATGACAATCGATGGAAAAGTATACGGAATGCCTTTTAATATGGAAGGGTACGGATTTGCCTACAATAAAAAATTATTTGAAAAAGCTGGGATTAAGGAACTTCCAACCACATATTCTGAGTTAGAAGAAGCAGCGAAAAAGCTAGATGCTGCCGGCATTACACCATTCTCAATCGGTTATGCTGAATGGTGGGTATTAGCAAACCACGGCATGAATGTACCGTTTGCATATCAAGAAGACCCAGATGCTTTTATTAAAGGTTTAAATGAAGGTACAGCGAAATTCGAAGGCAATAAAGAATTCGATAATTTCTTTAAGCTTTTAGATCTTACAATGAAATACGGCAACAAGAATCCTTTAACAACTGACTACAATACACAAGTAACATTATTTGCTACAGGTGAAGCAGCTATGATCCAGCAAGGTAACTGGATTCAGCCAATGCTTGATAAATTAGATCCAAACTTAGAAGTTGGTTTCATTCCGTTAGCACTTAGCGATGATCCGGCTCAATCTGATAAATTAATGATTGACGTTCCTAGTAACTGGGTTCTCTACAATAAAGCACCAGAAGCTGACAAAGAAGCGGCAAAAGATTTCTTAAATTGGATGGTTACATCTGAAGAAGGGAAAACAGCATTAACAAAGGAATTCAAATACATTCCAGCCTTTAAAACGATTGACGCCAATCCTGAAGATATCGGTGCTCTAGGTGCGGACCTTCTTAAATATTCAAAAGAAGGAAAAGCATATCAATGGCAGTTCATGAAATATCCTGATGGAGCAGGTCAAGAGTTTGGCGCTACTCTTCAAGCATATGTAGGCGGTCAAAAATCAAAAGAAGAAGCCATGAAAGCACTTGACGCAACATGGGCAAAATTGAAAAAATAAAATAAACAATAAAAGCACATTGGAATTCGTCTAATGTGCTTTTTATACGACTAGTGAATGGGGGTTATGTTATTTATCATTTAAATGGCAGTGTGGCATTAATTACTGGTGTCAGTCATGAAAATGGAATTGGGGCAGCTATCTGCAAAAAATTAGCTTCAGAAGGTGTAGATATTTTCTTTACCCATTGGGGTGCCAATACCGATTGGGTTAAACAGTTTGCTAACAGCATCAGAGAATATGGAGTTCGTTGTGGTAACTTAGTGATTGATTTGGCAGTGGCGGATGCACCATTTACTGTACTGGAGACTGTTACTTCTGAAATGGGTATGCCTGCCATCCTAGTTAATAATGCAGCTCATTCTTCAAGAGATGGATATATGAATTTAGATGTAAAAACTTTAGATGACCATTATGCAGTTAATATGAGAGCTACTTTCTTATTATCTGTAGAATTTGCCCGTCGGTTTAGACAATCCCCAATGCCCGCGGGCAGAATAATTAACCTTACATCCGGTCAAGCACTTGGTCCAATGCCCGGTGAATTAGCTTATGCGGCGACGAAGGGCGCTATTTCTGCATTTACCCTATCCTTATCTGCAGAGCTTGCTCCTCTTGGAATCACCGTTAATGCAGTAAACCCAGGACCTACAGATACTGGTTGGATGAACGAAGAAATAAGGCAATCGATACTGCCAAAGTTTCCGTTAGGACGTATTGGAATGCCTGAAGATGCAGCACGCCTCGTTGGATTCCTTGCCAGTGAAGAAGCAGAGTGGATTACAGGACAGATATTCAATTCTGAAGGCGGCTTCCTAAGAGGCTAGTGGGTTTTATCAAAAGGGTGTCCAAGTTTTCGTTAGCTTAAGCACATTCTTTATGTTATCTTAATTTAAATATCCATTATTATAGGCTCAGAGTCTGGATTCAAGAATGGATTTTTAGTACCTGTTATATCTTACATGCCAAAATGATTCCTTCAATAAAATCAACGCACCGAATCTCAACAAAGAAAAAGCCAGGGTCCTGCCTGGCTCAGGTATTTCAATTACCTATATATGGAAAACGCATGCGAAATTAGACTCAGTTTCTGGATTCAAGTGTGGATTTAATTACCTTTTTTATCTTACCTTCCAAAATGTTTCCTTCTCCTGCGGATTTCATTCGCTTATCTGCATAATTCTCCTTTTTACCTGCATTTTTGCCTTGTTTATCTGCCTAACAAATTCAAGCACCAAACTCAACACTCAAAAAGCCAGGTGCTGCCTGATTCAGGTGTTTTAAATTGCTATTAATGGAAATTACATTTGAAATTAGACTCAGATTCTGGCTTCAAGTGTGGATTTTTATTCCCTTTTTTATCTTACCTGCCAAAATGATTCCTTCACCTGCGGATTTCATTCGCTTATCTGCATACTTCGCCTTCTTACCTGCATTTTTCCTTTGTTTATCTGCCTAACAAATTCAACGCACATAAACTCAACACTCAAAAAGAAGATTTTTATTCGCCAAAAAAGGGTGCCCAAGTTTTTTGTGGACACCCTTTTGATCTTTTACTCTCTATCTGGACTATTAACCATAATCCCAGCAACTTGTGTTAACCGATTATAAAAAGCAAGCCCCGCTGGTTTATCATAAAGGCCAATCTCTAGAAAAGCCTCCTTCATACATCTAAGCCAGCACTGCGCTCTCCTTGGTGTCACTTCGAAAGGAAGATGACGTTCTCTCATCGCCGGAGGTCCAAATTCCTGACTGTAAAGAGCAGGGCCTCCTAAAAATTGAGGAAGAAACATTCTTTGCTTTCTCATAATTTCTTCCATATCCCCTTCAAACAGCGGCCTTAATTCAGGATCAGCATAAACTCTAGGATAAAATGCAGCTACGAGCTTATCTATCGTTTCCTGCCCGCCAATTTCACTATAAATTGTTTTAAATTTATATTCCATGTCATACACCCCTTTTACTTACTTTCGATTATAAAGATAAAAGTGATGACGTTTCGTGATTTAAATCACACTTTTTGAAATACTCTAGTTCAAACTTGGTGCGACTAGTTCTACTTTAATTCGGTTTGGATCCTCAAAAAATACCGCATAATATTCTGAACCTCCAGCATATGGGTGCTTCTCCCTGTATAAGATGGGGATTTCTTTCTTTAGTAGTGTCTCCGTTATTTCATCAACATGTTCCCTAGACCTTGCATGAAAGGCAAGATGATTTAATCCTACTCGGCAACGGTGGTAAGGAACATCCAAAAACCTTTCTTCAGCCTGAACAAATACGAGATAGGTCTCTTGATATTTCCAGCTAATCCCTAAATCCCATTTTTGATACTGTTCGTATCCTAATTCAGTTAGCAGCCAGTTCCAAAATTCAACACTCTTATCAAGATTCGAAACATATATCTCAACATGATGCAGCATACTATTCCCTCATTTTCTTTGATTACAATATTGACCTTTAATTCACCAAACCAGTCTGAAAACTGATTATGACCAAAAGAACCCAGAACATGGCTCTCCTATCTAATTTTTCCTAACTCATCTAAAAAGGCAGGACGTTTTTGATATTGTTGTTTCAATTCTCCAATTAATTTGTGTGAATGAATGGTACCAAAGGCTTTTTTGTAGGTTTTTATTAGCTTACAAACATTTCGGTAACCTCTTCTGTCCGAGGTTCCCTCTGCAGAAAGTTCAATATATTTAATAAACAGATCATTCGCTTCTTCAAAATGACTCTCCATTAGGTATGGATACAAATCCATTATTAACGATTTATGCTTTTTACAATATTCTATTATTTGTTTCGTTAGTTTTTCTTCTTTCAGTATCTCAATATAGACAGTTGATTGGTATCGCTCTTTTTCAAAAGCTTCAATTAATCGGCCTAAAACTTCTGTCCATTCATCTTGCTCATATAACTCTTTCAATTTCACATAATAAGAGTATTTATTTTTAAAAAGAAAATCATAGGCCAATTTCCGTTGATTTTCTAAGTCACCAAGTCCTTCATAGGCATGGTAACGGTACTCCCTCCACTGAAGCACCAGCCCGCGATAGCTTTTATCTACTTCTTCCCCCAAAATACTAAGCTCGAGAACTTTCTCATAATCCCCATTTTCCAATGCCCTTGTAATTGCTTTTTCACGAAAATCGCTTATTTTAATATTCTTATAAATAAACTTTTCTGCTGCTGACGTTCCATCACATTTTTCTATTATTTCAAATTGGAGAAGCTTAACCTGTTTCTTTTCATATTCCTCACTCCATGAAGTACCGGCTTTTTGTTCTAACATTTCCAGCTGCTTTTCTAGCTTTTTCCGTAAATCCTTTTTATGAGAAAATATTGCGCAAACATTTAATAGCCCAAAGCGCCAATCACTCCAGCCATCATATTGTTTTTTCAGAGCCTCTTTTAAAATCACTTCAAAAAGCTTCTTTTGCTCTTTTTCATCTAAATGCTCCAATGCTGTAGTTACCGCTTGCTCAATGGTAGAAATAGCTCGATTCATAATAAAACTAACCCCGCCATTGGAGTCATCGCAATATTGGATCATTTTTACAACAGGAGATAAGACTTCTAGTGCTAGTAAAACAGCTGTCTCACTATCACCCATTTCTATCTTTTCCTGGGCTTTTTTTAGCGTCATCTCTGCCCCTTGCAGTGCAGAATCAACATGTCGCCAATCTATAAACCCATTACGTTTTGCATTATTGATATATTCTCTGATAAGTTTCTTACTTGCAGTAATTCCATCTTCATTGTTTGCAAACTTAAAAAGCAAACGTTTTTCTATATCAGGATAATCATTTGAAATTTCAAATAAAATACGAACCAATTCATCCTTGTTTTGTTCTGCTAAAACCTTTTTTAAATCATTTTCTGCCACTACAGCAGGTTCCCCTAAAGTCTTCATATTTTTCAATGCAAATAGAACCGCGGCCTCATGCTTGCAAAACTCCCCTAAGTCATATGGGCAATCACAATATGATTCTACTATTTCATCGTTTATATCTAATGATATCTCTACTCGATAAACTTCAGATCCCTCTACACTGGCCTTGTATCTTTTTTTATCCTTTGTTTCAAGACTTACGACATGTCCATGTTGAAAATAATCAAACCCGCGCTTTAGAATACGATCGTCGATTGATTGTTCAAAATTCACCAGTTTCACATCTCTCAACTCCCAATTGTATCAAGAAACCCATTGCTGCCTAAGCCACAATGGGTTCTTTTTTAAGGATTATTAATCCTCTGAAATCCTAGATTTTTTCCCTTTTCCTATTTGCTTCCAGGCTAAAACGACTGCTAGTGTAACAATCGTACCGACGACTGCTTCAGGAATTCCACTTGTTAAAGCAACTGTCCACGCTACTTCAGCGCCCATGTAACCTCTAACTACTGCCATGGTTAACACAAGAACTGTATTGGTTAAGGTCCCTAAGAATGCTGCAGTTCCAATAGCTAGATATTCACTCTTTCTGCGAATCCCTACATACACCAGCCACGCGACCACTCCAATAAAAATTCTAGGTAGAATAGCAACTAATGGATCCTTAAATAGTGGAACTGTAGCATTTAAGAAAGAAGAAACACCAAAAATAATTCCGACGATTGCTCCTACAATGGGACCCTGCATAATTCCCCCAATAATCGCAGGAATATGCATGATTGTTGCATTACCAGCCGCTGTAGGTACGGGAATATAGCCTAACCGGGTTACTCCTAATAGAATCGCAACCGCACCAAGCACACCAGCAATAACAATATTTCGAACCGTTAATGAACCTTTCATTCTATATCTCCCCCTTTATTTTTTATCTAAAACGGAAACGGATAAAAAAGTAATAGTAACGATAATAATAGCCCTATAATTAATACTAAGTAATCACGCCCGAGTGCCTTATAAACCGAATAGGCACTTCTCTCATTTCCAGGAGTATAGCAGCGAGATTCCATGGCTAAGATAAGATCCTCTGCTCTCGATAACGCGATATTAAATAAGGGGATAATAATTGGAAGCATATCCTTCGTCCTCTGAATGATTCTCCACCATTCCCCCGATCCGAAATCTGCCCCTCTTGATGCCTGCGCCTTCATCATTTTCTCCATTTCAATCGCAAAGGTTGGAACAAAGCGAATGGCAATAGTAATAATCAAGGAAAATTCATGGACAGGAAATTTTATTTTTTTTAAAGGACTTAATAGACTTTGGATGGCATGGGTTAATTCAGTTGTGGATGTAGATAGCGTCAATACGCTGCTTAATAAAATTATTTCCACAAACCGTACGGCCGAAACAATTACGAGTCGAATACTCTCACTGGTAATCAAGATAAACCCATATTCAAAAAATACAGTCCCGCCCGAAAAGACATTGCCTTGGAAGATCAGCTGCAGAACAGCTAAAATAATAATAAAGGGAATAGCCGGTTTTATGCCCGATAACCCATAACTGACAGGTATTTTGGAAGCCCAGAATAAATAAATTGATAATAGCAGACCAAACGCATTTCCTACATAACTAGTATTTAGGGCTATCGCTAAAACAAGAATAGTGAACACTAACAGCTTTATTCTCGGGTCCAGCCGATGAATAAAGGAACCGGTCGGTACGTACTGACCAATCGTAATATTCCTAGACAGTTCAAATTCACTTGCCATGATTTTCCACCTCTCCATCGGTAAGAACCTTTATGATTTCGTCAGCTGCCTCTGAAATCGTAAAAGCAGAAGTATTTACATTGTATCCAAGGTCTTTTAGCCGGTACAGCGCCTGCACCGTTTCTGGTGTTCCAATTTGGTAACGCTGCAATTGATCCTTGTCAGTAAAAATCTCTTCTGGAGTACCGGATAACACATCCTTACCATTTGCCATTACATAAACTCTATCTGCTAAATAAGCTACTTCTTCCATATTGTGCGATACGAAAATAACCGTTAAGTTTTCCAGTTTATTTAAGGCTTTTATCTTATCCAACAACTCATTTCTTGACCTCGGATCGAGCCCGGCTGTGGGTTCATCAAGAACTAATATCTTTGGCTTTAACGCCAGGATACCAGCAAGTGCCACTTTACGCTTCTGCCCTCCGCTTAAGGCAAACGTCTGGCGGTCCTTCATTTCATCAAAGCTCAGGCCGACCATCTCCATCGCCCATTTAACCCGTTCCCTCACTTCCTTCAAGGGCAGGCCCAGTTTAAAAGGACCATACGCGATATCATCGCCAATTAATTTTTCAAAAATTTGATCCTCCGGGTTTTGAAAAACCAATCCTACATTTCTCCTCAAGGCTTTAATATCAATTCGTTTCTTCGATAAATCTACTCCATCGATGATAACTTTGCCTGAATCCGGACGAATTAGGCCATTAAAATGCTGAATAAGGGTGGACTTCCCTGAACCGGTGTGACCAATAATGGCAATACATTCCCCCTCATTGACCAACATGCTTGTCCCCTTTAAAGCATCATGCTCCATAGGGGTTCCTTTCATATATGTATGAGATAAGTCTTCTATTTCAACGATCGGTTTTCCACGCATTAAACCACTTCCCCGCTCCTTGCTTTTGAAACTCTCTTTACTTCGTTAATCAGTTCTTCCTCTTGGATTAACTCTTTTGAAAAAGTTGGAATCTGCTTATGGACCAACTCAGCTATCTGACTAACAGCTGGAATGTCTAATTGGAGTTCCATTAAAATCTCTTTATGTTTAAAAATATCACGAGGTTTCCCATCCATAACAATCTTCCCATCTTCAACCACAATAATGCGGTCTGCTTCTGCTGCCTCAGACATACGATGGGTAACCGTTATAATCGTCATTCCCATATTATTCATTTTTCTCATGACCTGAAGGACTTCGTTTCTTCCAAAGGTATCCAGCATGCTGGTCGACTCATCGAATACGATACAGTCTGGCTGCATGGCCAGTACTCCAGCAATTGCCACTCTTTGCTTTTGTCCGCCAGATAGGTGGTGTGGAGGTCTTTTCCGAAACTCCGACATCCTCACTACCTCTAAAGCTTCATCAATCCTTTGCTTCATCTCGGCTCTCGGTACGCCAATATTCTCTAAACCAAAAGCTACGTCCTCCTCGACAATGGTCGCAACAATTTGATTATCAGGATGCTGAAAAACCATTCCAACTGCTTTGCGGATGTCTAACTTCCTGCTGTCGTCCTTTGTATTGTGCCCACGTACCCAAACATCCCCTGAGCCAGGTGTTAAGAGTCCATTTAAATGCTTGGATAATGTTGATTTCCCCGAACCGTTATGGCCAATAATGGCAACATATTCACCTGGAAAAATGGAAAAAGAGACATCCTTAAGAACAGACACTGAATGAGTCTCATTAATTTTATATGAAAATGATACATTTTCTAAAGCAATAATCGGTTCCATCTAGATCCCCCTCTCCTTCTGTTTTATTAATATTCTGAATATTATTCAATCATAGTAAATGATTCACACAAATATAATAGCACGAAGTCTTAAAAGGGGATATCTTGAAGCATCAATCTATCTTTTTATGATGCAAATATTTATCATTATAATGTGCAAAAAGGGAAATATTATCCAGAATAAACGCATACTATACCTTGTTGAAAGATTATCTCAAACTTTATATTGACTAGTAAATACATTTATACTAGTCTATTACTTTGTCAATAAAACGTGGTTCGAGAACCTCCCACGTAAAAAAACTAAGGAGATAACTAAATATGAAAATAAAAACACTTGTCGTAAATGCGATATTAGCGGCTTTATATATTGCTGTATCTGGCTTAATCGCTCCCTTTGGCTTTACGAATATTCAATTCCGTGTTTCAGAGATGTTTAATCATCTTGTTGTTTTCAATAAGAAGTATATATTCGGAATTATCGTTGGGGTATTTTTGAGCAATCTATTCTTTTCCCCGATGGTCGCCTATGACCTCGTTTTTGGTGTCGGTCAATCATTATTAGCCTTGTCTATTACAATTGTATCTGCACGTTTCATTAAAGGAATCTGGGCTCGTATGATTGTAAATACCGTGGTCTTCACCTTCACTATGTTCTTGATTGCTTGGGAATTAAACCTAGCATTCGAATTGCCATTCTTATTTACTTGGTTAACAGTGGCAATAGGAGAATTTGTTGTGATGGCAGTAGGCATGCCGATTATTTATTTCATTAACAAACGAGTTAATTTCGAAAAAAGAGTATAGATAAAAGAGATGCTGCTTCGTGGAATGAAGCAGCATCTCTTTTCATAGAGCTAATTTTTATTCTTTCGATTATTTTTCGGCATGAGCGGGTTTTCCTGTTTCAGTGGCGTGAGTAGGCTTTCCTGTTTCACCGGCATGGGCAGGTACTTTTCCCTGGTTGTAAGAAAGACCAAATCCGAATTCGTACTTGTCACCAGTTTTAGTCTTATAAGTGAAATGTTTATATTCTTCAGGAGCAAAACTTGGAACATCCCCGACTTCTCTTTCTACCGCTTTAGCACTGGCTGGAATAGCAAATGGAAGTTTTCCAACAGGATTGAATTCTCCAGTGATCACATCGAATGCTGCCTCTTGAAGCGTACCAAATGTACCAATTAATGCTGCAGCATTTGGTTCAAGCTCGTTAATTAGCCATTGGTTAGTAAAGTTTAAAGCTGTGATTGTTGGAACCGTTTTTTGGATTTCAACAATTCGGTCTAGATCAGATACTCCAGTTGTTTCATTAATATCAATACGTGGATTATTATCCCAGTTAGATTGAGTTGGTTTCACGTATACATAAGCGTGTGTTGCTTCTTCGACGCTATCAACTAATTCAATGTTAGGGAATTTTTCTTTTAGTGTATTCTTTAAGTCTGCACTAAATCCAGCAGACTGTTTTTGAGATTCAACATTAATGTATTCTTGAGGATTTGCATGGCCTCTTGGTGCTGCAACTCCAACAAAACCTTCAACATATAGCTTAACATTTTCTAACTTTTCTTCAGTTAATGGTAATAGTTTTTCACCTTTGATCTTATCATTACGCATTAGAACAACTGACTTTTGATGTGCTTCATAAGCTAATGCTCGGTGATCTTCATTGTTTGCAGCAGCAATAGCTTCTGCAGGATTTACATACGGATCTTCAAATAGACCTAATGTCATCATTTCTGAAAGGGTATAAGTTATGGATTCGTTAACTTTTGATACATCTACTAAACCACTGTTAACTGCCTCGATTACTAACTCTGGTGTTGCACCACCTGAAATAATATTGGTTCCTGCATTTAATGCTTTGGCAACTTTTTGTGCGCCTGAAATTGTATTTCCATTTTCATCTACATGGTAACCCCATGCACTGCCAGCAACTGCACCTGAGTCAGAGTTAATATATCCTTTGAAACCAAGACCTTCACGCAAGTAATCGATGATTCCTTTATTTAGAGTCATACCAACTTCTTCAAATTGCTGAGTTTCACTATATGGTTCTAAACCTTGATCAGCACTATCATTACTTGGATATGCGTAATAAGGCATTACGGATGCTACACCAGCTTCAATCGCTTTCTGGAAAGGAGGGATATGATACTTCTCTAAACTTCCTTCAGTAGGATAAATATTAAAGCTGCCGTTTGCAAAGTGAGGATCTTGTCCATCATCACGCGCACCACCTCCAGGGAAGTGTTTTACAGTGATGGCTACACTATCTGCACCAAGAGTTTCACCTTGGAAGCCTCTGACGATTTCATAATTCATGTCTCCAACTACTTTTGGATCTTCGCCAAATGTCTCCTCAATTCTTGCCCAAAGTGGATCTGTTGCAACGTCAGCCATATATCCATAAACCTTACGAATACCAGCAGCTCTCCATTCCTGTCGGGCAATATCCGCAAATTCACCAACAGCTTCTACATCCCCAGCCGCTGCTAAACCTAATGTTCCTGGCCAGAAAGTATGTTGATCCTGAACGTTCGTAATGTTTGTATAATCGGTTGAGGCAGAATTTCTTGGATTGGAAGTAATAACAACCGGAATACCTAACTCAAGACCTTCTGCTAATTGCTGCATTTGGTTATTATAATTAGCAATATCCCCCAGGTTCTGAGATAGACGGTAAATAACGTGGCGCAATTTCTTGTTAATAACAATATTAGCATTAGCATCGGTTACAAATTTTCCATCTGTTGGATCAGCTACAGGAGTGTGAGTATTGATATACATCAATCCAGCTTTTTGCTCAAGACTCATTTTACTAATCAAATCCGCTACACGCTCCGAAACTGACTTTCTCCAGTCTTCGTAACCATCTAAGCTTTTATCTCCATCTGCATCTCTATAATATTTGCCATCTAGTACAAGAATTCTATCTTGAGTTGCTGTTTCAATTTCTGGTTGTCCTTCAGCTTTTTCAACTTTATAAGTTGTTATTGCACCTCGGCCAATATACGGAGTTGCTTCCCCTTCTTCACCTGTATACCCTTGGTCATCTGCAAAACCAACCTGTGGTCCAATAACTGGCGCAGCTAATGATAGAGTAAGTGCGACTGCGAGAAGTTTTTTTCTCAGTTTTGAAGATTTTCTAATCTGTTTTGATATTGAAGCCATTTTTCTTCCTCCCTTTTTAAGTTGAATGCGTTTACAAAACTAGGTTAGCTTTCTATGTATAATGATATAGTTCAAAATTGCCTGACAAATAGTGAGTATTTTTAGGTATTTTTGTGATATTTTAATATTTCAAATTTTTAGTTATTAATACCTATGACTATATTCCTTCATAAAAAAAAAGAATCAGAAATATCCGTTTCTGACTCACCTAATCTTTTATTTAAATTTACCATCGGCGGTGTTGCTGTTGATATTCCGATACTCTGACGGAGAACTTCCTACTATCCTCTTGAAATTGTTACTAAAGTAAGCTAAATCAGAATATCCCACTCTTTCGGCTATCTCAGACATTCTTAAGGTTGTATTTTGCAATAATCGCTTACTTTCTTCAATTCGTAGTTCCGTAATATAATCAACAAACTTTTTATTAAGCTGTTGTTTAAACAATTGACTGAGGTAACTGGGATTGATATGAATACTTTCTGCTGCTTCTTTTAAAGTGATTTGGTCTAAAGGTGTTTTTTCTATATAATCCAAGATTCGATCGATCGTCGATAAAGGAAGATTTTCTTTCTCAGCCAGCATCTGCTTACTTGTATTATCTTTGTTACTTTTTTTATTTAGCCATTTCTCTAGACAAACCTTTATTTCATTCTCCTCGATTGGTTTAAGAAGGTAATCCGTGACACCACTTCTTATTGCTTGCTGAACAAACTGAAACTCATCATGGACAGAGATCACAATCACTTCATACGCCCCGTTTAAGGTACTAAGTTCCTTAACCAAAGCAAGACCGTCCATCACCGGCATTCGGATATCCGTTAAGATTAGGTCCACTTCATTCATCTTTATCCAATCTAATGCTTCTAGTCCATTTTGACATTCATGGATCACCTGCAATGGAAGATTCAATTTATTTATCGTCCACTTAAGAGCGGTACGTACCCATCTCTCATCGTCAACTAACAAGATCTTTTTCATCCAATCTCCCTTTCCTCTGTATTTTCCCTCATTGGCAGCTCCATCTCGACCACCGTGCCGGCTCCTAACTGACTTCTAACACTCAGTCCATAATCCGCGCCAAACACATAATGAATCCTTTGTTGGACATTTAATAAGCCGATATGTTTCCCATCTGAGTTTGTCGTTTTCTGTTCAAGCTTTCTAGTAAGTTCTTCTAAAATGTGATTCGGAATTCCCGCTCCTGTATCTTCTATTCGAATAGTAAATGAAGATTCAGAATGGGAAACTGCTGATATGGTAATTCTAAACTTTTGTAAGCTTCGACCGTAGGCGTGAACAAAGCAATTTTCAACTAACGGCTGAAGTGAGAATTTTACGACCTGAAGCTCCATTGCCCATTCAGGAATATCCAGCTCATACTCAAATCGTTCTTCGAATCGAAACTTCTGAATCTGAAGATACGTCCTGCAAAACCTAATTTCTTCTCCTAGACTAACAGTGGAAGAATCATTTTTAAGATTATACCGAAGCAGCTTCGCTAGGGAAAAGGACATGATTGCAATATTTTCCTGACCTTCTTCTAATGCCATCCCTCTAATGGTTTCAAGAGAGTTATATAAAAAATGTGGGTTCATTTGAGACTGAAGCATTTTTATTTCAATCTCTTTCTGTTTCAGGGACATTTCTGTTTCTTTCAATTTGGAGACGTATACTTCTTCAAGTAAATCTGATAGTTTTTCAACGGTATGGTTGAATCCTGCAGATAACTGTCCAATTTCATCGTTTGATTCCACTGGGACTCGACCGCTAAGGTTTCCAATTTCAACTTCCTTCATAAACCTCTTCAGGCGCCGAATCGGGCGGATTAAACTTGTTGCAAATCCAAATCCTATCGTGTAGGCAATAATTAACGAGATGATAATTGTCAAAACAATGGTTCTTCCAATTTGAATAATTCCACCCGTTAAATCTTTATAGGGTACGGCGGTAAAAAAACTCCAGCCTATATTTGAAGAATAAGTATAAGTAACAAAATCCTCCCTCTCGTTCTGTAAGATTTGTGTGCTGCTTTCATTATTTTGGAGTTGAGCGAGCTGGCTAAATTCTACTTTTTTTCCAAGCTTTGAATAATCAGGATGATATACGTAATGCCCTTTTGCATCCAATATAAAAAAATAACCGTTCTTACTAATCGTTACTTTGTTTGAGATTTCCTCAATTCTTCTAAAATTAATATCAATAACGAGCATTCCCACTGGCCGAAGAGTATCAGGGTTGTATAATCTCCTAACAAGAGAAATAACCGGCTGCTCTTTATTTCTTAGTTTTAAGGTTCTAGTTACCAACATAGTCATACCGTTCATAGGAACAGATGAATACCAATATTCTTCTTTTATTTTGGTGGAAGGATAGAAATTATTTACCCCAAGGGTATCGATGACAATATCGTCATCCACTAAAACCGTGATGTTAGAAATATCTGCTCGAGAATAAGCAGCATACTTAAGTGTGTTCCTGGCCGCTGCCACTATGTGATCACTTTTTTCATGTTTAAATAAGCTGGATAATTCCGGAGAGTTAATAATTTTTAAGCTTGTAATCTCAAATTCTTGTAAATAATATTCAATATGAGATTCTACCTGACCTATTACTTGACCGCTATATTGCCGGAGTTCGTTTTCCAATTCGGCTGAAGATCGATTATAGGAGATAATCCCCACTGAAAGAACAGGCAATATAACAAGAAAGCTAGAAAAAATGCAAAGCTTCATCATTAATGATTGATTCTTTAAGAGAATATACTTTTTAATAAATTCTGCTATTTTTCCCCCATGCTGCTGCATTCTTTCACTTCCTAATGAATTTTCTAAACCTTAGCTATAATCAAAACAGAAAAGACCCAGCTGGTAAATGGTGCAACTTACCAGCTAGGCATTTTGTTAGTACAGATTATGGACGTGCTTCTTCAATCGCATCCATTACTTCTTTATACTCTTTTGCATACTCAGCATTCATAGACTTTACAGCTTCTGTCCAAGGTTTAATATCTTTGACTTCGGTGAATGTAACACCTGCATCTTTTAATTTCTTTTCAGAACGTTCTTCATATTTATCCCACTCTGCTCTTTGTGTTTCAACAGAATCAAGCGCTGCTTGTTTAATGATCTTTTGGTCTTCGGAATCAAGCTTATCCCAAGCTACTTTACTAATTAAAAGAACTTCAGGTATACGTTGGTGATGATCAAGGATCAAGTTTTTAGCTTCTTGATAATGGTTAGATGAATCTAAACTTGGCAGGTTGTTTTCTGCTCCATCAATAATTCCTGTTTGAAGGGCACTGAATACTTCTCCATAAGGCATTGGAGTAGCACTTGCCCCTAATGCATCCATGAAATCAATATTGATTTTACTTTGTTGAACACGAATCTTTTGTCCTTTTAAATCCTCTACACCTTTAAGTGGTTTGGTTGAGTAAAAACTACGTGAACCAGAATCGTAGTAAGCTAAACCTTTCATCTTAGACTGCTCAAGTCCATCTAGTAACTTTGTTCCCATGTCTCCATTTAAGAAGTTCCAAAGATGATCTTCACTCTCAAATACGTAAGGAAGTCCCAGCGGAGTAAACTGATTATTGAATTCAGCAAGTGGACTAGAATTGATTCGAGTAAACTCAATTGCTCCAAGCTGAACCTGTTCAAGAACTGATTTTTCATCGCCTAATTGCGCAGATGGATAGACTTCAATTTTGATACGTCCTTCTGTTCTTTCCTCTACTAATTCAGCGAACTTTTTGTCACCAAGGACAGTTGGATAATCTGGCGGCTGATTGTCCGCTAAGCGGAACGTATAGGATGGTTTTTCCTCTTCCTTGTTTCCTTCGCTCTTTGTGTTAGTTGTTTCTTTCCCGCCGCATGCAGCAAGGATTGAGCCCATTAAAAGTGTTGCGGCTAAAATACCTGTAAACTTTTTACTGATCAAAATCTACACCCCTTTTAATTTTTTATATAATCTTCACACTTTACCCAAGGCTACTTGACTAGCATGTTTGGCAGCCACATAACAACCTCTGGAATATAGGTGATAATTAACAGAACAACTAGTAAAGCATAGAAAAATGGCATCATCGCTTTTGTACCTTGCTGGATGGAGACCTTCCCTATCGCACATCCGACAAATAAAACGGTTCCAACTGGCGGTGTCAATAATCCTATTCCAGCGTTTAAGATTAGGACTATACCGAAATGTACAGGGTCCATACCAAAGCTCGTTACTACCGGAAGTAGAATCGGTGTCATGATTAGAATCATCGGTGCCATGTCCATTGGCGCACCAAGCAAAAGTAATAAAATATTGATAATCAATAAAATGATAAGTGGATTATCTGAAATACTTAAGAACAGGTCGGTTACCATAGCAGGAATTTGCAAATAGGCGAGTATCCAGCCAAAGGATGCAGATGCTGCAATTAAGAAAAACACCATCGAAACCGTTCTCATTGTTCTTGTGAGTATTTTCCAAATACTTGAGATAGGTGCTTCTCTATAAACAACAAATGCTAGAATAAAAGAATATAAACACGCTAACGCACCAGACTCAGTAGCCGTAAACCAGCCACTCATGATTCCCCCTAGGATAATAACAGCGGGACTTAACGATAAGAGACCGTGAAGGAGAATACCCCCAATTTGTGATTTAGGCACTGGGTCTGCTTTCTGATAGCCTCGTTTTCTAGCAATAATATAGCCTGTGATCATGAGCGAAATTAACATAATAAATCCAGGCACGATACCTGCCATAAATAGACTGGCGATTGATACGCCGCCGGCTGCTAAAGAGTAGAGAACGAGATTATGGCTCGGTGGTACTACAACCCCTTGGATAGCTGAAGCAATGGTAACACCCACCGCATAATCTGCTTCGTAACCTTTCTTTTTCATCATTGGAATCATGACAGAGCCAACGGATGAAACGTCTGCGACTGCTGACCCCGAGATGTTTCCAAAAAACAAGGCTGCCACACTATTTACCATTGCAAGTCCACCGCGTATTCTTCCTACTAGTAAACTCGCAAAATTTACGATCCTTGTTGCCAGTCCCCCTTCACTCATTATTTGTCCTGTTAGGATAAAGAATGGGATGGCTAGCAGGGAAAAGGAGTTCATTCCTTGAACCATTTGCTGGCCAATGACCGGAAGCGGAATTTTCATATAGATTACTGTTAGCAAGGACGATGCCACAAGCGTAAGAGCAATTGGAAAACGAAGCAGGACTAGAATAACAAAGCTTGAAAGTAAGATAATAATTCCGATTGTGTTCGTGTCCATTTTACAAACCCTCCTCCAAATCCTTATGTCTTGTTGTGTTAATATTGAAGAATTGCAGGAGCGAGTAACCGCAAATCATAACACCTGTGATTGGCATCGCTACATATGTGATACTACTAGGAAGTTTTGTTGCTGGAAGAGTCGATGCCGACGTCAACAATGTAAATTCCCACCCCTGGACTACGAGGTAAAAACCAAAAGCAAAAATAGAAGCACTAATGATTTTATCTAAGACTTTATTAAATGATTTAGGAAATAAGTTGGTAAATGAATCAATACCTAAATGAATATATTCCCGAAAGCCTATCGCAATGGCCATAAAGGCGAACCATGCAAGCAGTAACAGTGTAATTTCTTCGGACCAAAAGAATACAAAATTAAATAATTTCCGTGTCATGACCTGTGTTGTTACGACAAAAATCAGTGCTGTTAAAAATAGTAAAGTGAATTTTTCGAAAATAGAGTCAATAACTTTAAACACCTTTTTAATATAATCCAAGTGAATCCCCCCTTCTCTTTGAAAACGTTTACTTCTTACTTAACATTTTACGAATCGAGGGGGTGATTTAAAATATTGTTTTTTTAGATAAATTTGTGATTTTTTTAGGTTTAGGTTAATTCGAAAACCCTTTCAATATTTTGTTAGTTTAATAAACTAATTAACTAAATTAAGTTTAACATTCACCTACAATAGCGTCAATATGGCCGGAGAGGGGGGAAATTCAGTAGAAAGTGACAAAGCTAAAAATATACAGGCTGCCCCAATATTTTGAGGCAGCCTGTATATTTGGTTAGCTATCGATTTTCTTCCAAACCTGTTCATAGACCTTTTTTAGAGGAATATCATGGAGTTGCGCAAGGCTTTTACACTCCTCATACTCCGGTGCCCTCTGCACGACTTTTCCATTCATAATCCCTTCTTTTACAGTCACAGGTCCCCACTCAGTTTCCGCTTTTTTGAATACTCTTTCTAACCGGTGAACAGTTAAAGGATAATAACGTACACCGAGTGTGGTTGTTTCTTTAAAAAGAATTTCCTTCATTTTGTCTACATTTCCAACAGAACAAAGCAGCTGAAGCAGGATTCCAGGTCTGTTTTTTTTCATATAAATCGGGGTATAAAAAACATCATTCGCCCCGGCATCAAAGAGCAAATCCATGACATACCCTAGCCATTCTCCAGGAATATTGTCTAAATTAACTTCCATTTTAATCATTTGATCATCTAGGTGTTCATAATTAGGAGGATGAGAACTCATCTAGTATACTCCTCTCACTAAAAGGCGGGGGAAACCCCAAATATTTCACTGTTTTTATCGAGTTACTGCTGGCATATCTGCGTTAAGGCACTACTCGCCAATGATGACTCGAACTACATTAGGATGGTCTTTAAACGTCTTTGTCCCCGCTCCATAACCTATTGAGCTAACTTTCATTGAAGGAATAGCGCAAAATTCCTCGGCCAGAACAGCGACAATTGCAGCTCCAGTTGGTGTGGTAAGCTCAAATCTCACCTCTGAATGTTCAATCGGGATTCCTTTTAAAATCTCCAGTGTTGCGGGTGCAGGGACTGGATAGATTCCATGATCGATAAGAATTTTCCCAGTGCCCACAGGGACGGGTGAAGATTTAATTACGGTTATTTCTAATTGATCAACCAGGATGGCAGCCCCAATAATATCAATAATTGAATCTACAGCACCCACCTCATGGAAATGAACCTTATCCAAAGGAACTCCGTGTATAAGCCCTTCTGCTTCAGCAATTTTTTTAAATATCCTTAAAGAAATATCCTTCACTTGCTGCGAAAAATCAGCTTCTTCAATTAATCGCACAATATCTTTATATGATCGATGGTCATGATGGTGGTGGTGATCATGGGTATGAGTATGTCCATGGTCATGAGTATGATCGTGGCTATGAGTATGTCCTTCGTCATGAGCGTGGTCATGGCTATGAGTATGCCCATGGTCATGAGCGTGATCGTGGCTATGTGTATGTCCATGGTCATGAGCGTGATCGTGGCTATGTGTATGCCCGTGATCATGATGATGATGATGGTTATGTTGGTTTTTCAGCACCACATCAAACTTTGTACTCGTAATCCCGTTCTTAACGACCTTTTTCCATGTCAATTCATATTCATCTTCAATATTCAGCTTTTTTAATTCTTCTACTAATTTGACCGGGTCAGCACCTGCGTCTATGAGTGCTCCAATCACCATATCTCCGCTTACTCCTGAAAAACAATCAAAATAAAGTGTCTTCATTTCTTTCCCCTTTTTGTGCAAGTTGATGAATTAATACGGCGTTATACCCTCCGCCAAAACCATTATCAATATTAACAACACTAATTCCCGAAGCACATGAGTTCAGCATCGTCAATAAAGCCGATAACCCATTAAAGTTAGCCCCATAGCCGACACTTGTAGGGACGGCAATTACGGGGTGAGAAACAAGTCCCCCAACCACACTCGGTAGTGCCCCTTCCATACCGGCTACCACTACAGAGACCGTTGCCTTTTGAATTTCTTCAGCATGATTTAACAGACGATGGATTCCAGCTACTCCAACGTCATAAATACGATGGACCTTACTTCCTAGTATTTCTGCAGTAACCGCTGCTTCTTCAGCGACCCGTAAATCAGAGGTTCCGGCAGCTACAACGGCAATATAACCTTGTGTATATTCTATCGCTTCTTGTTGATTCTTCCAAAATAGAATCTGAGCAACTTCATGATACGTAAATTCAGGGCAAGCCTGCTTAACGATTGCAGCTTTTTCTTCGGAAATTCTTGTTACCATTACTTGATTGTTTCTTGCCCTTAATGCTGTGATGATAGAGATAATTTGTTCTGCCGTTTTCCCTTCGCCATAGACCACTTCTGGAAAGCCCTGTCGTTTCTTTCTGTGGTGGTCAACCTTTGCAAATCCCAAATTTTCAAACGTCGCTAATTGATCTTTTGCTTCCGCAATACTGAGGGTTCCTTTTTGAACTTGTTCTAGTATTTCTTCAAGCACTTGTTTTCCCCCCTTATTTATGTTCCTTCATTCTCCAAGAAGACCTTTTGCACTCGATTTCGGCATGAAATTACCCAGAGATTTTCTTTGATTACCTTCAATTCTAATTTTTCCCGTTAAAGGGAATCAAAGACCTTCTTTGGTGACCTCTAACCCTCTTTTCCCCCTTTAAAGGGAATCAAAGACCTTTTTTGGTTACCTCTAGCCTTCTTTTTCCTCTTTAAAGGGAATCAAAGACCTTCTTTGGTGACCTCTAGCCCTCTTTTTCCTCCTTAAAGGGAATTATTGGCCTACTATTGTTTTTTTTCAAACCTTTATCTAAAAGAACTTCACCATTTCCTTAGCAAGCTTCTCATAATTTTCATAAAACGCCTTATACACTTTACTATTTTCTTTATTTGGCAGAACTGGGTCACTCATTGGTATATTCTTTTTGATGTCTTCAAAAGAATCTACTTTTCCAATGCCTACTAAAGCGGTCCAGGCTGCTCCCCAGGCGGCACTGTGATGGCTTTCAGATACATAAATCTCCGCTTCAAAGATGTCAGCCATCATTTGCAGCCAAAGTGGTGACCTCGCCAATCCGCCGTTAACGTAGATTTTTTCCGGCTCGCCCGCTAATCTTTCCAGCGCCTTGCCGATTTGATAGAGATTAAAGGTAATCCCTTCAAGGACAGCGCGGATAAAATGTTCCTTTTTATGGGTAATCGAAACTCCATAAAAGTTGCCTTTCGCCCGTTGATTCCAGACCGGTGCTCTTTCCCCATTTAAATAAGGCAGAAACAGAATACCCTCTGCACCAGGAGTTACCTTTTCTGCGTCCCCTAAGAAATCAGAAAAATCCCTTTGGTCATTCAGAAGATCTTTTAACCATTGTAAGACGATACCGCCATTATTAGTCGGTCCACCTACAATCGTAGAATCGGCTGTAAAGGAATAACAAAAGGTTTCTTGATTTTCATCAATTTTTACCCCTTTATTGATTTGCCTGATCGCGCCGCTTGTCCCAACGGAAACCGCCACTTCACCAGGCAAAATAGCGCCAATTCCTAAGTTGGCCAATTGCCCATCTGCAGCACCCATTACAAATGACATTTCTGGATTAATTCCCATTTCATCAGCAATACCTCTATTAAGACCCGTCAACACTTTTGTAGGGGGGACAATTTCAGAAAGCTGTTCCCTAGTAATCCCTGTCATTTCTAGTAATTCAGGCTCCCAATCCAGCGCAGCCGGATTAAATAATCCTGTTGCTGAAGCCATTGAATAATCGATGACTCTTTGACCAAACCAGCATTGTAGTAAATATTCCTTTATGGACATAAAATACGCAGCTTCTTTATAAGGCTGATAGTTTGTTTCTTTCATCCACAAAAGCTTACTAAATGGAGTCATAGGGTGTATAGGTGTGCCTGTTTTTGAATAAACACTGCTCCCAATTGTCCCTTTGATTGCTTCTGCCTGGGAAAAGCTTCTTCCATCCGCCCAAATTAACGCAGGAGAAATCGGACTGCCCTTTTCATTCAAACAAAGAAGGGAATGCATGGCAGCTGAAAACCCAAGTGCAATTAACTCATCTTTACTAATGGCAGCTTTTTCAATCGCTTCTTTAATTGCTAGCACGGCTGAGCGTTCGATTTCAATTGGATCTTGTTCAGACCATCCTGGCTCTGGATAATGAAAGCTGTTCATTTTCTCAGTTTCCGCTATTAGTTTTCCTTTGATATCAAATATACACGCTTTTACACTGGTTGTACCGATATCTAGTCCCATTACGAACTCTCTTGACATACGTTTCATCTTCCTTTTCAACTTTCGGTTGTCATTTATGTTAGAAAAGGCTTTGGAAATTTCCAAAGCCTTCTTCTGTTATTACGATAACACCTTGTTCATACTGCCGCTCTGATATCCTAGCAAATCTAAAGTTATATATTTATATCCATACTCTTGGAGCTCCCGGACAATAGAATCATGATTTTCTAGAACAATTTTCATATCATTTGGTTCTACTTCGATTCTAGCGATTTCATCATGAGTCCGAACTCGTACTTGGCGAATACGGAGACTTTTTAAAAAGCTTTCTGCGCGCTCGACCTTTGTCAGCTTTTCTTTTGTAATATATTCACCATAAGCGATCCTTGAAGATAGACAGGCAAAGGATGGTTTATCCCATGTGGGCAAATCAAACTGCTGTGAAAGCTCTCTGATTTCCTGTTTAAATAAATTTGCCTCTAGCAGAGGGCCACGTATCCCCTTCTCCTTAGCTGCCTGCATCCCTGGCCGGTGCTCATTCATATCATCAGCGATGACCCCATAAATTACATTTTGAAATCCCTTTTCTTCCATTACCGGAATGAGATGATCGAATAAGCTGCTTTTACAAAAGTAACAACGATTTTTGTTATTCTCAGCATAACCAGGAATGGCTAATTCAGAAGTTTCAATGACTTGGTGCTTAACACCAATTTTTTTTGCAAGTACCCTAGCCTCTTCAAGCTCGCTTGATGGGTAGGTTTCCGAGTCAGCTGTGACAGCTAAGACACGATCTTCCCCTAATGTGTCAACCGCCGCTTTAAGTAAAAATGTACTATCTACACCACCTGAAAATGCTACAACGACTGATCCCATGTCACGGAGAATAGACTGTAATTTATTATATTTCTCTGATAGCAAGGTCTCATCTCCCCACGTACTTTCTGAATAATCCACTATTAAACATATTAAATGGACATTCACCTTATGTCCAAGAATTAAATTGTCATCGCTCCAAATCCGCCGTCAACACGAATTAATGCACCTGTAACAAAACTGGAAGCTTTATCTGACGCAAGGAAAACGGTAGCACCTTGAAGTTCTTCTGCTTCGCCAAAGCGTTTCATTGGGGTATGGCCCATGATGGATTCAATTCTTTCTTTGTCTAAAATTTTACGATTTTGTTCCGCTGGGAAGAATCCTGGGATAATGGCATTTACACGAATTCCGCTGGTAGCAAATTCGCGGGCTAAGAATTGAGTTACACTATTAAGTCCAGCTTTTGAAACAGAATACGTAAATACTCTTGATAATGGTGTTGTAGAAGAAACAGATGAAATATTAATAATACTTCCTTGTCTTTCTTGTTCAATCATGCGTTTCGCGAAGATTTGACAAGTCATCACGATTCCTTTTAAATTAATATCCATGATTTTATCGTACTCGTCCATGTCTAATTCAAAAAACGGTGTTGGGCTGTTTGTTCCTGGTGCATTCAATAGAATATCCCAGCCGCCAGACCACTGTTCAATTTCATTTGCAACTTTTACTAAAGAATCCTTTGAGCTTACGTCTGCTGAGAATGCTTTTGCTTCTCCGCCATTTTCAACGATCTCCTTAACAACCTGTTCAGCAGTTTCTAAGTTACGGCCAACGATTGCAACTTTAGCCCCGTGTTCAGCCAAGCCTATCGCCATAGCTGAACCTAATACGCCATTTCCTCCAATTGCTACCGCGGTTTTACCTGTTAAATCGAATAAATTTGTCATGTTTCAACTCTCCCTAGTTTTAATATAAGTTTCCTTTTTCATTAAATGGAAGTTCATAAAGCTCTGAAACCAGCTCCATATTTGGATGCTGTTTCACATAATCAACTAAAGCTTCTGAAACTTCAATTTCACTCAACTCTAACGTATTTTTAATACGGACCATTTTTACTTTTGTAAAATCTAAAATATTACTTGTTTTAACGGCAGCTTGTATCGCTTCACGATCATTTGGCAAGGTAGTAGCAATTTTGGTTGGTGCTACAACAGTTGAAGTTAACCCGTTTGCATAGGTCACTTCCAGGTCCATACGGTCAACTAAACGCTGTGTTGTAAAATCAGCTGTTCCAACTCCATTGGCATTTCCTTCTGTTTGCGGCGTTAAACCGAGAACGACCATTTTGTTAACATCTGGGCCTCCGTGAGCATATGGAGTAGGGTATCGGCCTGTAATATTCGGGTCCATCCCATCACCAGAGATATTTTTACCAATTTGATCAATGACAAGAACCTCTAATTGTTCAAAGAATAGCTTCGGTAATAATTCCTTCGCCTTAGCCTGCAAGTCTGCTTCTCTCTCAATAATTTCTTCAGGAGAAAGGACATCAACCACAGCCACTTTATCAAATGCGTTTTCGATCGTTGCCACACCAAAAAGAAATGGTTTTTTCTCCATAATCATCTTTGCCATCGCAGGTACGTTTTCAGCCATATACTTAAAGCCTAGTTGGTGACAAGCCTCTGCACCCCGCTGCTTCCCTAACCCAATACTAATCATTTTCATAATGCCGCTTTCAACCGGACCCCTAAAAGCCGTATGGGGTTTCACACGATTGATCACAACTATGCCATCTGCCTCTGAAGCATATTTATCAACATAAACAGGCAGCCCATTTGGCAGCTCGCCAATTTTCACAACTTCCATTGAGGAGCGAATTTCACAGCCAGCACTCTCTTCTGTTACGCCAAGGTGAGCTAGAACCTCCCGCTGCCCTTCTGCAGTTGCGCCGCCATGACTTCCCATGCTCGGTACGATAAATGGCTTGGCTCCTAAATCTTTTAAAAATTTCACGGTTACAGCAGTTAATTCTACCAGGCGGTCAAGGCCTCGGCTTCCAACTGCTACCGCAATTTCCATTCCAGGCTGGATTTTTGATTTTATATGTTCTTGCTGTAATTTTCCCATCAAAACTGGCTCTAAATCATCAATCTTACTATCATCAAACTTAACTTTGACTTTTGCCATCTTTGGTACCGGAATGTCTTTCAATAAATCTTGAAGAATGCCCATACAATACTCACTCCTTTTATATACTAAGTATTTCACAGGGAATTATATTCCATGTATGGAAATAAACCAAATCAAGTTTGATCACTCACTTGTAATCCCTTTCAAATCCCCTTATGTAAAAAAATATAATGAAATCAAATTTAATTTGTTTACCAAACAAACTAATTACCTGTATAATATCATTATGGATGGTTTACGTCAATGAAAATACAGCTCTGCTTACTTAAAAATATTTATCTTTTTACAAGAAATTTAAAGGAAGTGATTATTTGGTCACGGGAGATGCATCATTTATTAAAAAGATAAATCGATCGTTAATTATTAGTAAAATAATTGAACATGGCATGATTTCCAGAGCAGACATAGCGAAGATTACCGGCTTAAACAAAGCTACTATTTCTGTACAGGCAGCAGATTTACTTGCGGAAGAGTTAATTATAGAAACCCAGCAAGAACATAAAAATCTAGGACGTAGACCTATTATGCTATCAATTAACCGTCAAGCTGGTTACTCTTTAGGAATTGACCTGGATAAAAGAGTGATAACCTTCACCTTATCAGATTTAAGTGGTTCACCGCTGGACACCCAATCTATTGAAATAGCAGCCTCTGATTACAATCTAATCGTAGAATTGGTAGCGAAACAAATTAATCACTATAAACAGAGGTGTTCTCATGCACCCTATGGGCTCATTGGTGTTGTAATTGGCATTCATGGTATCGTTAATAACGATGAAAGTATCTATTTTGTTCCACACCATCGATGGCATAATAAAAATTTGAAGGCTGATCTTCAAAATGAAACCGGTATCAACATCTATATAGAAAATAACGCTAACCTTTGTTCATTTGCTGAGATCGTCTATAAACATTATCAAAGCGAAAACCTATTATCTGTTAGTTTGTATTCAGGGATTGGGCTTGGAATTATGGTAAATAGTAAATTACTAAAAGGGTGCGATGGCTATGCAGGTGAGATTGGCCACATGATAATCGTTCCTGATGGTCTTCCCTGCCGTTGCGGAAATCTAGGCTGTTGGGAACAATATGCATCGGAATCAAGTTTTATGAAGCAATTGTCAAAAAGTCACCATAAAGAAAATGTCACCTATGATGAAATTAATCATTGGTTTGTGGAACAAGATGCCGTTACGGGTGCTTTAATGAAAGATTATATTAAGTTTTTATCATATGGACTTAACAATATTATCAACCTCTATAATCCAGAGATTTTAGTGATTAATAGTGAATTGCTCCGATTGTATCCGAATGCATTAGAAGAAATTAAAGCACATCTTACCTCTACTGTCGGTCAATATCGAAAACTACAGATCTCGGAATTTGGTAAAAATGCATGTAGTATGGGTGCTTGTGCCTTAGCCATTAAGAACTTTTTAGAAATTAAAGAATTAAGTTTGGCTTTTGATGAATCTAAGATGCAAAAAGAGTTTAGCCCTCAGTAACGGAGGGCTATTTATCTTGTAAATGCTTTCTAAATATGCAAATGAAATACGAGAAAAATGGAGAAATATTAAGGAAATAGTAGTGATACACGCTTTCACTAACATTGTTCTCGTTTTCATTGTCTTTGTTTCCGTGTTCAGCAGCATTGTGATAAATTCCCAAATATTTGATAATAAGAGTATCAAATCACGGGGGGTTAAACACATGAAAAAAATCTTATTAACATTAATTGAGAAGCTTGAAAAGAACGGAAATTACTTACCATTTGATACACACGAACCAATCGTAACCAATTCACGTAAATAAGATGTGAATTGGTTTTTTATGCAAAAAAACCCTAGCATTCGCCAGGGTTACAGAAAGGTTTTCACTCTTTAAATTGCAGCTTTATTGTCTTTTTTTCCATTTGCTTTAATCTCAGCAATACCAGATTGAATTTTTTCCATTTCTTTTGCATCGAGTTTATAAAACTTCATTGCGATAAGTGATATTACCAATCCAATTGCTGGTAAACCGAATGCCAATATTAATGTCACGGTAAATAAAGGAGTTGTTAATGCGTCTCCTACTTCGGGAAATTTGTCTTTAAAACCAATAATACCTACCATTGCACCAACAATCGTCGGAGCAAGGGATGAAACTAATTGGTCAATAAATGAGAATATTGTGCCCATCATTCCAGGTACATAACGTCCTGATTTATTTGTTTCATAATCTGAAACGTCTGCAATCATCGGAATAACCAAAACCGAAGGAACTCCGCCAAAGCTTGATGCACACATATAAAGAACAAGAAACGCTATTGTAGCGAACCCAATATTGTCTAGTGAAATAGATGTAGGGTCATCTATTAACAAGAATAACGCAATCAGACCAATGAAAGAGAATAATCCAACCCAAGTTGATCTGACTAATGACTTTTTCATACCGTGTTTTCTTGCCATTGCAACTACCAAAAATGTTATCAATAACGCTGGTATCATTGTAATCATTCCGATTGTTCCACTTAGAGAATAATCTCCTAGCAAAATCCCAAATAACATTACTCCTACTACAGAGTAGCGGGCGATACTAAGGGCTAGTTTATCAGTCGCAGCAGATAGAGAGAGCATTTGCAATGGTCTGTTTCCTTTGATAACTCCCCAATACTCGCGGAAAGTTGTGTTTGTTCCTTCCTCAGCCAATCCATAATATTCCTTACGATCCTTTGGTGCAATTCCAACGATAGCTAGGATACAGAATATTAACGAAATAATAAGTCCAACAGAATTTAATTCAGTAAACAATCCCATATTAAAACCGCCGTGTTTACCCATTAAATAAGAAGATACATAAATTTGGCCGCCACCAAACAATATGGTATTGAAAGCACCGTCAAAAATAGAATAAAGTGGTCTTTGCTTTGGATCATTCGTTAAAACGGTTTGCCCTGCTTTGGTAACACTCGTTTGTAAGGAATAACCAATCTTATTAATCACTAACATCGCAACAAAGAAAATAAATTGCATAGACTCCGGTAAATGATGAGTGACCCCAAATATAATTAGCATGGAACCGGATGTAATGATATTTCCAATAATCATTAATGGCCTAAACTTACCGAATTTACCCTCTGTTTTATCAATAATATAACCGATAAGCGGGTCGATTGCACCATCAAATAAACGCGCTGCCATTAGAATCGTACTTACTAACATAACTGCAAGTCCGGCTATTCCTGTGGCATAATAAGTAACAAACCCCAAGATAAATATTTGTATATTTGTTGATGTGTTATTTAATGTAAATAAACAAATTTCCCATAATTTCGCTCTGTTATACTGCTGACCGCTGTCTACTTTTACATTTGACATAATTTCGCCCCCCTTATAGTTAAACGCTTTCATTTCTTAAAATATTAAGAAAAATCCTTAACTAATAATCCCCCTGCTTATACCAACAACAACAGATCACCTAAAAAACAATACCCCTTTACTTGTCGCCCCCTTATATGAAACCCCTTTCATTCCCGAATAAAAAAATATAAATTGCTAGTAAACTATTATTGTATTTTTTAATTAGTTTAATGAACTAATTATTATCTAAAGAATATCATCTCTACTATCGCTAGTCAATGGATTTTTAATTTTCTAAAAATTTTGTTGATAGAATGCCTTTTTATCTTGACAACTTAATATAAAAACCCTTTCATATTATATACCTTAGTGAGATTTTCCCAATACAAAAAGGCAGTAGACACCCTCTGCCTTCTTGTATTTTACTTTTTCAATATATTAAAACCAGTCAGCATATCCTAGCTCTCTCAAGTGATTAGCAGAGTCTCTTAGACAATCAAATGGATCGCGTCCATATAAATCATCTTGCTCTACTAAGAAGTACTGTGAACCGCTTTCTAGACCTGCTTCAATAATTGCTTTAAGATCCAGGCTGCCTGCACCTAGTTCGGCAAATTGCACTACATTATTAAAGGCTTGGAAGAATTTACCCGGTTCAAATCCGCCCTCTAGTACACTTACGTCAAATTGTCCGATACGGTAGTCTTTTAAGTGTATTAGAGAGATGCGGCCAGCATAATTCTTTAATACTTCAACAGGATTTAGACCGCCGCGGTGAATCCAGTGGACATCCATTTCAAAGCCAATTTTAGAAGTATTGTTCTTGATAATATCTAATAAGTATTCGCCATCATATTTTTGGAACTCAACATGGTGGTTATGGTAGTACAATTCAATGCCATGCTCAGCTAACTTTTGCGCAACCTCATCACATTTTTGTACAAACTCCATAATCTTGTCTTTATGTCCGATTGTTGTAAAAGGAAGCATACCGATACGCAGGAAATTACAATTTAACGTCTTACAATCGCTTACAATTTTGTCGAAATCGTTCGCTAAAGTCTCTCCTGGCATACCTGGCATCATTGGCTCTAGAGCCGCAGAAAGGGCAGCGATTTTAATATCAAAGTCTTCACTTGCTCTTTTTAACTCTGCCACATTTTCAGCTGTCATTGGAATTTGTGATACTTCTACAGCACCAAAGCCAAGCTCTCTTACTTTCCTTAAAGTCTCATAAACACCAAGTTCTTCTACTTTGCCTTTTAGCATCATCATTTGAACGCCGATTTTACCTTTTTTCATGGTTATCCCTCCATCTTAATACTTTGTTTTTTCTCTGAGGAAAGTCGAATGGCATCAATCATTTGTATCGATACAAGCGCATCCTTTGCATGCACATAATCGTGAGTGCCCTGTAATATACAGCTATAGAATTGATTGATCGTTTTCGCATGGCTGGCACCGTAATAGAATTTTGAGCCTGGCAGCTTAGCGTCCTCTACCAATTCTTCCTTTTTCCCCTCTTCATTTACTCTTGAAAGAATGCTGTCTTTAATGATGCATTTACCTTTTTCAAGATACACTTCGAGCTCTACACTGGAGTTCTCAGCATTCGCATTAGTTGAAAAAAATAATCCTCTTGCACCGTTTTGGAAAAGAATATGTGCTGAAGCAGTGTCTTCCACTTCAATCCCATAATCCAATAATTGGTCCACTGAACCTCTAATGGATTCCATTTTTCCGCCAACAAGCTGCATTAAATCCAGGGTGTGAAGAGATTGATTGATCATGGAACCGCCGCCGGCATACTCCATTTTTCCCCGCCAAGGTTTCACATCATAATAAGCCTTCGGCCGATACCAAGCCACCAATCCTTTTACGCCTGTGACCTTGCCATAATCGCCGCTTTTGACGATGTCCATCAGCATTTCAAACGACTCATTATAACGATTTTGTAAACACACACCGATTTTAACATCCCTGTGTTCTTCCTCTAGTTTTGCAAGTGCCTGTCCCTCATTAGTGTTCAAACCAAGCGGCTTTTCTTGAAAAACATTTACTCCCTTTTCTATACAGGTTTTCGTTACAGGATAGTGTAGATAGTGGGGGAGACAATTATGGACAACATCAAGGTTTTCTTTTTCAAGCATCTCGTGATAATCACTATAAAAGTTTACCCCTGGTACGGTATCTTTTAATGATTCATCAAGATCACATACTGCCACTAACTCAGCATTTGGGTTAGCTTGTATAGCTGGAATATGAATTTTTGAGATATCTCCAAGCCCTATTATTGCTACTTTTAGCATCAGCTTATCCCCTTTTTTGAAACGAACTCAAAGCTGTTTAGCGATGAGTTCGTTTAATGTCATTGATTACTTTCTAACTGGATATTTACCTTCTTCGGTAATCCGTTTATTTAATTCTTCTAGGAATAAATCTTCATCAAATGGTACTTCTATTTCCTTGCCTAACCAGCTTGACAAGTGCATGGCATTTGCAAGTCTAACACCATTAATCCCATCGCTTCCTGGAGCTAATAATGGTGTACCTTCAACAATCGCAGAAGCAAAGTCTTCTAATACTGCAATGTGCTGTTCGCCCCAAACATTGCCAAAATCAAGGACTTCCTCAGTGAAAATATCACCAGTACCGCCGCCCATAAACAGCTTCATGACATCTGACATATCCATGGTAGAGCTCATTTCATTTTCGGATTTATTCAGGCGTTTGATGGTTACTTTACTACTGTTATCGACGACAATTTTTCCTTTGTCGCCTAATATTTCTAAACGGTCTGTCCCCACAACATCGTGTGTACGAGTTACAAATACACCAGTAGCACCATTTCCATAATCAAATACTGCAGTCACATCATCTTCAACCACAATATCTCTTTGAGAGCCATAGTTTACTTTTGCATAAACCTTTTTCGGCATACCACAAATCCATTGAAGCAAGTCAATTTGGTGTGGCGCTTGGTTTACAAGGACACCGCCGCCTTCTCCGCCCCAAGTTGCTCTCCATTCACTTTGATTGTAGTATCCCTGAGGTCTCCACCAGGTAGTGATAATCCAGTTGGTACTGCGGATGCTGCCAATCTCACCATTATCGATAATTTCTTTTACCTTTTTATAAAGTGGATTTGTACGCTGGTTAAAGAAGATTGCAAATTTAAGTTCAGGCTTTGTTGCTGCAAAGTCATTTAGCTCTTTAACTTGTTTTGTATAAACACCAGCTGGTTTTTCCACTAATGCATGGATATTTCTTTTTAGTGATTCGATTCCCATTTCAGGATGGAGATAATGCGGAACAGTTGTAACAACTGCATCAACTTCACCACTTTCAAGCATATCGATATAATTTTCGTAGAAAGGAATACCAGGATACTTCTCTTCTGCTACTTGTTTTTTAGCAGGATCATTATCACAGATCGCACCAATCACCATGTTTTTAACTTTGCCTTCAGAAATGAAATTAGCGTACATACCACCTTCTGCACCTAATCCGATAATCCCTAATCTTACATCAGCCATAATTAAATTCCCTCGCTTTCAATTTTGTTAAGAATTTCTAATAATGCTTCATATTGAAGCTTGTAGCCGCCGGCACCATCCAGCCCTTTGTTGTCCTTAATGATCTCGGTCGCATCCTCAAGCTCTAAATCCTTTAGAGAATCAAAGAGAACGAGATGTGGCTCAAGAGTTAAAAATCCTTTGTAGCCGCTCTTAATAAACTGGGCTAAAATTTCCGGAATTTTACCTTCGCCAGTTCCACAGACAACGTTTTGGCTATCCGATGTTACAGCATCTTTTATGTGTATATAAACAATCTCATCCTTTAAGAGATCGTAACACTCCTGCGTGTCTTCACCGCACTGAACGAAATTCGCAAAGTCGAAAATCCCTTTAAAGTACGGAGAACCAACTTCTGTTAAAATCTCGTGGCAGCGTCTTGCGATATCACCAAAGATATCCTTTTCATTTTCATGCAGTAAAATCACATTGTATTTTTCCGCAATCACTGCAAAATCCTTTAGCTTGCTAACAACTTCACTGCGATATTGGTCTGCATCCTCACCCTTAGGAATATAGAAGCTGAAGATTCGCATATATTTGCAATCGAGCAAGTTGCTAATTTGGCATAATGTGTCCAACATAAGCTTCTGTTTAGCAAAGCCCTCTTCATCATTGATAAAGACTTTACCAATTGGTGAGCCGATAGAAGAAACTCCAATCCCAGCTTTTTGCAGTCTTGGAAGAACTGTTTCTTTGATTTCATCGACAGTAAAATCACCAATATTCTTCCCATCAATGCCACGTAACGAAATATATTTCATCCCTAAATTTGAGACAACTTCAAGCTGGGTATCAAAATTAGATGAGATTTCATCTGAAAATCCCGAAATCAATAAATCTTGATTCATTTATTATTTTCCTCCTTATTCCTAGGAATATGGCTACCTGCGTTTCGTTTTACGATACTGTGAAGGGGTGGTGCCTACCTTCTCTTTAAAAAAGCGGCTGAAATGCGCAACGCTCTCAAAGCCTGTGGAGCGGGCCACATCCGTTAGTGATTGATCAGGCTCCATTTCCAGCAAATACTTCACCTGGTTCAGCCGGCAGGCCATTACATATTCCATCACCGTAAAGCCGGTAACTTCCTTAAAAATATGTGAAGCATAATACTTACTTAAACTTAACTCTTCTGCAATTCTGTCTAAACTGACTTTTTCAGCATAATGATCATTAATCCAAGAGGCAATGGACTCGGCATGAAGTTCCTTTTCTGACCTTTTACTCGTCACTTGAGACAATTCTTTTTGACTCATTTTATAAATTCCCATCAATAATTGAATTAACTCAAGTTTTACTTCAGCTTCTAGCAACTCATTTTTCTTACCTGTCCGCTGCATTTCTTCCTCAATATGAGTAAGCGAGCTGGCTATTTCCTTTATACGGCTGTCAACAAATTGTCCAAATTCATCGTAACCTGTACGGAGCAAGCAATTATTGAGTTTTTTAAACGGGTCTAACAGATTAGGGATCCCAAGTCCAATTAATGATTCCTGCAGCCAAATAGGTGAAAAATGAAGCATACTTCTTGTATACGTACTGTCTGTTCCAGGATTTGCTTTATGCAAAGTCATACCATCTAACAGGATGATATCACCTGGCTGCAACTCGTAAATCCGATTGTTTATTAAATACTTACAATCACCCGAGTGAAAAAAATAAATCTCATATTCTTGATGTGAGTGAAAATTAAAGTTGTGAAAGTCAACACCTTGAATTCGGTAGAAACCGTATATCCACTCGTCCATTATTCTTTTTCTCAATGAAGAGCTTGTTAACTTTTCCACTGCTTTCACACCCTTAGAAGTAAGCGTTAACATATAAGTTTGTTAACTGAACATATTTATATTATATTGCAGATAGAAACAAAAAACATTCTCTAAAACTGCTCAATAATATTTATTATTTGACTGATATTGCTTTTTTACTATGGTTTTCAGACAAACAAAAAAGGAGACAATTACAGCGTTTAGGGCTAGTTTTTGTCTCCTTTTGCAGTTAGTTCATTAATAACTTTTTATGAAGCGATTATTCCATCCAATTTGTGTGGAATACTCCTTCTTTATCAATACGTTGATACGTATGCGCCCCAAAATAGTCGCGTTGCGCTTGAAGCAGGTTCGCTGGAAGTGTTTCAGTACGATAGCTGTCATAGTAAGCAATTGCGCTTGCAAATGATGGTACTGGGATTCCACGTTCAATTGCTACAGCAAGAACCTGACGTAATGGCTGCTGATAGTTCTCAACAATTTCCTTAAAGTAAGGATCTAATAATAGGTTTCTTAATTCTGGATCACGGTCATAAGCGTCTTTAATTTTTTGTAAGAATTGCGCACGAATGATACAACCGCCACGGAAAATCATCGCGATATCGCCGTAACGAAGATTCCAATCATATTCTTCAGACGCAGCACGCATTTGTGCAAAACCTTGTGCATAAGAAACGATTTTGCTCATATACAATGCTTTACGTACTGCTTCAATTAATTCTTCTTTATTGCCTTCAAACGCCTTTACTTCAGGTCCATTAAGAACCTTGCTTGCCTTAATACGCTCATCCTTCATTGCAGAAATAAAGCGGGCAAATACGGATTCCGTGATGATTGGAAGCGGAACGCCCAAATCAAGTGCGTTTTGGCTTGTCCATTTACCAGTACCCTTTTGGCCAGCAGTATCGAGGATCAAGTCAACCATCGGCTTACCAGTTTCTTCGTCCACTTTTGTAAAGATATCTGCAGTGATTTCTATTAAATAGCTGTCTAATTCGCCTTTGTTCCATTCAGCAAAGACTTCGTGAAGTTCCTTCGCATCTAAACCAAGGACATTTTTCAAAATAAAATAAGCTTCACAGATTAACTGCATATCTCCATATTCGATTCCGTTATGAACCATTTTCACATAGTGACCTGCACCGTTTGGACCAATATATGTACAGCAAGGGTCGCCTTCTACTTTTGCGGAGATGGCTTCAAGTATTGGTCTTACAAGATTATAAGCTTCTTCCTTACCGCCAGGCATGATAGAAGGACCTTTTAACGCGCCTTCCTCTCCACCTGAAACTCCCGTTCCAATGAAATGGAATCCTGCTGTTTCTAATTCCTTATTACGACGGATTGTATCCTGGAAGAATGTATTCCCACCATCAATTAGGATATCGCCTTCTTCAAGAAATGGCTTTAAAGAGTCGATTGTTGCATCCGTTGCAGTACCTGCTTTAACCATTAATAAAATTTTGCGAGGTTTTTCTAAAGAATTAACAAATTCTTCAACTGTACGTGCACCAACAAAGTTCTTTCCTTCAGCTTCGTTCTTTAGAAATTCTTCTGTTTTGTCATAAGAACGGTTGAAAACAGCAACAGAGTAACCGCGGCTTTCAATATTTAAAGCAAGATTCTTACCCATAACTGCCAACCCTACGACACCAATTTGTTGTTTAGACATTGTTATCCCTCTTTCTCCTTGATCTTGTTAGAAAATTTTTTACTTTATTCCTTAGTTGAAGTCTGGAGTTGCCGTCCGGCACTTCCTATACTCATACCATCCATAATAACGATTAACAATTAGAACATCAATTATTTCGGCTAATTTGTCATGCTAAGTTTGCTCAAATAAATAGAATTAACACTTTATTCTATGTATTAAAGGGGTAACCCCTTTTAAAGGCGCCCCTTAATCCAACTCAATCCTTAGCGTTGTAAAAAGTATTTTTCTGCGTTATTGTAGCCAATATTTCTAACCATTTGCTCAAGGTATTCCAAATCATTAGGCGCTAGTCCTCTTTCTACCCAATCACCTAATAGGTTGCAAAGAATACGGCGGAAGTATTCATGACGTGCATAGGAAAGGAAGCTGCGTGAATCTGTCAGCATACCAATAAAATGGCTCAACAGTCCTACGTTAGCAAGATCTTTCATTTGTCTTTCCATTCCATCGATATGGTCATTAAACCACCAGCCAGAACCAAATTGGATTTTACCAGGAACGCCTTCTTCATAAAAGTTCCCCATCATACCAGCAAGGACAGGATTATCTTTAGAATTCAGGTTGAATAATACCGTTCTTGGTAAAGCATTTTGTTGTTCAAGAGTATCAAGGAATCTAGATACACCCTCAGCAAAATTAGATTCACCTACTGAATCAAAGCCTGTGTCTGGACCAATAAGCTCTTTCATTTTTGTATTGTTATTTCTTAATGCACCCATATGAAGCTGCATGACCCACTGTTTTCCAGCATACATTTTTCCAAGCTCTGTTAATAGGAACCAACGGTAAGCAATCAGTTCTTCGTTAGAAAGCTGTTCACCATTCAACCCTTTTTTGAAAATAACTTCAATCTCTTCCTTTGTTGTTTCTACATATTCCATTTTTTGAATATCATGGTCAGATGCACGGCCGCCATTTTCGTGAAAGTAATCAACACGTTGCTGAAGGGCATTCAAGAAACCTTCTAGTGAATCTACTTTAATCCCAGAAACCTCTTCTAATTTTTCAATCCAGCTGACAAATGTAGGACGCTCGATGAACAAAGCTCCATCTGGACGGAATGTTGGTGCAATAATAGGAGCAAAGGTTTCATCATTCTTTAATAAACGATGGTATTCCAAAGTTGAATTAGGATCATCCGTTGTCCCAATAAACTTAACATTTGATTTAGCAATAAAAGCTCTCGCGGTGTAATCTGGTGATTTTAGCTTTTCATTACATTCATCATAAATTTCACGTGCAGTTGAAGGGCTTAGTAATTTCTCAATCCCAAAGTACATTTTCAACTCCATGTGAGTCCAATGATAAAGCGGGTTACCAATTAAGTTTGGCACCGTTTCTGCCCAAGCAGCGAATTTCTCCCAATCTGAACCATCACCAGTAATGTATTTCTCGCCAATACCGTTCATACGCATGGTACGCCATTTATAATGGTCTCCGCCCAGCCATAATTGAGTAATGCTTTCATATGACTTATTTTCCCAAACCTCTTGTGGATCTAAGTGGCAGTGGAAGTCAAAAATCGGTAACCCCTGTGCTGCATTTTCATATAATTTTATGGATGTTTCTGTATCTAACAAGAAGTCTTTGTCTAAAAAAGTTTTCATTCGACACCCTCCAATTACTACTATTTTCTGTAAACCCTTACAAATTTATTAGATAATTTCATGAAAGTTTTCCTTAATTTGTTTAGTAAACAAATTAATTACATTACTAACTTATCATGTTTAATTTGTTAAGTCAATTGACAGTTTATATTTTTTTGCTATTCGACAGAGACCTACATCAGATAACCTGTTATACTATTGTTATAGTAGAAAAGTCGCTCGAAATGGAGGATACAAATGATTACCGGTGACGCGTCATATATAAAAAAAATTAATCGCTCGATTATTCTTCGAGAGATTGTCAAAGAAGGTTTAATTTCTAGGGCAGATTTATCAAAAGTAACAGCTCTTACACGTGCGACCATCTCAGCACAGGTAGCCGACTTATTAGACGAAGGTCTCATAATAGAAACACAGCTTGAGCATTATACTGTTGGAAGAAAACCTATTATGCTTTCCATTAACAGTGAGGCAGGTTACGCTCTTGGCATTGACCTTGATTATGACCATATTTCTTTTACGGTTTCTGATCTTTCGGGAACTCCGATCAACTCCAAAAGGATAGAAACAAATACGACAGACTACAAAGAGATACTAAATCTTTTAGTTGAGCATATAAAAGTGTATAAATCTGAATACGCTTACAGTCAATATGGAATTATCGGAATTGTTATTGCCATTCATGGTCTAGTTGGAAAAGATGAAACAATACACTATGTACCACGCTTACGCTGGAATAACATTACCCTTAAGAATGATATTGAAAGACAAATCGATATCAACGTTTATATAGAAAACAATGCGAACCTAAGTGCTTTTGCCGAGCGGGTTTATGTGCATCATGAAACAGATAACTTATTATCTGCTACTCTTTATTCCGGTATAGGTCTCGGAATGATGATGAACAACGAGTTTTTCCGCGGGCATGACGGATTTGCTGGTGAGATTGGCCACATGATTGTTGTACCAAACGGTATTCAATGCAATTGCGGAAATAAGGGTTGCTGGGAAAGATATGCCTCTGAAAATGCAATTTTCAGGCATTTATCAGATACTAGGAAAATGAAGTCTGTGTCATATGAAGATATCCAAAAATGGCTTGATGAAGATGACGAAGAAGTCTATCAGTTAATGGAACAATTTATTTTTTACCTCTCAATTGGTTTAAATAATATGATCAATATGTACAATCCTGACGTGCTTGTGCTTGATAGCGAGCTCCTGCGTATGTATCCGAATGCTCTCGATAAAATAAGAGGAAATTTGAATTCTTCTATTAGTCATTACCGTGCACTACAGATTTCTTCAATAGGAAGAAACTCCGCTGTTCTTGGAGCTTGCGCTCTTGCCATTAAACATTTTTTAGAAGTTCCGATGTTGAACTTAAAATATGATTTTCAGCCAAATAATAAAAATGCAAGCGTTAACATATAGCGTTCAGCTCATTACTTTGCAAATGATCCCCTTTCACTTTACGAAAGGGGATCTTCTTTATATTATTTCTTTCTGTTGTTTAAGCCAACGAGACTCTTCTCTGCCCGCGACTAGCATTCAAAACAAAAATGTTCAAAAAAAGATAAGATTGTTAAGGAACAGTCATAACAATCTTACCTCTTATGAAATATTAAGCTTTTCTTCTTGCAGCTAAATCCATTGCAAGTTGTGTAGTACGCTTTTTGTTTAATGGATATAAGAATACAATCATTAGGAACACGACACCAAGTGTAAGTGCAGGTACTAAAGTTGCAAGTGTATGAATTCCTTGTAATGTTTCAGCCGATTGTACCTCGGCACCCGCATTGTAACCAACGGCTGCAATCGCTGCACCGCCGGCACCACCAGCAACCGCTTGTCCGATTTTACGTGCCATTGAATAGATTGAATAAACGGTACCGTCTTCTCTGAGGCCTGTTAAATACTCGTGATAATCTATTACGTCTGTAACAAACGCCCACACTACAAGGTTAAACACACCATAACCAAACATAGCAACTGTTAATACACCAATAAATTGTGTTGCTGTTAAATTCGGAAGGAAATATAGAACTCCGTATACAAGCGCGGCGACTAATAATCCGCCGGAAGCCACTTCTTTTTTACCAAATTTCTTAACCAATGGTTGAATAAATGGCATGGCGATAAATACAGCAACTGCTTGAAGAAGACCTACTATACTTAATGCTTTAGCATTCGTGAAATAATCCTTAAATAGATAAACGTTAACCGTACCAATTAACATAAAGACAACCATGAATGCCAATGCAGCCGCAAGGAACACCATTAATGGTTTGTTTTTCGTAAGCCCCTTCATGGTTTGACCAAAATTGACTTTTTCTTTATTTGATTCATCCATAACGATACGTTCAACAGATAATTTATAACAAGCAAGGTAACAAGCAAGTGCTAGTCCACCGAAAATTAATGCTGCGAGAATGAAGCGATTCGCATCCGGTTTATTATTAACGAATAAAATAATTGGGCCAACTACGTTAATAATTAAACCTGCCATTTGACCACCTAACGTTCTCCAGCTTGATAAGGAAGTACGTTCTACCGGATCACCAGTAATCACTGAAGCCATGGAGCCATAAGGAATATTAACAGTCGAATATAATGTTCCCCACACAATATATGTGACATATGCATAAGCTAGGTAAAACCCTTCAGACATGCCAGGTATCTTTACGAACATCAAAATACCCATGATTACAAGTGGAAATGACATTCTTAAAATCCATGGTCTAAATTTTCCTTGAGCAGTTGCCTTTCTCGTATCAATGAAACGCCCCCATGTTACGTCGGCAAAAGCATCCCAAAGACGGGCGACCGTGAATAATAGTCCGACATGAGCAGGATTAATATGAAAAATATCCGTATAAAATACCATCAAGAATGAGGCGGCTAGGATAAAGAAGAAATCGTTTCCAAAGTCTCCAAACAAGTAACCTAATTTATCTTTAAAACCAAATGGACGTACTGTTTTCCCACCAGATTGTGGGGATTCTACTTTCTTTTGCAATGCTTGAGCCATTTCTATACCCTCCCAATAAAGTATTCTAAAAAATCTTTTCTAAAATGATGATATTGCTTTGAAACTATTTTGTGTAACCCCATACTAAATTACACACAACAAAAGACTGACTTCTCGAGAGTGTTTTCTGTTTTAATTAATTTGTTTAATAAACCAACAAATTAATTACACACTTAGAATATACCCATTTTTGATATTCGTCAATAATATTGTAAGCGGTTGTAGTGGTAAGTTTGTTTGAAAACAATGGTAGGCCGTCAGCGACTTCTATTTTTCACCCAATAACCATTAATCCCCTTTAAGCAATATGCAAAAAGGGGTTACTAAAATAGAAAAAGGCAGCAAACAGTTGTTGCTACCTTTTTCTTCAAAATATAATTTAGTTTTTATATGATTTTCTTTTTTCAACTAAATCAAGTGCAAGTTGTTCTGTGCGTTTTTTGTTTAATGGATAAAGGAATACAATCATTAAGAATATAACAAACAGTATCACCGCTGGTACTAATGTAGCAAGTGTATGAATTCCTTGCAGCGTTTCAGCTGATTGAGCTTCGGCACCCGCATGGTAACCCACCGCTGCAATCGCTGCACCACCAACACCACCAGCAACTGCTTGTCCAATTTTACGAGCCATTGAGTAGATAGAGTAAACGGTTCCATCCTCACGCAGTCCAGTTAAATATTCGTGGTAATCAATGATGTCTGTAACGAAAGCCCAAATAACTAGGTTGAAAATTCCATATCCAAACATACCAACTGTTAATACTGCGATAAATTGTGTTGATGTTAAGTTAGGTAAGAAATATAAAACCGCATATACAATTGCTGCAAGTAAGAGACCAGCTGAAGCCACTTCTTTTTTACCAAATTTTGAAACTAACGGTTTTACCATTGGCATCCCAACAAATACCGCCACTGATTGAAGAAGACCAACCATACTTAATGCTTTAGCGTTTCCAAAGAAATCTTTAAATAAATATACGTTTACAGTTCCAATTAACATAAAGCAAACCAAGAACAATAAAGAAAGAGTAAGGAACACAATGAGTGGTCTGTTTTTACCAAGACCTTTTACCGTTTTGCCAAAGTTCGCTTTTGGTTTATTTGTTTCATCGATTACAATACGTTCAACAGATAATTTATAGCATGCCATATAACAAGCGATTGCAAGAACACCGAAAATGATAGCGCCTAAAAGGAATCGATTTGCATCTGCTTTATTGTCAACAAACAAAATCATTGGTCCTACAACATTAATGATTAACCCAGCTAAGTTCCCCCCTAATGTTCTCCAGCTAGATAATGCCGTACGTTCAACAGGATCACCTGTGATGACAGAAGCCATAGAGCCATAAGGAATATTAACAGTCGAATATAATGTTCCCCAAATAATATAGGTTACATATGCATACGCAAGGTAAAATCCATCAGACATTCCTGGAATATGAACAAACATTAATATACCAGTAATGACAAGTGGAAATGACATTCTAAAGATCCAAGGTCTGAACTTTCCATTCTTTCCTGCTTTCCTCGTATCGATGAAGCGACCCCATGTAATGTCGGCAACTGCATCCCATAAACGTGCAATCAGGAATAGTCCCCCGACGGCAGCTGGATTAAGACCATATACATCGGTGTAATAAACCATAAGGAAAGCTGCAACTAGAATAAAGAAGAAATCGTTTCCAAAATCACCGAATAAGTAACCCAACTTATCTTTCATACCGAATGGACGTACTGCTTTCCCACCATTTTGTGGGGTTTCAACTTTCTGTTGAATTGCTCTAGCCATCATTAACCCTCCTATTAACCGTTTTAAAATAATAATGTAAACCCTTTAAATAATTGCTAAGACATTTGAAGCTTTTTTTATGAATCCCTTTACAAAAATACTCAATGCATATTTTATTAACTTCTCGAGAGTGTATAAATACCCCGATTAATTTGTTTAATGAACTAACAAACTAACTGTATACATAGAATATCACCCTCGACAAAATTCGTCAATAATATTTTGTAAGCGTAAAACAAATTTTTTTCTTCATTTTGTGAGTCTTCCATCTTTAAACAATTGAGCTTCTGAGTTTATCGATTCAAACAGTTTTAATATTGTGATAGGATAAATTTAGTAATGAAGATATTTCCAAAGAAAAATAAGAATTGAGAGGAGTGGAACATTCAATGCTTCAACGTCCAATAGAAAACGAATATCCAGAATATTATCAGCCTTATATTAAACTGGTTCCCAATGGTGAGATTGTAAAGATTTTGCAGGAAAATCTTTTAGCGGTGGCTAAGCTTTTTAAAGGGCTTTCCGAAGAGGAGACTAACCTTCGTTATGCTCCGGGAAAATGGAGTGTAAAAGAAGTGCTTGGACATATAATCGATACGGAAAGAATTATGACCTATCGCCTGCTTCGTGTAAGCCGCGGGGATCAAACTCCTCTAGCCGGCTTTAATGAAACAGATTATGTTGAAGCAGCCCAAACCGATAACCTATCGATGGAGGCAATCCTTGAAGACTTCCAAGCAACAAGAAATGCAGCCATCACCCTAATTAAAAACACCCCTGCAGAAGCATGGGCAAACAAAGGCAATGCAAACGGAATGGAAATCACCACAAGAGCGATCGCCTACATCATCGCTGGACACGAAATGCATCACCGTAAAATCGTTGAAGAGAGATATCTAAAACAGTAATGGTGTAAGTGCCTTGGTGCCTGTCACCACCCGTGGACACTGTCCACCTCAGGCGGACATTAAAAGACATACAGTCGGGTGACTGTATGTCTTTGGTTTATCCCATTTTAGTTCGGGTTGCCGCTGGCTGATATTTTCGCATCGGGCCATTTTCTAGGACTTCTTGAAGATAGAGAGTTCCACTAGGACTTGTTTTTCTGAGCAGGTCCATGAGGTATGTAATATCGTCAAGCGCTCTATGTGTTTGATGATTTGTAATTTGGTAAGCCTGCAATAGTGTCAGCAGTTTACCATTTGGAAAGCCATAGTTTTTCCATTTCACACCGCGCATGGTGCAATACCATTTTAAATCATTCACTTCTGGGTACATATGATAGAGAAAACTTCGGTCAAAGGAAGCATTGTGCGCAAAAACGGAATCTGCACGATGGAAATAAGATTTAATCTTTACATCGGTGAAACTCTTCCCTGCTACTAATTCATAGGGAATCCCATGGATTTGATACGCCCGGTCATAGTTTCGTCTGGCAGAACTAGATAAGGGTTCTCTTAAAAAAGAATCTTCCTCAATTATTTCTTGAATCTCTCCCGTATCTGTTCTATAAGAAAACAATTTCAGTGCAAGTTCTATTACTTCGTCGGTAGTCGGCCCTAATCCTGTTGTTTCCACGTCCAACACTAAACCTAACTTCTCAAATTTACGCATAAATTTCAGTCCTTTAATCAAGATATTACTACTATTATAACATCTTATTAAAAAAAGAAGACTTGCCATTTGGCAAGTCTCTTACGTTTAGGAAAAATCGTATTATTTTCTTTTGTTTTCAAGGCTTTGGTAATTTTTAGTTTAATTTTACCTCGCGATATCTGCGATAATTCAAATATATCCACGATAATCTCAATATTCGGCGATACTGTTTTTCCCATAAAAACTAACTCTCTTGAATGCCTTGTATAAAGGCATTGATGATAATCTCCAAACTCTCATCCAAATTTAACCTCATTTTAAATCCGCCACTCTTTTCTAATGAGGAAAAGCCGTGTAAAATGCTTCGAAGCCCTCGTACTGCATGTAAGGCAGTGTCCCCTTCTAATCTATACGCCTGTAAAACACGCACAGTGAGGTCAACGATTTTAGAACCGGCATGCTGAATGTCCGCATCTTCCATATCCGGTGCCATCAAGGTTGCCTCATAGAGCCCAGGATGCTTCCGTGTAAAATTAATATAGGCTTTACTTATAGTCAGTACGGCTTCGTCTCCAGACACTCCGATGGCAGCTTGAGCTAATATTGCATGCAGCCGGTCTATCCCATAAATCGCCATTTTCTTTCTTAACCCGCCCAGCCCATCAAAATGGTTATATAAAGACGGAGGACGGATTCCTAATTTCTTCGCTAGATTTGCCAGCGTAACTTCCTGCATTCCATATTGGTCCGCTAACTCCGTTGCTGCTTCCAGAATCTCTGTTATTTCAAGTCCAACCTTTGGTCTTGGTGACATCCATCTCTAACTCCTTTAGTTCAATTTCTGCTCAAAACGTTTAATCGCCTTTTCCATTTCCCCTGCCGGATTCTCCAGCATTTCACCATGTCCGACAGCAAGAAGCTTAGGCTGGTAACTCACTAACTTCATTACACTAGCTAATGAAGTTTCCTTACTCCATGTACCAAGGGCTGGAAACGGAAACCATGGCTTCATGTCTCCTGCTGCTGCTAGCCCGCCTCTAGTTTGGTAGGCGTCTCCTGCAATCAGGGCTTTCGTGCGAGTATCAATGAACGACATCGACCCCGGTGTATGCCCCGGAGTTTCAATTGCTGCCAATGATCCGATTAGGTCTCCTTCTTTTAATAGTACATTTGCTCTGGTCTTCAGCTTCTTTGGGACGCCGCCCTTAATTGGAGTCTGGTGCTCATGCGCATCAAGCGAAGTGTCACCATTCAATATTCTGTTATCCCTCACCGAAATATAAACCGGTACATCTGGAAGGTCTTCCTTTATCCTATCAAGTGCACCCACATGATCCTCATGTGCATGAGTCAAAATTATTTTTGTAATTGGTTTCCCAATCATTTCTGCAGCCTTAATTATTCCCTTCTTACTATATGGAAGAGCTGCGTCAATCAAGGTTAATCCAGCCTCTTCCTCAACCAAATAACAATTAACCGGAAAGACACTTGCCATAAATGTAACCTGATATAAAAAACCGTTATTGAGCAACCTCACATTCCCCAACCCCTTTAACTAATATCATTAGTTTTATCTTAACTAATGATATTAGTTTTATCAAGAGCTTTTTGTAAAAAAAACTCCTTCCCTTTTCATTCGTATACCGCTTAAGTGAAGGTCCGAAAAAGGCGATTTCCGAATTGAAGAGCAGCATTATTCAATTTTGCAATAAAGCATTGTTTACAATTTGTTCAAATCTTTTTTACAGATATGTGAAATAATGAGCATTTTACCCTCAATTCAAGATTTATTTGTTATATTAGCAGTGTAATAAATATCTAAAACATATTTAACAAGGAGATGGCTTTAAAATGTTTATGAACTTTTTAAGAGAAAGTAAAATCGCGGCTGGAATATTAACAGTCTTACGTTTATATCTAGGGTATTCTTGGTTTACTGCAGGTTTAGGCAAGTTAACAGGCGGCGGGTTCGATGCTTCTGGTTTCTTAAAAGGAGCAGTTGCTAATCCAGTAAAAGGCCCAGATGGCAACATGGTTTACGGCTGGTACGTTAACTTCCTAGAAAGCTTTGCTTTACCAAACATTGATGTGTTTAACTTCATTGTTCCTTGGGGTGAAACATTAATCGGTTTAGGACTTATGCTTGGATGTTTAACAACAGCTGCTATTGTTTTTGGACTAGTAATGAACTTCTCTTTCTTCTTAGCAGGAACAGTATCTCATAACCCAACAGACATTTTCTTAGGATTCATCATCTTAACTGCTGGTTACAACGCAGGCCGCATTGGTCTTGACCGCTGGGTGGTTCCATTCATCCGCAAAACTGTTTTCAAAGGCAAAGAAACAGCAAAACAACTTGCGTAACAAAAAGTGCCTCAATCACATGTTGATTGAGGCACTTTATTATTAATAAATATTATCTTCTTCACCGCTTTCAAAACCTACACGATCCTGATACCAATTAGTAATTTGCGTAAGGATAGCAAATACTAAAAAGAAATTCATCGCCCATACATTAATAAATGGTGCCAAGCCGCCAAATTCAATTCCATGATACCCTTTAATTTTCATCACGATCAACGATTCTATAAAAATTAAAACAAAACCCAAGACACCAGCAACCGCCATTCTAATCATCCCGTTCCCTCCCTATCTACAATTTATGTTTAACAGATTTCCATTATATTAATAAAATAAATTTGACAATTTTGTGAATTTTATATCCCTATTATATGGCAAATTTCATAAGGACAACAACAAAAATCATTTGTGTTTTAGGAAGAAATTTTTTAACAGATTGAAAGATGAAGAAAGAGGCTTATAGTTATTGTTTTGAGGTAAAACGGAAGGATTTCATAATCATAGCTGATTACTTTTTTATCCAACGATATAATGATGTGCAGAACGTTACTATAGAAGCATAAATGAGGAACGTGTGAAAATTAACAAAGATCGTATTTGTGTATTGATTTAACCACGGAAAGCTGTAAATCTTTGATTCTTCATTCGCAGGCGGTCCGCCTAATTTCCGAATTAACTCGGAAACGTATGCAAATTCTAACACACTTGCAGCTAGCAGGACGATAAAGGAACCAACCATAATATCTCGCAAAGTGGAAGCTTTAAATGACGCTTCCTTAAGTTTTAAAAACAACTCATATCCAAAAAGAGCAAATGTCAACACGACGAATGGAAAAATAAGAATGACAGGATTACCATTATCTGAAAAGGACTCAGGACTAAATGTAAATTCCCTAACCATAACAATCGCAATGATACAAAGCAGGAAATAGATAATTATTTGCCTTGATAACATCACATCTCCCCCTATTAAAATAACTAAAAAAGGAATAATGCCTTATTGTTTATATATTCAAGAATAAGGACGTTATTCCCAGGTTATCAATAGACAAGTCAGAAGAAAGGATACAACGTGTCAAGATGACATACTATACTGTATTATAATAGGTTTTATATTAACTATGGAAATGATATGGAAAGCAGCAACTTAACAAAAGGTAAATGAGGTTTTATAATTGTTAGAACATATCTTAAAGGTACTCAAACAAATTGAAAAAGAGTATGATGTAAAAATCCTATATGCCTGTGAATCAGGCAGCAGAGCCTGGGGCTTTCCCTCCATTGATAGCGATTATGATGTCCGATTTATTTATGTTCATAAAAAGGAATGGTACCTCTCTATCGATCAAAAGCGCGATGTGCTGGAAGTCCCGAAGCATGATAAGCTTTCCATCCAAGTAGACAAACTGCTGGACTTGAATGGCTGGGAACTAGCCAAAGCATTGCGGTTATTTCGCAAATCGAATCCGCCGCTGCTGGAATGGCTGCATTCAAATATCATTTACTACCAGGGGTCCTCTGCAATCAATAAAATGAAAGAGTTAGAAAGCCAAATTTTTTCTCCTACATCTGGTATTTACCATTATTTAAAAATGGCAAAAGGTAATTACAGAGATTATTTAAATCGGGAGGAAGTTAAAATAAAAAGATATTTCAACATATTCCGCCCGCTGTTAGCAGCGAGATGGATTGAAATGCACCATGCATTTCCCCCAATTAAATTTACTCAACTGGTCGAGGATAACCTTCCAACCAGGGAGATTAAACTAGTACTCGACGATATTATCATGCTAAAAAAAGCGGGTGAAGTTCTTGATCCAAATCCTAGAACTGAGCTCATCAATCACTTCGTTGAAGCCGAGATTGACCATTTAGAGAAATATGCAAGGGAAGTATCAGTAAATAAATCCGACCCAACCGAACTCTTAAATCAATTGTTTCGAGAAACACTTGAGGAAGTTTGGGGTTAACATATAAAACTGCCACTATTAAAGATTGTGGCAGTTTTTATTTTTCAAGGAAAGCTTGAAAAACACACTAAAAACGAATATTATATAAAGGTTGTCAAAAAACGTTCGTGTTTTGGAGGAGCCTTATGTTTAAACTAAAAGAAAACCAAACAAATACAAAAACAGAACTGCTTGCGGGAATTACAACCTTCTTTACAATGGTCTATATTGTGGTTGTTAACCCAGTCATTCTTGCGGACGCGGGTGTTCCGTTTGAACAAGTCTTTACCGCAACTATTATCTCTGCAGTTGTTGGGACACTTTGGATGGCACTGTTTGCAAATTATCCAATCGCGATTGCACCAGGTATGGGGCTTAACGCATATTTCGCCTATTCCGTCGTTGGCGGCGGGCAAAATATTAACTACGAGACAGCCTTTGCTGCTGTTTTTATTGCTGGTATTATTTTTGTTATCTTATCTTTAACACCTTTTAGAGAAAAATTAATCGACGCGATTCCAGATAATCTCAAACATGGGATTACAGCAGGTATAGGTTTATTCATCGCTTTTATTGGGTTAAGACTTACACACATTATTACAGCTCATCCTACCAATCTTGTTGGATTAGGTGATCTCCAATCTCCTTCAGCCCTGCTTGCAATCGTCGGATTAGCGATTACACTCATTCTGATGGTGCTGCGAATCAATGGAGCTTTATTTTTTGGAATGATTATTACAGGATTTATTGCCTTTTTTACGAACCAGCTTTCTTTTGATCAAGGCTTTGTTTCGTTACCCTCTCTCCCTGAGGGTTTAATTGCAGGCAATCCGCTGACAGCTATAAGTGATGTCATTGAGCACAGTCTATATGCAGTGGTTTTTTCATTCATTCTAGTAACAATCTTTGACACGACCGGAACAATGATCGGTGTTGCAAACCAGGCTGGATTGATGAAAAATGGAAGATTACCACGTGCACGTCAAGCATTGCTCTCCGACTCTGTTGCTACATCCATCGGAGCCATGTTTGGTACAAGCCCAACAACTGCTTATATTGAATCCACTTCAGGGGTTGCGGCTGGCGGACGGACAGGATTAACTTCCCTAACCGTTGCTGTTTTGTTTATTCTATCGGCATTTTTTGGACCTCTTGTCAGTGCTGTTTCAGGAATTTCTGCGATTACAGCACCTGCCCTTATCATTGTCGGAAGTATGATGATGGGAAGCATTGCAAAAATTAAATGGAATGAATTAGATGAAGCTTTTCCAGCATTCCTTGTGATACTAAGCATGCCTTTAACATCCAGCATTGCCACCGGTATTGCACTTGGTTTCATCAGCTACCCGCTTCTGAAGATAGCGAAAGGAAAATGGCGTGAAGTTCATCCACTGCTATATGTTTTCGCTGTATTGTTCTTTTATCAACTTGCATTTTTACCGCATTAAAAAATGGAGTCCCAACCACTAAGTTGGGCTCCATTTTTTTAAAACTTATCTGGGAACTGCTTGATAATCCCATCTGTAATAGCGTCTGACATATGCAGCAGATGAGCTAAATTTTTATCAAAGGCAGCAATATCAGCATTGTAATCCTTATTAATTCTTGCCGCTACACTTTGTGTGACCAGTTTTAAATGCATGTAAAACATTTCTTTTATTTCATTTTTGTTAAAATGAGGGTTTGCAGATATTAGAAAATCGGTAATTTCATCTGCGTTTTTAAACCATTGATCATTGTACTTTTTGAAATCTGGCTGATTACCACTTTTGGCGGCGGCCAGCACTTTACCAGCAATTTGTATATGCTCTCTTAACAGCAGTGCAAGCTTGTTACCCACTTCCTCACCATAAAAGGGTTTAATCGCATTTCCAATATCATCTTGATTTTTCAATAATCTAGCTAGTACAACTTCTTGGTCCTCATGCCCTGCTATTGCACTTACTACATACCTTTCAGTCCAAAAAGCATGCTCCGTCCATAGTACCCTCATATCAGCCATCAGCTGGGCAGCTTTTGGACTTAGCTCTTGCGTTTGCCTCTCTGATTGCTTGCTGCCTTCCGCATTTGTGAATGCTGGGCAGATTAATACTAATGAGAGAAACAAAATCATGATTTTTGATAAACGTTTCATTCGATTCATCTCCTAATAATAAATTAAACTAGTCAATTTATTATTAGATATTTTATCCATTTTCACTCACACAGAAAAAATTTGATTTTTGCATCTTCATAAATTCCACATAACTTCTCTATAACTTCTACAAATGTTTATTCTATTATAAAGATAACTTATTTGAGACTTAGGTTTTAGGAACCTTATTCTTAAAAACTTCCCATAATTTGATTGGTACCCGGGTACCAATCTTTTTTTTGCCTAATATGTCATCTTCACAAATTCCACATAACTTCTTTATAACTTCTACAAATGTTTTTCCTATTATAAAGGTAACTTAATTGAGTCTTAAGGTTTAAGGAACCTAATTCTTAAAACTTCCCATAATTTAGCTTGGTACCCGTGTACCAGGCTCTTTTTTTTTTGCCCATTTTAAAAAACTAGCGGTACCAAATAGTGTAATTTTACACTATAATGAAAATACAATAATAGTAAGTTTCGCTAAGGGGTGTGTGTATTTATGAAGGGAAAAGCAATGTTATTGTCCATTCTTATTTTTGTGCTGATCTCGTCCGGATTTGTTTACTTCTTTTTCAAAGGCAGCCCTGTCACAAAGGAAAAAGGCAGGGAAATCGTAACCAGCTACCTTGAGGAAAATTACCCTGAAGAATCTTTTAAGATTACAAACATTGCCTATTATCCTGGTGAAGGCACGTATATCGTTCACGTCATTTCGAAGGATGGAAACATAGAAGGCGATATTGATGTTAGAAATGGAAAGATTATAACAGAAGGCGGGGAATTTCCATTTCGGGAATGAGAGGTGATACTTTTTGAATCTCCCTAAAGGAATCACGGGTTTTCGCTCAATAAAAGCTAAAGAACTCCCGTTAATGGATTCCATTCCATTTAAACAACTGAGCCACACATTTGTACGAGAGTTGGGTGGAGAGATTAAAGGATTCAGTAAACCTTTCTCTCATAGAAACCACTTCAGCGTCGAATATATGCTCCGTGGAGAATCATATTTTGTTTTTCTCAATTGCCATCATCCATTTGTGGCCTTTGCCTTAAGAGGGGAGGAATTTACCTTTCTTGATATTCCAGTAATGACAGCAAAATACAAACAGTACTATACTGTCTTAACAAAGGAGTATTTGGATACACCTTTATCGTTGGAACATCTATCGTCATTATCAAAAGCGGAATTAGAGCAAGTTTCATATTGGAAACCCATGACTGTTGGAGAAGTTATTTTTAATAATTGGGATTAAGAATCGGTTCATATATGTACAAAAAGGGTCAGTGCCTGGCACTGACCTTTACTTAATATAACTAACTTGATTCCTTCCACAATTCTTACATCGATATAAACCTTTATCTGCACGATTCAATAAAGAATCAATATTGTCTCCTGGTTTAGAATGGGTAACCCCAAAACTTGCTGTAAGGTTTCCCGCCCCTTTGAAATGATGGTTAGCCACTACTTTCCTAATATCCTCCGCAAGCTTAACAGTTTCTTCCCCTGCCATACTAGAGATGATAATGAACTCTTCCCCACCCCAGCGTCCAAAAAGCTCTCGACTAGTAAGGTGTTGCTGGATAAGTTGTGCTAACTCTACGAGGACCTCATCACCAACTTTATGCCCAAAGCTATCATTCACTGATTTAAAATGGTCAATATCAAAGAAAATGATGGAAAAGCCTTCTCTCTTGTCCTCAAAAGCTTTGAGTTTCTTTTCAAGCCATTCATCAATCCTTAGACGATTGGCAATTCTCGTTAATGAATCGTAGTAGGCATGCTTTTTAAACATTTCAAGATCTCATAAGTCTTAAACACATGCTGCGCATAGTAGAGAACGATAATGTAAACCAGGTTAGCAAAGTAATACTGACCCAGCGAATCAATCGATTCTGAGGAAAGAACGTGTAAATACATAATTCCAATAACAAAGGTTGTAAGAAATATGACTATGGAGTAGTATAACCCTCGTTTCGTACCAAGGGTTAAGAAAAAGAACAAGGTGATAATCGGCATCCAGATGATAAAATCTCCAAGAGACCCCTGCATCTACAACCATAAAGTTACGGACAGCATCAAAAAAAGTCGTAACTTGATAATAGCTGACTAATGCCAAATTGGAGTATTCAGTGAATTGTATAAAAAGTCTTTTGTATAAGAAAAACCAACTAATAATAAACCAAATTGAGAGAATGTTATTAATGGTAAAATCGAATGTGTTTAGGCCATCTACATTTTGTAGAAGCGTATTAGAGATGAGAGAAATAACAATACAAGGTACAACCCATAAATAAATGCGTATCTTAAGCTCATTAAGTTATTCAAATCTCTTTAACATTAGATGATTTCATCTCCCAACTACACATCTATCCACTATTATATCAAACATATTATTAGGAAAACTATAATGTAATAATTGTTAAATATTTAAGTTTAACCATATGCTGAAATCCTCCCCCCTTTGCATATCCCATACACGGATGGGCACATTAAAAAATAAAAAAGGGAAATTTCATGATAGGACTTTTGATTGCAATTGTCACCTTTAATTATTTGGGTTTTAAAACAAATAAATTACTAAGCGGGAACCAAATTTTACATATTTGGTTATTTACCATTGCCCTTCAAGTGCTTTTCGACCTTTTTATTGAATTTAAGTATCATGCTTACTGGTACTTTGACAAGGAATTAGACTGGCGGGGAGTATTCCCTCATGTGTTCCTCATTCCGCCAGTAAATATGTTTTTTCTAAATTGGTTCCCTTATAAAAAGGGATGGATGAAACAAGTAATTTATTTAACTAGTTTTATAATGGCCATTTTAAGCTACGAACTCATTACTCTGCTGCCTGAGCCATGGGGATACTTTCACTATGGCTGGTGGAAACTATGGCATGCGTCTATCTTGGACCCTATCCTGTTACTTATCTTATTAGGTTTCTATAAGTGGATTTGTAAATTAGAAAAAAAAGCGTGTTCCAAGTATTGATTGGTCTAGCATCTGTTCTGATGACCACATGTGAAACTGGTTTTTAGCTTCATGGAATTATACATGATATTTGCTTGTCTGCCCTTTTTGGTTTGGGGATTTCTTTTGGAATGAAGGCATTCCATAAACTTTTTATCACAGTAACAAGAAGAGCTTCCACGCTTAAGACAAAGATCATGTTTGTAGCAGCAGGAATCTACATCATTGATAGGTGCTCCTGGACCGCTGCAGCCAGGTCCACACCATCTATAACCAGGAAAAATACAGAGCGAAAACGTTTTTCTTCTACAATTCATATTTTTCATCTCCTTTTTAATATAATATGAAGTTGCAGGGCAGCGGGGACATGCTAGTATCACGGCTGTCTGAAAAAATGCCCTTTTACTGGATACGCAAAAAAAGGAAATCATAGTGATTTCCTCTATAATCCAAATATTTTATTAATAGATTTCATTGCCTCAGGACTGCAAATGGCAGCAAAATGATCTTTTAACATCATTTTAGCATCTTCCACTTTGATCGTATTTTCCTTAACGCTATGATTCTGTGCCCAATATTCCATTGTCTCAAAAGAAGTACTGCTCCAGCCGTTTTTCTCTCCAGCTTCGTTTGTCTTTGCCTTCGTTCCAGAAACTACAATATCCATGGAACCCTGTAAGTCAAGCAAAGCATGATCAAATGGCTTCTTCTTATCTTTATCCTTCATTCCTGCCTCGACTCTCAGAACTCTTGTGTCTATGCCTTCATTCTCGCTAATAAGTGTATACAGCTCGACGGCTTCTTTTGACATAAGCCCATCCTGATAACGATCCTTTACGGATACAGAAGTCCCCAAAATTTTGCAAATCAATGGTAACAATTCAGTAGATATGAGAACGGATTTCTTTTTAACAAACTTTCCATAAGCGGCTGCTCCATCTCCAGGAAATTTAGCACGCCACATCCATGGATCCAGCTCGGAACCAGTATACCAATGCTCTTTCAACGTTATACTGTCGAGCGAAGGATAATCAGGGATGAGCTTTGCCAAAGGCAGAAATCCAATTTCTTTTATTACATCTATCGCTTCTTCATATGTATGAACCTTGTAATCCTTCATCCTAAGTCAACTCCCTGAAAAGTCTATCTACTTCAGCTCGTAATTCAGTTAGTAATTCAAAAGAAGATTGGGTGCCCAAACTATCTACAACATTGGTGTAATACCACTTTTGCTGCTCTTTACCAGCATTAAATCTACTCCAAACCTCTTCGCCAACTTGTTCATAATCTCTAATGATTGAACGGATATTATGAAGTTTATCAGCACAGACCACAGCACGAACATCCTCGGAAGCAGTTTTTAAAAATTCAATAGTATGCTCCTTCCTATCCTTCCATGATAGGGATTTATCAGGTTCTGAACTGCCATCAACAATCTCAGCTATTTTTGATCCAAATTCCCTTTTGATTTCATCAAGTGTTAGTGGCGTATCCTCGACAGTGTCATGTAAGATTCCAGCTGCAACGATTTCCTCACTGTACCCTTTCCTTAATAACATAAATCCTACAGTGACAGGGTGTGTAATATAAGGAATATCGGTGTTTTTCCGATATTGTCCTTCATGACTTTTACTAGCTGTCAGCAGAGCCTTTTCTAAAATATCCACTTTTTGACCTTCCTTCCATCATTCTAACAATCCTTTATTTTTACCTTATTTCAACATGTTATACAAATCTCCTTCTTACTTTTCAAAATGGATAATTTATTTCAAAAGAAAATATGTGTAATTTGTCCAATCACATACTTTTATACAAGCATATTCTGTAGTACAAGCCTGAAAAGGGGGGATATGGAATGAGTAATGATAGAAGACGTCGTGATGATGATCGCAGAGAAGTCAGAAGAGTATTTATTGATGCAGAAGAAGTTATTATCCGTGCTGATAGAGTAAGAATTGTTGGCGATGATGACAGAAGAGACGACAGAAGAGATGACAGAAGAGACGACAGAAGACGCCCATTCTGGTTTTAATCAGTTTGTCTAGGGAATAATTGATTCCTCAGGCTGGTGAGACAAAAAAATCTCATCAGCCTGTTTTTATTGCTCCTAAACGTTAAAAATATGGTAAATTAATGAAGTAGAATATAAGAATAGCAGGTGATATGGTGCTAGAAAAATATCATGTTTATATGTCCTCATTCGAACAGGAAAGAATGATTAGAGTGTATTTGCCTGTAAATTACTATGAGTCAAACAAACGTTATCCCGTATTATATATGCACGATGGGCAAAATGTTTTTGAAGATGAAGGTGCTATTAAAGGTGTATCTTTAGGATTGAAGGATTACTTAGATAGCAGCAAAGTAGAAATAATCGTAGCGGCCATTGATTTAAACCCTGAAGGAGAAGAACGCATTAACGAATACTGCCCATGGGTCAATGGTGCGATCGCTGAAAAAATAATTGGTCACCCTGTTTCTGCAGGCGGTAAAGGTGATCTATACTTAGAATTTATTGTAAATGAACTTAAGCCGTTAATAGACCGTAAATGCCGAACTATTAAGGATCATACTTCAATGGCAGGAATTTCGTTAGGAGGACTTATCTCTACATATGCTGCATGCCGATACCCACAAATTTTCAAGCGAATTGCGGCTATATCACCTGGATATTATCGGAACCAAGAGGAACTTGAGGTATACGTAAGAAATTCCGACCTGTCCGAAATCGAGAAGTTTTATATGGATTTTGGCACTCATGAAGTCAGTGGTGATAAGGAACTTAATAACGAGTTTTCAGAAATGATTCAATCCATCTATGAAATCGTTAGCAGTAAAATTGCTGATACCCGCTATGAAACTGTTCAAAGTGGAGAGCACAACTATACATCGTTTAAAAAGCGAATAGGTGAAGTGATATCTTATCTTTATTCCGATTTGTGAGGTTCAAAAAGGTATGGTCGAGGATGACCATACCTTTTATGTTACTTTTCAGCAGCTATAGTTACCGAATAGGCCGCTCTTTTGATTTTTTCGGTCACTATGAACCTTTTATTGTTACCGTAATTCCTGCTCTTTTCATTTATCGGCACTATGAATCTCTTATTGTTACCGTAAATTCTGCTCTTTTCACTTATCGGCACTATGAGCCTCTTATTGTTACCGTAATTCCTGCTCTTCTCATTTATCGGCACTATGAACCTCTTATTGTTACCGTAAATTCTGCTCTTTTCACTTATCGGCACTATGAATCTCTTATTGTTACCGTAAATTCTGCTCTTTTCACTTATCGGCACTATGAACCTCTTATTGTTAACGTAAATTCTGCTCTTTTCACTTATCGGCACTATGAGCCTCTTATTGTTACCGTAATTCCTGCTCTTCTCATTTATCGGCACTATGAATCTCTTATTGTTACCGTAAATTCTGCTCTTTTCACTTATCGGCACTATGAGCCTCTTATTGTTACCGTAATTCCTGCTCTTCTCATTTATCGGCACTATGAGCCTCTTATTGTTACCGTAATTCCTGCTCTATTCACTTATCGGCACTATGAGACTCTTATTGTTACCGTAATTCCTGCTCTTCTCATTTATCGGCACAATCCATCCTCTTATGTTACTCGAGCCATCTGTGTTTGGTCACCTTGGGCGGAAACTAAAAAGGTTTTAGTATCATTAAAGCGATAATGACAATAAAAATAGCATTTTCCAAATGTTCATAACGGAATAGTATTCTTGATAAACGATAATACTCTTCAGGAATTTCCTCGCCTTTATGTGACGCTAACAAAGCCTTAACCGGTTTAGATCTTGGTGATAATACAAGCGGGCCAATTGCCAATGCAGCTAAAAAGAGAACAAGACTTGTTACATACCAGCCCATACGAAACAGACTGGGATTCATGAGGCCCATGATTAAACCTGTGATGAGTAAAAGTGTACCGCCTACCATTACAAAGATATGCAGTTTATGTCGAATGGCATAGGAATGCCTTAACTCAGTCATGGTTTTTCCCGACTTTACCACTGTGGTTAAAATAAACCCAGGACCCATTCCCATAATCGCCGAAAAAATATGTAAAACTACGAGAATTTTATAGAAAGTCATTTGACCAACCCCCATTATCTTGACTCCATTATTCTAACATAATGGTGGTTGAAACGGTTTTTATGTACTTATTCTGTCAAAAAACTTTCTTTTTTTTAATGCTATAATATAGTTAAATAAGACAGAAGGGGCAGCAAACATGAGTAAAATTATTAAATTTCTATATATCATCATCGGTTTTATTGCCCTGGGTTTGGGAGTTTTGGGTCTTGTTTTACCAGTGTTACCGACAACTCCATTGCTTCTTTTAGCCTCCTACTGCTTTGTGAAGGGGTCTGAACGATTCGAGCGTTGGTTTAAAGGAACAACTCTTTATAAACGTCATTTAGAGACCTTTGTAAAAGAGAGGGCCATGACCTTAAAACAAAAATTGACGATTTTGTTATTTGCTGACGTGATGATCGCCATTCCTTTTTTTATCCTAGAAAGCTTTTTCGTCCGGCTCATGCTGGTATTGATTGTTTTTTATAAATATTATTACTTTATCTATAAAATAAAAACGGTGCCAGAACCAAATAAATAACCGAGAGCGAGGAAAACACTCCAAGCTCTCGGTTATTTATAGTTGACGACAATATCTCAGTGATATGTAGTCTTCCCCATCTGCATTTCCATACCCATTTTGTTCATGCTGAAAAATAAATCCTCTTGCTTCATAAAAAGGGATTCCTTTCTCATTCCCTTTTTGCACGAAACCCACTGCTCACTGGCATTAAATTCTTCTTTCTCCTGTTTCGTAATCGCCTCAAGCAACATGGTTCCAATACCTTTATTGCGCCGGTTAGGATTCAGATACAACACAAAAACTTCTCCAGCTGTATCATTGATCATTCCTCCACCTCCGGCACCAACTACTTCATCATTTTCGACCGCTACAAAGTAGCCTCCCCAATCCTGCTGGTTTTGGTTACTTCATCTAAAATTCTGTCGGTGTTGTAGAACTCGCTTATGATTCTCTCAATATATTCTTCTGAATGACTTTCACCATATGTAGCACGATATCCATCAGAACACACTTTTGCTATTCCTTGAACATGGCTAGGGTTTGCTTTGGAAATTTTAATCATAGTGCGACTCCTTAATCTTTATTAAGAGAAAGTCGATAGGCTTTTACAATGATTCCATCGTTAGCAGGTTCAAAGTCGTGTTGTGGCAGTCGTTCAAATCCCATTCGCTCATATAATTTCATTGCAGTCTCCATGAATTCTCCGGTATGCAGCCCAACCGCATGACAGCCCTTCGCTTTAGCCCGTTGAATACATTCGGCAACTAAAGCGGCCGCAACACCTTTTCCTCGCATTTCCGGTAATACAGCAAGCATTCTAATTTCCGGATAATCCAGTATTTCCACATTTCCTTCATACGCATCGATATTAGCCGGAAACAGAACCACACTTCCTGCAATCTTCCCATCGATTTCAGCTACTATTCTCTCAACACCTGGAAGTCTATCACCCTCCGATAAAATTGCCTGCTTTAGAGCCAGCCAATGACCTTCAGGAATTTCTGCTGAATGTTCTAGATAAGCGTTGACCCTTTGCTCTCGTAAATAAGGTAATTCATTTTCCAAAGCTTCTCGAATGATCATAGTACTCTCCTAATCAATTAAAAATTTTTCTACCTTATTGCTTATATTCTGACGATTATGTTCTGAATAAAGTCCAGATAAATCCGGCCCCTTAGGCAAAATACCATTATGACCGTTTTGATCATTGCTTGCTATGTGATTCGAAAGATGATAATGTCTCTTAATCGCATCAAAATCAGTAGTATCACCAAAACCAGGAGTTTGATACAAATCACTTACATACCCCCAAAGGTGTGGAAAATCTACGATCCGGTTACGATTGGTTTTAAATGCTGAATAATAAGCTGCATCGAAGCGAATTAATGTTGCATATAGCCGTACATCTGAGTCAGTAATATAGTCTCCGAATAAGAAACGTTGTTTTGATAGCCGCTCTTCTAGTTCATCTAATCTTGCAAATAAAGTATCATATGCCTGTTCATATGCTTCCTGAGACTGAGCAAAGCCACATTTATATACCCCATTGTTGACTTCATTGAAGATGATTTCATTTAAGGCATCAATCTCTCCACGCAAAGATTCCGGATATAAATTTGGGGCATTTTCCTTATGAAAGGCCGACCAATCTGTTTCTAAATAGTTTGTTAGTTTGAAATAATCATTGTTCACAACCTTTTGTTCCTTCACATCCACGATGACAGGAACGGTCGGTCTCCCTGAATAATCTGGATCAGTCTTTTTATAAATTTCACTCATATAGCGAATTCCAAGTACAGGATCTACTCCATCTTCATCTAAAGAAAATTCCCAGTCTACATGCGGAAGTTTAGGTCGCATCGGGCTTGCCGTACCTAGACTAATTACCTCCTCTAAACCAAGAATTCTTCTTACAATCACTGAGCGATGTGCCCACGGACAGACTGCTGACCATAATAAACGATATCGTCCTGCCTCTACAGGAAGCTCGCCTTCACCGAATCCAAACGGTGTATTAAATCTATTTTTTTGCCGTTTAAACGACCCATCCCCGCTAATTTCAGCAGCAAGACTTCCCTGCTCTTTTTGTACCATCTAAAAGCACCTCTTTTTTATAGCTTATAAAAATAATAACGGAATTCCTCATCTAACTTAAATCCTTGTTTCTCCCAAAACGCCCATGCCTTCTTATTTGTATGTTCGACCGAAAGTTCAATACCTTTCGACTTTGTTAGCAGAGTAAATTCCTTCACCTTCGCAAAAAGCTGTGTTCCAACGCCGCTCCCCCTAAATTCCTCTGCTATAAAAAAGTCGTTTAAGAGCCACACACGCTGGAGGGTTAACGAAGAAAAGACAGGATAAAGCTGTGCAAAGCCAACCACTTCATCCTCATGCTGTGCAATAAAAATGACCGATTCCATGTGTTCGAATTTTTCAAATAGGAACTGTTCCACCATCACCGGGTCTTTTTGCTGCTTAAAATACTCCCGGTAAGAGTCAAATATAGGTACTATTTTTGATAAATCCTGTATGGCTGCTTGTCTAATCGTAAGTTTGGTCATTTTAAATGAAGCACCCTATGCTCATCGTCCAAATAAACGCCATTCAGTTTCATCGCTTTTTCTTCTAGTCCAAATACTTTAAATCCCAGTTTTGTATATAGCTTCTTTGCTGGCTCATTACTTGCCACAACGGATAAGTTAATTTTTTCGATTGCTTCTATTGATTTAGCTTTATTGATTGCCTGTGTGAGCAATGCTTCTCCCACACCTGCTCCTTGTTTCTCTGGAGTCACATACATCGCAAAGATGTTTGCTCTATGCTGTATTTTCTCGGATTTTTCTTGCAATAGCGTTACAACCCCAATTAGCTCATCACCTTCAAACGCCCCAAATGTGTAATTTCCTTCTGTTGAAAGATTATTTTCAACTTGATCAATCGGATTTTCTCTTTTTATTGCGTCCTCATAACTAGTTAAAAAAGCTTCCGGAGCCTGCTGTAAAGCTTCTAATCTAAGATCCCAGTATTTTTCTGCATCCGAAGAGGTTAGTTGCCTAATTTCCATGAGACATCCTCCTTTAACAATCTATAATATACCTACTATATTACTAAAATTCAAAAAAGATAGAAAATAAAAAAGAGCGTCGGTACCTATCGGAGGTCATTCTATGAGAAACCGTTCATGATGACCACTTTTCGCTTTTTATTTGATTTTTGGTCATCATGGAACCTTTATGGTGACCACTTATTTAAACAGTTTGTTTATTTAATCTTTCAAGCTCTTCTTCGATTCTAGAGGGATCAATTCTTTCAAATAATGGCTCAACATTGGACAGAACGATTGGTTTAACCAAAAATGGTTTCCAGTTTGTCTCTGAAATATTGAGCATATTCATAACCTTTTCGCTCGAAAATGGGAGAAACGGTGTTAAGATATGTGCAATGTTAGCAATTAAATATACGCAATCGGCTAGGGTTTGCTTGCAAGACTCTTCGTTTTCGTGGATTTGCTTCCACGGTTGTTGCTCATCAAAGTATTTATTAGAATAGCGCACCAGCTCAAATACTTTTTCCAATCCTTGTTTGAAAGTGGCCTCTTCAATTAAGCGGCCAGTATCCTTATATAAAGTATCGACCTCATCTTGGAGTACAGAAGAAACAACTTTATCGGGAACAATACCATCAAATGATTTTGTAATAAATTTCAACGTTCGATTTACAAAGTTACCATATGCCCCTAATAATTCGCTGTTATGACTATAGATGAATTCCTTCCACGAAAAATCTGCATCCCTGCTTTCTGGTGCGTTAATCGTTAGAAAGTACCGGATAGAATCTGGATCATATCTGTGTAAAATATCAGGAACCCATACTGCCCAATTCCTGCTGGTCGATAATTTCTTTTTTTCCAAGGTCACATACTCATTGGAAACGATATGTGTAGGTAATGGTTCCTTTCCGAGTCCAGCCAGAATCCCTGGCCAAATAATCGAGTGGAATGGAATATTATCCTTCCCATGAATGTAATAGGATGTAGCAGAAGCATTCCAAAACGATGAATCATCCTTACCAGCTTCTTTTGCCCAAAGCTTGCTGGCGGTATAGTATCCCGAAACAGCCTCAATCCAAACATAGATTTTCTTTTCTTCATAACCAGCCACAGGGACACTCACTCCAATAGGTAAATCCCGAGAAACTGCTCGATCCTGTAAACCTTCCTTTAAATACCTCTTCGTAAGAGAAATAGCATTCTCCCGCCAAAGCTTGTTATTTTCCGCTGTTTGTACATAGTTCTCCAAATGAGCTTGGAATGAGCTTAAGGAAAAATAGAAATGCTCAGTAAATCTTGTAGCAGGCGGATTTCCGCATATTTTGCATCTGCTATGCAGCAATTCATGGGGTTCTAAAATAGTTGAGCAATGATCACATTGATCCCCGCGAGATGGTTCTTTGCATACAGGGCAGATTCCTTCCACATATCGTTCCGGCAAGAATTGGGCACATTCCTCACAATAGGTTTGTTCAATTTCTTTTTTATAGATATGACCCTTTTCAAGCAGCTCAAAAAAAATCTCCTGAACCAATTTGTGGTGATGTTCGGTATCGGTTCGAGTATAGCAATCATATGAAAATCCTAATTTTGAAAAGCAATCTAGGAATTCCTGGTGATAACGATCTGTAATGACTTGAGGACGTACTCCTTCCTGTCTCGCACGAATCGTTATAGGCGTTCCATTACAATCGCTTCCTGAAACATAAAGTACTTGTTCCCCTTTCAAACGGTAGTATCTCGCTAAAATATCCCCAGGCAGCAAACTTGATATATGACCAAGATGCAAGGAACCGTTCGCATAGGCCCATGCCCCTCCGATAAAAATACTCATCCAATAAAACCTCCTTTTTTCTTTTAAAAATAAGGCAGTGTTAAAATTGGCTGTTGATTTGCGCTCCAGGCGCTACGCTTTCCGCGGGCTCGCCCGTGAGCCTCCTCGGTCGTGACGACCTGCGGGGTCTCACTCAGCTCGTTCATCCCGCAGGAGTCGAGCGCCTTCCGCTCCAATCAACAGGTTCTAAGATCAACAGTATTCTTTAACACAGCCAAAAAAATAAAAAAACCCCGCCCTCAACTGTAAAAGTTAAGGACGAGGTTTGATAATCCACGTGATACCACCTTATTTCGCAAAATAGCTCACACTATTTGCCTTAGCAAGTACGGAGTACGAATCTACTCTTATACTGTGACATGGATAACGAGTGCCAAAACTCGTCGCAGCCTACTAATACCTTTAAGTATGTTCAGTACGAAGCTCAGAGACCATTTTTCAAATGAGTGTTTTTGCTTCTTTTCAGCTACCGAAGCTCTCTGTGAAAAAACCATGCCATTCTACTTTTTCTCTTCTTTGCCTTTATTTGATAAATTTAACAATATAGTATTCGAATGATTTCAAAAAGTCAATCAAATTATTCGTCCGACCTGCCCGAATCATTCTTATGATGAGTGGAGCTATGCGGGTTCCCTTCTGTAATGACACGGTCAATATCCAGATAAGGTTTTCCGCGCAGCGCATCGTTAGATATAATCGTTGTATTTTGTTCATTATTATTCATAATAACTACCTCCTCTTTGATGGATTAAATTTCCCTCTAGAAGTAGTTTGTGTTAATTACTAAAATTTACAACCATATCCTTTACAATGAAAAATAATAAAAGTAATTTGATTCCTTTTTGAATCCTATTTTTTCATACAGGCTCTGTGCCGTTACATTATCATGACCTGTCTCTAATGACACGCCTTTTGCACCTGTTTCCTCTGCAAATTCAATCGCCTTTTTAATTAACTTCTCCCCAAAACCCTTTTTTCGTGCAGACGCATTGATATATAAATCGTTCAGGACCCATGACCGTTTCATACTCACAGAGGAAAAAGTAGGATATAGCTGAACAAAGCCAACCGGATTAGTCTCATCATAGGCGATGAAAACTACTGATTCATCGTTTACTAACCTTTCTTTTAAAAAAGACTTTGCACCTTCAACGTTTGATTCTTGATTATAAAATATTCGATACGAATCAAATAGCTCCGACAAAGAATTTAAATCATTTATTGTTGCCCTTTGTATCATCATATTTTCCCCCTTTATTTTTCTATGAATAGTGCGGAATTAAAGATTTTAAAAGACTATCTAATGATGTAAAACGGAAGCCCAATGACTGAACCAGACTGGTATTCACTGACCACGACCCAGGTAAATTATAGGGAGATGGATGACCGTCTTCACTTAATTTTGCTTCTGTTTCAATTAGTTTCTCAATTAATCCGATTAAGTCGCTCAAACTGATATCTTCCTCGGAGCCTGGATTAATGGGCCCTTCATAGTCCGACTTCGCCATACTTAATAAAAAGGAAGCCGCTTCGCCTGAGTCAATAAAACTATATCTAAAGTCAGGATGTTCAATGAACATCGGTTTTCCTTCTTTTACCTGCTCAACATGGAATTGTAAACGATTCGTATAATCGTCTTTTCCAATGATTATCGGAAAGCGGACGGCAACGACCGGGAAGTCAGCATTCTGAAAAAGGATGGCTTCGGCTGCTCGTTTTGCTTCCTGATATCCAACATAGCCTATGTATTCTCTTCTGGATTTTAATACTGGCTGATACTCGAATGGATTGAAACTTTCCTCCAAATGATGGGTCCCAAAGTCATAAACTGCCTGACTCGATGTAAAGATATACTTTTGAACTTTTCCATTTAGTGCTTTCAGTGTATCAAGTGCTTCTTGTGAGGAGTAGCAGGTTTGATCAAATACAACATCCCATTTTTTATCCTTAAAAGCTTTTTCTAGTGACTCTGCATTTTCACGGTCTATTATCAATCGAGAAACTTGATTACCAAAGGCATCGGACGCGAGACCTCTTGTTGCAATGGAAACCTCGACCCCTTCGTTGATTAATAATTGTACCAGCCGCTTTCCAACAAATTGTGTTCCCCCAAGTATTAACGCTGATTTCATCCTAATCTCCCCTTTAGATCATCCTATTCTCTAGAATACCTCAATTTACCATTTAAGTGGTACTCTCAACATGACCTGAATCAAAGGAAAATTTTTAAAAAACAGCAATAGGGCTTTACTTACGACAAAGTAAGTAAAGCCCTATATGTACGTTTTTAATTAAAATGCACCGAGCATGATTAATAATTGGCGAAGACCCTCTAAAGCAAATCTCCCTATAAAGCTGTACGCAAAAATCGCAATGATTGGTGAAAAATCAATCATACCCAGCGGCGGGATAAACTTCCTAAAGATAGATAGGTAAGGATTAACCAGTCTGCCAACGAGCGACCCTATTTTGGATGTTTGAAATTGCGGAAACCAGGAACCAAAAATATTAATCAAAATTAACCAATAATAAATATCATAGATATAATTTGCTATTACTAAAATATTTGTGCCCAAATTTATTCTTCCTATCTATAATTTTTTTCGATACTGCTACTGTACATATACGTATTATACTCAATAAGGTTTCAAATATATCTATATTTTTAACTAAAATTGTTTAATTTCTCAAAAGAATGAAGACTCTAAAAAGTTCAGAAAAAGTTCACCTCCTTCGCAGTTCCCAATTAGTATTATAAAACTATGAAATAGGCTTTGGTTTTACTAATTTCTAGGGGGAATTACTAAATGGCAAAAGCAATAAGAGAGTATTCTTTGGAAGACCTAATGGAAAGAATTGAAGAAATCTTCAATCAAAATCCCGGTCCCATTAAAGGTTTTGACGCTGTTGTTCAGTATGACGTTTATGGCGAAGAAAAAGGAACCTATCAGCATTATTTTAAAGATAGAAAACTAACCATAAAAAAAGGAATAGAAACCACCCCAACCTGCACTATGCAGTTATCGTACGATAATTTCAAGAAATTTTTATTAGGAAAACAAAGCGGAACGATGGCGCTGCTTACTGGAAGAGTTCGAGTGTTAGGAAACTTGAGTACAGCCATGAGGATTGAGACCATTTTACGTCGATACAATATTAGAGAACCATTTTAAATTTATTTTGGGAACACTATCTGTTACAAGGATGCTAAAGAGGCATCCTTTTTTATTTGGTGCTTTTTGAATGAAAAAGAATGTTTTTGAATTTTTATGATTGATTTTTATTGTTTTCAATTGTAAAATGAAATTAGTAATCATGAAAGCGTTTTAGGAGGCGGTAATGATGTTAGAGCCAGAACGCCATCAAATTATATTAGAAGCATTAAAAGTTAAAAATTCTGTAAAGCTTCAAGAACTCGTGGAATTAACAAATTCCTCTGAGTCAACCATCCGAAGAGATCTTATACAGTTGGAACAAGGAAAATTTCTCAAGAGAGTTCATGGGGGTGCTGCAAGGCTGCAAGGAAAGCTGCAGGAACCAAGCATGATGGAGAAATCCTCCAAAAACCTTCAACCAAAACGTCAAATTGCACAATACGCTGGGAGCTTAGTAGAAGAAGGAGACTGTATATATTTAGATGCAGGTTCCACCATATTTGAAATGATTCCTTTCCTTCCAGAAAACATCGTGGTCGTAACAAACGGATTAACACACGTAAATGAACTACTTGAAAAAAATATAAAAACTTTTTTAATAGGAGGCTATGCTAAGCCATCCACGAAAGCCTTAATTGGACGCGGGGCATTAGATAGTCTAGAACATTATCGTTTTGATAAGTGCTTTCTGGGTGTAAACGGAATTCACTCACAATTTGGCTATACCACACCCGACCCTGAAGAGGCAATGGTTAAAAAATTAGCAATGTCATTAACACGTGAAGCATTTGTGGTGTCGGATGAATCAAAGTTCTCAGAGATTGCTTTTGCAAAAATTGCTGACTTACATCTGGCAACGATTATCACAAATGAATTAGACCCTGATACGCAGGAGCAATATCACAGCAAAACAAAAATTAAGGTGGTTGTTACATCATGATTTATACCGTTACGTTAAACCCATCACTTGATTATATCGTAGAGGTAGACCAGGTAACGCTTGGTGAATTAAACCGTACAAAAAAGGAAACCAAATTTCCAGGCGGAAAAGGAATTAATGTTTCTCAAGTTTTAAAAAGATTAGACGTTGACAGTCATGCTCTTGGATTCTTAGGCGGTTTTACCGGTGAATATATTGAAAAATTCCTAACATCCAAAGGTATACACACAGACTTTGTAAATGTTACTGAAGATACACGAATAAATGTAAAACTTAAATCTGATAAAGAAACAGAAATAAATGCAAAAGGCCCCAACATTACAAAAGAAAACTTCGAAGCCTTAAAAGGAAAAATTAGAGAACTAACAAGTGAAGATATCCTTGTGCTCGCTGGCAGCATCCCATCTACTATGCCAGAAAGTACGTATGAAGAGCTTGTAAAACTATGTAATGATAATGGCACGAAATTTGTTGTCGACGCGGAAGGTGAATTACTTAAAAAGGTACTTCCATTAAACCCCTTCCTAATAAAACCTAATCATCACGAGCTCGGTGACTTATTCAATACAGTTATCAACTCTTGTGAAGAGGTCATTCCTTATGCAAAAGAGCTTGTAAAACAAGGTGCTCAAAACGTGATTGTATCTCTTGCCGATAAAGGAGCTGTCCTGATCAATAAGGACCTGGCCTTAATTGCTACTAGCCCTAAAGGTGATGTGAAAAGCTCAGTTGGTGCAGGAGATTCCATGGTGGCTGGTTTTATCGCTTCCTATGAAAAAACAAAATCGATAGAAGAAGCTTTTCGTTTTAGTGTGGCAGCTGGCAGTGCGACTGCCTTTTCAATCGGATTATGCACACGCGAAAAAATGGAAGACTTGCTCCCTCAAGTACAAGTAGAAAAGTCGAACCTAAGAGGAGAATGATGATGAGGATTACAGAGCTTTTAACAAAAGAAACCATCAACCTTGCATTAACAAGTACAACAAAGACCGGGGCAATTGAAGAGTTAGTAACAGTTTTAGACAATGCAGGTAAGTTAAATGACCGCTCAGAATATAAAAAAGCCATTATTAAAAGAGAAGAACAAAGCACAACAGGGATTGGTGAAGGTATTGCGATCCCCCATGCAAAAACAAACGCTGTTAAACATGCAGCAATTGCATTCGGAAGATCAAAAGCTGGTGTAAACTATGAATCTCTTGACGGGCAGCCTTCCCACCTCTTCTTTATGATTGCAGCTACAGAAGGGGCAAACAATACACATTTAGAAGCACTTTCTCGACTTTCTACGATTCTATTAAAAGATGAAGTACGAAAACAGCTATTAGAAGCTAATAGTGCTGATGAGGTCTTAACGATCATTAATTCTTATGATCAAGAGGAAAAAGAAGAAGAACAATCGATGGCTGGCAAGAAACAATTTATTGTTGCTGTAACAGCTTGTCCTACTGGTATTGCCCACACGTATATGTCTGCGGATTCACTAAAAGCAAAAGCAGCAGAAATGGGTGTTGATATTAAAGTTGAAACAAACGGTTCCGGCGGGGCTAAAAACGTTTTAACACCTGAAGAGATTGAAAATGCTGTTGCCGTTATCGTAGCGGCTGATACAAAAGTTGAAATGAATCGATTTAATGGAAAGCATGTAATTGAAACAGCCGTCGCTGATGGGATTCGTAAGCCAAAAGAACTCATCGAACGAGCATTAAAACAAGACGCTCCACTATACAGCGGCAACGGAAAATCTAGTCAGGAAAGCGAACAAACTGGTGGAAGAGGATTCGGAGCAACTATTTATAAGCACTTAATGAACGGTGTTTCTAATATGCTTCCGTTTGTTGTCGGCGGCGGTATCTTAATCGCAATCAGTTTTATGTTCGGCATTAATTCAGCAAATCCTGATGATCCAACCTATCATCCAATAGCTGAAGCACTAATGACGATTGGCGGAGGAAATGCCTTTGCCTTAATGGTTCCAATTTTAGCAGGTTTTATTGCCATGAGTATTGCAGACCGCCCTGGTTTTGCTGCTGGTATGGTCGGCGGAATGCTGGCAACAAGTGGCGGAGCTGGATTTTTAGGCGGGCTTGTTGCAGGTTTCTTAGCAGGTTATTTAGTAGTAGGATTGAAAAAGATTCTATCTGGCATGCCATCTTCTCTTGAAGGAATTAAAACCATCTTGTTATATCCTTTATTAGGGATTGCTTTAACCGGCTTCATTATGTTATTTGTTGTTAATAAGCCTGTTGGTGCTTTAAATACAGCTATTTCTGATTGGTTATCTGGTTTAGGTACAGGAAATGCTGTATTACTTGGAATTATTTTAGGATTAATGATGTCGTTTGATATGGGTGGTCCAGTCAATAAGGCAGCTTATGTATTTGGTACTGGGTTACTAGCAAATGGTGTCTATGAACCAATGGCTGCGATTATGGCGGCAGGTATGGTTCCTCCATTAGCCATTGCCATTGCAACAACATTATTTAAGAAAAAGTTTAGCAAACAAGATCAAGAAGCAGGCAAAGTGAACTATATTATGGGACTTTCTTTTATCACAGAAGGAGCTATCCCATTTGCAGCAGCTGATCCACTTCGTGTTATCCCTTCTGTTATGGCGGGTTCAGCGGTTGCTGGTGCTTTATCAATGATGTTTAGTATCGGACTTCGCGCTCCACATGGTGGATTATTCGTTATCCCACTGGTTGACGGCAGCTGGCTAATGTATTTGCTTGCCGTTGTAATTGGTTCAATTGTTGCTGCTTTATTAATGGGCTTCTTGAAAAAGCCAGTTTCTAACTAAATGATTAAAAGCCCAAATTCCTTCGGGAGTTTGGGCTTTTTGATTATTTTTCATTATTAAGTAAATGACGAACAGCATAGGCAAAGCCATCTTCATCGTTGGATTTAGTAATGATGTCTGCTTTTTGCTGTACATGAAGCGGTGCATTAGCCATTGCAACAGATGTGGTTGCTGCCTCAAATTGCGCAAGGTCATTTCCGCCATCACCAAAAGCAATAATCTCTTCAAAATCAAGATTCAACATTTTCTGGTACCGCAGTAATGCTTTTCCTTTATGCGCTTCATTTGAAGTGATTTCTACATTATTTGGGAATGAAGAAGCCATTGAAATATCAAATTTACCCTCGAGAGCCATCTTAACCTCTTCGACTTTTTCTAATTCATCATGGTGTGTTAAAGCTATTAATTTATAGATTTTCAACTGATCTTTTTCAAGAATCTCATCATAATTGAAATCTTCAAAAAGAATATTTAACTCTTCTTTGCTTTTTTTATGCAGCGGAGGTAAAGTGGATGGAAATCCTCCATAATTGGTATACACTAGTATTCCAACACCTAATCCCTTTAATATCGGAAAAATTTCTCTATACATTTCTTGCGATATAGTCGCCTCATATAAAAGTTCTCTTGTTTGCGAAAATAAAACAGCTCCGTTGACACAGAAAATTGGAATCTGTAAATTTTCTAATGCTTTTATTTTAATGACGTCGCCATAAGCACGACCTGTGTTCAAAATAACTTCATGACCATCTTCAAGTAATTCATGAATGGTTTGCAGGCTGGCTTCAGTTATATCATGTTCAGAATTTAACAAAGTACCGTCTAAATCGATTGAGAAACATTTCATCGTGTAATCTTCCTCTCCCCTATCTTTCTCAAAGACTACTATATCAGATATTCCATGAATACAAAAAGTTTAATTCTGGCAGATGTCAAGGGGACATTAAGGATTGGGATGTCCATTTGCATTTTCATTTTTTCTTTCTTTTAAGATATCTTGGATGATTTCCATATGAAACGCTGCCCATGCTTTTTCACTAAAATGGATAATCACACTGACTGCTAGTGTAAAGATATAAACGATACAAAAACCTGCCCACAGCCATTTTCCCTCATGAAATAAATAGGCAGATAATTGCTTTGAAAATAAAAGTAGCAGCCAGGGGGCAGAGGAAACCAGAATAGGAATCATTCCTGACCCGTTGTATTCTTTTATCATTCGGTAGTGAATCAATTGCAAAGTATTGCTGTCAAGAGACTTGTATAGAGTTTGGATTTCTTCGATTTCTTGATATTCCTTCATGCTTTTGATGGTATCGCCATTTTGTACCGTTCTCTTCAAGCGCAGAAAAACCTTATGAGCGTCCCCTTTTGTAGAAAAAATCACCAGCGCATCCCCTCCATTGTATAGGATTTCCAAGATGGCTATTTTTTTATTAAAAAAATTTAATCAAACGTTTGATTAGTTTTTACAAAACAAAAAGAAGCGTGTTGATATACGCTTCTTTTTGTTAATAGAGATATTATTCTCCTTCGTTAACGATAATTTTATATCCTTCTTGTTTGGGCCCATCTTCATAAACTTCTCGTGATACGATGTAAAAGGTTTCCTCTTTATCGTCAGTGATTACCATCTCACTTGGACTTTTATCAACGGCTGCAGCCTCTAGGCTGAAATAACCCATACCTAACATGGAAACATCAAATGCCACTTTCATCCCTCTTTTCTAGTTTTATTGCATTTTACCCTTTTTCATGTAAGGGTACAAGCTAAAATATTTGATTATTATGAAACATTTTGACTGCCCTTTCCGTAAATAAATGGAAAGGTTCATAACAGGGGGGATCGCAATGAGCGAAAAAGGGTGTATAAAATGTGGTTCTAGAGATACGGGACAAAAGGAAGTTGCTATGACTGGAACGGGATTATCAAAAATATTCGATGTTCAACACAACACATTTATTGTTATCTTTTGTAAAAACTGCGGGTATTCCGAGTTTTATAATAAGAAATCATCCACTTCCTCCAACATCCTCGATCTATTTTTCGGTGGGTAATAGACAAAATAAAAGGGGGTAATTCTAGATGAATGAAGTTTTAATGATATTTGTTGGCAGTTACATTCTATTATCTTTGATTTTAATACCTTTTCAATATCGATATGTTGAGCAAATGGAAAAGATGCGGAAAGTGAATGAGAAGAAGGGTATCAGTCAAAGTGAAATGATGGAAAATATGAAGTTTGAAGAGCAGATATTACATGCCAATGTACAGGGAAGTATGATTTTCTTCCTTGCAAATATCTTAGCAACGATTGTCTATAAAATGAAACAACGTCAAAAAGTGGCGAGATAACTTTCTTCTCAAGCAAAAATCGGCACCAGGAATGGGTGCCGATTTTGTTTTATGTGTTTTCATGAAATCAAAAACCAATGTAAAAAGGGTGCATTTTCTCATCTAAACAATATTCAATTCTTTGCCTAAAATTATTCCAGGTGACCATTTCCAATGCTTCTTCTAGTTTGTAAAAACCTACTTCTAAACTCTCTGGGCTGGTTGTTAATTCCCCGCCGACAGGTTTCCCTAAAAATAATGTGTTACAAACGGATCCGTCTATATTTTGAAAGATTCCACAAAACTTAACCACCTCAATGTCGATTCCAGATTCTTCTTTTGTTTCCCTGATTACGGCGTCCGTTAAGGATTCCCCTTCTTCCACCTGACCGCCAGGTATTTCCCAGCCTCTTCGCGGGCCTTTAATCAGTAATAGTTCATTCTTGTCATTTAAGACAACCGCTGCTGCAGAAACAATATGTTTTGGTACAGTCATTTTTTCTCCCCCACTCGGTCTCTATAGATATAATCTAATCAATCTCGTTGAATTTGTCATTTACTTTTCAACCATACTATTACATGGAGGTGTAAATAATGCCAAAAAATAATCCAATTGAATTTACAGGGAAAGTTCTTAATCAAAGGAACCAACTAACTGGTCCAGATGATCCGGGCAAGAGAGGCTATCCGGAACGGCCGAAGAATGTTTCTATTCAGGATTCAAACAGTAAAAAGGACCAATAATACTCCAGATAGGCTGCCAATAGGGCAGCTTTTTCTATGGCAAGCAGCCTTCCCTATGTTCCCCCTCATAGCAAAAACAAGTAACCACTCTTGCTGCTTATTTTAATTACAAAACGATTTATAAAGTATTATAAACTATTTTAATTGTTCACAAAATTGTAATATATCTATAATTCAATAAATTGAAATCGTTTTCAAAAAAATCAAATAGGAGGCATGGATAATGAAAATTAATTTTAAGAGTCTCACAACACAGGTTATTCTGGGAATTCTTCTTGGTATTTCTGTCGGTTTTGTTGTTCCTGAGATTGGCTCACAACTAAAGGTTATTGCAGATATTTTTATTAAACTAGTAAAAATGGTGATTGCTCCAATTATTTTCCTGACCATCGTAATTGGAATCGCAGGTATGGGAGATTTAAAGAAAGTTGGTAAAATCGGCGGGAAGGCTTTACTCTACTTTGAAATCGTCTCCACCATCGCTCTAGCAATCGGAATTATTGTAGCTAATGTTTTTAAGGCCGGAAAAGGGATTGATGCAGAAGCTGGTAAAGGCGACATCTCCCAATACACAGAAAAAGCAGCCGAAACGAGTCACGGATTTATGGATTTTGTGGTATCAATTATTCCTGATAGCTTTATAGGCGCGTTTGCAAATGGTGAATTATTGCCAGTACTTCTCTTAGCTATAATGTTCGGGGCTTCTTTGGCCCACTTAGGTAAAAAAGGAAAACCAGTTATTGAGTTTTTTGAAAGAACGGCTGAGGTGTTCTTCGGAATCGTTAATATCATTATGAAAGTTTCTCCGTTTGCGGCATTTGGTGCTATGGCTTACACGATTGGAGAATTTGGAGTTGAATCATTATTCTATCTTGGCAAATTAATGGGCTCCGTTTATATTACTATGGCATTATTCATTGTTATAGTTCTTGGCGGTATTGCCAAATTGTACGGTTTCAGTATCTTCAAATTCATCGCTTTTATAAAAGAAGAAATCCTTTTGGTCATCGGAACATCATCATCGGAAGCAGCACTGCCAAAAATGATGGAAAAGCTTGAAAAATACGGCTGTTCAAAGCCCGTTGTAGGATTGGTTCTTCCAACAGGATATTCCTTTAACCTTGATGGAACTTCCATTTATCTCTCAATGGCGGCATTATTCATCGCTCAGGCCTACGGAGTAGACCTAAGTATTTGGCAGCAAATTACCCTTCTTGCCATACTAATGTTGACTTCAAAAGGGGCAGCAGGCGTCACAGGATCAGGTTTTGTAACACTTGCAGCCACACTAGCCGTATTCCCATCCATACCTGTGGAAGGAATGGCACTTATTCTAGGCGTTGACCGATTCATGTCAGAAGCACGCGCTATCACAAACCTCATCGGAAACGGAGTAGCCACCGTCGTCATCTCCAAAACAGAAGGTGAATTCAAACCAGTCCAAGAAGTTCCAGACAAAAACCAAATCACAGCCTAAACCACCAAAATGTGAGCCCCTCCGGCTCACATTTTTTTATTCTCTTCTTTCCCTTTCATTGACTGTCACCAGTGACTCTAAATTACATTTGTTGCCATTTACCCATCTTGTTTCTTTTGGTACCTTTATATATGGTGCTAGATTCATAGGAGGCACGCTTTCTTTAGTTTTTTTGGAGAGAAGGATTTTTATGACTGTTGAATGGAAATTGATATTTGAGATTTTTTGGACGTTTACTAAGATCAGTCCTGTGACGTTTGGCGGGGGATTTGCGATGATCCCCTTAATCATAAAAGAGATAGTTGAAAAGAGAAAATGGTTAACAAATGAAGAGATTACGGATGTCATAGCCTTATCTCAAACAGTGCCAGGCGCGGTTGCCGTGAATTCAGCGACCTTTATCGCGCATAAAATTGGCGGAATCAGAGGCGCTTTAGCTGCAATGATTGGCGTTTCGCTTCCAACCTTTTTAATTGTCCTTTCTATAGGAGTGTCTTATTTTTACTTGGATGATAACCCAAAGCTAGAAGCAGCCTTTGTATCCATCCGCGTTACCATTGTAGCAATCATTGTGTATGCAGCCATTAAAATAGCTAAAACAGCTATATTTGATAAGACTACATTTTTCATAATGGTCGCAGGAGTACCAGCACTGTTTTTTATCCATCCAATTGTAGCCATCTTTCTTGGGGCGATTACGGGATTAATCGTAGTTTCCGTTAAGACAAAATTAGGCTGCATGATTGAAATGAAGAATAGTAAGGAAGAAGACCCAGCCAATGATCCTGAATATTACATGGGTGCCGGAATTTAAGAATAAGGAGGTGAACGGAATGGTGTTGCTGGAACTTTTTCAAACCTTTTTTATCATGGGGTTTGTTTCATTTGGCGGTGGTTACGCTATGATCCCTATTATTGAATCAGCAGTAACAGAATACGGCTGGATGTCTTCAGAACAGTTGACGAATATCATTGCAATTTCTGGTATGTCTCCTGGTCCCGTTGCTTCTAATAGTGCCATATTAATAGGTTATACAGCGGCAGGCATTAGCGGTGCTATTGTATCTGCTATAGCTATATTACTTCCTTCGCTACTCTTAGTGATTAGTGTTGCAGCCTTTTTTTTAAAATTGCACCATAATCCAGTGGTTGAAAAAATGTTTTATGGCTTAAAACCCATAGTAACGAGTTTAATTATATTTGCTGCCATTAAATTTGCTTTAGCCAATAATCTGGTTACCTTCGATTTATCCTTCCGTTCGATAAGCTTAGTCATCATATTTGGACTATCCCTATTTGCCTTATTAAAACTTCGGTGGAATCCAGTTTATGTCATTCTACTTTCCGGCTTGGTGGGAGTAGCCCTATATTCTTAAAAAATAAAAAAGTGGCAATCGCCACTTTTTCATAGATACATAGATATTTGTTTTAGCTGGTCCTTCTTTAATGTGTAAAAATAAACAGGTCTGCCAATTCCATACGTTAATGACTCCTCTAGGACTCCAAGCTGGGTTAGATATTTCAAGTATTTTCGCACAGACACTCTGGAAATATATGTACTTTCGGCAATTTCGTCGGTTGAAAAAAGGGTTCCATCCTTCGATTTAATCACATTAATAATGTTCTGCAGCGTACTATTGGTTAACCCTTTAGGCAAAGCCTGCGTTAATTCCCCAGAAGCCCTCTGATCACCATGAAGAATTCTATCATCTAAATCTTCCTGATTAAGTACTTGTTTTCTTTCAAATAAGGCGGATTTATCTTTATATTTCTCCATTGCCTGACTAAACCGCTCAAACTCAAATGGTTTAATTAAATAATCTGCTGCTCCAAGCCTTAAGGCGGTTTGAATTTTTTCTGTATCAGCTGCCGCTGTGATGAGAATGACATCGACAGCCATTTTTTGTTCTCTAATAAAATGAAGCAGTTCAAGACCATTCATACCTGGCATATAGACATCAAGCAAAATGAGGTTAACCTTTTCCTTTTCAAGAAACTCTTTGGCATCCTTTACGTTATGAACAATGCCAGATAAACTAAAACCTTTTATTTCTTTTAGATATCGTTTATTAAATTCCGCTACCATCGGGTCATCTTCAACAATCAGAACCTTAATCATGATTTACCCCCTTAACCTCATATGGAATGGTTATATGAATCTCTGTTCCAAGCAAAGATTTAGAATCAATGGTCATTTCCCCGCCTAAGTTTTCAATGCTTTTTGTAACCAGATAAAGGCCAAAACCACGGTTTTCCCCTTTTGTGGAATACCCTTTTTCAAGTACGTTCCTTTGAATCTCATCAGGAATTCCGGGTCCTGAATCCAATACTTCCAATGTTAATAGCTTTTCCGAATAATGAAGGGTAACATTTAGTGTTTTATCGATAGAATCTGCCATCGCCTCAATGCCATTATCTATTAAATTACCAAGAATGGTGATTAACTCATGGGTAACTTTTGAGTTCGCCGGCTCAGGAATGACCGTATGAACGTCAATGTTAAACTCCACTTGTTCCTCCCTGGCATAGCTTAATTTCCCCATAAGAAAACCAGCCAGTGCAGGGTCTTTAATATGTTGCGTGATGTTTCCTAGCTCTTGGTTGTGGTGGCCGACTAACGCACGAATATAATCAGAAAGTTCATCGTGACACTTCATTTGCACCATTCCTAGGATTACATGCAGACGATTCATAAATTCATGGGACTGGGCACGGAGTGCTTCCGCATAGATTTTCACACCTGTTAATTGCTCAGCCAACTGATTTACCTCTGTCTTGTCCCTAAAGGTTGAAATCGCCCCAACCACCTCGCCATTTACAATAAGCGGAACGCGATTGACCAGGATGGAAACCCCGTTAATCATTTGTTCCTCATCCAATTCAGGTTTTCCCATCTCCAGGACTTGGTCTAGTCTGGTTGATGGCAGATACTCATGGATTTTCATCCCAACCGGGTCCTTAGAAAGCCCCGCCTTTTTAAAAATTTGCCTTGCAGATCGATTAACCAGAGTAATGGTTTGTTCATTATCAACTGCAATAATTCCCTCATGTACGGACTGAAGCATCGTACTCCGTTCCACAAAAATTTTGGCAATCGCAAAAGGTTCAAGTCCAAAAAGGATTCTCTTAATATACCTAGCTAGTAATACAGCACCAATGATACCAACAAGTATACCTAATACGGTAACCGTAAGAATACTTCGATGGCTTTTACCTAAAGCTTCTTCTACACTTTCCAACGCAATGCCGACTGCCGCCACACCAATCTGGTCGCCGGTCACATTGTAGATGGGTGTAAAGGCACGTAAGGATTCCCCTAATGTCCCATTGGAGCTTGATACATACTCTTTCCCTTTAAGTGCCTCCTTTTCATCACCGCCAACAAAGTGTTTTCCAATTTGTTCTGGATTCGGATGCGACTTCCGTATCCCGTTCATATCCATAACTACTATAAACATCATGTCTGTGGCAGCTTGAATACTTTTCGTATACTCCTGGATTTCCATAGATTTTTGGTCATCCTCTAATGCCTCGATAATAATATGAGAGGTTGCAACCGACCGCGAAACAAGCCTTGCTTTCTCCTCTTGATGTTTTCGGATATTCTCACTTACCGTGCTACTTATCAATAAATCCGTAATCATTAATGATACAAGTACCACTAAACAAACGAAGAAAATGATGACCGTGCTTAATTTAAACTTAAATCGTTGAGTTCGCACATGAAATCCCCCACTTTCAACTCTATCTATTATTTTAGCAATATTTGCACTAGTAGGGAAAAGATAAATTATTATACAAGAAGGTGCAGTGACCGTATAGCCTCTTCTTTTTCATATTCGGTCACTCCAGCACCTCTCCAGTAACTGTGAATTCTCTTCTTTTTATGATTAGCAACCAGCATGCAGTGCATACTGTTCCAAACCAAATAAGCAATAATAATAAAGCAATGATAGGTAATATGGATAACTGAAAAATAGATTGCCCAAATGCAGTTTGGAGGCCTAACAGTAATACCATGAGCATCCAAGCAATGCTGCCAGTATGAATTAGAACTTTTTTAAATCTTTCATTGACCAGAGCCTTTTCCAGGAGCCAAGCAGGTAGAATTAATGTTTGCAATGCATGGAATCCCACTCCATGAAGGACTAATAAATTGCCAGCCTCCCCTGTAAGCCGGTCTTGAAGAAGAATCATCCATATCCCCGCAATATTTGCTGCTAAGACTGAGAGAAATGCATAACGGATCCCCATTACCAGCAATGGTCGTTCATGAGGTTGTTTCATACGTAAAAAATGGACCATAAGCACAATGGCTAATGTAACAAGTACTAATGAAATAACCCCAAATAGCATTCCAGCAGCGATATCGATTACCGTTCCTTCACGTGAAAATCTTGGATTAATGCCTCTAAAGTTCTGAAGTGATTCAATGGCATATGAATATAAGCTTGCGATGATAAAAAACCAACGAATAACTTTTCTCTTTCTTTCTCCAAATCTTGCAAGGGGCAGAATGGCAGCAATGGATAGGATAAACATACCTATAGCAGCATTAAAAGAAAAAGCATCTTTCACATTCCCTTCTGGCGCAATGATAGGGTCGTTAAAAAAGATAAAAATAGCAATGCCTGCTGATAGTAAACATCCGATTATTCCTGTGATTACAAGGGCTCTTTCTCCTTCAAAAAGCTTAACAGAGGGTTCATTTTCAATTTGACTAACTTTCAAAACCTTCCACATAAAAATCCCTGCTTTCCACCATTTATTTATCAATCAATAAATAACACTTCAAAAAAATATTCAACCAATTAAAGATTTTCTCGTTTTATTTATTTATCAATCAATAAATAACGCTTCAAAAAAAGGAGAGCTATCACGCTCCTTTTTTCAACAATGATCTTTGCCATGAGTTAATTGCGGCAGATTCAATACTTCAGCTAAGGTTATTAAAAGCCCTGTTCCAATAAAATGGGCAGCTGTTTCCTTTGCACTTGGTATGCCTGCTTTATTAAATTTCAAGGTTAAGGATTCAAAAATCTTAAGAAACAAGCTGCTGACATGTTCCCGAATACCCGGATCAGATATAGCGTGTGCCTGCATCACCATCAATACTTCATCACGATGTGTTTGAATGATTTGTTCAAACGCATGCCCCATCGTTTCAATTAATTGCTCCGCAGGTGCATTAACTTGAGCAAAAGTATCATAGATCCGGCTAAATGCACGATCAATCACTGCCTTGAATAATTCTTCCTTGTTTTCAAAAAAATGAAACACATAAGGCTGTGTAACTCCAGCAGCCTTTGCCACCATTGCAGTGGTTGCTTTATAATACCCCCTTTCAGCGAAGACTCCTACTGCGTTTTCTATTATGATTTCCTTTTTATCTTCTCGTACTACCACGTTTGCTACCATCCTTATTTATTGATTGATAAATAAATATTATTCAACCCAAACACAAATGTCAATAGGCTTTTTATTTTTCTCATATTTAAAAAAGCCACAGATTTTTTCTGCGACTTAAGTGTACATTAAAAACTATGCTTTGTAATAAGGAGGAATTCGAAGCCACTCATGCCTATCTAAATACTGTTTCACCGTTAAGCCAGCTGTTGTTTTCTTCAAGATTATTTTTGAAAAAATTAAACCAACATCTGCCCGAATAGATTCAGTAAGTCCTTTGGAAGCATAATTAACTCCCATAGCAAGATTATAGGACATTAAATTAGCTATTTCTTCATCATTTAACTTAGCACCCTCTGGTATATTCCGATAATCGCCAACCGGTTTTTCCGGTGTTGACTGTGGAAAAGGTACACCTTCCTTCATGAGAAACTCTCTAAGCTCGTCTCTAATCGGAATATGTACGTTTTCCATAATATCCTTTAAAATTTGCTTCAGTTCCGGATCTTGGGCAAGATTGTAACCGATTTCCTCATTTCGCATGGTTGTTTCAGTACCTAAAAGAAAAAACCATAGGTTAGAAACCTCCATCACATTTAATGGTCTTTTCTCGCCGTCCATAAATGGTTGAAATATATCTTGAATTAGTTCGAATACTTTCATGTTAGAAGATCCCACCAAACTTTGATTAGTTATGATGGTAGCTTTTCCATTTAGTCAATAAAGCATGCTAGTTGAAATACTTTTCAAATAGTTTTTCCGCCGTACGGGTAGCTAATGCCTGCGTCGTAAGGGTAGGATTGACTCCGCCCAAACAATTATAATGGACGCTGTTGTCAGAGATATATAACCGTTTTACTTGAAATGATTCGCAATCTTGATCAACGACAAAGCCCATACGCATTGTACTTTCAATATGAATCATCATTCCTGCAGGCCAATTTGTCCATATTATTTTTTTTGCCCCCGCCTTCTTTAACAGGTCTGCTGCTATTTTAACAAGTTGACTTCGTTTCCGGCTTGATTTGCTGGTAGGCTGATAGCTCACAACTGGGACAAATCCATTTTCATCACTAATTAATGGATCGAGAGTAATCCCGTTTCGCTGATCCACTTCATCATCAGTACTTACTAAAATATTTAAAGTTTGACGGTAGGAGTCCATTGATTCTTTTATTTCATAACCATATAGACGCCCCTTTATATCCCATGAATCATCCATGTCAGGCATGTTTAGGAAAGAGTATCCAGACTCACTCACCGCATAAAAAGAAGCTGTTAAGCCCGGACTCATCCCAACCGACTGCAGCGCACCATATCCCGGATAATCCAATCTTGCTCCGCATGTATTACCCACAAAGGGATTAACATCTGGTGTCCCCAAAATTGGAATCAAATCCTTTTCCTCAAATATCCCGGATACCCAGTCCATGTAATGATTAACCAATCCTCTTCCTACCCATGGATTATCAGGCAGTCCTGAATTTAACCAAAGCCGTGGACTTTCAATGCTTCCGGATGCCAACACGATGATTTCTGCCCTTAGCTCTTCCTGCTCCCCCGTCCAAGTATCCCTGATATTTACTCCAATCGCTTGAAGCCCTTTTGACTGGTTATTTTCTGTTACTATTTTTATAACAAAGGCATTTGGTCTAATACAGACATTTCCTGTCTTTAAGGCAAGTGGCACATAGCTGACATTCGTGGACCGTTTTGCAATTTTATCCATAGATGGGCCATGTGGACAGCCGTTGATGCAATGCCCCGCAAGCGTGCAGCCTTCCATCCAGGATAATTGTTCGTCTGTGATGTTTGGATTTATTATATTTTCATTGGGAGGCAAAATTGCATTCGGCTGTGGCCTATAACCTGGACCTGTCACATCCAATGTAGGAATCAAATTCCATCCTGCCTTTTTTGCACCATAATAAAATAATTCTTCCTTTGCCGTCGTGGCAGCGAAATTCACCGGTAATGTCGCTTCCACCTTTTCATAATATGGTACAAGTTCCCGGTAAGAAAGCGGCCAGACATTATCAATTGCTGCTGGATATGCCCGGGGACAATTAGCCGTATAGGTTTGGGTTGTTCCTCCAACACCGGAGCATTGCCAAATTACGCCTTTTTGGTTAGCGTTCCGAAACCATTGGGAACGACTTCGATCCGCCGGGCCCCATCGAAACCTTCCTGAAACTAAATCATTCATATTCATTTCAAACTTGTTTAATAATTGTTTATATAGCATGACATCCAAGTCATCATTTGTGGAACTGGATACTCCTCCGGGCTGTAAATTTGGATTGGGCCACTTTTTATTCCCGTACCAGGGACCAGCTTCTAAAACCAAAACCTTTAATCCCAATTCTCCCAGCTCTTTTGCTATAACAGCTCCTCCGCCGCCAGCACCAATTACAATCACGTCTTGATTAGCCATTAGTCAACCACCTTCTTGTGCTGGATGATTGCTAAGAACCCGCGAAAATCCCGGTATCCAAAAGATGGACCTGGATATTGGGCCTGGAACCATCCAGGTGAAAAATATTCGACTCTTCTGTATTCAGGAGAAAATAGTCGTGTTGTTCCGTACGCTGTCCATTCCGAATAGTGGCCAAACATGGGAAGCTCATTTAGTACATCCATCATATTTTGAACGAGTCCCGGGTTATTTTTGTATGGAATGCTCAAGTTTTCAAGATTAATGTCTAGGCGTTCTATTAGGGTAATCGCCCTTAACCTATCTATTGGCGAAAGTGCAGAGAAAGGACCCCCGCTAGGATATGTTGTTACATTTAATGGGTAGAGAATCTGCCCCTTCTGGATTAATCGGGCAGATCCTGCGTCCAGTAATTCAGCAGTGGATTTTACCATGGAACCATTAACTAACTTAAGCTGCTCTTTTACAGGGAAAGAAATTGAATGATCTAATATCCAAATAACATATTCATAAACATGTAATTCCTGTGCACCTGCCACGTGAACAGTTCCTATATACTCTTTATATTTAAGATGGGTTGGAATGATAGCATGAACTAGTGCCTGAAAAGTGGACGTGATATAAGGATTTAAGGATCGTTTCCATCCACTTGCTTCCGAAATTTTCCCCACCTCCTTTAAAGAATGTTTCTTACCCTTCCTATTAATATTTATGTTTTCACTCTTATATGTATGGTAGTTAATTGGTAAAGAAAATCAATCTCTGACATTTCCCCTTATCATAAATATGGCGAACAGTGACTGCACACTGTTCGCCTGAATGTTTCGTCTAACTTTTTAACGCTTCTTGTTCAACCTTTTCCATGAATTCCTTCACTACGACATTGTTGCTTTTCTCACTGCCGAGCTTCAACATCGTTCTTCCTTGCTTATGCTTTCTACATAGTTTATAGGCATTGGAAATAATGCTGGATTCCTTTAGAAAGTTCTCCAAACAGAACAGGACTTCTATAGCACAAAAAGCCGATACCCTAAGACAATAAGGTATCGACTTTTTTATTGAACGCTCTTCAACAATATCGCCCGATTGTTGAAGAACAATAGCTAGTTCAAGTAAAGAACTATTTTGTCATGGAACAGCTACAATATAAGCAGTAAGAATAGAAGATCTTATTACTTAAAGATTAGATGATATTTTTGAAACGATTAAAAATAGAAGGCTATGCATAGGGATACCTCACGCAAAAGGAACCTTCATAAACAAGGGCCTTTCTAGATAGAAAGGCCCTCTACTCACTGTTACATTTCTTATTAATCTTTCCTTACAAGTAGTGAACAGCACTCCACATGTCCGAAGTGTATGTGACAACACATGTGATGCTGGTGTGTTTTTCACAAATTTAATAGTTCTATTTTTGATTCCAATCAAAAATGAACCGCCAATTGATATTAGCGGTCATAATACAGCATTTCCTCTTTGAGAAGAAAAAAAATTTAATACTCCGTTTTGATCAACTGATACAAATGCTAGCCCTTCTCCCCATCATCGCTTCGTAAACAATATGATGTCCTATTCCCCTGAAACAAAAACTCATAGTATCTTCATTTTTATTGTCTACTTAACAACGATAAGTGAATCATACCTCTTTAATTGATTTGCTGACTCCTATATATACAACTTCTCTGCCATAACTGTTAATGACCTTACGACAAAGTATTTTCATGACAAAATGTGCCATAAATGACTTGTTTTAATTCCGCATTACATTGACCAAGAATCGAAATATCTTTTCCTTTATCCTGATCATACGCTGTAAAACTGATTACCTTCTCCCCAGAATTTATGAACAGCTCAATAGAATGACGGTCGATGAAGAATTCTAGCGTCAGGTCTTCATTGGCGTTTAAGGCATCTGTAATGTTGATTTGGTCCTGACTGCTGTAATCAGACTCAAATGAAATCATGGTGTTCTCAACATCTACTTCTATCCGGGTAGACTTCGTTTCACTTTTGTTTAACTCCACTGTAAAGCGCTCCGTGTTCGATGAAGATACACTCATGTACAAATAGCCTGTACGTTCACCTTTGAAATCAATCTTTTCACCCGCATTTAATTGTATTTTTTCATAAATAGCAGAAGGATTGAAATACTGTTCGATTTCAATGGCTGGTTGTTGAATTAAACGATGATTCTCGATGCTCAATTTTCTCGGCAGTGATATCATCCCATTAAATCCATATTCTTTCGGCGGTGTTGTTTGATGCCAGCGGTGCATCCAGCCAATTAGCAATCGTTCGCCGTTTTTCCCCTCCGTTGATTGCGGCGCATAAAAGGTATGGCCATAATCAAGAAGACCGTCGCTTTCCGTTTTAAATATTCCTTTTTCAAAGTCCATCTCACCTATAACGTAAGCCGTTTTATTATCTACTTCCGCCTGAAACTCCGGATCACAAGGCATAATTGAGAAGAGCAGTACATCCTTATTGCCGATACGGAACAAATCAGGGCATTCTAAAAGTATATTTTCCTCTTCTTTACTTTGGTAAATGGATGAATAGAAAGTCCAGTCTACTAGATTACTTGACTTAAACATAATAATTTCCCCACGTCGCTTTTCATTTCTAACCGATAACACGCAGTAATAGACTCCATTTACCTCCATCACTTTTGGATCTCTAAAATCACAAATCAGATACCCTTCAGGCAATTCTTTCTCACCGATGACAGGGTTATTTTCATATTTTTTAAAATTGATTCCATCTTCGGAAATAGCAATACATTGACGTTCAATGATTTGTGGTTCATCTCGGTCAAAACCAATGTTAGGATCGATATGGCCTGTGTATATTAAGAATAGTTTTCCATCCTTTTCAATGGCACTCCCGGAAAAACACCCATTGGCATCATACACTTTATCATTGGCCATTGCGACTGGCTTATGATTCCAATGAACAAAATCAAGAGTCGTCGCATGGCCCCAATGCATGTCATTCCAGACGATATCATAAGGGTAGTACTGATAAAACAAATGGTATTCTCCTTGATAAAAACAAAAACCGTTCGGGTCATTTATCCACCCAATCTCAGGTGAGAAATGAAAAAATGGCCGGTTCGTCACCTTTTGTTTATTGTTTTGAATATATTGGTTTGCTTTTTCTAATTTATTCATAGTTCTCTCCTCTATTTGATGCCGCTTCGCATCGAACCTTCAACAATGTATTTTTGGAAGATCATATATAAAACCACAATTGGAACGGTCACAATCGTTAATGCCGCCATAATATGACTCGTAAAAATATTATAGGTGTCGCTGAAAATCGCATTTAAGGCAACCTGGATTGGCATTAAATTTTCATTAGAAAGCGCCATGACCGGCCATAGGAAATCGTTCCATGAAGCCAAGAACGTCAGAATCCCCACCGTAATATACATGTTCAAACTTGATGGAACGACAATTCGAAAGAAACACCCTACCTCACCTAGTCCATCAATTTTTGCAGATTCAATCAATTCTCCTGGAAAGGAGAGAAAGTGCTGTCTAAATAAAAAGATATTCATGACATTGACCAAAAACGGAATTAAGTATCCTGGTACTGTATTGATCATCCCTATTTCGTTCACCACTAAAAATAATGGTAGAATGGTCGCTTCGATCGGGACAATCATAAGGGCGATGATAAAAATTAGAATGGCATCTTTAAAAGGGAACTTGAATCTGGCTAAGGCATACCCTGCCAACGAGTTAATGGTTAAACCAAAAATAACTGTTACAGATGCATAAATCAAGCTGTTCAACAAGTTTCCAAATATATTATAGTAGCCCAACAACTCTGCATATGATTTAAGTGATAGGTCCGAAAATCTAGGAATGATTGCAAAAATTGTACCGATATCCTTGTAGATTACCTCGTCGATTTTAAAAGAAGAAAGAATCATCCAGACGAGAGGAACAAGGAATTGCAATGCCAAAACAGTTGCCAACATGTAAAATAATACTTTTTTTACAATCTTCACGCCGTTTTTTCCTCCCTAAACATTTTCTTAATTCCAATTGATAACACAACCAAGAAAATAGTAAACATTAAGGTGATTGCACTTGCATAGCCAATATTTCTGTGACGGAACCCATACTCATAAATGTATTGTAAGATGGTTATCGTCGAATAATCAGGTCCCCCTCCTGTCATGACCATTGGTTGTACAATTAGCTTAAATGCTTGAATGATGGTGGTAATGACAAGAAACATGGTAATCGGTTTCAGTGATGGAAGAGTAATATACCAAAATTTGTGCAATACACTTGCGCCATCAATATCAGCTGCCTCATATAACTCATGGTCGATATTTTTTAAACCGGCCAAGAAAATCATCATCTGATAGCCGCATCCAGACCAAGCAGAGATGAAAACAATCGTAAGCATCGCCTGGCTTGCACTTGTTAAAAATGGTTGTTTGGATAAACCGATGTTGGAAAGAACTTCGTTGATCAGTCCAGATGTCGGGTTTAACATAACGGTCCACAAAATTGAAATGACAACCAGTGACAAAACAGCTGGCGAAAAATAGGCGGTTCTGAAGAAACCGTTCCCTTTGATTTTTTTGTTGATAATAAGAGCAAGTCCGAGAGCCATTGAAAGCTGGATAGGCACCACTAGCACTACAAATTTCAATGTGTTGAAGAAACTATTAAATAACACTTCATCCGACATCATTCGTTTAAAATTCTCTAAACCAGTAAATTGCTTCTCATTTGGTTTTAATAAATAATAATCGGTAAACCCGTAGGTGAAAGCTAATCCAATAGGCAGGACAATAAAAAGTATTGACAACACCATCGCCGGCGTTAAAAATCCAAATGCGGATAAAATATCGCCTCGTTTATAGTGCTCGCTTTGTCTATTGTGTTCAGAAAGATTCCTCACTGTTACAAATCGTTTATAATTTAGACTTCTCACCTTTACACATCCTTTATCCTTTGCATAAGAGGTGAGACAAAAAGTCTCACCTCGCCATTGAATAGACTATTTTCTGTATTTCTCAAATTCCCCATCAATTTTTTTGCTGGCATCATCTAAATATTTTTTGATGGTTTTTGGGTCTGTTGCTTTATTTTGTGCAATCTTTAAAACGACATCTTTTGAGAACGTTTCAGATAAATATGGGTATCCTGGAGATACTGGACGAGATTTATTCGTGTTCTCTACTTGATATTTTAATACCTTCCAAGCTTCATTGTGGTATGGATTTTCCGTATCCGTATCAATCACGTCAATAGAATTGATTCTGCCTGGAATAGCACCGTTTGCATGATAATATTCTTTATGCGCTTCATCATTATTGAGCCATTCCATGACTTCTACAGTCTGTTTAACGCGCTCTTCATCTTCAATTTGACCATTACGGACAAAGGCCCAGCTTCCAGATGGCGTGTATAAACCGTCAAAATTTTCACTCATTTTCGGATAGCGGACCGTCTTAAATTTAAGGTTAGGATAGTTATTTACAATATCGCTTACAAACCAGAATCCACTTACAGATAAGGCTGCTTTCCCTGTATGGAATGCTTTTTCAGATTCTGACGCACTTGCTAGCGGTGACCCTTCAAATAATTTAGAAAATTTAGTTAAAGCTTCTACAGACTTTTCACTGTTTAATACGCCGTCTACCTTTACACCATCTTCTGCTACAATATTTGCATCATTGCCCCACAATAAAGGAGTGAAAAAATAAGTACCTAATTCGTATGCACCACCAGGAATTTCCCATAATGATAAACTGACAGCCACTTCATAATCTTTAAATGCCGGATCGTTTGTTGTTTTTGCAAAATCATCTATCTTTCTGGCAAGGGTCACAAATTGATCCCATGTCCAGTCTTCATCACTGCTTGGCACCATTGCTTTAATGTCTTCTGGCAAGGCATTTATGATATCTTCATTGTACATTACAGCTACACCGGAATCTTGGTAGCCCATTGCATAAAACTTCCCATCAACCGTTCCTTGATCAATCATCGCTTCGGTGAATCCATCTTTAAAGCCTTCTGACATATGACCATCTAATTCACCCAGAATTCCTGATTCAACGTATGCTGCCACATCAGGACCATCTAGAGTAAAAATATCAGGTACACTATTAGAGGTAATGGCTGCATTCAATTTGTCAATATACCCAGAACCAGCGCCTGCTCTCGTTATATTTTTTATTTCAACCTGAAGCTTGTCCGGGTTTGCTTTATTATATTTCTTTACCCGTTCAGAAAACATTTTCCCTTCTGGATGATCCGCTGAAGCTTGTGTCCAAATGACAATTTTTTCTTTGTCGCTAGCCTGTTTTGAATTGCATCCTACTAATGAAATGGCTAAGACTAATGCTGAAACTAACAAAATTAACTTTTTCATACTGCCTTTTAACCCCCTAGTTAAGAATATTTCGTGAAAACGTATTCACACTTTCTGATTTCATGTTACAATATGGAAAAATGTGTGTCAACAATTTTTACAAACGCTTTCATTAATCCAAAATATATATTATACTAAAAAAGATAATACCTTTAATTTAAAATATTTATATATTAAAGAATACGTTTTCTCAGCGCTTGAAAGGAGCCCTGTATGAGTAAACTTACGATGAAAGAAATTGCGAAACTTGCAAATGTTTCACAAGCCACTGTATCACGGGTGATTAATGGTAATAAAAGCGTCAATGAAGAGGCTGCAAAACGGGTACTTAAAGTCATTGAAGAAGTAGGGTTTATCCCAAATAATGCGGCCCAAACATTAAAAAGAAGCCACTCAAACATTATCGGTGTCTGTGTGACCGAGACCTTTAACCCATATTTCGTTGAATTGATTGATATACTAGAACTTGAGGCGCGTAAACGTGGATACAATATTTTATTGCACAACTCAAAACACAATCCGATTACCGAATGGGAAAGCATCCAAAATTTCATTGCCCGGCAAGTAGACGGAATTATCCTTGTCCCAAATGGTGAGTACAATATCCAACGATTGAACAAACTTGCTATCCCAACTGTGATCATAACGAAAAATCGAGAATCTCTAGATAGTATCGGTCTTGATCACATGCAAGCTGGAAAGATCGCTGGCGAGAATTTTATCTATGCAGGTCATAAAAAATTTGGGTTTATCGGGACGGTTCCTGATAAGAAGCATTTGGGCTATGAAAGTGTCTTGTATGAAAACGGTTTTGAGTTAAACAGTTTAATCAAAGTTAAACAGACCTCGACAAATAATTTTTTGATCCAACAAGACATAGAAGCATATTTTAATCAGGCTGACCGCATCGATTTCACATGTGTCTTCGCTGCAAACGATATCATGGCGCTTGAATTCTTGAAAGCCGCTCAAAAAAGGGGACTCCGTATCCCTGAAGATATCAGTTTGATCGGCTTCGATGATACGTATCTTGCTAAAATCATGGGGATTTCCAGTATCCATCAACCAATCGAAGAAATGGTCAAAACCACCATTGAGATTCTTCTCAATCGAATTGAAAATGAAGTCTCATCAGAAGAAAAAATCAATATACAATTGGCCCCTACATTAATTGAAAGAAAAAGCTCTAATTTTAAAAGATAGCAATATCACTTTGGCTGTAAAAAGGGGCTATAATACTATATTAAAGATATGATTAATATCACAGAACTTATTTCAAAAGAAGGCAACTTTCCCTTATTGTCAGAAACCATATCCAATGACGGTGTTTTCGGAAACGAACATGTCGGTGGCTAAGAATATTCGCCACCGACATGTTCGTTTCCTTTTTATTTTCGCCATATTTATTGGCATTTTATGGTTATAAATACCATTGAATTCCGTAGTAATTTGTATTAATCTCGATAAAGAAAAAGGACCTGAAGGTCCTTAAAACGGTAGTCATCAATTACTCTCTCGACAGAGTCTTCGTCGACTAACTCTTGTTTTCGGGAAACCGCGTCTAACAGGCATTCTGTACATAAACGGTTGGTTAAGCGCAGATTTCCGCGCGTTTCCTTGTAAACCAATTTAAGCGATGATTCAGTGAAAACCTGTCGTTTCTACCAGTTTATTGAATAAAAATATAGTAACTATTTTTTAGAAACCAAAATCAATTTGTGTAGGGAGTATTGACAGTTTCGTTCATATCAGTACAATCTTTCACAAACACCTTACTATCATTACCATAATTATTCAATTTTTTCTTGAGATTCTTCCTCCATTGAATGGCCCGTTTGTTGAAAAATAAAATAAACCCCTTAATTAATAAAAGCCTTTGTTTTCGTTGAGGAAAGGCTTTTTTTGACGAGTTTCTTCTATTAAGTTTTTGGAGTGATTAGGTAATAAAGTTTCCCATGCTTGAGGTAGAGGAACCCCCATAATTTCCCGATATTTTTCGATAGGTGTTTGTCCTTCCCACTTACCTAATGATGTTAAATAGTTAAAAGTATCTTCCAAAGACAACTCTAAAATTTTATTTGTTTGATATAATGTTCCATCCATATCAAAGATTATTGATTCTAACATCGCTTTCTCTCCTAACTTTTTCTTTTAATTAATCACAAAATTAAAGGTTATTTTGTGGAATTATTATGTCATTTTAGCAGGCAAATTGCATTAAAAGGTGGCCGTTATTTGGTTGCCACTTCATTGCCGCTAGCTATATAACACGACATCGAGGGTGGCTGCCATGACAGAAATCATTTCCTGTATCGTAAACCCAAATCTCCTAAGCTTCACTAAGAGAATTGCTAAAAAGTAGCTTCCATCATCATAATAGCGGTAATTGTTTTCGGGATAAATGTAGGCAGGTTCTAGTAACTTTACTTCTGCATAATATCGTAACGTTTCTTTGCTTAATCCGGTCATCTTCGAAAAATCACTAATCTTGTACAGATATCTCCCCCCCACCTAAATAATAAACTGTGTGGTACTCCACACAGTCAACCATTACTTTTATTCATTATTTTTCTTCATAAGTTGTGCTATATGTATATCATTTTGATCTGTACTTTTTTCTAGTTGCTTAATAATTAGTTCTTGTCTAGCTGCCGGATGATTTTGACTTAGTTTGGCTTTCCCCTCTATTTTGTTAATGTTGATTTTAAAACCTACAATGCCTTTACTCATGCCCTTAATAAAATTTTCATCAACATTTTCTAAATGATAGGAGCTATCTGGTTTTTCATATTTATTTACCATGTCTGCCAATGAATCAAATACTTCCTTCTCTTCCTCGACAATCTCCAGCTCTCCATAAACGTGTACCGCAACATAATTCCAAGTTGGTACTGCTTGATTGGTCTCGTACCATGATGGTGAAATATAACAGTGCGGGCCTTGAAAAATCACTAGAACATTTTGATTTTCGATATCCTTCCACTGCTCGTTCTGCCGGGCAAAATGTCCATACAAAAAACCTTTCTCTTTATTCAAAAGGAGTGGCAGATGAGTGGCGTAAGGTTCTCCATTATGCTGGGAAAACAATGTAGCAAAGCTATTTTTATCAATAAAATCATAGATAACTTCATCATTTTTGATAGTAAAATGTTTTGGTATATACATATCTTTCATCTCCATTTAAAAGGTACTTAAAATATTTCTATTTCGGATTATAAAAACCTTCTTTTGTATAGTTAACCATTCAGGTTTAGAAAAAGAAAAGAACTGGCTATGATAATCGCCAGTCCTTTAATCGGAATTTTAAGCTAATAAAATCAGCTATCAGTATTCATTTCTAATTGAGCTTTCAGTTCATCCTGAATGCGCTTTTGTTCTGCTAGAGTTACCATTCCATAATAGATATTTTCAATCATTTTTCCTTCTGATTGTATGGTCAGCTGTTCGATGTTTTTTCCAGCTTCTTTATAATTCTTTTGGATGTTAATCATTTCTTCGAAGGTAAGATTCGTTTTGACATTGCTGCCAATTGCTTGAAAGATATCCGGGGCTTTCGATAAGCTTGAGATGCTCGCACCCTCTTTGATTACTGCTTGAATCACTTGGCGCTGGCGTTCTTGGCGGCCAAAGTCGCCATTCGGATCATCGTATCTCATTCTGATGAAAGCTAATGCTTCCTCACCATTCAGATGAATCTTACCTGCAGGAAAACTATTTTCTTCTACTTTAAAAGCAAGATCATTCTCGACATTAATCCCGCCCACTGTATCAATAATATCCTTAAAGCCTTCCATATTAATTTTCACGTAATAATCTATCGGAATATCAAGGAATTCCTCCACCGTATTTACCGCCATTGGAACTCCGCCAAATGCGTAAGCATGGTTAATCTTATCTTCTTTCCCCTTACCGACAATCTCTGTCATCGTATCTCTTGGAATACTTAGCATTTTTACAGAATTATTGTTTGGGTTTACTGTTAACACAATCATCGTGTCAGAACGTCCGCTATCTCCTTCACGCTCATCAACACCAAGCATTAAAACAGAAAATGGTTCTTTCCTCTCTAAGGCTTCAGGCTGCTTCTTCTTACTTTGTTTGTCTTCGAGAGGTTCATGCATAGTTGCTACTGCCTTATTAAATGAATGATAGACTGTAAACCCATAAATGCCACCAGCAATAAGTAGAATAAATAATAACAAGCCTATTATATTTCGCCAGTTAAGCCTCCGCCTTTTCCTCGTTCTCATTTCATGGTCTCCTAACCAAAATCAGCATTTTAAAACTAGGTTACCAAAGGGTTGTGTCAAAGGAATTACAGGTACATGTCGATTTATTGTTTTTTACTTTACATTTTTACTAGTTTATCGACATAATTTGGAGGAAATATTGTTAATCAAATGTTTAATTAAAGTCAGCTTAGCCCCTTTAGTAAACCAACTTTATTTATTTCCTAGAAAATTTTTTGTCGATTAGTGATTTTCATTTCTTTCTAAAAGTCTACAAACACTGCAAAATAAATAAAAGATTGCACTAAAAAAGCCCGGGGAAAATTTATCCCCAAGCTATTTTTATTTGATTTATTTGCCGATAAACTCTTGAGTCCAATAATTGCCTTGTGCGACATACCCAACACCAATATAGTTAAAGTTCGGGCTAAGGATGTTCTTGCGGTGCCCTTCACTATTCATCCAAGCTTTGACCACTTCTTCAGGAGTTCGCTGACCCATGGCAATATTTTCACCTGCATATCGATACGAGATTCCGTATTTTTTCATCATATCAAAAGGAGAACCGTATGTTGGGCTTGTATGGCTAAAGTAGCCATTTGCAGACATATCACGTGATTTTTCACGTGCCATTTTGCTTAGTGTTAAATCTACTTTAAAGGCAGGTAAGCCATTCTTTGCACGCTCTTGATTGGTAAGGTCGACCACTTTTTGCTCATAAGCATTTAAAGCACTTGCCGTTTGTGTGGTTGTAGTTGGTTGTGTTGTTGTCACAGGCTGTTGCTGCTGATCAGGTTGTGGAGTCGTTGATTGAGCAGGCTGCTGTGTTTGTGCTGGTTGTGTTGGTTGTGTTTGGACTGGCTGCTCAACAGAAAATTTATATCCAAAACTAGCAAGGTATTTTTCTATTACACTATTAATTTCATTCAGATTTGATCCATGATATACATAGACCTTCTCCTGAACAACAGGAGTATAACTAGCAGCCTCTGCTTTATTTAATGCTGGATTTGCCATTACGACTGCAGCCGCAGCAGCTATGGTTAAAAGAGCCTTTTTCTTAATCATTAATTACTCCTCCTACATTTGCTGTTTTTAACAAATTCATCGTAACATACGATTTTTGTCATATTTAAGGGAGGATTTTACAGGTATAAAACTACCATACTTATTTATTGCTCCAAATCCTTATTTATCCATTAAAATGCAAGCGTTTAAGAATATTTACTCCTTATTCACTTTTATTCCATTTTCAGGAAGCGTAACCGGTATTTATATAAAAATAGAGGGTTGACAACCTTCTAAAAAAAGAATGTTTTTAACAAATATTTCAGAAAAGTATCATTACTAACAGAAATATTAATCAATAAAAAATACTATCTGTTAAAATAGAGCAGAAAATGACAGGATTAAGAACGTAGCCGTTGTTACTATGTACATAGGGAGTGAGCGATATGGGATGGGTAGAATCATTACAGAAAGCAATCGATTATATGGAAGATCATTTACTTGATGATCTTCCAATTGAAAGTATAGCGAAACAAGCAAATGTGTCGGAGTTTCACTTTCAACGTATTTTTTCAGTACTAACAGACATAACTGTTGGTGAATATCTCCGGCGCAGACGTCTAACACTTGCTGCACAAGAACTTTCAACTACTGACAGCAGGATTCTTGATGTTGCCTTAAAATATGGCTACGACACTCCCGAATCTTTTGCAAAAGCTTTCCGCAGACAGCATGGGTTCACACCAAGTCAGGCACGTAATTACACAGGAAAGCTGAAATCTTACAACCGCATGTCTATTCAGGTAAATTTGAAAGGAGCCGAACCTATGAATTACAAAATCATGGAAAAAGAGAGTTTTAAAGTTGTCGGGGTAAAGCGCGAGTTTTCATGCGAAAATGGAGAGAATTTAGCTGGGATACCTAAAATGTGGGATGATGTCCATGTTGATGGAACAAATGATATATTATTTCAATTAAATAATGGTCAAATTAAAGGTGTCCTAGGGGTATGTGTCGATAAACGCGCAGCTGGTTCTCCATTAATGGATTACTGGATTGGTACAGATCATAAGGGAGACACACCTGAAGGTCTTTTGGAACTTGAGATTCCTGCTTCAAAGTGGGGAATATTTGAAGTACACGGAGCTATGCCGGATGCTATGCAGAATACTTGGAAACAAATTATCTCGGAATGGTTTCCATCTAGCCATTATCAGCATGCGGGAACCCCAGATTTAGAAGTCTACTCAAATGGAAATCCATCCAGTTCTGATTATTATTCTGAAATTTGGATTCCACTGAAATAAGGTCAATTACAAAAGAAGACCCTGATAACTGGCCGTTATCAGGGTCTTCTTTTTCATTAGTTTGTAAATACCATATCTTTACGGCGGTAAACACTTAACACTGCGCCTATTAATACTGCATTAAGTATTGTAGGCATTACTCCATAACTAATGAATGGTAAGGACATTGTCGTCATAGGGAAGAACCCAAGTACCATTCCAATATTGCTTACCAACTGAACGCCGTAAAGTGCCACACCTCCTATCAAAAGAAGTTTCCCATAAGAATCCTTTATTTTTGGCTGGATGGCGATCATTCTTGCTGCAAAAAGCAAGAGAATCACAATCAGCAAAGCTCCAAAAAGCCAGCCGTAGTAATAGGTAAAGCTTACAAAAACAAAATTTGTATGCGCTTCTGGAATAAAGTTTTTTGGTGTAGGCTGACCAAACCAGCCGAATAATCCAGCGCTGGCCATCAGTTCTTGAATTTTAAGAATCATGAATCCTGCACTGTCTGCATACTTTTCTGGCTCAAATAACACTAGCAGTCTTACAATTTGATAAGGCTTAATAAATTGCCAAGCTACAATGCCTAATATTATTAGTAAACTAATTGTACCACCCGTAATGATCAATTTTACCTTCTTGCTAAACTTACTCCACCATAGCATAACGAATACCATCACAACATACAGATAGACCGTCGGAATACTCGCCGCTGCTAGAAATAGAAGGATTGGGCTAAGTAACAATAAAAAAAATTGCCAAATTCTTAATTTTTCATTGTTGAAAAACGAAGCCCAGGCAAGATAGAAGAACGGTAAGGCCATCAGACTTTCGATAGTAACAGGTCCAAGCTTAAGCAGCGGCACCCCATTTATCATTGTATTAGAGAATAACACTAGGCTAAACAACAGCAAATTCCCCACCGTATAAAATACCCATCCTCGTTTTTTCCATTTTCGGTAATCTGCCAGCATTAATCCCACTGTCGCAGTAATCCCAAGCAGGACAATAAGAATTTTATAGATTAAAAAGTGGATGCTTTCCATGTAACCCAGAGATATCATTGGCAAGAAACTAAGCCCTAAAGTCGTCGTTAGCAGGATTACCAGCCACCAATCAACCTTTGGACGGTGAAGCTTGTTCATCTGGATACCTAATTTTGTAGGGCTTCCCATTTGTTCGACTGCTTTTTCTTCCGCCTCACTTTCTGGTAATCCTTTCTCCATCCAGATCCTTTTTGCTTCCTTTAGATGATAATTCAATTCATTTGCTACGTATGCCTTTGCTTCCTTTGATCGGATTTGGTTAGTGACCTCATTTAAGAAAATTTGTTTTTTATTATTCGACATAAACTAGTCACCCCTCTAGCAATTCCTTAAATACAAATCTTCTTTTTGTTTGCTTTTGTTCTGCCTTGTTTAACAATTTCCTGCCTTTATCCTTTAACCAATAATATTTAGCTCCTGAATCATCCCAGTTGGTTTGGATGCATCCAGACTGCTCTAACCGATGTAACACGGTATACAAAAAACCTTCGTTGTTTTCAAATTTCAGAATCCCCCGTCCCCGAAGAAGCCCTGTTAATTCATGTCCTGTTTTTTCTTGAACAAGAAGCTGCAAGACTGCAAGTAAGATATCCTCATCGCTTTCTTCCTGTTGATTTATTTTTCTGCGTATTGCCTTTTGATGGTCCTCTGAAAAAGTTAAGTCAGCAAATGTTCTCTTATCCATTACTTTCTTCAAATTCTTTAAACGATCCTCCACGCTTATTCCTCCAATCGTTCCTTGAGAAGTTCTTTAGCTCGTCTTAGTCTGGTTTTAACGGTATTTACGCCTGTTTCTGTTACGGCAGCGATTTCCTTGATTGGCAAATCTTCGTAGTAAAAAAGGTATATCACTTCCCGATATATAATCGGGAGTGTCATAATCGCAGCTATTAATTCATCATCTTCTTCTCTTTGGATGACAGTCTGCTCGACCAGTTCCTTATTCGTACCGTGGATTGGTATTTCTTCACCTGCTGTAACCACATTCTTTTGATACCAGCTTCTGTGAAAATCCTTGCAATGATTAATGGCAATCCGCCACAACCAGGTTCTCAATTTTGCTTTTCCGCTATATGTATGGAGGTTTTTATAGCATTTAACAAAGATGTCTTGAGTTAAATCCTCCGCAATCGCTATATTATTTACGTAGGAATACGCCAGCTGCAGAATCTCTTGTCCATACTGATTCATAATTTCATCAATGATGAGTTCTTTATCTTCTATGGCCGTTCCCTCGATTATCATTTCTTCCACCACTTTCACTCTCCTTCCTATACTTAGACGATGTCACCTGTTAGGAAGTTTTTAAAATCTTTCTTCTTCCAAAAAAAGAAGCCTAGAATAAGTTAACCTTATCCTAAAGCTTCTTTGTTTCATTTACTAGGTTGGACGAACGCAAGCGAAACATATTAATTTGTTTTTTAACCAACCTTCTCTACATGCTCAGACTCTTCCCAACCTTTACAAACATCCACCCATTCCTTAGCATATGAATAGCGATAAATCTCTTCATTCGTTAGTTCAATCGCTGAATTGGTGCTGCCACAGGCTGGGAAAAGAATCTCGAACCTTTTCATGGAGACATCTAAGTAAACATCTAGTTCATCTTTTAATCCGAATGGGCAAACTCCACCGATTGCATGGCCGGTCTGCTCCAGCACTTCTTCCGGAGTCAGCATTCTGGCCTTGAACCCAAAGGTATGGCGAAATTTTTTGTTATCAATTTTCACATCTCCGGCAGCGACAATCAAAAGGGCTTTTTCACCTTCTCCTCTAAATGATAAAGTTTTTGCAATGCGGGCCGGAATAACTCCAATTGTTTCGGCTGCTAAATCCACTGTTGCACTTGATGTGTCAAATTCCATTACATCTTGTTCTCTGTCCCATTGCCTGAAATGGGCTTTTACACTTTCGATTGACATCCTGTCCATCCTTTCCTACTATTTATTATGGAAAATAATAACACACTTTAGTTAGGAAAAGCGAAAAGAGGCTCATGGTCCAATCAAACCTAATAGTCTCCGTTTTGTTAAGCTTGACAAAATGTACACTTTTAATAAAGTTATAATTGATATGCAGAATATCTACATCATTTTCTGCATATCAATTGTTGTGTGGAATAGCCGATTCCTGGCAGCATAATGCATGTGAAAGAAGGTAGTTTATTTTGATTCAAAGACAAATCCACAGTTCACTAAAAGTATTACTCGTTTCAAATCTAGAAGAATCAAAACAATATTATAGGGAATTCTTGGATGCGAGGTAACTGAATGGTGGGTGATTCGTGATGGTTTCTCTGGATTAGGGATTAAATTACTTCAAGCTAATTCTCCTGAAGATGTTAGACCAAATAAGACCGCAAGAGGATATACTCAAACTGCCCCAGATGTTTATTGTTATGTAGAGAACTGGACTGCACTCGATGAACTCTATGCAGAATTTAAAGAAAAGGGTGCTAGAATAATCATCGAACCCTGGATTGATGGGGCTGCGGTCCGTGGAAAGAATTAGCCATTGTGGACCCTGATCACTATTGCATTGCGTTTGGTGGAACCAATAAAGTCAATTAGTATGTTTAATCAAACGTTTGATTAATTTTTTTACTCAGCAGCCAATTAAAACACGTTAAAAAAAGGAGCTTGAAAACCAAGCTCCTTTTTTAAATCGTCAATAATTAAACAGCTACTGGTGATAATTTCTATGCTGCTTCTTTTACTTTTTCTAAACCTTCAGCAATAATCTGTTCTGCTTGTGCCGGCATTGCAGCGTGACCTTCGATAATGACTTCGTCTACGATTTCCATACCGAATACGCCGCCAACTACGTTTTTAACTTCCTTAGTAACGGAATTGGCTGAAATTTACCCTCAGGCTTATAAAGGAATTAATAGGATTAAAAGAGGCTGGAGCCAATAGTCATAGACATGTGGCCCAGCCTCTTGATTTAAATATTCCACGACTTGTACTTGATGGTATTGAAGTTAGTCGGATCATTAGTTGGGACTCGTAAAGATTTAGATTAACCTTTTTAATATTTACTAAGTAAATCGCACCAACGTTGGTTGAAACAGAAAAAATATTTTACACTAGCAGTTACACTTGTGCTGTTTAAAATCAAAGAGAGACGTGAATATGCAATTATTTAAAGTCCAATGTACCACTGCCAATCCGTATTTAAATCCATAGTTTCTGATGATAAACCTACTACGACTACCTTACCATAAGCACGTACTGCATTAACTGCTGAGTTAAATGCTAATTTAGAAACTGCTGCGACTACTGCAGCATAGGCTCCACCAACTTGTTCTTGAATAATTTTATCAACTTCCCCTTGTGTAATAGGGTTGATTGTTATATCTGCACCTAATTCTTTGGCTAGTACTAACTTATCATCATTAATATCTACTGCTAAAACTTTAGCATTGAACACATGTTTAGCAAATTGGATAGCAAGTTTCCTAATCCACCACAACCATAAACTACAATCCATTGACCAGCTTTAATCTCAGAAACTTTGATATTCTAAACTTCTAATCTCTCTACCCATTGGTCTAGGATATTTTGAAAAACACCCTTTTTCAAATATAGCTTAATCTCCATGCGGGTATCCAAACGCAACACTGTCTGGAACGCGGTCCTTGAGCCATCCGGTTTAATGGCTTCGACCCTCACCTTTTGAAGCGGACTGAGCGGCTCGTTCAACCCTATGATAGAATAGGTCTCTAGGCCGTTCAGATTCATCGATTCATAGTTTTCGCCAGGCATAAATTGAAGGGGCACAATCCCCATCATGGCCAGGTTACTGCGGTGGATGCGTTCAAAACTTTCCGCTATGACTGCCTTAACGCCGAGCAGATAAGTGCCTTTAGCAGCCCAATCCCTTGCACTCCCCATCCCATAGTCTTTACCGGCTAAGATGATCAGCGGCGTATTTTCCTGTTGGTAAATCATGGAGGCAGAATAGACATCCATTTCTTCCCCGCTCGGTACATAGAGGGTGAAACCGCCTGTTTTCTCTACTAGTTTATTCTTTAGCCTCGGATGGGCAAAAGTCCCCCTGACAAGTACCTCGTGATTTCCTCGTCTCGAACCGTAAGAATTGAAGTCGGCGGGTTCGACGTCATGCTGAAGAAGGTATTGTCCGGCAGTACTCTCATAAGGAATGTGGCCGACCGGCGAAATATGGTCTGTTGTAACGGAATCACCAAGCATTAACAAAACTCTGGCTAGGGGAATATCTCCTGGCTGGTATTCTTTGATCTCTGCTTTGAAGAAAGGAGATGCTTTAAAGTACGTGGACCGATCATCCCACCTAAAAATCGGATGATCATCATATTCTAGATCCTGCCATCTATCGTCGCCTTTAAACACATTTTCGTAGGCTTCGAGAAATACATCGGATGAAATCGTGGAATCTATCAAGCTAGTAATTTCCTCGGAACTCGGCCAAATATCCTTCAAATAGACCTCTTTGCCCGATGCAGATCGACCCAGCGGTTCGGACTCCAAATCAATATCTATGGTGCCTGCGATAGCAAAGGCGATGACTAAAGGAGGAGAGGCCAAATAGTTAGCTTTGACTAAGGCGTGAATGCGTCCTTCAAAATTACGGTTTCCGCTTAATACGGCAGCTACCGTCAAATCATGCTCCTGAATCGCATTTTCTACTTTTTCATCCAGTTTGCCGCTGTTGCCAACACATACTGCACATCCGTAACCAGCATGATAAAATCCCAGCTTTTCCAAATATGGCAGCAACCCTGCTTTTTGCAAATACGCTGTTACCGCCTTCGAACCAGGTGCCAAAGAAGTCTGAATGGTTTTTGGTACGGTTAAGCCTTTCTCCACCGCCTTCTTGGCCAAAAGACCTGCACCTATCATATTGAAGGGGTTTGATGTATTCGTACAGCTTGTGATGGCTGCAATCACGATGGATCCATCTTTTAATGGTGTGCTCCTGATATTTATAGTGTTATCCTCGTTAGGAGAAAGGGATTTGGGAAACGATTGTCTCACCGCGCGAAGCGGCATTCTGTCTTGCGGACGCCTCGGGCCAGAAACACTCGCTTCCACCGACTGTAAATCAAACATCAAAAGGTCGGAATAAGCTTTTCTATTCCTACTGGAATCGGATATATGGAACAGTCCTTGTTCTTTACAATATCGCTCCACAAGATCGACTTCCTCATCCTGTTTGCCCGTCATACGCAAAAATTTCAACGTCTCTTCATCAACCGGAAAGAAGCCGCAGGTTGCCCCGTATTCTGGTGCCATATTTGATATGGTCGCCCGATCGGGGAGGGAAAGACGCTTTAAGCTAGGACCAAAGAATTCAACAAATTTACCCACGACATTGTGCTTTCTTAGAAGCTGAGTTATCGTTAAGGCAACATCCGTCGCTGTAACTCCCTCATTTAATTGCCCAGTAATTTCGACTCCCACCACTTCAGGTACTGGTATACTGACAGGTATACCCAGCATGGCTGCTTCCGCTTCGATTCCTCCAACCCCCCAGCCCAGCACACCTAATGCATTCACCATTGTGGTATGGGAATCCGTCCCAATTACCATTTCGGGATTGGCCATTCTCTCATGATTCTGATTTGATAATTGTACAATTTTAGTCAAACATTCCAAATTTACTTGATGAATGATTCCGTTCGCTGGCGGTACGACGCGAATGTCAGTAAATGATTGCTGAGCCCATTTTAAAAACTTGTATCTTTCCTGATTTCGTTCATATTCTATATGAAGATTTTTTGAGAAGGCAGATGCCGATCCAAAGTAATCAACTTGGACCGAATGGTCGATAACCAAATCAACGGGAATAACGGGATTTACGTGATTTGGATCGATTCCTTCCTCCATCAATCGTTGACGAAGCGACACCAAGTCAACTAAAGCTGGCACACCCGATGCATCCTGCATAATGACTCGTGTGGGCACAAGCGGGATTTCAACCGATTCATTGGAGCTTCTTGAAGCCACACGGATCAAATCCTGTTCTGTAAGCCCGATTCTGCTTTGATTTCGCATGAGCGATTCAAGCAGAATCCTCGTTGTATATGGCAAGTTATCCACATTCACAAAGCCACTTTGTCCCAACAACTGCAGACTGTAAATGGTAACCGATCCATTGGCAGTACTTAACTTTTGCTGATACACTCGTAATCCTCCATTTCTCCCTAACTATAACTCCACTTTTTGCTGAGTCATTGGACTTGCGGATAAGTCCGAACATTTGCCTGCTTTCAGTACAAAACTGTCTACATATTGAGGAAGACTCTGCTGAATATCCTTGGCAGCCTCCAATACGCCATTTAATGAAACTCCGGTATGAATCCCCATTTCCTCAAATCCATGAATCAAATCCTCAGACGCTATATTGCCGCTCGCTCCGGGTGCATAAGGACAGCCTCCCAATCCGCCAGCAGAGCCGTCAAAATGTACAATGCCTTCCTCCCATCCGGCCACGGCATTGGCAAATGCCATACCTCTCGTATTATGAAGATGAAGGGAAAAAGTGAAGTCTGGAAATCTCCTCATTAATTCACGAACATTGTTTTTAATTCGCAGTGGATTTGCCATACCTGTTGTATCTGCCAGTGAAACTTCCTTAATTCCTAAGGAACGATATCGTTCACAGATCATCACGAGACGTTCAACCGGAATTTCACCTTCATAAGGGCATCCAAACGCAACAGAAATCGATCCCGACACCTTCATGCCACTTTTTTCTGCGAGTTCGACTAACGGTACAAACTTCTGAAAAGCCTCTTCCGTCTTGCAGTTTGCATTGCTTATGCTATGAGAATCGGAAGCAGACAACATCAGCTTCACCTTATCTACGCCAACTGCTATGGCTCTTTCTAATCCGCGGGTATTTGGAACCAAGGCCCGCAGCTTCACCTGTTCCGAGCGTTTAATTCTTTTCAACACTTCATCTGCATCCTTCAATTGCGGGATTGCTTTGGGATGCACAAAAGAAGTAACCTCAATCTGTTTATAGCCGCAATCCATTAGTTGATTAATAATTCTGACTTTCTCTTCCGTTGGAATCCATTCACTAACGCTTTGAAATCCGTCCCTTGGACAAACCTCAGTAATGAATACCTCTCTATTACTCGCCAAATTCGAACACTCCTTTATATCACTTTTTTCTCTATTAAACTAGCAATGGTTTCCTCGTCCAGCTCCAAGAGATTTTTTAGTATTTCATCATTATGCTCGCCTAAATCCGGAGCAATTTGCCTGATGGAACCTGGTGTTTCAGAAAATTTTGGAACAATCCCAGGGATTTTGACTTTACCCAGACGCGGATGTTCAACCTCAACAATATTTTCTCTCGCCTGATACTGAGGATCTTCATAAATATCTTTGATACTGTAGATTTGACTCATCGGTACACCGCATTCGTCTAGGAGATGCTGCAGTTCATCCTTTGTTTTCGTTTTCACCCAATCAGACACTATCCCATTGACTTCATCAAATCGCATCAATCGGACTGAATTGGTATGATAGCGTTCATCCGTCAGCATATCTTCTCGATTCATGGCTTTTGCCAAACGTTCAAAGGTCTTGTCGGAGCTCGTAACCAAAATAATCCACTGTCCGTCCTTAGTGAGGAAATTTCCTGCAGGTGCTGAGTGACCGCTCAAACCTGGTGATCTCTCCTTAATGTTGCCAGTTTGATCATAATCTGTTATCAAAAATTCCATCATTCTGAACATAGATTCATATAAGCTGACATCCACGTACTGACCTGTTCCTTCATCTTGACAATCCCTGTGATACAAGGCTGTAACCGCTGCAAAAGCGACATAAATTCCCGTTACATAATCGGCTAAGGAAAAAGAAGGGCTAATCGGCGGTCGATCAGGGTATCCATGCAGATATGTAAAACCGCTGAAGGCTGTGGCGGGTGTACCGAACCCTGCTTTGTGTGAATAAGGTCCGGTCTGTCCATAGCCAGTTACCCTGATCATGACTAAATCAGGATTGTATTTCTTCAGCTCTTCATAGCCAATCCCCCATTTTTCCAGTGTACCGGTTCGGAAGTTTTCAATGACCATATCCGATTTGCTAACCAGCTTCCGCAGAATTTCCTTCCCCTCTTCCTGTCGCAAATCCAACGTAATTGATTTCTTGTTCCGAGACATGCCCGGCCATCTTAATCCTTCCCCTTTATAATAGGGGCCAAGATTCCGCAATGGATCGCCGACCTCTGGCATCTCAATTTTTATAACTTCTGCCCCAAAATCACCAAGAAGTGCGGCACCATAGGGGGCAGCAATAACCGTTGACAGATCAAGAATGCGGATACCCTCTAAGGGACCTCTCGATTTAATAGATTTCATGTAATCACGCCCTTGAATTTATATAATCAAATCATTTTATTAAGAAGTATACTTAAAGGCTATATCCTAGAATGTATAAAGGAATATAGCCTTTGAAATAGTTGAGTTAGAACCTGCCTGCTTAATTTTAAACAGTGGTAAGCACTCTCTCTTTGTATAACCAATCTAAATATTTGTAATCGTCTGCTGAACGGTTCAGCATGATTGTATTACGAAGAAGTCTTGTAACCGAATCTTCTGCATGCTTGATTTCTCCCCAAGTCCTTGCCCCACGCTGTACCTCCGCCGTTCTAGGAATACGTTCTTGTTGATATTCGTCCAACGCTTTCGCTGTATTTGAGCCGTTCGCACGTATTTTTTCCGTTAAACAAACTGCATCTTCAAGTGCTTGACAAGCCCCTTGTGCAAGATATTGCAGCATCGCATGAGCACTATCTCCCAGCAGTGTAACGCGATTGGTTGACCACTTTTCCAACGGTTCGATATCAAACAGCTTTGTGATCAAACCGCGATCTGCAAACTTCAGGGATTCTTTAATGGTCGAACAGCTATCTGCAAACATCTGATGGAGTTCCTCCGCTGTTCCCCAATCATCGGAGTCCTTATTATATTTATAGCTTTTGAACACAGCTACCTGATTAATTACACTCTTATGACGTACTGGATATTGTACTAGATGAATACCAGGTCCGATCCACGTTAATTTCTCGTCCCAATCGATATCAATCGTCATTTCTGTCATCGGAACGGTAAAGCGATATGCCACATACTGAGAGATAATTGGCTCTGCTTGACTTACTAATTTACGTGTCATCGAACGGATACCGTCAGCACCGATTACTGTTTCCGCTAGCAGTACCGCTCCGTTTTCACAACGTAATTCTACATAATCGGCGAATTCTTTAACGGATTCCAATTTATGATTGGTTAAGAATGAAACATTATCTAGAGATTGGCAAGCCTTCAGTAAGACACTATGCAAATCGGAACGATGGATAACAATGTATGGATACCCGAAGCGCTCACGGAATGATTCTCCAAATTGAACAGCCGACAGCTCCTTGCCGCTTAACGCGTCCATGAACACATGACGGCGAGGAAACACCGCCAACTTATTGACTTCTTCTAGGACTCCCAAAGCATCCAACGCCCGCAGGCCATTTGGACCTACCTGTAAACCTGCACCCACCTCACCAAACTGTGGCGCCTGCTCAAGCAGTGTTACTTTTTTTCCTAATTTAGCTATACCGTAAGCAGCGGCTAAACCGCCAATTCCCCCGCCTACAACGATAACCTCTTTAACTTCTCCCACATAATCACCCCTTCTAGTAAATTGGTTAATTATTCTTTTAATCTATTGCTATAACATCTGAGTGTTCAGTCTCAAAAACGGATAAGATTTCCTGATAACCGCCATTTTCTGTATAAGCTTCTTCTCTTTCAAAGCCAAAAGGCTCCAAAATCGGCAGATCATTCGTAGAGAATAAAAATGCCTCTTCTGTTTCCGATGTATTCACGTGCTCATGCCATGTCCAGGCCGGCAGTGCGAAGAAGTCGCCCGCTTCCCAATCAAAACGAACACCGTTCATTACCGTATACCCGCGTCCCTTGTGTACATGATAAACCGAGCTGTGCATATGGCGATGCGCTTTTCCCTTATATTGAATCGGCAGTTTCTGCATTCTGGCGCCGATCCTTCCATTTGCGTCTTTGCCGGTGGAAGGATTGATATATTCCACTGCGAACCCGTCGAATAGATCAGGAACAAATTCACTTTGTCCATCTAGTGCTTGTTTCGTTAAATCCCATGTGTACCGTCCGATCGGTGCAGGTGATGGCTTACGATCCGAAATCGGCCGTACCATCCCGCCTGCATAGCGCTTTGTGCCGTAATCATCAGGAAACTCAACCGGCTGCTGCTCCTGCGGATACAGTTCAAAGAAGGAACTTGTCAATGCCGAAGTGAAAGGGATATCTAAACAGTCCATCCACAACACCGTTTCGTTTCCTTCATTTACATGATCGTGCCAGCACCACTCCGGCGTAATGACGTAGTCCCCCGGTTCGAAATGATATTTCACACCGTTCACAATACCGGAAGCGCCCTGACCTTCCATAATAAACCGCAGCGCTGAAGTCATATGCCTGTGAGATGGGGCAATTTCCCCAGGATTAAGAGCTTGAACGGCAGCATACAGCGTTTGCGTTGCCCCGCCCCATCCGTGTGGCTCCAAATTCTTCATACCAGGATTGATTAAATATACAGCTCGCCGATCAATGGATCCAGTACCTACCTCGAGCAGCTCCTTTGCTTTGTCCAACGCTTTGAGAATCTGATTCTTTTTCCACAAATAGGGGATCGCTCGCGGCTTTGGCTGTGATGAGCTAAATACGGACGCCCATAAGGGCCCCATATTCTGATCCTTCAGCTCCTCGTAGAATTCCAGCAATTCTGGTGTCCATTGTTGATTTGATTTATGTTCCGACATATTACTTCCCCACTTTCGTAATTAACGTACAGTAACAATAAAGTCAATTAGGCAGTATCAAACTCGTCTAATGATTTACTTAACCTCTTATCAAAATAAACTGATCAAATGCCCGGTTTATAGTCAACCTCTACAGAAAATTCACCGATTCTTTCAATGTGAATCCGTACGGTATCGCCTTTTGAAATTGGAGCCACTCCTTCTGGTGTTCCAGTCGTGACAATATCCCCCGGTAGCAGCGTCATTACACTGGAAGCCGCCTCAAAAAATTTATAGCAATCGTAAATGAGATCACTTGTGTTGGCTGATTGTCGGATTTCATCGTTTACCCACAAGTTCATCTGCAGTTGATTCGGGTTTTCCACTTCGTCACCCGTCACAATCCATGGACCGATTGGAGTAAAGGTGTCGAAGGATTTACGCCATGGTCGATCTTCCTTACCACGGACCGTAATGTCCATTAAGGCAAGGTATCCGAAGATGTACTTAGACGCATCCTCCGCCTTTACATCCTTGGCCTCCTTACCCACTACGAAGGCAATTTCCGCTTCATGATCTACTCTCCGGTCTCTGAACGGCAGCAGGACCGTTTGATCAGGTCCAATAATTGAAGAAGGCGATTTGAGGAAAAAGCCAAGACCGTCCACCGTTAAAGCGGTGTTCATCTCTTGTTTGTGCAGGATATAATTAATAGGAGCTGCTACGATTTTGCTCGGATTTGGCACAGGGGCACGAAGCGACACATCCGATACTTGATAAACAGGACAAGACCCCAGGCCTTCTTCAATTTTAGGTTTCAAAGCCTCAAATTCTTTCATCAGCTTGACTAGGGAAGCTTGCGGCTCCTCGTTGTTCCAATCTGTTAATTCAGTAATATCGGTCACGCTGCTGCCATCAACAACACCTAAGCGATTTTCATTGAACAATGCAATTTTCATTATGATACTCCTTCCATTTGATTCCTTAATTGAATCAAACCATCTGTTTTTGATTAAAATCATTCAATTGGTTGTGTATCTCGTTTATCCAATCACTAAAGCATGTGAATGTATCGATTCGCAAACCTTGATCATACAGCTCATGAGCGATGTTCTCTATACGGCTATGTTGAAGTGAAGACTGAGCATAGTGGCTCAGGCAGCTGATCCACTTCTCTCGATGCTCTGCTTCACTCAGTGGTTTTTCTTTGGAGCCTGGTGCGTGTTGCACCTTTTTTTCATACACTTGTCCATTCGTTGTTTTTATTCTTATTTCTACCGCTAATCTTCGATTAAGCCGCTTGTCTTCCTCAGATTCCTGCAATTCCAACACCTTGACCGCAGGAATTAGCTTCTGAATGTCTGCACGGAGCACTTGATTGTCTTCAAAGCTGCTCAGCCTCACATGTCCGTCGGCTATGGCCGCCAATACGGTATATTCCGCACTGAACTTTCCTTGTAATCCAGTTACAGGTCGAGAATGAACTAAAGGCAAGAGACTTCTCGGCTGAGCTTGCAGCACAATTTCATCTATATCCTCTAAGCTCAACTGATGCTCGTCTTTAAGCTCTAGTGCTCCTTGTATAAAGCGGTGTGTACCAAAGCAGCAAGGGAACTTTTTGACGGATAATCCTTCTAGCATATCGAATGGCTCTCCGAAAGTGATGGAATCCATCCCCTTTTGCAGCTCCTCTTCGTCCGCCCCGCCGCTAAATGCCATGAAAAAACCGCGTTTTCCAAAGATATCCTTATTCCCTGTGAAGCCTTGATTAGCTAAGATGGCTGCCTGAATGCCGTGTGATGCTGCCAATCCAACATGCAGCGATTTGGTCATAGAGCCGAAATTCTTCTGCAGCCCTCCGGTCATCGATGCAGCAATGGCAATGGCATGGGAGCATTGATCTTCAGTGAGATGAAGCAAATAGGAAGCAGCAGCAGCAGCTCCAATCGTGCCCAATGTATCGGTTGCATGCCAGCCGAGATTATAATGCCGTATTCCCATCACTTGCCCAATTCGGATCATGACCTCCGTTCCGATACTATAGGCTGTAATGACTTCCTTACCCGAGCTTTTCAGCTTTTCGGCAAGAGGCGTTATCGCAGACAGAATCGGAGCGCTGGGATGGATGACGACACCAACAGAAGCATCGTCATAATCCAACACATGGGAAGCGGTTCCATTAATGATGGCTGCTTTATCACAATCCACCTTCACTGGCTCCCCCCAAAGAGAGGAGACACCACCCAGCCCGCTTTCCTGGGAGACATATACCTTTTTAGCCTTTTCTACGGCAGGTTCATTCCACCCGGCTATTGCCACCCCAAGGGTATCAATGATTGCCTGCTTGGCTAATTCCACCATTTCCTCTAGAAGCTTCTCATAGGATATATCTGTAATAAAGGCGGTGAGCCTTGACATCAAGTTATTGATTTTTCCATCTTGGTTTACGCTTTTCATTGAAAGCTGCCACTCCCTCTAACCGGTCTTGTGATGTTACCAACTGGTTGTAAGCGGCAATATCCAAAGCGTAAGCAGTTTGGTAATCCGTGTCAGATCCTTTATTAATCGAGACCTTTGCCGCTCGAACTGCCATCGGGGCGGTTTCTGCTATTTTTTCCGCTAATTCCAGTGCGGTTTCCAGAGCTTTTCCTTTTGAAACGACGCGGTTAACCAAACCCCATTCGTATGCTAATGCCGCATCAATTTTACGGCCTGTATAGATAAGCTCCTTAGCTCGTCGTACGCCAATCGCTCTGGCTAAATTTTGCAGGCCTCCGCCGCCAGGCAGAATCCCTCTTAATGCTTCTGACAAGCCGAAAACAGCTGTTTCTGAAGCAATAATAAAATCAGTTGACAGCGCCAATTCACAGCCGCCGGCAAGGGCATAGCCTTCCACGGCAGCGATAACAGGTACCGGAAAATCCCGTGTTAACAGAACTAAATCCTCAATGATATGATGCTGTCGTTTCCAAGTACCGTCGCTCATTCCGTTGCGTTCCTTTAAATCGCCTCCGGTACTAAACGCTCTATCCCCTGCACCGGTGATGACAACGCATCTTAAATCTTCGTTATAGGCCTCTTCGCGGAACAGCCTTAGCCTTTCCTCGAGCATTTGAGTATTCATCGCATTCATTACTTCAGGCCGGTTGAGCGTAACAACCAGAATTTCGTTGTTTTCTCCTTTATATTCAACCTTCAACATTTCGTAGGATTCTTTCACTATAGTCACACCAATCGCCCTCCTTTCTTGAATCTCTCTTAATATGATCTTGGCATTTTCAACACGTGCTGGCCTACATAACTTAAAATCAGATTTGAAGAGATAGGAGCGATCTTCATCATTCTTGCTTGCATCCACTTGCGGTTAATGTGATACTCATTTGCTGCAGCATAGCCGCCATGCGTTTGCATACACGCTTCAGCCGCATGATAAGCAGCCTCAGAACACAGGTACTTCGCCATATTTGCTTCTGCACCAGCTGGCAGATTGTTATCGAATTTAGTTGTTGCTTTATACATAAGCGCCTCCGCAGCTTGAAGCTCCATATACGCCTGTGCAATCGGGAACTGTATGCCTTGGTTTTGACCAATTGGACGGTTAAATACAACACGCTCGTTCGCATACTTGACTGCCTGGTCAATAAACCACTTACCATTACCAAGCGCGGAACCGGATACAAGAATCCTTTCAGCAACCATTCCGTCCATCACGCAGTAAAGTCCTCTTCCTTCTTCACCGATCAAACAATCTTCTGACACTTCAAGGTCGTTAAAGAACAATTGATTCGTGTCTCCGCCTAGCATCGTCGAGATTTTAGTTGATTCAATGCCGTTTCCAACGTCACGGGTGTCAATTAGGAATAAGCTGATGCCATGTGTTCTCTTTTCTACTTTGTCAAGCGGGGTTGTACGAGCAAGAAGCAGCATCAAATCTGTGTTGTTGAAGCGGGAGATGAAGATTTTTTGTCCGTTAATAATGTAACGGTCGCCCTTCTTCACAGCAGATGTTTTAATTTTTGTCGTGTCCGTACCAGCATCCGGCTCCGTTACAGCGAAGGTTTGCAGCCTCAAGGAACCGTTTGCAATTTGCGGCAAGTATTTGCGCTTTTGCTCCTCACTGCCGTGTCTCAGAAGCGCACCCATCGTATACATTTGTGCATGAACTTGGTTGGAGTTTCCGCCAGATCGGTTGACTTCTTCTAAGATAATGGCTCCCTCTGTAAAACCTAACCCTGAACCGCCGTACTCTTCCGGGATAAGTGCCCCTAACCAGCCCGCGTCACTCATCGCTTTTACAAATTCTGTCGGATAGGTACCTTCCTCATGGGATTGTCTCCAATAATCTAAATCGAACCGTGAACAAACATCTCTCACGCCAGCGCGAATATCATTCTGTAAGTCAGTAAATTCAAAATCCATCTTATATTCCTCCATCATCTACGATTATTTATTTCTATTAATTTATGATCCTTGTACCTGCATCCACGAATGCGGCCTGATTCCAGAGAGGACTCCGCCTTTAGACAGATGCCCAGGGAGCTCACGACCTACCATCTCTTCAGCCATCTTGGCGCATTCGACCAAGGATTCCAAGTTAAGTCCTGTATCGATGCCCATTTGTTCGCATAGAAACGCGACATCCTCTGTAGAGATATTCCCTGGTGCCCCTTTCACTTCAGCAAATGGACATCCTCCGAGTCCTGCAACCGCCGTATCGAATTCCCACAGACCTTCATAAAGCGCCGAGTAAACGTTTGCGAGACCCAGTCCGCGTGTATCATGCAGATGCAAGTGTATATTAAGTTCCGGCCATTTATCTTGAATGGCACGAACTGTTCGCTTAATCTGTTCCGGGTTGGCCCAGCCCATTGTATCGGCTAGTTTGACCTTGTGAATCTTTTCTCCATAGCTTTCTGCTAAGGAAATAACCTTTCCCATGATATCCAGTAAATGGTCTAAGTAAATATAGCCTTCAAAGTTGCAGCCAAAGGAAGCCATGAATCCCATCTGTTTCACCTTAATGCCTGCATTCTTATAGGCCTCAATCCATTCTGGCAGTGTTTCGAACATTTCACTCGTCGATTTATTCATATTCCGCTTTGAAAAGGCATTACTAGCAGATAGGACAAGACTTCCATCCATTGTTACGTTGTTGACCAGCGCCCGCTCAAGCCCTTTTAAATTCAGATATGCCGCCCGATAAGCGACCCCTGGCACTCTATCAATCTTTGCTAATACCATTTCTGCATCTGACATCTGCGGTACCCATTTCGGACTAACAAAGGAAGTAACCTCAATGTGTTTGAGTCCAGTCTGGCTCAGTGAGTTAATGAAGCTAATTTTATCTTCGGTTAGAATCTTACTTGGTTCCGATTGAAAGCCTTCCCTTGGCCCTACCTCATACAATTCAACGTGTCGGGGTAATGTCATGGCTGCCTCCTAACCAACAATGCTCTTACTCTTGAGCTGCTCCAATAATTCTTTTGAATAATTTAATGAGTTAAGAATTTCATCCGTATGCTCCCCTAGCAGTGGAGGTAACGATTGAAGATTGCCTCGTTCTTCATTGATACGGAATGGAAGATCGACCATTCGGAAATCAGAAACTCTAAAATCTTCAACTGGTTTAATCATTGAGAGCGCATTCACTTGTTCATCACGGAGCACCCGATCCAATGTATTGATTGGACAACTTGGTACATTGTATTCCGCCATTAAGTTGACGAGGTCGTCCACTTCATATCCCAGGGTGCATTCTTCTATAATTCGATGAAGCTCTTTACGGTTTTGGACCCTGGTTGAATTGGATTCAAATCGAGGATCCTCGACTAGCTCTGGCATTTGAAGCGCCGCACATAAATTTTTAAACAGTCGATTGTTTCCAGCTGCGATAATAGCCCATTGATCCCCTTTGGTTTTAAAAGCTTCATAAGGTGCTGTCGTGGCCATTCCCGTTCCCATCTTCTTCGGAAGATTTCCGGATGCCATATACGTGGAAAGTTGTAATGTGACCCATGCAATTCCCGTTTCTAACAGACTGTTTGCTACTTTGCAGCCTTTACCGGTTTCGTTGCGCTGGTGAAGGGCACTTAGTATACCAATTAGAGACCACATACCTGTTGCCATATCCACAATGGATACACCGACGCGAGCTGGGTCGTCACCCGCATTTCCTGTCAAACTCATAATGCCGCTGTATGCTTGAATAAGTGGGTCGTAGCCCGGCTTGTTTTTCATTTTCCCTTTATCTCCGAACGCACTAATAGCCGCATATATTAAAGAAGGATTGATTTCGGATAAATGCTCATAACCGAGTCCGCGAGATTCCTCACTTCCAGGCTTTAAGCTATGGATAAAGATGTCTGCAGTCTCGCATAATTGTTGGACTATTTTCTGCCCCTCTGGATGATTAAGATCGACGCAAAGGCTTTTCTTATTACGATTTAATGCCAGAAAGGTGGAAGATTCCCCTCCCCATAATGGTGGATGCCAATGCCTCGTATCATCTCCATGTCCCGGTCGTTCAATCTTGATAACTGTCGCTCCTAAATCGCCTAACATTTGTGAACAAAATGGGCCCGCAACGTTTTGCGTCACATCAATAACTGTAAGACCCGATAGAATATTAGCCATGTTCGTTTCCCCTTTCTCTTTTGTTTTATACTGGAACTTTCTTGAACTCTTCAGTCAACATTGGAACCACTTCAAATAAGTCTCCTACAATTCCATAATCAGCCACTTGGAAAATCGGCGCTTCCGGATCCTTATTGATTGCTACGATAATTTTGGAATTAGACATCCCTGCCAAGTGCTGAACCGCACCGGAAATGCCGCATGCAATATATAAATCGGGTGTTACCACTTTCCCGGTCTGACCTACTTGCATTGAGTAATCACAGTATCCTGCATCACAAGCTGCGCGGGATGCACCAACAGCAGCTCCCAGTGCTTTTGCTAATTCATTAATCGGGTTGAATCCTTCTGCGCTCTTTACACCCCGGCCGCCCGAAACAATAATTTTAGCCTCTGTTAAATCAATGGTGCCTGCTGTCTTTCTTACAACATCTTTAATGACCGTGCGAATATCCTTTATGGTCGCTTTATATTCAATCGTGTCTGCTGTACGACCCGCATCAGGTTTCCCTTTGGCGATATTATTAGAACGAATAGTAGCAAAAATGATTCCGTCAGTTATTTTTTTCTTTTGGAACGCTTTCCCTGCGTAAATCGGGCGAACAAAAATCACTTCATCTTCATTTACTTCTATATCAGTACAATCAGATACTAATCCAAGTCCCAGACGTGCAGCTACCCTTGGTGCCAAATCACGACCTACAGCTGTATGACCAAGCAGTACGGCGTCCGGGTTTACGTTTTGAAATACTTCTGTGAACGCTTGCGAGAATGCATCCGTTGAATAAGCATTCAATTCCTCGTTGTTAACCAGGTAGACTTGATCTGCTCCATATTGAGCCAGCTGCCCCGCATCTCCGTTGTCCCCTTGGCCAAATAATACCGCAGTCACTTTCCCGCCAGCCGCTATTTTTTGGGCAGCGGCAAGTGCTTCAAACGATACATTTCTCAAACTGCCATTTCGTTTTTCTGCAACAACTAACACATCTTTACTCATTGATGCCTTTCCCCCTTAAATGTTATTATCCCGATATGATTACACGACTTTTGCTTCAAAGCGCAGCACTTCTACGAGCTTAGAGACCTGTAATGGCAGTTCCCCTTGTAGAATTTTCCCGGCCGTTTTTTGCTGCGGTAAATATTGTTCCAATACTACTGTCTTCGAAAGAATCTCTTTAATGTTTAAACCTAGCTCTGCGGCAGTAAGCCGTTCGATTGGTTTTTTCTTTGCCTTCATGATTCCTGGAAGTGAAGGGTATCGCGGTTCATTTAAGCCCTGCTGTGCAGTGACCAGTACAGGCATGCTCGCTTCAATGATTTCGATATCGCCTTCCACATCTTTTTCCACTTTTACCTTGCTGCCATCCACTTCCATATTCGTAATGGTAGAAATATGCGCGATCCCCAGCTCTTCGGCTAATCGTGGTCCAACCTGAGCAGCTCCATCATCAACCGCCATATATCCCCCTAAAATCAAATCATAACTATCTCTTTTCGCAACAGCAGCCAGTACTTTGGAAATCATATATTCATCACCGAAAACAGATTCATCATCCACGATGACCGCCTTATCAGCTCCCATTGCTAAAGCCGAACGAAGTGCAGCTTCAGCACGTGACGGGCCTACAGTCACAACCGTTACTTCTCCACCGTGTTTTTCCTTGATGGCCACCGCCTCTTCGACAGCGTATTCATCATAAGGATTAATGACGAATTTGACTCCGTTTTCGCTTACTTTTCCGTTGGTGAGTACAATAATCTCTTCTGTGTCAAATGTTTGCTTGAGCAGCACCAAAATTTTCATGTGATCCTCCTAAAAGTAAAATTTTCATTTTTTATTTCGTGAAATTATTTTTGAATAATCTGTATATTTTAAATTTAGCACAGGAATAAACATATTACTAATATCTATAAAATAGACTTCCCATATGATTTAAATATGGTATTTAAGGTATAATTTCGTTGTTGATTCAACTACAAATGTTGTTTCTGATTCTTAGTCTTATCCACTTGCAAAGGCAAAGGGCGTGTTATATAACCAAAGACCGTAAGAACAAGCCCGCTACCCCAAAAAATAGCGGAAACCCCAAGCAAACCGCCTAGTCCTCCAAAGATGAACGGAATGGCAAATTGGGAGACGCGATTAATCATCATTTGAACTCCTAATACTTGTCCATGACGATCGGGTAAGGATCCTTCCAGCAGCGCAGCAGTGCTAAGAGGCTGTGCTAGACCTAAACCAGCTCCTAAAATACCAACCAACACAAAAAGCACTACTATCCAAGAGGAAAAAGGAGTGACAAGATAAATGATACCAGTAACGAAAAGAGACCCTGTAAGGATTCTCATGCGGCCAAAAGAGCGAACGAGAGACGTTTGGGTAAACCGAATAACGAGCATGGTCAGACCGCAGAATGAGAGGAGAATCCCTGTCATTGTTGGACTAATACCCATATTGTCGGCAAGCAAAGGAAAGTACACGCTAAACAGCTCTCTATAGGAAAAGATCAATCCTCCAATTAGAATCGCATTCCTTAAATCACGGTTTCGCATGAGGGTCCAAATTGATTCTCTGCTCTCCAAATTTTTTTGTTGGTTCTCAACCGTTTTTTGCATATTCTCTTCGTTTAAATTCCTCATACCCATCTCGCTGAACAATGCGATAGCAATGATTAACATATTAAAAAAGATACAAATATGGTACCCGTAGTGATCATACAGAAAGGAACTAATAATGGGGCCAATCATTGCGCCAACTGATCCAAACAGACTATAGTTAGCCACCGTCCGATCGATGTCGCCTCCTAAGTTACCAATTCTCTTCTGCAAGGCAAGCATTAGGCAGGTAGAAGCAATACCAACCATCGCAAGCTGGATTAAAAAAATGAAAAAAGATGGAAATATGACACTTACTAATAACGAAATTAAATACATAACGTTCCCTATGATCACCATGGGACGTGTTCCTATATGATCAATCCATTTGCCAATATGTAAAGCCAATAAGGCCGGGCAGATAGCAGAACTAGCAATAATCATGCTGATTTCTTGAGGGGAAAGCCCCAAAGAGTAGGCATATAAAGAAACAACAGGCTTGATCCCTGTAATTGTTGTGATAAGGATGGTATTCATCAGAATAATAATGTAATAATTCAATTGATTCACCGCCAAGAAAGAAGTACAATGCTAAAAGGAATGGAAAATAAAAAGGACTCCCCAAATCTGGAGAGCTTTTTAAACCGATCAATTATTATTTTTTCTTATGGAAATTAATCCCATGATATTCAATAAATTCGTCAAAAACCTCGATAGACTTTTCTCTTCCGATTCCACTTTGCTTGATTCCGCCAAACGGGATGTATTTTGATCCTAAAGGTGTTTGTCCATGACCATTAATGAAGGTCATACCCGCTTCTATTTGGTTCGCAACGCCCAATGCACGATCAAAATCCGAAGACCATACGGAAGAACCCAAACCGAATTCTGAATTGTTGGCCATGTGAATAACCTCTTCTTCCGTATGATATGGAATCAGCGGGAGCACTGGACCAAATTGTTCACAGGTCACAATCTCAGCATAGGGATCAACATCTCTTACGATAACTGGCTGAAGATAGTATCCATTATCCCAATTCTCAGGTTCAAGTTGCTTTCCTAACTTGACTAAATTAGCCCCGCTGTGTTCCAGTCTTTCGATCAGTTCACTAATCCTTTGATATTGAAGTTGGTTGTTAATTGGCCCCATTGTAGCGTCTTCGTTTAATTGATACCCGATTTTATAGGAGTCTGTTAACGCGCAAGCCTTTTCATAGAACTCATCATACATATCATAAGGGATGTAAACGCGCTTAATCGCAAAGCAGAATTGACCTGTTCTTCGGAATGCTCCTTCTACAATTTTTGGAACGACTTCATTAAGATCTGCGTCGTTTAGTACAATAGCTGGATCGTTACCCCCTAATTCAAAGTGAACCCCTTTAAGTGTGTCAGCAGCAGATTTCATGATCGCCACTGCAGTACTCCCTCCGCCGGTAAAGGAAATTTTACGTACGAGCGGATGAGAGGTTAAAGCACTTCCTACATCACCACCGCCAAGAACAACATTAATTACGCCTGGTGGGAAAAATCCCGCCATTGTTCTTAATAGCGTTACTACGCCCATTGAAGCAGTCGGAGACGGTTTAACTACAATTGTATTGCCCGCAAGAAGGATCGGCGTTATTTTTTGCAAAGTCAGAATAATAGGGGCATTCCAAGGAACGATACAAGCAATCACACCCATCGGCCTCTTCACTACGCTGACCCAGCCGCTTTCATCCTCTATGCTGCGTTGTTTAAAGGCAGATGGCGCCAATTCTATTATAGTTCTCATATCCATCAAGCCTAACTTAACTTCATCAACGGTTCTGCCAAGCAGCATGCCGTTTTCTTTAGCCGTCACACTGGCGATAGATGACATATTTTTCTCAATTTCTTCAGCGGATTTCAATAGAATTGACATTCTTTCATCAAGTGTAGTTAGGCGCCAGGAGTGGAAGGCTTGATGTGCAGCTTGCACAGCCTGATCAATATGGCCTGCATCCCCTTTGGCGATAATACCAACTACTTCACTTAATCTGCCTGGATCCCTTACTTCATCATAATGCTCTGTTGTCACATCTTCATTGTTTATGAACAAGTTCACCTTCATGTGCATTCACCTCGTTATGTCCATTTCATTTCATTTCATTCGTTCCTGCATTACATTTCAACATCGTCCGCCAGATTCCCACGCTTATTTTTCACTCCGCTATAGACGCTAATGGCAAATATAATGAGGGCAACGCCCATGATAACGGCTGAAATTGGCTGAGTAAAAAAGATAAGAAAACCTTCAGTTGAAATAGATAAGGATTGCAGCATTGAAGTCTCCAATTGGGACCCTAATATAAAAGTTACAATCATCGCGGACATCGGGATATCTAATTTCTTCAGGATATAACCAATAACCCCAAAAATCAGCATCATCCCAACATCCCAAAGGCTGCCATTTAGACTGTAAGTTCCAACTAAAATGACCATCAGGATAATCGGAAACAATAACTTATACGGTATCATCGCAATTTTGGCCCACATACCGACTAAAGGCATGTTCATGATCAGCAATAAAACATTTCCAATAAACATACTGGCAATCAGGCCCCATACAAAGTCCGGATTTTTCGTAAACAGGGCTGGTCCTGGCGTTAATCCGTGCATAACAAACGCCCCTAAAATAACCGCCATGGTTGGCGAGCTTGGCAGTCCTAAGGAAAATAAGGGAATTAATGCCGCACCGCTGTGGGCGTTATTCGCCGTCTCAGGTCCTGCTACCCCCTCGATCGCTCCTTTTCCAAAACGGGACGGATCCTTGGCAACCTTTTTTTCTAAAATGTAGGAAAAAGTTGACGCAATAATGGAGTTTGCACCTGGGATGACTCCAAGAATCATTCCGATGCCTGTTCCCCTTCCGACGGATTTAAGAGTTGGTCCCCATTCTTCCCGCTTAGGAAGAAGACCTGTGACCTTTTCTGGCTTGGAGACTTTTGTCGGGTTTTCCGCATTCAGCAAAATCTCTGAAATTCCAAACAGACCCATGGCCATGACCGCAAAATCAATTCCATCCATCAACTCTATGGAGTTAAATGTGAAACGGAATTCTCCAGTGACCATGTCTTGTCCTACCATCGCAAGCAATAAACCGAGAAATGCAGCAATTAATCCCCTGACCAAAGACTTTCCCATCAATGCCACAATCATCAGCATGCCAAGCAGCATAATGGCAAAGAACTCCGGAGGACCAAATTTCAACGCAATTTTAGACAAAGCAGGACCTACAAACGTAAGCGCCGTTACAGCAACAATCCCACCGATAAACGAGCCAATTGCAGCCACCCCAAGTGCCGCTCCCGAACGCCCCTGCTTTGTCATCTCGTAACCGTCTATACATGTAATGACCGATGCAGCCTCACCTGGCACGTTCACTAATACAGAAGTAATCGTTCCTCCATACATCGATCCATAGAAGATTCCAGAAAGCATAATAATAGCAGTGACTGGCTCCATCCCGAAAGTAATCGGAATAAGCAAAGCAGTACCAGATACTGGACCAAGACCAGGGAGAACGCCGATGACCATCCCAAGCATTACACCAATAAGGCAGTAGAGAAGATTTGACCAGCTTAAAGCCGTTTCAAATCCATGCAAAAGCAATAACAATGAATCCATTTAACTGCCCCCCTAAAATAGTATCCCGCCTAAAGGTAAGTACACCTTTAAAACTGTATTAAACATCAAGTAAATGAATACTGTTATTCCGACAGACATCAATAAGGTGGTGTACCATTTATACTCTTTGTAGAACAAAATGGCCAAAAAGATAACACCCGCAACTATAAATCCGAATAATGAAAAGAGAATCACGAAAAGGACCAAACTGATAATGATAAACAAAATATGTTTTAATGAACGTCCCGTTGGCCACGATTCACTGCTTACATTTTTCCCTTTTACGCTTTCATAGATATACCAAATCGAGAGGGCCATCAGGATACCGCTCAACCAAGTAGGAAAGAAGCCCGGTCCCGGTCCAAGAGCACTAGAATAGGAATACTGCAAGGACAGTACAAACAAGAAAAGAGCTAGAAGGAAAATGACTGCCCCAGCCCAAATTCCTGACCTGTAATTACTCATGATAGAAATTCATCCCCTTCCACAAACAAATCGAAAATGGAGGGCATTCAGGTTCAACCCGAATACCCAATTATGTTTCATACACAGTTTTATTTAATTAGCCCTAGTTCCATTAACATTTTTCCAAATCTAACATTCTCTGCATCAACCTCTTTTTGGACAACCTCAGGATTGCCATATTGAGTCTGTAGAGAGGCTTTCTTGAATTCTGCTAACACTTCAGGATCTTCCATTGTTTTCTTAAGCGCTTCTTCTAGCATCGTAACAATTTCTTCGGGTACACCCTTCGGTGCAAAAAGCGAGGTATTGCTGTCAATCGCAATATCGAAGCCTTTATCTTTCAAAAGCGGGATATCAGGAAAATAAGGAACAGGTACACTTGCGACATTAAATAATCCGCGAAGCTCACCAGATTCAATCAGCGCCTTGGCATCACTCGGCTGTACCATAGCCCCCTGAACATGCCCGCCTAAAACACCTGTGATTGCGGGAGGCGTACCTTCAAATGATACCGCCTTTGCTTCAAAGCCCGCCTGCTTTTCCAGTTCTGCCACCGGTATATGCGCTCCTGATCCAATCCCGCCAGCTACACCATATGAGAATTTACCAGGGTTTTTCTTCACGTAATCGAGCCATTCTTCAAACGTTTCCCAAGGAGCATCTGCTTTAACTATCATGATTTGCTGGTTACCGAATACTTTTGAGATTGGTTGAAAACTGTCATGGGAGTATTTCACATTCCCATACAAAGGCTGCATGGAAATAGCACGGTGTGTAGACATTGCAAGGGTGTATCCATCAGGCTTGGAGTTAAATAAATCCGTGATCGCAATTGAGCCGCTGCCGCCTGGTTTATTCACAATTACTAGCTTGGCACCAGGCAAATATTTAGGAAGGTATTTTTCTATGATTCTCGCACCAATGTCTGTAGAGCCGCCCGCTGCAAATGGTACGAGAACTTCAATCGGTCTTGTTGGATACTCAATTTTTGTCTGTTTTTCATTTTTTGCTGCCGTAGTTGCATCCGAACCCGTTGATTGTGAAGATTGCGCACAACCTGCCAGTACAAGAAATAAAGCTGTCAAACAGAGCATAACGAACTTTTTCATTTTCTAAATTCCCCCTAATTTTAAATTTCACAGCTTTAATAAAAACTTATTTAACCGTCCATCACCTCCCAACGAAATCATAATTTCAGAAAAACTTAGATTAATAATCTTTCTGATTCGAAACTTTGGCCAGGCGGACATCCACAACAGCTGATTTTCCGTTTTTCACTTCATTCATGGCCTGCTGTAATACTTCAGGTAACTCCCTTGGATCTGTCACCATCCTGGCGTATGCCCCACCTGCCGCTTCAGCAATTTTTGCTAGATCGGCCGATTGATCAAAATTCACCCAGTAACGGTCCGTTTGTTTGGCTATGCCGTCTGGATATCGCTTTAATAGATTCTGCTTCGTTGCATTCCAGCCTTCATTGTTGTAAATGACCGTCAGGAATGGCGCTTGATATCTGCGCGACATCCAGTGAACCGAGGCAGGAACGCTGAATAAGTATGATCCGTCACCGGTTAAATTGACTATCGTTTTCGTTGGATCAGCGAGCTTGATTCCAATAGCTGCACCACCGTTCCATCCTAAGGATGTACCTCCGCTGCTAAAATAGGTGCCTGTCTTTGAGCGCGGCAAATGTTTGGCTACCGTCATGGTATTCGTAATCGTCTCATCTAATATGATGGTCTCAACGTCCACCACATTACGCAAACAAGCCGTCAGCCATTCCGGGGAAATCGTGTATCCTTCCCCCTGTTCTTTCTGCTTCCAATCTTTACGCTGCTCTTCGTGGCATTTGGCTAAACGAAGATAACGTTCTTGTACTTGCTCCTGATTAATATCCCTCTGGGCTAGATCATCATTTAATTGAATTAAGGAGGCATAGGCATCCGCACGATAATTCTTTACCGCGGGAATGTGCCATAATGGAATGTCTTCCTTGATTGGATCTAAATCAATATAGTAGACTTTGCATTCGTCCTTTGGCTGAACTTGTGTAGCGACCCAAGGAACATCCGTATCAATGGCGATAATGACATCTGCTTCGGAAACAAATGGATTTGGATCGTACCCCAGATGCAGAGAGTGGTCCCTCGGGAAATTAACGAAAGTAGGAATCTGTTCCACAACAGGTATAGCCATTTTTTCGCAAAATTCAATTAATTTTGGGACCGCTTTCGTATTTCTGCCTAAATAAGAAGTAATCAACAATGGATTTCGGGCTTCTAATAAAGCGCTTACGATTTCATCAAGACCCCATTTGGGTAAGGAGGATTGTTCAATTAGCGCCCATCCCCCCCAAGAGTCTGGCAGTTTCTCCACATTTTCCTCTAGCACTTCTCTTGCTCCGGTCAAATAAACCGGTCCAGCTGGATCACTTTGAGCCATCTGCATCGCCCGGTAAATGAGCTGTTTAACGTTTTTTCCCGTTCTGATATCTGATTCCCATTTGACATAGGACCTAAGGATTCCACGCTGATCGTATACATTTTGCAGATAATTCACATAGGAATTGCGGCTGCCCGGAAGCTCTCCGTCCATGGTGAACGGTGTTTCTCCAGCGAAAATGAACACCGGGACGCGAGCTCGAAATGCATTATGAACAGCACCTCCCAGATTTTGGGTCCCCACATCCGTATGAATGATTACGCCCTGTGCCTGGCCTGTCAGCATCGCATACCCTTGAGCTGCGGATAAAGCGGTACTCTCATGCGGACAAATGATGGCCTTGGGAAGTTCCTTCCCTTCCTCCTTGGCCTTTGCCAAGGCCTCAATCATCGAAGGATGATCGCTGCCTAGGTTGCAAAACAGGTAGGAAATGCCGACTTCCTGCAACGCTTCCATCAAAGCATCAGCTGTCGTGTACCTTTCGAACTTGTCTTTGTTGTTCATGAATTCATCTCCTATATTATCCTTTTAAAATTCAACCGACTTTTCAATGATTTCAGCAATATCCAGCGTCTGCACCTGTTCCTCGACTTCCTTAGCCTTAGTGCCATCGGAAAGCATCGTTAAACAATAAGGGCAATTGCTGCCAATGACCGTTGGGTTCGTTTGAAGCGCCATTTCCGTCCGTGCTATATTTACTCGGGTCCCTTCGCGCTCTTCCATCCACATCCTGCCTCCGCCGGCTCCGCAACAAAGTGCATTTTCCTTGTTTCGTTCCATCTCGAGCAACTTAATTCCCGGGATTGCACGCAGTATTTCCCTTGGCGAACCGTAGATATCATTGTAGCGTCCGATATAACAAGAGTCATGATAGGCCACTTTCTCTTCAACCTTCTTCGTTGGCTTGAGTCTGCCTTCTTTCAGTAGATCAGCCAGAAGTTGGGTATGGTGCACGACTTCCGCTTCCAGCCCAAATTCCGGGTACTCATTTTTAAAGGTGTTAAATGCATGGGGATCTGTCGTCACAATTTTGCGCACACCGTACGTCTGGAACGTCTCAATGTTTTGAGTGCATAAGTCCTGGAATAAGTACTCGTTCCCCATCCGGCGCGCTGTGTCCCCTGAATTCCTCTCTTCATTGCCGAGAATCGCAAATTTCACCCCTGCCTTGTGCAGCAGACGGGCAAAAGATCGGGCAATCCTCTGGCTGCGGATGTCGTACGATCCCATTGAACCTACCCAGAATAAAACATCAAATTCAGGGGTTTCATCAACGGTCTTGATAATATCCTCCATGCCTTCACGCCATTTGATGCGTTCATTGCGGTTAGAGCCCCAAGGGTTTCCTTGTCTCTCGATATTATTGAAGTAGCGTGAAGCTTCAGCTGGCATTTCTCCTTGCGTCATAACCAAAAACCTGCGCATATCGATAATTTTGTCAACATGCTCATTCATTACCGGACATTGATCTTCACAATTTCGGCATGTCGTACATGCCCACAGTTCTTCTTCCGTGATGATATCCCCGATTAGATTTGGTATTTCAACAGAAGCGGCTACCTCGGAATTCCCACCCACTGTCGCTTGTAGAGCCATTGGACTGGCTTTCGTATCCTTAAAAGCAAAGGCTGGCACCCAAGGCGAACGCGATGTGATCGAAGCTCCCTTTTCCGTCAGGTGGTTTCGCATTTTCAAAATGAGTTCCATTGGTGAAAGGGTCTTACCTGTACCGGAAGCAGGACACATATTTGTACATCGTCCGCATTCTGCGCAGGCATACAGATCGATCAACTGCTGTTGGGTAAAATTCTCGATTTTTCCAACACCGAATTCCTCAGCCTCTTCATCCTCGAAATCGATTTTACTCAATTTTCCGACAGGACCGACTTTCTTGAAAAACAAATTAAATAACGCGAATAGCTCATGCGCTTGCTTTGACTGCGGGACGAAAACCATGAAGGACAACACGGTCAGCAGGTGCACCCACCAAAATACGTAGAACAATATTGTTCCTGCACTCGTGCTAATGCCCGAGAACACCGCAGCAACCACACCAGAGAATGGAGCATAGATTAAATCCGGTTCATGCCCGAGCATCACAGTTTCAAAACCCAGCGTGAGCAGGATGGACGCTGTCAGCGTGGTTAAAGCAATGATGACCACAGCCGCTTTGAAATCTCTTCTGAGCTGTAAACGCTTTAATTTTTCAATATAGCGACGGTAAAAAGCAAATACTACTGCGCACAGCATGAGGAAAGTTGTCCACTCCTGCATAAGACTGAAATATTTGTGCAGGGTTCCAAATGGGAATTCGTATCCTTTGATAAATCCCTTGATGATGATTTCAATAAGCCCAATTTGAATGACGAAAAAACCATAGAACAAGATCAAATGCATCAGACCGCTTTTCTTGTCTTTAAACAATTTCCTTTGACCAAACCCATTGACTAACACACTATTCAATCGTTCTTTAAGGTTCAGTTCAAATGCGGTTTTCTTGCCGAGCTTCACAAACAAATACCGACTGTAAACGATTTGAATAAATAAATACAAAGCATATCCTGTCACAGCTAAAACTGCTGCAGAATTCAAATATACTAGCACCACCGCACTTCCTTTCTTAACTAAAAATATATATCTGAAGCTTCCACCAACCGTACGCTTTACACTTCGGATTGAATGGGGCTTGTTTCATTAACTCCTATTTCTTACTTATGAAACCATGCGCACGGTCTCTAGCTAAAACATCTCCAGCAATTGTTGTTTTGTGATTTTTATTATTCTGAATATTATTTATTTTGATAGTAGCATTTGGTATACTAATACTTCAAATATCTATTTAATAGGTTTGCGATACGATAAAAATATGGATAGGTGATCAGCACATGGATATACGCCAATTACGTTACTTTGTGACAGTATCAAATGAAGGACAAATTACACGAGCTGCAAAGAAATTGAATATGGCCCAGCCGCCCCTAAGCCAACAGCTAAAGTTAATCGAAGAAGAGCTAGGGACCTCTTTGTTTATCCGGAACAGCAGGAGCGTCGAGTTAACGGAGGCTGGAATATTACTCTACCAACGCGCAGTTAGTATCCTAAATCAAATCGATGACACTGTAATGGAAGTGAAAGAAACGGGAGATGGCTTACGGGGACAGCTCTCAATAGGTACTGCGAAAACAGTGGCCGCGGCCTATTTGCCGGAAAAAATTCAAGCGTTCCATAGTCAATATCCACTCGTTACCTTCCGCATAGAGGACGGCCATCCCCATGAAGTTGTTAAGTTTTTAGAAGATAGATTAGTAGAATTAGCTTTCGTTCGCTTCGTTTCAGACCTATCTTTGGATTATGCATCAAAAACTTTACACGTAGAACCTTATGTGTTATTCATTCCAAGTAAATGGGAGTGGGATACATCTAGAACATCTATCCGTATGAAGGATCTCGAAGACATCCCGCTTGTCATGTTCGTACGAGAAAACAAGTATGGAAAATATACCGCCTTTCATGATGCCTGTATAAAACTAGGAGTCAAAACGAACATCGTCTGCGAATCTCATGATGCTGGCATTATCTTTTCCTTTGTCGCGGCCGGGATGGGAGCGGCCGTTCTGCCAAGATCAACACTCGCCATTCACACGTCAGATAATATAAAAATTGTCGAAATAGAGGATTGTCCTCTTCAAAATAAAATCTCTCTCATCTGGGACAAAAATCGTCCTCTATCGAAAGGTGCCCAACGGTTTATTGAGTATTTTGATTGAACGATCACTACCTTTTGGTATAAATAAAACAAGAGCCTTATATTATATATTAGGCTCTTAGTTTATCGTTTTTTTTAAACTGCGGCAGTGCACCACTGCGTCCCCCGAATCACTTCATAAGCATGACAAAGAAGCCTATTAAAATACGATTTTTTCGCTAGGCTGCTTTTTTCTGCTTTACTATCGTTTCATACACAATACCGAGAATATCAAAGACTGTTTTTTCTTCTGATATCGATGACACTTACGCCGACGCTTTTATATATTAAATACTTTACTACACCTCCTTCTTGATTGTAGACAATCTCTTTTTTTTTCTTGCCAACGATAAAATATTTTCAGCAAAGGCATAATTAAAATAAAAATGAACAGCAGCCTGAACGTTTGGAACATAGTAACAAGCGAGACCTCTCCATTAACTGCATCTGCCAATAATACCATCTGATCTAAGCCACCTGGGGCCGTACTTAGGAAACTTGTAGCGAATGTTGTGTCCATTGCAGACGACATTAGGAAGCTTGAGCCATAAGTTAGGGCAATCAGTGCGAATGAGCTGAAAATACCGCCTGCGAGTACGCGTACTGGCAGCTTAATCATATGTGGCTTGAGCATGAGACCGATATGGGCGCCGATTAGTAACTGTGCGACGTCCATGACAGTGCCAGGTACTTGTGGCATTGCCATTGGTGTTGTGAGTTGCAACATAATTAACAAAATAATTGGTGTGATGAAACATGCTACTGGCAAATGGATGCGTTTCGTTAAGTGTGAGCATACCCATGCTAGTGCAATTAATAAGACTAAACTAATCGTTAGCTTCGCGTCAGTTGGCTGCTTACTTATTACTTGGCCACTGACGATAAAGGGTACGAATACAACGACTAGTAATAGCCGAATTACTTGAAAATAAGAAATAACGCCGATTTCTATAACCTTTTCTTCCTCGGCAAAGACGACGATTTGACTTAAACCGCCTGGGATAGCCCCTAGTACAGCAGCTTTCATCGGGATTTTTGCCCATTTGCACGTTAAATAGGCGATGCCGATTGAGCCGCCGATTAAAATAACGTTTACCGTTATCATGTAAAATAAAATAGAGCTCATCATGCCGAATAAATCGCTGTTAAATTCTACACCTATTGCGGTACCGACCATGACGACACCTAAATCACACATTTGGCCGGACCATTTGAGCGGTCCTTTATAAATAAATTGGGCTAACATGACGAAACCAATCGGGCCGAGCATCCATGGAATAGGGATGTGCAGCAGGCTAAAAATATAACCGCCAAGTAAAGATAAGACTAACACCGTTAACATTGCCTTCAACAGCTAACACCCCTTCCTATAAAAAACTATCTACATTTATTGCTAAAAAACCACCAGTGTTTATCGTTATAATTACTGGTGGTTTAAGTATTATTATTTCACTAATTCTTTTACTTGTGCTTCACGATCTACGTCGTCGCGACGACGATCACCCCAGTATGCAGAACCATTCTTCAAATATTCTTCATAAGTCCATTTCACTGGCTCCCAGTCTGGCTCGAAGATTAAGTAGCCGTTTGTAAAGATTTCAAGACGTAAGCCGCTTCCTGGGTCTTTTACGTAAATGTACATTGCTTGAGAAATACCATGTTTACCAGGACCAACGAATTGTACATCTGATTCGCATAAAATGTCAGCAGCACGTAATAAGTCTTGTGCGTTGTCTAACCAGTAAGCGATATGGTGCATTTCGTTTGGCTCTTTCGAACGTGATGTAGACATGATTGCTACGTCATGTACCAAGTTTGTTACTGATAACCAGCTTGCTACTTGTACATCGTCTGGATTTACGAAATATTCGCGCAGCTTGAAGCCTAATGCTTCTTGTAAATATTTTACGATCTCAGCGTTGTCGTGAGAAGTTTGTAAGTTTACATGGTCGATACGGCGTGGAGATACACCTTTCGCCCAAGATTTATAAGTTTGGTTTTTAAGCACTGATTTACGAGATTCATCAGCAGGTGTTTTTTCCATATCATAGTAAAGTTCGAAGCGGTGACCACTTGGTAATTCGAAGCGGATTGCCTCACCTTGTGCTACTTCTTCGCCTGCTTCTATCCAACGTACTTCTGTACCAGCATCTTCTAATAATTTTGCGAAAGTTGCTATGTCCTCGCGACGTTTTGTACGCCAGCCGATGTGATCGATGTAAGAAGTTTCACCAGCTGTAATTGATAATGTATGGTGTTCGAAGTCGCCCCAAGCTCGTAAGTAGTGTACGCCATCTACAACTTCTGTTTCTTCTAAGCCGATTGTGTCGCGGAAGAACCATAAAGATTTTTCAAGATCTGCTGACACTAATGCCACGTGTCCTAATTTTGCAATTTCTGGTGCGTAATGAAATTTTCCCATTTATATTCACCTCATAGTTAATTGTTGTTTTATAAGAGGACATGTGAATTACGAATTCTTACTTTATGAATGTGATATTACCCTTGAATGTTTGTATTAACGCCGAATAAATGTCTGCCGTAACCTAAAATGCCGTCTTCATATAAAGAAGTAATGTGGGTTGCGATTGCCATTAAGTCACGAGTAAATAGCTCTACTGGATGACCTTTTAATAAGGCGTGTCCGCCTAAAGTTAGCAGTGATTTCACGCCGATTTGTGCACACTTATCAATTATCTTTGCACGGATTGCTTTATATTTTGCCCCTTCGTAAGGGCCGCCTTTATCTGTTTCCATCATTGAGATGTATTCATTTAATAGGCTTTTAGCAGAGAGCATTTCGAGCTTTAACTCCGAAAGTACGCGTTGGCTCGCAGGAGAATCTTTTTCGTTTATGCCCGAGAACCGTACGCGGCCTGCTGTATGCTTTTCGAATTCGTCAAGAACACGCTCGGCACCGCCAACAGCCATCGCTGCAAACCCTACATAGAAGCCAGGGTAGAATGGTGTGTTGTAGTATAAGTATTCTTGATCGAAATCTTCATACGGCGGCTGGCTCTTTTCGATAATTTTGTTAAAGCGTAAAATGGCATCAGGCTTAACGAAAACTTTATCAACGATTAATGTATTACTACCTGATCCACGAAGACCAAGCGAATCCCAGGTTTTCACAACTTCTAAGTCAGAAACTTTTAATAAAATACCTACTCGCTCAGGCTTGTCGTTATCTTCGAATTTCATAAATGCGCCAACGCCAACCCAATCGCAATAGTTGATACCGCTTACAAAGTTGTACTTACCTGAAACAATATAGCCGTTTTCAACTGGTTCTACTTTGCCGATTGGTGCAAATACGTCAGCTACGAAGCCGCCTTGGTTAATGACTTCATCACGAATGTGCTTTGGATAGTAGCATACCCAAGAGTTGTGCACGGAGAAAAAGTATGTTAACCACGAAGCAGATAAGTTGTGGTAACCTACTGTGCTTACCATATCAACGAACGTGCGCCAATCAAGTTGTGGATAGCCAAACTCTTTCGGTAAAATTAAACGATGAATTTCCTCCTCGCGGATAATATCCGCGAGGCGTGGAGAAATTGTCGAGTTTAGATCTGCTTCAATTGCTTCCAACTCTGCAGCTTCCCCGATACGCTTTGCTTTTTGCATAATTTCTTCATAAGGAGCTTTATTATGAACTGCTGTTAACATCTGATCATTCCTTTCAAAAATAGTTTATTGTGCTGAAACTGCTTGATCTTTTTCAACTGCTAAAAAATCGATAACAAGTTTGTTCACGATTTCTGGTTGGTCCGTTTGTGCTTGGTGACCGCAGTCTTCGATATATTCGAATTTAATGTTCGGTAATAATTTCTGAAGCTTATAGCCTGTCTCTACCGGTGCGACAGCATCTTGGTTACCCCAAATGAATAAGCCAGGAATTTTTAATTTTGGTAATGAATCCTTAATACAGTAACGATCCCAAAGCTTTGGTTCTTCATTCATTCTTGCTAAGTAAGTATCAAACGCTTGATTTGATTCTTTTACACCTGGGCGGGTTGCTGCTTGATGACGAAGTTGAATTAATTCTTCAGGAATGACTGTATCTTCACTTGAATTGCGATACATAAATTTACGTAACGATTCTTCTGTATAGTCGTAACCAATCACTTCTAAGAATGAACGCAGCCTTCTTTCGGGTACTTCTTGCATTGCTTGATAAATCGTATTACTGCCAATGTAAACAACCTTATTTACTTTTTCAGGATGGTCAATTGCATATTTAGCTGCAACGTAAGCACCTTGTGAGTTGCCAACAAGTGATACTTCATCTAGGCATAATGCTTCAATAAAATCATGTACATGATTCACTAAGCTTTGATGACCATTTACTGGCCATGCGTGAGGGCGTGCATCTGTGAAGCCCATTGATAGTTGGTCTACTGCGTATGCACGGAAGCCAGCTTTTGCTAATGCAGGCAACATAAAACGCCAACCCGCTGCGCCGCAAGCACCAGGTCCTGCACCATGTAGTAAAATTACAGCTGGTCCTTCTGTTCCAGCCCAAGAATAATGTGTACGTACACCTTTTGCTAATACGTAACTATTATGAAATCCTTCAAAAATTGTCATCGTTTTTTGCCCCCTTGTGCTGATTGGCTGTTTTCTGTTGTTTTGAGTATAACGGTTAATAAATTTAAACATAATAGCGATTTTTATTGAATGAATAGTCGTAATCATTAAAATTTATTGAAAAGTGAACTTAATTTTAGTAATATGGGGAATAGAAAATCATAGGGGATGTGATTTTAATGAGTGAAATAGCATTTGATTCTAACGAAACAAAAAATATTTTAATGTCGGCAAATGCCTTCCACACATTAAAAAACAATTTATTTAACAATATTGGCTCTCATAAAACGAAAGGTTTTTTATTCCGATTTGGTAAAGAGTTTGGGATGGAATCAGCAAAAAATAGGCTTCAGAATAAGAACTCGGTGAGTCCTGTCGGTAAAAGACATTCGCGCTTAGGTCATGTAAAAGATGTAATTTTCATGGGAGAAATTGTGCGCCATCCGGACGGCACGATTGAATGTAACAATACGTGGGGACAATGGGTAGAATCATTCGAAGCAGCATTGCACCTTAAAAATTACGGTTTAGCAAATGAATGTGTTTGTCACATGTTATGCGGGTTTGCGAGTGGTGCATTAACATATGAGTTTGGCGAGTCAATTATTGCGGTTGAGTACAAGTGCGTTGCAAAAGGTGATCCATGCTGCGAGTTTAAAGTCCGTTTAGAGCGCGATTGGCTCAACGAGAAGGAGGAGCTTATTCACCTTTATCAAAACGACAACATCTTATCTGAGCTGGAAATGACATATGATGCACTTTTGCATCATAAACAATTGCTCGAAAAAATTTCAATGTTTCATGGTCAACTCACGCAAAAAGTAACAGATAAGCATTCTATGGATGAAATTGTACAGGCTGCGTATGAGCTGTTGAACATCCCAATTTTGATTGAGGATATTCATGGCACTCCATTAAGTCAAATTGGTTTAACCGAAGAACAGCAGCTACTAATTGAAAAAGATAAGGCGAAATTATTGCATTTTGATGATAAGCACAACGTTTCGCATTACAAAGGCAATGAATATTGGAAGTTGACCGCACCTGTTCTTATTAATAAAAAAAATTATGCCTCTTGTTCTTTTTTTTACTTTGACGATCAAAGTATGGATGAAAACGATCACTTATTTTTAGAGCGTATTTCTACGGTGGTGGCGTTATGTATTTTATACGAGGAAGCGCAGTTTGAAGAGCAGCAGCGTATGCGCAGCTCGCTATTAGAGCGTTTAATTCATAATCGAAATATTAAAGATATCGAATCTTACTATAAGTTTTTACCGTTTATGTTTCGGCCGCCGTTTTCTACAGGTATTATTAGTGTGAAAAAGAAAAAGAAAAATAAAGAAATTATTGACATTCACGATCAGCTGACACAGCTCTCAAAGTTGGCAAAAGAGTGGGATTTACCTTGTATTTTTGCAGTACTGGGGGAAGAAATTGCTCTCCTTAACTCACTTAATAGTGATAAGCAAGGCTGGCAGAGGAAAATGATTAAGATTTTTCAAAAGATGGAGAAAAAAAATAGCAATTATAAATATTCAATCGGGCTTAGCGGAACGTTTAGCAACTTTAAAGAATTTGAACATTCTCTTCAAGAAGCGCGTATCGCACAGCGCTTCCCAAATCAAAAGCTGCTAACAGATTACGAAGATTTAGGTATGCTTGGCGATATTGTAAGGAACATGAGTATCGAACAGCTACATGAAATGGCGAAAAAGACGTTAAAAGACTTATACAATTTCGACGATCCTCGTAAAAAAGAATTGCTGCACACGCTTTACGTTTATTTATTAAATAGCCAGCGCTTAAAAGAAACGATGGATGAGTTGACGTTATCAATCGGCGGTATCCAATATCGTATAAAGCAAATTGAAGAGCAGCTGCAAATTTCACTAAAAAACGCTTCAACAGCCGCGTATACTTTATTAGTGATTCAGGCGCTAATATTGTCGGATAGTTTATGCTTTGAGGAATTTGCACGATAATATAACGAGGTTTAAAACGATGAAAAAAGACTGTAGACAAACTTATTTTCTAGTTTGTCTACAGTCTTTTTTCATGTGGGATTCTATTGTTCTACAGAAACATCTAGGCTCATTTGCTTTTCTTCCGTAGTACGACGTGCATCTTCTTTTTCAGTTGCTGTAATTTTTAATTTACGTGTAGCTAATAACACTATCGCAGTTACAACATATAAACTAACTATCACTAACACCCCTGAGTTGAAGCCAGAGCGAACGTCATCACCTGTAAATGTAATTAAGTAACCAGTAATCCATGGACCGATTACTCCAGCCATACTTGAAATAGATAATGAAATCCCTGTTACACTGCCTACTAATTTTTTCGGAATGATCAACGTTTTTATTGCAACATTTAACGGTAATAGGCTTGTGTTCATTACCAGGCCTCCGCCTAAGAAAATACATGCTAAAACTGGTGATGATACAATGGTTGTCATTGCGTAAGAGAGCGCACCAACAAGTAAAACTATAACTAATACACGGTCATAAGATTTGATAAGGCTTTTATTTTTCTTGAATAAGATGTCTGTAAATTTACCTGCACAAATAGCGAATACAGTACCTACAATACCCATTCCAGCAAATACTAAGCTCATAATATGCGGCTCAAGACCAACAATTTTTGTTAAGTAAGTTGGTGCCCATGTTAAAACCCAAGTTGTAATCCACATTGATACGAAACCTACAACTAAAATTGATAATACATACGGGTTGATTAAAACTTCTAAAATATACTTGAACGGTACTTCCTTGTTAGAAGCTAAAGATTTTACGTCTTCAACCAGTGGCTGCTTAGGCTCGTCTCTCATAAAGAAGAATAATAATGCCCATACAAAGCTTGCTGCCCCTAGTATTGCGAAAGTATGTTGCCAGCCTAAGTTTGTAATCCCCATAACCAAAAGTGGTGCAGCTAAATACGTACCAACTGTTGTACCAGAAGTCATAATAGCTGAAGCGACACCGCGTTGTGAACTAGTAAACCATCGTGCAAGGTGTACTATGCACAAACCGAGCGTACCACCCTCGAAGAAACCTAAACTAACACGTAGTAAAATTAAGTTTGTTACCGTTTCTACAAAATAAGCGCTTGCTAATGAAACAGTCCATCCAGTAGCAATTATCAATAATAAATATTTTGTGTTGAAGCGATACGTTAATGTACTTAAAATAATACTTCCGACAGCGTATGCAGCGAAGAAGCTGCTTCCTACTAAACCAAACTGATCGTAAGATAAATCTAATTCAGACATGATTGGTTCTGCGGCTAATCCTAAAACTGTTTTATCCGTATAGTTTAAAACAGATAGTAAGAATAGAAATCCTAATACAACCCAACGCATATGCATAAAATCCCCCTTGTATTACTGAATTTTCCTATCCACATCATTTCGTAATTATATTGTTAGATTTTTCCGAAAATTCTTGAGGTAATTGTTAGCGTTTTCAATATAATGTTAGAATAATATCACACCTCCATTTATTTTGCTAGAAATGCATTCATTTCGGCACTTTTTTTACTTTCTTTTTTTAAAAAATAGTGGCTAATGGAAACATTCAATATATGAATCTTCCATGAAAAGAATTCTATTTGAAAAAAAAGAGATTTACAAGAAAAAAAAAATGATACTTATTTGGGTTTGTATGAGAACAAAAAAGAAAAGATTAAATTCCCAATTCCAAAAATGTTAAAATTATTTCATTGACATATATTGATAAATCTGAACTTTTTTGAAATTTTTCCACAAAAAATTTCAATTTAGTCTTGCATAAATATTATTGTTTTTTTCTCAATTTTCAATAAAAATAACAATGACAATTTTAAATAGACTCCTTTATGATTAAATTATTCGATTAAGGATGGAGGAATTGGGATGGATGATCGTTTATTTAGAGATGCAATGGGGAAATTTGCCACAGGTGTAACCGTTCTTTTAACTGAAAACGAGGGAGAAACACATGGAATGACAGCAAACGGTTTCATGTCAGTATCATTGGATCCGAAGCTTGTCTTAATTTCTATTGGACATAAAGCAAAATTTTTAGAAAAAGTCTCACAGTCTAAAAAATATACAGTAAATATTTTAGCGGAAGATCAAGAGCATTATTCACGTCATTTCGCTGGAAAACCTGGTGAAGCAGTAGAATTTGAAACGTTAGCTGAACTACCAGTACTAAAAGGGGCTATCGCTCAAATCGCATGTGAAGTTGTATCAGAACATGTAGAAGGTGACCATACATTATTCATTGGCAGAGTGGTAGATTTACGTCTTGAGGGTAAAAATCCGTTATTATTCTTTAGTGGTAAATATCGTCAATTGACTGAGGTAGAAACAGTTAAGTCTTAAAAGGAGAATTCTCTATGAATATTCAATTAATGGCTAATGCATTGCTTGAAGCAGAACGTACGAAACAGCCAATCACCCCATTAACTGAAACCTATGAAAATATTACGGTTGCTGATGCCTATGCAGTGCAATTAGCGCAAATTCGTCAAAAGATTGACTCCGGTGCGACAGTAAAAGGGCTAAAAATTGGTTTAACAAGTAAAGCGATGCAAGAAATGTTGAATGTATATACACCAGACTACGGTTTTATTTTAGATACAATGGTATATGATGAGGCAGATGGTTTAGCTGCTGAGTCCTTTATTCAACCAAAGGTAGAGTTTGAAATTGCATTTGTTTTCAATAAAGAGTTAAAAGGACCAAAAGTGACACCGCAAGATGTAATCGGTGCCACTGCTTATGTTGTACCAGCCGTAGAAGTAATCGATAGCCGAATCGCAAATTGGAAAATAAAATTCGAGGATACGGTAGCAGACAATGGTTCTTCAGCAGGTGCGATTTTAGGTGAAAAGCATACACTACTCAAAGATATTGAGGACATTACAAATATCCCAATGATTGTGAAGAAAAATGGTAAATTTTTAGACGAAGCAACGAGCTCGGCCGTGTTAGGTAACCCACTCAATGCGGTTGTCTGGCTAGCAAATGAATTGAGTGCATATGGCATTTCTATCAATCCGGGCATGTTTGTTTTATCAGGAGCACTATCAAAAGCTGTTCCCTTTGAAACAGGCGATGAGTTTGAAGTTGACTTCGGTATACTCGGCGGAGTAAGCGCTAACATTTTAAAGGAAGTCGTGAAAAAATAAAAAATCTATGAAGTAGTACAAATAAAAGAAAAAGGAGAGAATCGCAATGAGGGTAATCTATGTGAATGCTAATAACTTACAAGAGATTAAACAATCAGCTCCCAATGTAGCGATGGCACTTGGTTATTTTGATGGTGTGCATTTAGGGCATCAAAAAGTAATTCAAACAGCTAAAGAAAAAGCAAAAGCAGAAAATTTATCATTAGCGGTCCTCTCTTTTTTCCCGCATCCAAAAAGTGTGTTATTTTCGGACATAGAAGTCTCATATCTAGAGCCACTAGAACAAAAAGTTGAAAAGTTAGAAAGGCTTGAAGTAGACATTTTTTATATCGTAGAGTTTACAAAGGAATTAGCTAAAGTAGAAGCGAACGATTTTTTAAATGATTATATTATAGGTTTGAATGCTGAGGAAATTATTTGCGGTTTCGACTACACATATGGGGCAAAAGCAAGTGGTACTGTTAAAACACTGGCAGTTTATGCGGCTACACAGCAAGTAGGCCTAACTGTTGTCGAAGAGCTAAAGTGGAATAATCAAAAAATTAGTTCGACTTTGATTAGAAAGTACTTAACAGAACGAAAGCTTAGTGAATTACCGAGTCTATTGGGAGGCTTTTATAAAACTAAGTATTGTCAAAAGAACGGTTTACTGCCGAATTATTCGTTACCGAATGTAGGTAGTTATAAAGTATTGATTGAAGATCGACATTCTTTTATTGAGTGTGTTGCCACTGTAAAGTGTAATAGATATATTCAGATTCATAATGAAATGCCCACACTGCCGAATTTATTAACGATACTATGGGTTGACCAATTAGAAACAATACCAAGCTGAGATTCCGGTTCTTTTTCCAAAATCTTATTATAAAAATAAGAGGGGCTTTCAAGGTCAGTTTTACCTGACTTTTTGACAGCCCCTTTTTGCTTTTTAAACTGTTTTCCAGTCAGCAGCAAACTTTTCAAGACCTTGGTCAGTTAACGGGTGTTTTGATAATTGCTCAATAACCTTAAATGGAATAGTTGCAATATGAGCTCCTGCTAACGCCACACGAGTAACATGATCAGGATGACGAACTGATGCTGCAATGATTTGTGTATCCAAGTTTTGAACCTGGAACATCTTCGCGATTTTTGCAACTAATTCTACACCATCTTCGTTAATATCATCTAAACGGCCTAAGAATGGTGAAACATATGTAGCTCCGGCACGAGCTGCCAATAATGCTTGGTTCACACTAAAAATTAGTGTAACGTTCGTTTTAACACCTTTTTTTGTTAGATAACGGCAAGCCTCTAATCCGTCTAAGTTCATTGGCAATTTAATGGTGATATTTTTATCGCCACCGTTAATTTTAATAAGCTCGTTAGCTTCCGCAATCATTTGTTCAGCTGTCAAAGCGTTCGGTGTAACCTCAGCAGAAACAGACTCAACTTCTGGAACTGCGTTTAGGATTTCAGCAATACGATCTTCAAATTTCACGCCCTCTTTCGCTACTAAAGAAGGGTTAGTCGTTACTCCTGATAACACCCCGATTTTATAAGCTTTTTTGATTTCTTCAAGGTTTGCAGTATCGATAAAAAATTTCATGCTAATTTTCCTCCAAACTTAATATAGTAAAAAGCTGATTTGACAGCATTTTATACTTAACTATTAAAATATCTAATTAACATAACTAACCATAATACAATTATCCAAGAATCGTCAAGAATAATATCTCATTTTCAAGATATTATTCCATTATAATATTACTGACAATCCTTATTTATGTTTGTCTTTCTTGGATCTATTAAATCGGTGGCCCTTATCTAAATTCACCCATGACCCGGTTGGTCCTTGAACCGGTCACTCCAGTGCTTGGGCACTGACCGCCACCTCCTGTTAAGTCAGCCAGAATGCAGGTCCACTTTTCACTTCCGTCACATCACCACATCCAATAATGCCCCAACGAACTTTGTTTAATCTCATAAAATACTCCTCTTCATTATCTATCTTAACTTTTCATATGTGGGGATTCAGGGTTCATTTCCATAAACTCAAGCCAATTTCCATCTGGATCTAATACCCAGAATGGTTGATTTCTGTGTCTTCTCTCAATTTCCTCAACTCTGGAACTATTTTCACGACATGTTCACTTTTATTGTGTTGGTTGATAACCTCTTCATTCTCCCATTCTTCAATGGTTGTAATGATTGACCGCATTGATATCTTCATGAAGAGTATACATAATGCATCCATTTTCTTTTCTGGTCTCTGTCACCACTTTTCTAGCGCACCCATGGCCCAGTGAATCTAGCACCGCTCACTCCCGTTCCGTTCCCAATCATACCAATTTTAACTATATTCATATTTTTAACCATCATTTTTTAATATTTTTTCTAAAATAGAACTTCTAAGAAAACATTAAGTCCTTAATTTCATTTTTAGTAAACGCCTTTTTGTTTTACATTTGACCACATAGCGATACACACGTACCGCAATGTGATTACCCTAAGTATAAAAATGTTTAATTACCATGTCAATAAATAACTAAATTATTATTAGCCCCTCAATATATTGGCCCTGCTATACTTCATATTTTATAAACGCCCCATTTTAATCCCTCATTTCTTTAATCCATTGTTAAAAATGGTTTGCTTTTTTTATTTCATACTCTATCATTTATATTGAATTCGAGATAAATGATAGAAAAATAACTCCTATTTCACTGAATAATTAACCGCTTACCTTTTTTAATTTTCACCACTTTCCTGTTAACTAATAAGCTATAAGATTCTCCTTTTAGCAAAATCCTTAACTTTTAATATCTTGAATTAGAGACTTAATAAAAAATGAAATTTCTAAACAAATTAGTGATTAAAATTTGTAAAATAATAGTTGCTAAGTAACTTTAAGTAACCATAATAACTTTTTATGATTTTGTTATCAATTTTATATGTGTCATATTCGTGAACATATAAACACAGAGCTGTAAACTTGGTAATTTTATTCCAGTAAATACTTTATTTTAATAATTGATTCTGCTATTATTAAATTAAGGTTATTAAAAATAACTAGGAAACCATTTGAGGTGTTTATATATGGATACAGAAAATAAATTATGCAGCAAAGTTGAAGAGTGCTATCATATACTAGGAAAAAAATGGGTGGGTCTTGTTATTCACACATTAATGGAGGAACCTAAAAGATTTAGTGAAATCCATGCCTTTATACCAGACTTAAGTAAAAGAGTATTAAATGAACGGATGAAAGAGCTCGAGGAAAATGGAATTGTGTTAAGAAATGTAATTGCAGACCGTCCTGTACGGACCGAATATTCGTTAACCAAAAAAGGTATAGAACTTGGACGATCGCTCAAATCATTAGAGGAATGGGCAGATAAATGGTTGTAAATTAAAAGACCTCTCTAATTTTTAGAGAGGTTTTTCACTGCATGCAATGCATTTTGTAATATTTTTACAGGTTGACCTGTACGTGCGGATTGATAAATAGCTAAAATAATTTTTAGTGGTTTTAATCCCTCTTCCCCATTCACAAAAGGTTCTCTATCCTCCTGTATAGCATTTAGCATATCAATAAACTGTAAACGATGGGAGGCACCATCAAGTGCTAAAGGATCAACAGATACATGATCACGATCTCCTCCATTATGATTTTCAATATCAGCTAAGTTGATAGCTTCTGTTTCATTACTTGGATTTCGCAGATAATGCTTAAGTAATTGATCATTCTCAATCACTGCTGTACCATTTGTTCCGATTATCTCCAAGCGGGCTGACAGACCTGGATAAGCAGCTGTAGTTCCAACAATAGTTCCTAATCCGCCATTTTTAAATTTTACCGTGGCAACAGCCACATCCTCCACTTCTATTCTTTCATGAGCTAATATGGCTGTATGTGCGTATACACTTTCGACCTCTCCCATGAAGTACTGAAATAAATCGATAGTATGAATGGTCTGATTGATTAATACGCCGCCTCCATCCATTTCTATTGTTCCTCTCCACTTACTAGTATCATAGTAGCTTTGAGGGCGATACCAATTCACTGCCGCTTGCCCTAATACCATTTTCCCAAATTTTCCTGAATCAATATCTTCTTTAATCTTTACAGCTGGTGGATCAAAGCGGTGTTGAGAAATAACACTTAATTTAACATGATGTTCACGGCATATATCGATCATTTGCTGTGCTTTCTCAAGGGAAATATCCATTGGCTTTTCAACGATTACATGCTTTCCTGCCCGCGCAGCCTCTATTGCCATGTCAGCATGAGTGCCGCTTGGTGTAATAATCGATACAATATCGATGTCTTTTCTCTTTAGCATTTCTTGATAATCAGTATACCAATCTGCACCGGCCTTTTTCGCAAGTGATTTTGCTTTTTCCTCCTTACGGGAGTAAATAGCAACCACTTTTGCTCCTTCAATCGCTGAAATTTGCTCATAATGTGTGGTACTAATTAGCCCGGTTCCGACAATTGCAAACCCGAATTCCCTTTTCATTTCAACCGCTCTCCCTCAGTCAAACATCCCAATTATTTTCGGTATCTCATTTATTAACATTCGTATTGAACAAAGTTATAATCGTAATAATTAACCACAATGCGGTATACATGTACCGCATTGTGGTTAATTACAGTATAATTTATTATAAAAGAACCTGTCAATTATTCTTTCTTGATAATTTTGTTATTATAATATATGTATTTTGCTTTTCCGTATTTGCTGAAATTGAATCGGGTATTTATTATCTAATCTAAATAAATTATGCAAATTTGAAATAGTAATATTAAAAATTTATATAAGAGATCGGTTTAAAGGAAGGAGTTTAAATATCTTGAACCTCAATGACCAAAATCAAAATAAAACATCTAGTATTCAAGTTATTACCCGTGCAGCAAAAATACTGCGAACGCTTAGAGAGTATCCAAAAGGATTAAGCCTTACACAGATTGCAAAAGAAGTTGACCTAGCTAGGTCAACCGTCCAAAGAATTGTAGCAGCATTAGAGCAAGAAAACCTAGTTACAGCAGCTTCTGTTAACAGCGGATTTCGCCTTGGCCCTGAGATTGCGAGGCTTGCTGGGGCTGTACATAGTGATTTAAGAGAAGAATTAAGACCATTTTTAATCCAGCTTTCTAATATGATCAATGAAACGGTCGACCTATCTGTATTAGATAACGGTAAGGTTCTGTTTGTAGATCAAATTATTGCGGCTCACCCATTACAAGCAACATCGCAGCCTGGTGCCTCTTTTCCTTCGCATTGCACTGCAAACGGAAAATCCATTCTGGCTTCCCTGCCTATCACTGAGGTGGAAAGCCTGCTGCCGAAAGAGCTAAAACGGTACACGGATAAAACCATTACGAATCGTGATGAACTGTTAAAGGAGTTAGAAACTGTCCGAAGAGAAGGAGTTGCTTTTTCAAGAGAAGAGCACATTGAAGGAATATGTGCAGTCGGGGCTGTTGTAGTAGATCGGTTGGGAAATCGGAGTGCAGTCTCCATTCCGCTCCCTTCTACACGTTTTTATGGGAATGAGGAAAAGCTAGTTACTGCCCTTATCAAAACATGCCAAAATATTAATCGACACTTCAAATAAAAGATAAAAAGAAAGGCGCTGGGATATCCAAGCGCCTTTCTCTTTGTTTACTTCATTATTATACTGTTACTGGTGATAATTTCTTTGCCACTTCTTTTACCTTTTCTAATCCTTCAGCAATAATCGTTTCAGCTTGAGCTGGCATTGCAGCATGACCTTCAATAATAACTTCGTCAATAACTTCCATGCCGAATACGCCGCCAACTACGTTTTTAATATAAGTTGCAGACATTTCCATTGGCGCTGCTTCTGGTGTTGAGTAAACGCCGCCACGTGCACTTAGGATAATCGCTTTTTTATGTGTCATTAATTGGACAGCTTGACCATTTTCATCGTATTTGAAAGTGAAACCAGCTTGGTATACATAATCAATGAAAGTTTGTAATGGTGCTGGGATAGTTAAGTTCCATAATGGGAATGCGAATACCACTAAATCAGCTGCTGTAAGAGCATCCATTGCTTTTTGTTTTGCGGCTAGAAGACGTTTTTCTAGATCAGTCATTTCTTCCCCTGATTCAACTTTACCGAAAGCGTTAAATAAATCTTGGCCAAAATATGGCATATCTTCAGCAAAAACATCAAAAGTTGTGACATTTACACCTTCTAAGTTCTCCATAAAAGTTTCATACATTTTACTTGATACAGCTTCTGAAGCTGGACGATTATTTGCCTTAACTACTAATACATTCATATATAATTCTCCTTTTTATCCTTGATTTTATTATTTTTAAATCATATATCTTGAATTAATAATATATAAATCTAGTATTCTTGTCAATAAAACACTCATAGTAGATATTTCCTATTTTCGATAAAAAGCTAATAAAAAAGTCTGTGGAATTATAATCCCATCAGACTAATTATATATATTCTAAGTATTCGAGGTAATTATTGAGTCGGATAGACAGTTTTATGATCAGCAAGGATAACCAATTGTTTTTCCTCAGGTCAGAAATTTATCTTTGCATCAGAGGAGTAATACCAAGTTTTTTCTTTTTCCTTTACTTCAAATATATTTAACTCCTCCTGAAATTCTGAAACCTTCGAAGCAGTTTCTTCATCAATTGATAAGGAGATTTGCCAACGATCGTCTTGCTTTTCAATACGGTAATTCGTAGTTTGACACAGCAATCGACTTCCTATAGAGTGACGAATCATTAACACTAAAATCTACCCCCGGGTAAATCAATTAATAAAAAGAAACTATCTAGATTTCCTTGAATTGTAATTTCATGAATGTCAGTGATCCGGGCAGCATCCTGGGACTTTAAAACAGTATCTCCATTAATTAAAATTTCCCCCTCTATAGTAAAGACATAAATCTTCCTGCCCGCTTCCGAGAGTACAGGTAATAAGTTATTTTCTAATTGTTCAACATCATAAGAGATATCTTCATAGGATGGTGTTAACTTTTTTTCATTTGGTGAAAACCATAGTTGTAAAAATCGGACTTCTTCATCATTGGAAGCATTAAATTCAGAATGAAGCACTCCCGTTCCAGCACTTATTCGCTGAATATTTCCATAGCTGATAATTCCAGAGTTCCCCAAATTGTCTTCATGTTTAAGCTTCCCCTTTAGAACAATTGAAACAATTTCCGCTTCCCGATGCGGATGAATTCCAAAGCCGCGACCACCTTGGACAGTGTCGTCGTTAAAGACATGCAGTGGACCAAATCGGATATTGGAAGTGTCATAATACTCACCAAAAGAAAAACTTAAATTACTCTCTAACCATTCATTTTTTACTGTGTATCTTGTATCTGCAGGATAAACTTGAATCAATTCCGTCACTCCTTATCTGAATTTCTTAGCCATAAATGTGGAGCATTATTTCTTTCATCCAAAACAAAAAGTTGGAATTTATAACAGGAGTTCCTCCGCTATATGCTCCAACTCTTTTTTCTAAAATTTCCTTATGCTTGATATTTTTTAATCAAATCAACAAACGCATTGACGAATGTTTGTAAGAATTGGACCGTTCCGTCATCTTTAATTTTGCCGTTTTCATCAAATAAAGTTGAAACACTCTATGCCAATAGTTAAGCTTTTAGTTTTTGCGAAATAGAAGAGAGAATTAGCTCTCTATAATCTTATGCACTCTTTACCTTATCCAATTTTTTTAATAAGCCAACTAAACCTCTTATTGTAAATAAAGTAAAATTTACACTTGCAAAAGTATGAAAGGGTGTCCATTTTTTCCATTTGAATAATTTGGAATTCTTTTCAAAGAACCATTGACCGATACTCATGGGAACACTAAATAGTAAACTTTTCAGAATTATTTTGCCAAGTTGATCGTTATAAGAGAGTTTAACCCAGAAGACACTTAGAAGTGGAAAAAACAATATGTCATAAATAATGTTAGTTTTGAAAATTTTCGGAAAAGGACGAACAGGATATTCAAGTCTTTTGGAACCAACCACATAAGCATCAATCAGAGTTGCAATTACTCCTTTTGAGAAAAAAATAACGAGATTTTCTCTCATTTTTGAACCTTTAAATAAGAATGGCAAGGCAACTACACACAAAGCTGTAAGTAAATTCAACAACTTTTTCTCTATTAATTATCATCCTTTTTTTAATAAATTTTCATAAAAAAATACCCCGATAAAGTTATTTATTCCTATTCTTTGCAAATCGAATGATATTTACCAAAAAAAATAAAAAAGGGATATATAGGAATAAAATAATTGAACTAAAATTTATTAAAAAATCCTCCATTTTATCAATACCTGCACTACTTTTTATAAGAACTACCATGACATGAATTATAACAATCGACATTGACAATGATATTTTCGGTTTAAAATTCAATGATTCTTTTAAGATTCGTACTCCTCCCCATAATGCAATACAACAGGTAGGCAGTATAACTAAAAGCCATGTAAATATATAGACATACTCAAACCTTTCAATAAATGAAAAACGAATAATTTTAGTCATAATAAGGGTTGGCCATATTGTATGTTTAAGCTGCCCTTGGCTAAAATAAGCAAAAGTTAAGATTGTAGTAAGTAAATATAGAAGTGTCGAGTACCCTAAGGCAATATGTACCCATTTTTGCGATTTATTATTATTTTTAATAAAGGGGAAATAAATAAGCAATAATTCTGGTCCCAAATACATAAGAATACTTTCTTTAGCAGAAATAACATAATCACCTAAACCGTGATTAAACATTGGTAATAAATTTGACCAGTAAGCATATTTAAAAGGAAAATACATAGTCAAAAGTAATAAAGAGGGAATAATTACTCCCCAAAAACATATTCCCGTTATTACTCTAAAGCCTCCAATTACTATATTTGTAATCACTATTACCATTACTAAGGATAAAATCCATAAAGGAATATTCGGAAATACCCATGTAATCAAGACTTCTAAATAGGACCTCACAACAATAGATACAAGTAAAATGGTATAACCATAAAAAAACACATTTAGTGTGTTTCCAAACAACTTACCAAATAATTGTTGATGTAAGGACATGATATCTCCGTTATTTGAGTTCTTTAACAAAGAAAATATGAGTAATAAAACAAGATGAAAAAAAATTCCTACTAATCCTACTGAAATCCAGGCATCCTGTTCTGCACCCTTAATAATTTTGCTTTGGAATCCCAATAAACCTACCCCTGTTTGAGTTCCATGGATAAGAAAGAATAAAAAAAAGGGAGAGACAGTTAAACTTTCCTTAACTTGTTTACTCATACTCACTCACCTTAACCTCACTACTCACCAATACCTGACCGAGTTAAATCAATATTGAGATCTATTTCATAGGTAACATTCCGATATGCAGTTTCATAAAACTCGTTCTCATCCCAGTTTTTAGAATGAGCTCTTACTAAATCACCTATACCTAACGGGTCTACTTGATACTCTTTGAATTTTATCAAAAGATTTTCAAAATCCTCTTTCATTTGCATTTCTAATTGATTTTTTAAAAAAAGCTTATACTTATTTTCTCTAAGGTCCAACCAGACCGGATAATCCTTTACCAATCCTTGTATATCCATTTTCATTTTTATCTTTATTTTCGATTGTCTAAATGTTACAGATTTTTTGTTTTGCCCATAAAGTATGTTTAGTGCTGCCAATCCTTCTTGATTTCCTTTATGTAATTTAAATACAGTTCCTCCTTTCATTATTCTTCCTCTTAACATTTTATATAGGAAAGTTTCCTTCTGATTTAGAATGAGCTGCAGTTTGTCGTTTTTAAAAACCGCCAATCCACTAATCTCAATTTTATCTTTTGAATTTACTTTTAAATATGGGATTGATACGTCCCAGCCTTCGCCGTAGTAATCGAATAAAAAACTTTGCAAATTTGGGAGAGGAACATTTTGGTTTCTGTAATTATGTTCTATCAAATTATAAATGTAGGTACTACTTTTACCTTGAGCACTCTTTAATAATTCCTCTGCTCTCCCCTCTGAAACAGCCAAGAACATATTACTTCCAATTAATGGGTCTCGGCAAATAGTTTTCACAAAATACGAAATTCCATCTTCAGCTAATTCTCTTCCAAATAATAAGAGATTCAGTTTTCCAATTTCGATTGGTTTTGGTGATTGAGTACCTGCTTCTTGTATAATTATGCTTGCTTTCAAATCCTCTCCTTGTAAAATTACTCCTTCCCCATTCTTTTCTTGTTTAGTGAAATCTGAAAAAAGCATTGTTCCAATATACCCTTTTTTTCCTCTATCAAACCCTATTACCGATTGAATTTGTATATCATCAATTATTTTTTGATACGGATAAGAGCATGCTGACAAAATCAATATTAGATATAAAAAAGCACAAAAACACAAAATAAGCTTTGACTTACGACCAATCATCGTTCTTATCATCCTTATCTTGGCTTGGAGTATACCTACTAGGTAAAAGAGGTCTTAAGAATTTACTTCGATTCGTTGTAAGTTGATATGATGATCGTATAAAACTGTCTTTAAAATCTTTAACTCTGAAAGGAAAAAGCGGGACCATATACGGATTACCTAAAGATTTTAGTTTTAATAAATGACTTAGGAGAAGAGCAAATACTATTATAATTCCAAACCCTCCCAAAGTTGCCGCAGCTAAAATAAATGGGAACCGCAATAAGCGAATTGCATTTGACATTTTATATATAGGAGTCGTAAAAGAAGCTAGAGCAGATAAAGAAACAATAATAAGTAAAATATTACTTGTTAATGCTGCTTGTACAGATGCTTGCCCAATAACAATTCCTCCAACTATTCCGAGTGTCTGTCCAATTTTGGTAGGCAGTCTTGCACCCGCTTCACGTAACAATTCAATAGTTATTTCCAAAAAAATTGCCTCTATTACAGGTGGAAACGGAACGTGCGCTCTAGAGCTAATAAGAGGTTCTAATAAATCGTTAGGTATAACTTCATAATGAAAAGTTAATATTGCTACATAAATAGCAGTTGAAAACATTGAAAATAAAACAGAAAAAATGCGGATAATTCGAAAAAAAGAGCCTAAAATCCATGAAAGATAATAATCTTCTGGAGAAACGAAAAAATCTAAAAGGGTAGATGGTCCTGTAACAATATAGGGTGAACCATTTGAAAGGATCGCAACTTGGCCAGATATCATCGCGTATACCACCCTGTCTATCCTCTCGGTTGATAAGAATATCGGAAAGGGTGTGTTGGAATTATCTGAAATAATTTGTTCAAGTTGGGAACTATCGAAAACCACATCAAAATTTATATCATTTAGTCGTTGTCTAACGGTTTCAATATATTGCGGATTTGTAATTCCGTCCAAATATGCTATAACTATTTCTGATTTAGATAATGAACCGATTTTTATCTCTTCAAAAACTAACTTAGTATCGGCCATTCGTTTTCTTAATAGGTGAATGTTTACAGCTATACTTTCAACAAAGCCAACCTTTGGTCCTATTACACTAAATTCATTCTCTGTTTCATTGTTTGTCCGGTAACCAAGGTTATCGTCTTGGATATTAATAGTTAGAATCTCTTGAGTTTCTGAACCCTTAAAATGGATAATAACGTATCCCTTTGTAAGTTTTTTTTCCACCTCAATCGGATCACTTGTGACTAAAACTTCGTCAAAGGGAATTAAATTTTTTATATCACTTGGTTCCTTTATTTTTTCAAAATGTTCTTGAATATTAGGAATGAGAAGATAATTAATTATTTTAGTGTCAACCAATGATTTGTAATAGCTAATTATAATAGTGTCTCTTTCTTTAAATGGACTAAATTGATGGAAGTCGCTCGATTTACTAGCTTGTTGAAAGATCGTTTTTAAGGATTGGGATTCATTTTTTGCCTTATTATCACTCTTGATATACTTTACAAATTTGAAAGACACTATGGGTCACCTACTATTAAAATAGTCCCTATTCTATAACAGCGTTTATAGATTTATCTTTGTAGACCGTTCATATGGATTTATAGATTCCCTTTCTTCACACATCCCGCAAACTTGAATTATCAAAGTAACATATTTTATTCTACAACCTCTAAAGTAACATCAATATTCCCTTTTGTTGCTTTTGAGTATAGACAGAATTCATGGGCATTTTGTACAAGCTCTTGTAATTTTTCTTTTTCAATCCCCTGTCCTTTTACTTGTAACGTTACAGCAATTTTGAATCCTTGATCGACTTCATCTTTTAAGAAACTTACATTTGCAGTTACTTCAGAATCAAATTTGACACGCTCTCGCCTTGCAATGTTCTGTAACGCCCCATCAAAACAAGCAGAGTAACCACATGCAAACAATTGTTCAGGATTTGTGGCATTGGGTAATTCTTTTGCTCAATAAGGGTTCCTGTTTAGTCATCGTTCTTCTCCTTTATTGTTAAATGAAAGCACTATAAGATTTATAAAATGTTACCTAAAAACCTAATTTTTAAACATAATTTCCTACTTATTATTTCATTGGGTTGTATTTATTATTCCTAAGAGTTTTAAAGTACTTTATATGTAATTAAAAAGCTAATCGAAAGGCACCGATTAGCTTTTTAACTTAATTAAGATTTTATTGGTTCGCTTTTTTTACCCATTCTGCAACGGTAACAGTACGTTTTGCTTGATGTTTTACAGCAGCTTGAACATCTTCAATCATTTTACCGTCCTGACCCACTGTGACACTTGTCCCATATGGGTTACCGCCAGCTCCAAATGTGACAGGATCCGTATAACCAGGAGCAGCGACAATTGCACCCCAATGATACATGGTTGTGTAAAGTGATAAAATGGTTGCCTCTTGACCACCGTGGGAGTTTTGAGCTGAAGTCATTGCACTTACAACCTTATTAGCAAGTTTTCCATTAAACCAAAGACCACCAGTTGTATCTAAGAATTGTTTCATTTGAGCTGGCATGTTACCGAAGCGAGTAGGCACACTGAAAATAATCGCATCTGCCCATTCTAGGTCATCCAATTTAACCTCTGGTACATCTTTTGTTGCATCTACATGTGCTTTCCAAACTGGGTTCCCTTCGATAGCTGCTTGCGGAGCAAGTTCAGGTACTTTTAATACTTTTACTTCAGCACCAGCTTCCTTTGCACCTTCTTCTGCCCATTTTGATAATTGATAGTTTGTTCCACCCATGCTGTAATAAATAACTGCTAGTTTTACATTTGTCATGTTTTCATTCTCCTCTTTTGGTGAATTTCCAAATAATCTGGATAAAAAACCCATGTTGTTACACCACCCATTATTTACTTATTTTTAAATTTCTATTTATATTACATTGCTTTTGCGTTCGTTGAATCCCTTTGAAATAGTAGTTTACTTAATGAGAATAGCTTGCTTCCATTAATGACAAGATATACCGCAATAGCTAAGAACGCTAGATCTAATTCATAACCGGCCATTTGACCATTTCCTAATAAACCAATTGCTAGTTTTACTTTTACTGTTGCTCCGATCATTAATAATGCAAACAATGCTGCTACCAGTCTAGTTGCCAATCCAACAATTAATAGGATTCCCCCAATAATTTCGAGTAAAGCAACTCCATATGCCGTAACCCCTGGTAAGCCAAGACTTTCAAACCAGCCTGCCGTGTTTTCTATTCCGCCTTGAAACTTAACAACTCCGTGAATAAAAAATATTGCTCCTAATGTAATTCGTAAAATAAATGCTCCAATTTCAGTTTTTAACATTTTCGTAATTCCCCTTTAAGTTATATTATTTAATAATAAAATGCTGTCGATACCAAGTTGCAGCTGCTTCAACTTCTTGACTGGTTAATTGATGGCCTCTATTTTCCCAATGGAGTTCTACCTTCGCCTTTGCCTTTTCTAATAAAGACTGAAGCTCTGAAGATTCCATAGGGGAACAAATGGGATCATTTGTCCCCGCTGCAATAAATACTGATTTCCCTGTTAAATCAGGAAGGTCAATTCCTTTTCGCGGCACCATTGGATGATGAAGAACCGCACCCTTTAATGCATGTTGATAGTGAAATAATAAACTAGCAGCAATATTTGCTCCATTTGAGTAACCTATAGCAAGAATATTATCGCGGTCAAAATCATACTTTTCAGAGGCTTCATCTAGAAACTCGTTTAATTCTTTTGTTCGAAAAATAAGATCTTCCTCATCAAAGACACCTTCTGCTAATCTGCGGAAAAACCGAGGCATGCCATTTTCTAATACATTCCCACGAACGCTTAATACATTTGCCTCATCATCAATCAATCCTGCAAGTGGCATCAGGTCTAATTCATTGCCTCCAGTACCATGAAGCAGTAACAACGTTGGTTTTGCCGGATTTTGTCCCTTATTGAATATATGTTTCATTATTAATCTCCCTCCAGAACTCGAACCTCTACAGGCGGTAAGGTCTCTTCTAATTCTTCTCTTTTTGACTCTAGCCAAGATGGCAGCATAAGTTTTACCCCAAGTTCAGCGACTGGTTCATCCACTGAAAAGCCTGGTGGGTCGGTAGCTATTTCGAAGAGGATGCCCCCTTCTTCATGAAAATACACTGCTTTAAAATAGTTTCGATCCCGAATTTCTGTTGGGTAGTAGCCTTTGTCTTGGAGAAGTGATCTCCATCTGAGTAAATCCTCTTCATCTTTTGCTCTCCATGCTATATGATGAACAGTACCTGCACCCATTAAACCGCGGACGGATGGGTTAAGCTGAATATCAATGGTGTTTCCGAGATGTCCTTCTGCCTTAAATCTTAGATAATCACCTTCTTGACCGATACATTCTAATCCCATCACATTTTCTAATACTTCTGTTGTTTTATGTGGCTGAGCAGAGTAAAGAATCGCACCGCTAAACCCTTTAATCGCATTTTCTGCATGAACCCCGCCAATACTCCAATGATTGATGGGTCCTTCATCTCTCTCGACTAGTTCAATCTGCAATCCGTCTGGGTCATTAAATTTGATATATTTTTCTCCAAAACGAACGGATGAAAGGTATTCAACATTAAACTTTTTCAAGCGATTCTCCCAAAATGAAATGGAACCCTTTGGAATAATGTAACTTGTTACACCTACCTGTCCAGTTCCAATTCGGCCTTTTAGTTGTTTTGCCCAAGGGAAGAAGGTAATGACCGTTCCCGGGTCTCCTGTTTCATTTCCAAAATAAAGATGATACACTTCAGGACGATCGAAGTTGATTGTTTTTTTAATAAGCCTTAATCCAAGCACACCAGCATAAAAGTCGATATTCCTCTGGGCATCATTGACCATCGCCGTGATATGATGGAGGCCTGCTGTTTTCTGCATCGTTTCCTCTCCATTTCATTAATGGGATATTTATATGAACTTTTATGTGACCAAGAAGTAAAGGGAATTCGTTAAATTGGTCACATAGAGATTATTTAGGTCGTTCTATTTCAAAAATCTCACCGATTTTTGCGTAATTATGCCCAGCCAATCGGCTCACCGCTGCTAAACCCCTAGGATCAATTCTTCCTTTTTCATAAATGTCACTTTCGATATGAAATTGAACAATTCTCCCAATAAAATGATCACACCCTGGCGAATCCAAACCGCCTAATTCAATGGAATGCTCTAAAAGGCATTCCATTCGAATTTTGGCTTCTTTTACACCTGGTACAGAAATCTTTACACTATCAACTGGAGTTAAGTTAGCTAACTCAACCTCACTTTGATCAGAAGGAAGCCTTGCAGCCGTCTCATTTATTTTTTCAACGTTGTTTTCGTCAACAATGTGGACCACAAATTGCTTAGACTCAATGATATTTCTCGCAGTATCCTTGTGTCTCCCAGCTGAACGTTGAATAGATAATGAAATCATCGGCGGATTGGATGACACAATATTAAAATAACTAAATGGTGCCCCGTTAATAATTCCATCTTTTGAAACCGTTGTTACGAAAGCAATTGGTCTTGGGATAATGCTTCCTATAAGAAATTTATAATTTTCTCTTTCAGACAATGAGGCTGGATCGATTGAAAGCAAAGAAATCATTCCCTTTCGTAAAATCAGTCTAATTCTCTTACCTTAAATGGAAGCAATTGGCGTTCAATTTGATCTCTGTGTGGTTCATACTGTGCAGGAAGCATTAATTTCTCTCCCATCGTTTCTTGTGATTCATCATGGGCAAAGCCTGGAGGATCTGTTGCAATTTCAAATAAAATTTCCCCGTGTTCTCTAAAATATATCGCATTAAAATAATTTCGATCCTGCACTGGAGTAACACCATAACCATTCCCTGCAACATACTTTTGCCATTCCAATTGATCCTGATCATCACTAGCCCGCCATGCGATGTGGTGCACTGTTCCAACACCCATTTGTCCACGTCCAATCGGAGTTAATTTTAGGTCAATGACATTTCCAATATCAGCTGAAGAACGATAACGAGCGAAATCTCCTTCTTTACCTACAAGTTCAAGGCCCATAACATTTTCTAATAAATCTGCCGTTTTATTAGGCTGTGTTGATAATAGAGTGGCTCCTCCAAACCCTTTAATCGCAACCTCTGGTGTTACCCCGCTAAAGTTCCAATTATTAACTTCGCCTTCTTCCCTTTCAACAATTTCCAGGTGAAGACCATGTGGATCATCGAATTCCAAATATTGCTCGCCGAATCGTTCCATTTTTGTAAAAGGTACTTTGAACTTTTCTAATCTATTTTCCCAAAATCCCATGGCACCTTTAGGAACTACATATGAGGTAACTCCTACTTGACCGTCACCGATAGTACCTTGACGAGCTCCTGCCCAAGGGAAGAATGTGATGATGGTTCCAGGTTTTCCTTCTTCATCTCCGAAATAAAGGTGATACGTCCCAGGGTCATCAAAGTTTACCGTTTGTTTCACTAGACGTAATCCTAAAACACCTGCATAAAAATCAACATTCTCCTGTGGATGACCTACAATAGCAGTAATATGATGAATACCCATTGTTTTCTTACTCATTTTGAACACACTCCTTTTTAAATTATGATGTCTAATTTTTAATTAAATTATTGATAAAATTTTTAAATTAGGATTCTCCAATTCGAGATATTTTAGAATAAAAAAGCATCCAATGCATATTGTCCAGGTCCAATTAATGCTAAACCAATTACCACTGCAATCAGTGTCAAGTTATATTCGTACCCATTTTGTGTTGCCCAATATCCATTAGGAGCATGAACCTTTACAATCGCCATTACCATTGTAGCTGCAATCATGATTCCTGCAAGAGGAGTAAGAAGTCCTAATGTAAACAATAACCCCCCAATTAATTCTGCCAATCCCGCCATGAGGGCCATCATCACACCAGGTTTCAAACCGAGGGACTCCATCCAGCCACCTGTACCCTTTAAGCCGTAGCCGCCAAACCAGCCGAATAATTTCTGTGCGCCGTGAGCCATGAATGACACACCAATCACTACCCTTATAATTAATAATCCAATACTCACCATTTTATTTTCCTCCTGTTTTTTATCTCGATTTCGAGATATTAATTTAAAAAAATTTATTATTACACTCTGTTATTAACTTTATTTAAGTAACTGACCATCAACTCGCGCTCATCATCTTTTAAATCTCCAAAAAAAGAGTCAACTATTTCTTGATACTTCGGCATAATATTTTCCATCATTTCCATTCCTTCAGTCGTTAAGGTTATATGAATAACCCGCCTGTCTTCTCTACAGTCATTTCTTTTTATAATTCCTTTTTGTTCAAGTTTATCAATCACATAGGTCATTGAGCCGCTTGAGATCAGGATTCTATTTCCAATCTGCTGAATGGTTTGTTTTCCTTGGTAGTAAAGTACCTCTAAAACAGAAAACTCGGTAATATTAAGTTTATTTTTGGACATTTCATCTCTTATTCGTTCCTGAATCGCTTTTGAGGTTTGCATTAACAGCAAAAATGGCTGGTTTGAACATTTCCTTTCCATATTTACACCTCCTGCTTAAATACCCTGAATTAATAAATCTTGAATTCAAGATAATAGTAATACAAATTTATAAGTAAGTCAATAACAACTTTTCTTTTAATAATCTGGGAGACACATAGACATTATTGAACTTCTTCCAAAAAGCTATAGATTTCATCAAGTTGGAATATACGCATATTACGTGGCAAAAAACTCCTTATTTCTTCTTCATTAAACCCGACTTGTAATCTTTTTTCATCCAGAATTAAGGGTCTTCTTAATAACCCGGGATTTTCTTCAATAATCGTATACAATTCCCGAAGTGATAATGAATCGATATTTATATTTAACTTCTTATAAGCTTTTGACTTAGTTGAGATAATTTCATCGGTGCCCTCTTCTGTGAAGTGAAGGATATTCTTAATCTCATCTAATTTAAGCTTTTCAGAAAGGATATTTCTTTCTTTGTAAGGAATATGATGTTCATCAAACCAGCTTTTGCTTTTCGGCATGAAGCACAACTAGGTGACATATATAAAGTTACCATTATTAACACTCCCTTGTTTTTTTAGTCCGTTCGACTGATATCAAATAAATTTCCCGTTTATCTCAAATCAAGAATCTCGAATTGTAATATCTCATATTAAAGATATTTTTATTATATATCATCTTCTCCATATGTCAACAGAAAATAGTAGAAAAATAATAAAAACCCCTTTATGAGATTTTTCATAAAGGGGATCAGTTTTACTGCACATTGAATTCCTCTAACAGCATTTCTTCAGTTTGAGGCATCGTTAAACCCAGATGCCAGCATCCCATACCTCCTAGTCCATATTGGCGGACTAATCGGAACTTAACAAGCAGGCTTCGCGGGTCTTCAAACCACACCTCGTGTAATATGCCCTTATTGTCTACATAGCGAAACCACGGTGCAGCAGCCTTCTCGTCATAATGCACAGCACTTTGATAGCCTGTATATAAATCAATGGCATGCTGGGTTGAATAAGCCTTTCCAGACTGTTTCTCTTCCTTTATCGTCCAATCATAAGCATACTGCGGTATTCCAAGCATTAACTTTTTTCTATCTACAACGGATACAGCATAGTCAAGTGTTGCTTTTACTTCTTTAATGGGGGCTATTGGACCTGATGGGCCTCCTGGCCAATGCCAATCATAAGTCATTAAAAATAACCTATCCAGATACTTTCCAAGCGTTTGATAATCATACCCTGCAGAATAGGATGGCTCCTGATCTCCTTTTTTAGGTGGAACAGCCATCATGACCTCCATTCCTGCTGGGTGCAGTTTTTGGGCTAATTCTTTAATAAATTGGTTAAGGAGGTTTCGATCTTTAGGTCTAACTTGTTCAAAGTCGATAACAACACCTTTATAGTCGTGGCTGTCCAAAAGGGAATAGATATTGTTAATGAATTTTTGTCTTAGCCAATCAGTACTAATTAATGTATGAATTAGCTCAGGATCGAATCCCTTTTCACTTAAATTTGATAAAGTAGCATATGGAGTCAGATTCTTTTTCCATGCGATTTTATGTGCTTCATTCTCCTGCACTTCAATCAGATTGCCTTGTACATCAGGTTTATACTCAAACACAAAAATACTAGAGAGGGTACTTGAATAATTATTAATCATCCAAGTATTCGCGTTCTTATCTTTTGGAACAAAGTAGGTTCCAGTCCAAACATCCACCTTAGGTGGATGGGGGATAGTCAATTTTTGTCCAGGAACAATGACTCGACTTTTCAACCCATTTTGGTTCATTAATGTTTGTTCATTAATTGCATGTCGTTTTGCAATCTCCCAAACGCTTTCTCCTGGTTGAACTATATATGTAGAACCGGGTATTAACATTGCCTGCCCAAGAACTAGTCCTGTATTTTTTGCTAAACCATTTAGCTTTGCAAGTTCGTCTTTGTTAATTTTATATTGTTTTGAAATTTTACCTAAGCTATCTCCATATTTCACTTCATGAATAACTTGTGCATTTGCCAAACTTGGGGTCATCAAAATGATACAAACTGAGATTAATAACACTTTAAGCTTTTTTACCATAAATTTATCTCCTTTTTTTAAAAATCATTCTCATGCATTAAACAAGATAGGGTTTCTAGTGTTTATAGGATATAGTTTCCCATCTAACGCAAAAGAAATTTTACCCGTTTCTTCAGAAACAACAAGAGCAAGTGCATCGCTTTTTTCAGATATACCAAGTGCAGCCCTGTGACGTGTTCCTATTTTTTTTTCCTCTGTTACGATTGTTGTCAGCGGGAGAACATTTCCTGCTGAGACAACTTTATTCCCCCTTATTAAAACAGCTCCGTCATGTAATGGGTTCCCTGGATAAAAAATGGTTTCCAATAATTTAGGTGTTACAAGAGCTCCAATATCAGTTCCTTTTTGAATTATGGTGTCAATAGAATCACTACGTTCCACTACAATGAGTGCACCATGATTGTGTGCTGATAAGTACTGAACAGATTTGGATAAAACTTCATATGTATCAGTAAAGGATGATAAATAACAATTTAAATAAAAGGAAGCTGCCGTGGATTCAATCTTTATTAGATGGTCTTTTACATCCTCAAGACTTCCCAATACACAGTAGTTTTCGTTTCCAAGCACACTTAAATTGGATTGGAGTGAATCAATAATATATTTAATACCATCCTCTAAATCTTGCTTCAATGGTGAAAAATCACAATTACTTTCCATATAGGTATTCCTCCAACTATTAGCTAAACGCCTTTAATTCCAGCATCTTTTTATTTACCGTACTTGTTAGAAATAGTATTAGTCTTGTGTTTTAAAATTATTTATGAGCATTCCGACAAAATCCTACGTACCTTTAATTGATTTTTTTACTCATGTTTACTATAATGTATTTAGGTTACTAAAAGTATACATGTTACTTTTTATATAAAATTATTTTAGAAGCGAGGTATGGCAAATGAATATGTTAGAATCAAAAGTAATTCAAACAAGATTTGAAAAAGAGATTTTTATTGAAGAAAAATCAAATATTAACATTAATGGGTTTCGTTCTCTTGATAAGAACACTCCTTTTATTGAATTTATGATAGGTTTGGATCTAATTCGGATTAGGGATAATGAATATTATGGAACGAAGAAAAATTACGTTAGTATAAGAATTTCTGAAGATTTACAATCTCTTTTCGTATTAGAGCCTGATGTCCAAAGTATTTTTGCCATCAAAAATAAACAAGAAAAAGAAGCAGCAATTGAATTAATTCATTATTTATTGGTTGATTCACAAACTTTTAAACAAGTGGTTTCAGAAATGATAGGTAACCTAAAGAAAGAAAATGTCGTTAATGTATTTGAAGTCAAGGAAGTAAAGGCTAAACTAGCTGTGCTAGAAAGATTATTAAATGTCAGTGATGAAGATATAAAATTCACGATTAGAATGGAGCATATAGCTTAGTTATAGCAATCAAAAGGGAGAGAAGCCTATCTTTAAATGGCTTCTCTCCCTTTTTTTCGAATTGTTTCATACTTGAATATAATAAAACACCCTTATCTGAGAAAAGGGTGCTAACAAAAGTTTATTTAGGAATACGTTTTTGTAATTCTTCTCTTTCCGCTTCATATCCTGGTTTGCCCAGGAGTGCAAACATGTTCTTCTTGTATGCCTCTACACCTGGCTGATCAAAAGGATTTACTCCCATTAGCAAGCCGCTGATTCCACATGCTTTTTCAAAGAAATAAACCATTTCGCCGAAGGTATACTCATTTAATTGATCCAATTCGACACTTAGGTTTGGAACTCCACCATCCACATGGGCTAAAACTGTACCTTGTGCCGCATTCTTATTAACATAGTCCATGGTCTTCCCGCCTAAATAATTCAATCCATCCAGATCAGAATCCTCTTCCCCAAGGGTAATGTCTAGTTTAGGCTCTTTTATAGATACAACGGTCTCAATAAGGTCACGGCGTCCTTCTTGGACATATTGTCCCATTGAATGAAGATCCGTGGTGAAATCGACAGAAGCAGGATAGAGACCTTTTTGGTCCTTTCCTTCACTTTCACCAAATAACTGTTTCCACCATTCTGATACATAATGAAGGGATGGTTCAAAATTTACTAGAAGCTCAATCGATTTTCCTTTTCGGTATAGAGCATTCCTAACTGCAGCATACTGATAACTTTGATTTTCTGCCAAGTTCGAATTACTATACTTATCCGCAGCCGCCGCAGCCCCTGCCATCATTTTATCAATATCTAACCCCGCGGTTGCAATCGGTAATAATCCTACTGCGGTTAACACAGAGTATCGGCCGCCAACATCATCAGGTATGACAAAGGTTTCATATCCTTCCTCATCAGCAAGTGTTTTTAAAGCTCCTTTAGCACGATCTGTTGTGGCATAAATACGTTTTCTAGCTTGTTCTTTTCCATACTTTTTCTCCATATAATCACGGAAAATACGGAACGCAATGGCAGGCTCTGTAGTTGTACCTGATTTTGAAATCACATTGACTGATATATCTTTGTCTTTCAGTACATCAAACAGTTTTCCAGTCAGCAGCGAATTTCTCAATTCCTTGGTCAGTTAACGGATGTTTTGATAATTGCTCAATGACTTTAAATGGAATCGTTGCAATATGAGCTCCAGCCAATGCGACACGGGTAACATGGTCAGGATGACGAACAGATGCTGCAATGATTTGAGAATCAAGATTTTGAACACGGAACATCTCAGCAATTTTCGCGACAAGTTCTACACCATCTTCATTAATATCATCTAAACGTCCTAAGAATGGCGAAACATACGTTGCCCCTGCACGCGCTGCCAATAATGCCTGGTTCACACTAAAAATCAAAGTAACGTTAGTCTTAACACCTTTTTTCGTTAGATAGCGGCAAGCCTCTAGTCCATCAAGAGTCATTGGAAGTTTGATGGTAATATTTTTATCACCGCCGTTAATTTTAATTAGTTCGTTTGCTTCCGCAATCATTTGTTCAGCGGTCAAAGCATTCGGCGTAACTTCGGCAGAAACAGACTCTACCTCTGGAACGGCATTAAGAATTTCAGCAATACGATCTTCGAATTTCACGCCTTCTTTCGCTACTAAAGAAGGGTTGGTTGTTACACCTGATAACACACCAATTTTATAAGCTTTTTTAATTTCCTCTAGGTTTGCAGTATCGATAAAAAATTTCATCATGTATTCCTCCAATTTTTATTAATTTTAGTTTTTTTCGACAGGATGGCCGCCAAATTCATTCCTTAGTGCAGCTACAACTTTTCCTGTAAAGGTATCATCTTCCAGCGAGCGATAACGCATTAATAATGACATAGCAATTACTGGTGTGGCTGTTTTGAGGTCTAATGCTGCCTCTACAGTCCATTTTCCTTCACCAGAGGAATGCATAATCCCTTTAATTTCTTCCAAATTTGGATATTTCGAGAATGCATTTTCTGTTAATTCCATCAGCCATGAACGAATAACGGATCCATTATTCCAAACTCTTGCGACCTTTTCATAATCAAAATCAAATTCACTTTTTTCCAGTACTTCAAAGCCTTCTCCAATAGCAGCCATCATGGCATATTCGATTCCATTATGAACCATCTTTAAGAAATGCCCGCTTCCTGCTTTACCGGCATATAAGAAGCCATTTTCAACGGCTGTATCTTTGAAAAGAGGTTGGACTACTTCCCATGCTTCTGGATCACCGCCAATCATATAACAAGCTCCATTTCGAGCCCCTTCCATACCGCCTGAAGTACCTGCATCCATAAATCTCACGCCTATTTCCTTTAATTCATTGTAGCGTTGAATCGATTCCTTATAGTGAGAATTACCAGCTTCAACCACAATATCGCCTTTTTCCAAAAAGGGTAAAATTTCACCGATAACGGAATCAACCACTGCATGTGGGACCATAATCCATACAATTCTTGGATGATCCAAAGACTGGATGAGTTCTTTATAACTTGATACACCAGTTGCTCCATATTGCTTCATATTTTCAACTGCACTTGGATTCACATCAAATGCTACTACCTCGTGATGGTGATCCAATAAATTTTGTCCTAAGTTTAATCCCATTTTTCCTAAACCAATAAGTCCTACCTTCATTATGCTCTCCTCCAATTGCGTTATTAATTTGTTTTATCTTTTTCTACTAAGAAAAATTTAAGACACTTGATAAAGTTCTAGTTATTCCTCCCCGCTATTCTTAGATGTTTAGTACCTTTTCTTCGCTTTCTTTAATGTTTTCATCTAGCCACCATTTAAAACCATTTTCCCTTAATAAGGAATTAGCAGCTTCGGGACCGTAAGAACCCGACTGATATTTATTGAGCGGTACTAGATTTTCTGCAAATGCATTTAAAATTGGCTGTACCCATTCCCATGACAATTCAACTTCCTTCCAATGAGCAAAGAAGGTAGAATCTCCATTAAAAGCATCATATATCAGTCTTTCGTACGCTTCGGGCACGCCCAATCCTACTTGATCATTAGAAAAATTAATCCTAATTGGTGTAACCTGTCCATTATTCAATGGATCTTTGCTGTTTAATTGCAATGAAATATTTTCATTAGGATTAATTTCAATAATTAATAAGTTAGGATTGATTTGATTATTTTTATATTGATGGTTTTCCTTATTTTTAAATTCAATGACAATCCGCGTTGATTTTTCCTTCATTCTTTTCCCTGTACGGATGTAAAAGGGGACCCCAGTCCATGATGGATGATCAATCCACAAACGGGCAGCAACAAATGTATCTGTTTTGGAATACGGATTTATCCCTGGTTCTTCTAAATAGCTAGGAACTTTTTGACCATTTACCTCTCCTGAGATGTATTGGCCGCGGACAATTTCGTATTGAACATCTTTTTCTTTTAAGGGACGAAGAGCCTCCATGATCTTCCGCTTTTCATCTCTAATTCCTGCTGCGTTAATTTTTTTAGGCATATCCATGGCTGTCATCATTAGAATTTGCAGCATATGGTTTTGAACCATATCACGGATTGCTCCTGCATGATCATAATAACCCGCTCTCTTCTCAACCCCAACTATTTCACTCGCAGTAATTTGAACATTTGCAATATGTTCTTTATTCCACAAGGACCGTAGAATCGGGTTTGCAAAAGACAAGGCTTCCAGGTTCTGAACCATCGGTTTTCCTAAGTAGTGGTCAATCCGATAAATCTCCTCTTCCTCAAAGGCACGGCTTAGTTTTTCATTCAGTTCCCGTGCAGATTGGAGATCATGACCAAATGGCTTTTCAATAATTAATCGTCTCCACCCATCTGTCTCACCAAGGCCATTATTTTTAATATTTAGGGCAATGGTGTCAAAAAATTCTGGTGCAACCGAAAGATAAAACATGCGATTTTCTTCTAAATGAAGTTCCTTTTCTCGCTGCTTTACTAACTGAAGTAACGATTGATAATCTTCTTCACGGTTTACATCCAATCTACTGTAGCGAAAGTAATCTAAAAATCCCCCCATAGTAGCAGCATCATGTTCTAGGCGTCGTGAAAAGTCCAAAATTGAGTCTTTCACTTTTTCTTGAAAATCGGTGTGTGAATATTCCCCTCTTCCAAGTCCGATTATTGAAATGGACTGCGGTAATTTTTGGTCAACGTACAAATTGTATAGAGCAGGGAAAATTTTTCTCTTTGCTAAATCCCCTGTTGCTCCAAATAAGACAAAAGTCATTGATTCCATTATTCTTCCTCCCCCATGTTCGTAACTATTTTCTCTTCTATCTATCTTCGGGCTTTGGTTACAAGTTTGTTATCAACAATGGTAATAACCGCATCCGCCATTCCTACAAATAATCCATTATCCACCACACCAGGTAGGAGGTTCAGATTTTTCTCTAATACTTCTGGCTGGTTAATTTCTTGAAAGCTGCTGTCGATAATATAGTTACCGTTGTCAGTAAGAAAAGGGGTTCCTCGCCTTTGGCGTAGCGTTGGGTTACCGCCAAGCTCTCGAATGTATTTCATGGTCATTCTATATCCAAATGGCACCACTTCGATAGGCAGTGGAAAAGTTCCTAAAGTATCTACATTTTTGTGAGAGTCTGCAACGACAATAAAAGTTTTAGCCGCCTTTGCAATAATTTTCTCTCTTAAAAGGGCACCGCCACCGCCTTTAATGAGGTTTAAATCTAGGTCAACTTCATCTGCTCCATCGACAGCTACATCAATTTGCTCAATCTCTCGGAACGAAACAAGTGGGATACCGTGCTCTATTGCTAATTTTTCTGTCTGCTTAGAAGTAGGGACCCCTTTAATTGACAGTCCTTGCTGGACTAATTCACCAAGCTTAGAAATGAAATAATATACGGTAGACCCTGTACCAAGTCCCACTGTCATTCCGTCTTTTACGTACTCTATAGCTTTTTCTCCAACTTCTTTTTTTTCCATCAAGGCATTATCCCCTTTCAAGTACAGCTGGATTCCTCAATGATAATTTGTCCATTGTTTCCTAACTTGTTCCCTTGCTATCTGCAAGATTTGATTATCTGGAGTGTCTTTCCTAACAATGACATTCGTTTGATAATTTTTTCCTTCGTAATTTAGCTTTACAGTTACTTCAATCATAAAGTTCACTCCTTGATGATTTTTTAATTTATAATTTTCTTCTTATAACTTTCATGTTTAGGTTATTTTTGTTACATGAGTTACTTTATGTAACCATAATATATCTTTCATTTAAGAATCGTCAAGTAAAATATCTCGAATTAAAGATATTATTTATTAATGTAAAAAAAACCACGCAAACACTAGTCGTTTAGCGTGATATACTTTTCTTATTCTTTATCCCCTCTAAATGTTGTATATTTTCTAAATGAGGTGGAAATGAATAAATCGCACTATTCCTCAATCATGTAACTTTCTAATTGGCAGTTCCGAGTATATTTACAGGAGAGATAAAAATGAAAATTTATGTTGATGCAGATGCTTGTCCGGTAAAAGATATTATTATCTCTGAAGGTACGAAAGCTGAAATTCCTGTTATTCTTGTTACTAGCTTTTCTCATTTTTCGAACGCGGAACAACCATCAGGCGTGGAAACGATTTATGTTGATTCTGGAGCAGATGCTGCCGATTATCGGATTATGAAGTTAGCAAAAATGGGAGATATAATCATTACGCAAGATTATGGTCTGGCTTCGCTGGGTTTAGCAAAAGGGTGCACGGTTCTTCACCATACTGGGTATACCTTTACAAATGAAAACATTGACCAATTATTACAAACACGTTATTTGAGTGCGATGGCGCGAAAAAGCGGAAAGCGCACAAAGGGGCCAAAACCATTTACAGCAGAAGATAGGGAGAACTTTAGGAGGCTTTTTAAAAGTGCGATTTCATCTTAAAAAATTATGATCTATATTTAAAGAAAACCTTGCAGCCGGCTATTTCCCTTCTCCTTTTCCTTAGATATCGAATTTACTTTTGGTATTCTCCAGCCTCATCTCGATATTGAGTGGGAGTCCTTCCTGTTTCCTTTTTAAAGACTCTTGTAAAGTAGGAAGGATCTTCGTAGCCTATGGTCCAGGCAATTTCCTCAACCGATAGATTCTCTGTTTTTAACAAGTGTTTTGCTTGGTTTATTCGTAACATCTGCTGGTAAGCAGTTAAGGTCATCTTTGTTTCTTCTTTAAATTTTCGGGAGAGATGACTGGGATGGGTAGACAGTTTTGCAGCCAATTCCTCTTTATTGATTGGTTTATTATAAAAACTGCGAATATATTCAATCACCCGCTGGGTCATAGTTGTGTATTTACTTAATGAATTTGAAATAACTAAATCACAATATTCCTCGATCATGCGGTCTTCTAATTGGTGCAGTGTTTCGACCTGAATTGCATTTTCAATTTCATAGGCAAATTTTTCTGAGATTTGATGAATCATGATAGCAGGTACATGACTATTTCTTGCTGACGTACGCAGCAGGGTATTCAATATGATGGCGACATTTTTTAGTCTGCGTAATGGCTGATTTGGAAAGCGTTCCGAGAAAGAAAACAGCATATTTTTGGAATTAATGAGTGCCAGGGCCGTTTTTTTATCTCCACATTCAACCGCATGCATAAAGTTCTTTTCCGTCTTATATCTCAATTTAACTATTTCTGCTTCTTCATCAGCGTTAAGTTGGTCCTCATGATTGCGAATAGAACTGCTGCTTTTATCAGACAAAATAACTAATGGGGCCATTTCCTGCTCCATCATGTTTGTAAACTGCTGAAGGACACTTCCATAACTGCTTGCCTGCTCGACAGTTAGTACATAGATTTTATCTGCTATCAGCCTTAACTCTTCACTTTGTGTACCTGAGAGATGGTATTCCTTTGATAAGAGGTATAGATTCGGTGTTTTATCTAAATAAGGGCCAATAATAATGGTATAGCCATCCTCCCTTTCGCTGAAGGAATACCCGAAATAGTGTAAGTCCCATTCATTGATATAGGAATATAGCTGTCCTTGCTGCTCCATATTGTCATACAAAAATAAAATATCTCTATCCCCTGAACCTGGCATGAATGCAGGGATAGAAATCATTTCATGATGATAAACAAGCTCCCGATTTTTTTTTAATACATATGTATTTAACTTGGTTATATGTTGTATTTTCATTGCCGTTGAGACGATCTTTGATTGTTCCAGTGTGACTTCCTCCAATAATGCTACAAATAATAACTCAATCTTGTCCGGATAATATCAAATAAATCCTACTACTAAACATTTGAGTTTATTATACTAATATTACATTAACGCTTTCAATTCATGATCTTGACAAATGAAAGCGTTAAAAATTTTTAATGTCCTTCAGAGATAGTAATATTGGAAACTAAAGCAAAAGATATAGGATATGGGAGTGAGGTACACAACTATGAGTAATCAAAAACAAGTTCATCCTGATCAAATACATTCACCAAATCAATCAAAAGAAACGAAACTGGCTAAAGTATTAGGGGTTATCTCAGGAAGTTTCGCCCCTATTATCGGCGTTCTCGCCGGTGCTGGACTTTTAAAAGCAATGATATCGGTTTTAGACACAATCGGCTGGCTGTCAAATGAAAGCGGAGCCTATATCATTTTATCAGCAGCCGGAGATGCCATTTTTCACTTCCTTCCATTGTTTCTCGGAATATCCATTGCGCTTAAACTGGGTGCTAACGGATATGTAGGTGGTGTTATTGGGGCATCTATACTGACTCCTGAAATAATGCACCTTGTAGAAAACGAGGTGAAGAGCATTGACTTCTTTGGCCTTCCAGTTTTATTAGCAGATTATTCTTCTACTGTTTTTCCAATCTTTATTGCCATGTTTGTTTATGCAGGTCTAGATAGACTTTTAAAGAAAGTCATTTATAAAGATATCCAAATGTTTATCAACCCTATGATTTCATTAATCATTCTCGTTCCATTAACCATGCTGGTGTTTGGTCCTATCGGGACACTCTTGGGAGAAGGATTAGGTTCCGTCATTAACTTTCTAAGCGACAAAAGCGGACTTTTAGCAGGTGCAGTTTTAGGTGCTTCATGGACTTTCCTAACGATTATGGGATTGCATTGGACCATTATTCCATTAGCGATTGTAAATCTCGCAACTGGTCCTGACCCTATTATTGCCATGGCTGCGGCAGCTCCGTTTGCTCAAGTTGGAATAGGCATTGCGGTTTTTCTGAAAACACATGATAAAGATTTGAAGGCTCTAGCAGCAAGTGGAATCGTTCCTGGCGCATTGGCTGGAACAACCGAAGCAATTAATTACGGAATTATCCTTCGTTATCGGAAAACAATGATATATGTTATCATTGCTGCCGCAATAGGCGGGGCTATCAATGGAAGTGTCGGAGTTGTAATGAATGATTTTGTCCTTCCAAGTGTACTTTCCATTCCTGCGTTTACACCAATTTGGGAGTATTTAATTGGAATTGGCGCAGCTTTTGTCATCGGATTCCTACTGACATATCTACTTGGATTTGAAGGCAAGAATTCAAAAGTAGATGATGGTTTTACCCAAGATATGTTTGGTGTAAAGCCGGAAACCCTTAAAAGTCCATTACGCGGTAAAGTTGTTCCATTAAGTGCCATTCACGACCCATTATTTGCAACCGAAACGGTAGGTAAAGGAATCGCCATTGAACCGGAAGTTGGCAAAATTTATTCACCTGTTGATGGAGTGATTACGACACAATTTCCTACAGGACATGCTGTTGGCATAAAGTCTGAAAATGGTGCTGAAGTATTAATTTATATTGGCCTTGATACGGTGAAGCTGAAAGGAAAATATTTTACACCACATGTAAAACAAGGTGATCACGTCAAGCAAGGCGACCTACTCATCGAATTTGAAATGGACCGAATAATAGCAGAGGGGTATGAAACAACCACATTGGTGGTTATTACAAATACTGATCAATATATTGATGTTAAAGCCACTTCTAGAGAAACGGTTGAACAAAATGAACTCTTGTTGAAATTAACAGTTTAACCATATTGTTAAAAGGGGTGGTCCTCGTTGGACCAACCCTTTTTATTCGTTTTAAGTTTACTGATGTATTCTTATATTGATATCACAAAATAAATCTTGGTTCTTATGAATGGTTTCATTTCTCAGTTTTTACTAAATCCTTGTTCCTGCGATTTTTAACTTCTTCCATTTTATCGTAAAAGCTTTCTTCTAAATCGATTCCAAAATAATTATAAAATTTCAGCATGTACGCCAGACAGTCTGACAATTCCTTGCCCATGTCATCTTTAATCTGATACTTTGCTAACTCAAATGCCTGTTTCTCGTCCATGCCATTTTCGACATAGGAAGTCTTCAGGTTAAATGCCTTCCGCAGCTCTTCCGCAACTTCGGCGACCTCCGTGGTTAGAAGCATGTAATTATTTAATAGAGAGTCCCTACTCTTAGCATAGCTCTCCTCAGAAATTTCCCATCCCATTTCTTCTTGATACTTTTTTGCAAAAGTTTGTATCTCTTTCATGATAATCCCTTCCGTCATTAGACTGCCAAATTTGTTCATCAAACGTTTAATTAGATTTCAAAACCAGATGTACCAAGACTTCTCACCCGTTAATCAAACGTTTGATTAGTTTACCAGTCGATTTAATCAAACGTTTGATTAGTTTTTGCTTTACAGTCTACAGCTTAGTAATATCACTGATACATTTAGGCAAATTACAAATTTATTGTATTATTAACAGATTGAATAAACTGTCTCATACACCATGAACATTTCTGCAACTAATCACCTTTTTCTATAGTAATAGAAATTTTATCATTAAAAACTGAATTGTAGAAACACTTTAGGGAATCACAAGGAAGGATTATTTTTAGAAAAACAAATATATTTATGTTGGAATCATTAGGATTCTGCTTAAAAGGTTCTAAAAAGTATCTTTGGCCTTTACCTTTCATGAGAATCTATCTTAAAGAAAGTGATATTATTATTATAAAACCATTGGAGGCTTTCATGAAAAAACTCGTAAAAGTCGTTGCTGCAATTATTGAAAATGAAAATAACGAAATACTATGCGCGCTAAGATCGCCAGAAATGGCTATCCCTAATATGTGGGAGTTCCCTGGTGGAAAAGTTGAGGCAAATGAAGACATATATTCAGCACTGGAAAGAGAAATTGATGAAGAATTGGAATGTAAAATTGAAACAACAAAAGAAGTCTTTAACAACAACACACACGAATATGAAACATTTATCATTAATTTAATTTCGATTAAATGCAAAGTTGTCAAAGGAACCCCAATTCCGAGTGAGCATTCCAAGTTAATTTGGTTAAAAAGAAACAATCTTGAATCTCTCAAGTGGGCACCAGCAGATATTTCGGCAGTAGAACAATTAATAAAAGAAAAAGAGGCTAACCCAAAAGGTCGTTGATTATCGATCTTTTGGTCAGCCTCAGTTATTTTTAATACTTATAAATTTTTAATTTGCCAATCAATCTCCTTACTCCCTATTTCCCTCAAGTACATATTGGCTTGGGAAAATGGCCGGCTGCCGAAGAAGCCATTATGGGCAGACAATGGGCTCGGGTGAGGTGATTTAATAATGAAGTGATGGGATGATGTAATCAATTGTTGTTTTTGCTGTGCAAAATTACCCCAAAGGACGAAAATTACAGGCTTCTCCCTTTGATTCAATCTTTCTATGACTCTATTGGTAAACACTTCCCAACCGAGACCTTTATGTGAGTTTGCATTTCCAGCCTGGACAGTTAGTACCGCATTTAACATCAATACCCCCTGCTTGGCCCATTCCACTAGGTAACCATGATTAGGAATAGAGCACCCCACATCTTCCTGAAGTTCCTTATAGATATTCCGTAAAGATGGGGGAATTTTCATTCCCGGTTTAACGGAAAAACTTAAACCATGAGCTTGTCCAGGGCCATGATAGGGATCTTGACCAATAATAACTACTTTCGTATCTTTATAGGAAGTGTAATGGAGCGCATTAAAAATATCATGTTTATCCGGATAAATGACCTTTGTTTGATATTCCGTCAGTAATTTTTTTCTTAATTGTTGGTAATACGTTTTCTCAAATTCCTCTTCCAAGAAAGAAGCCCAACCATTTTTTAAAATTTCCATTCTCTTTCACTCTCTTCTCAAGATTGTTAATTTAATTATAAGTATAAAGAAATACTTTGCACCATAAAAAACACGAACAGTGCCAGGCACTGTTCGCAAGTAACAGTATTCTCAGTTTAAGAGTGTGAAGGAGTTTAATATGCATGTGGAGATGTGGTTAGCGGTGAAGAAGAAGGAGTTTTCAAAGGGGGAATTGGTCGGGTTGAAACGGCTGGTTCGTTTTTCTGCAAAAGTTCCCGGAGTTTGTAATGTAAAGATTGGAACGTTACTAAAAGCAATTAATGAAGAGTACAAAGGTTTTTATCATTTCCTACTCTTACAATTCTTTCTACATTCACTACAAAGCTTATATATTATATGGAGTGCAGTAATTATCCTTACTATTTCTTCGATTTTATATTATTCTAAAAGTAAATCTTCATTTAGGAGAGTGTTCGAATGAATACCATTTTTATTGCTGGACATGCGAAATTACCTACAGGAATGGCAGCTAGAAGTATATATGAAACACTGACTATTACGGCAGAAATTGATAAATATTACGGGGTAATTGTGGATGCCTCTTGTACGCTGGCAACTGAACATGGGAGAGATTATATTGCAAGACTGCTAAAAGGCCATAGTTTGAGAAATGGGATTGACATGCCTCTTGAAGAGTTAAAAGAGGGTTATTTAGGAAAAGCCAATCACGCGCTAATTGCAGCGTTAAAGGATTTGTATAAACAATATGAATCTCTAAATCAATAATTCGGTGATGTTAAGGGACATTTTACCTGTTCGGCCAAAACCAGTAATAGACTTCCCCCGTTAACAAGGGAAGTCTATTACATTCATTCTATGCTTTCATTGTGAATTCCTTTACCTACTCTTTACCGTATCTTTTTCATACGGCCATGCCGGCAGTTTTTTATTTAACGACTTATCCACACGATAACCAAGAACATATTCAGCCTGCATAATCGTATGAACTTCCCTAGTTCCTTCGTAAATAACAGGTGCTTTTGAGTTTCTTAAGAATCGTTCAACAGGATATTCGCTTGAAAACCCGTAAGCCCCATGAATTTGAACCGCGTCATCAGCTGCTTTGTTGGCAAAATCACAGGCCTGCCATTTAGCGAGTGATGTTTCCCTTGTGTTACGTACTCCCCTATTTTTAAGCTCACCGGCACGGTACACGAGTAAGCTGCTCATTTGCAATCCAGCTTCCATATTTGCAATCATTTGCTGTACAAGCTGGTGCCGGCCGATTTCTTTGCCGAATGTTTTACGCTCATGACAATATTTTACGCTTTCCTCCAAGCTTGCCATAATCAGACCTACAGCTCCTGCTGCAACGGTAAAACGACCGTTATCAAGTGCGGCCATAGCGATTTTAAACCCTTCACCCTCTAAACCTAATAGGTTTTCCTTTGGAACCCTTACATTATCAAAGAATAACTCTCCTGTATTTCCGGAACGGATACCCATTTTGCCTTTAATTGCTTTTGATGAGAAACCAGGCATGGTGCGCTCCACAATAAATGCAGAAATACCGTGGTGTTTTTTCGATTTATCCGTATAGGCAAACACAATGAAATGATCCGCTACATCACAAAGGGAAATCCAAGTTTTCGAACCGTTTAAAATATAGTCATCCCCGTCTTTTACTACAGTTGTCTGAAGGGCCGCCACGTCTGAACCTGCCCCTGGTTCCGTTAACCCAAAGGCGCCGATTTTTTCACCTTTTGCCTGCGGAACGAGATATTTTTGTTTTTGTTCCTCATTACCCCATTGCAGTAGTGTTAAACTGTTTAAGCCGATGTGAACGGATACAGCGGTACGGAAAGTAGTATCGCCTCTTTCCATTTCTTCACAAACAATGGCGAGTGAATTGTAATCCATGCCGCTTCCGCCATATTCTTCAGGAATACAAACACCCATAAGATCCAGCTCACTTAATCGTTTCCAAATAATCGGATCGAATTTCCCTTGCTCGTCCCATTCTTTCATATTTGGAATAATTTCTTTATCTACGAAACTTCTAACCATTTTTCTTAACATTACCTGCTCTTCCGAAAATTCAAAATTCATAGCGTATAGGCCTCCTGGTAAATTTGTATAATATTATTCTTTTTTAATTGTTCAATTTCCACGTGTGAATATCCCGCCTGCTCCAAGATTTCAACGGTATGTTCCCCAGCAATCGGGGGATGACGTTCTATTTTTGTCTTCGTTCTTGACAGTTTAATGGGCGAGCCGACTAGCTTGACTGAACCAGCTTCCGGGTGATCCACTTCAACGACCATCTCCCGGGCCAATACTTGTGGATGATTAAATACCTGATCCATCATCGCAATAGGACCGCACGGAATATTATGCTGTGAAAACAGCTCCATCCACTCATTGACTGGTTTGATTTGCAGCAGGTTTTCTAAAATGCCAGTGAGTTCAAGTTTATTATTAACCCTTGCTTCATTGGTATGGAACCGTTCATCTGCTGCAATTTCACTTATTCCCATTACTTCACAAAGGGTGGCAAACTGCCGGTTGTTACCAACTGCAATGATTATTTCTCCATCCATTGCCCTGAATGTTGAGTAAGGCACAATATTTGGATGGTCGTTACCAAGTCTTCTTGGGATTGCTCCAGATATAAGATAATTGCTTGCTACATTGGCGAGTGAGCTTACCGCCGTATCCATAAGCGACATATCTATTTTTTGCCCTTGTCCGGATTTCTCTCTTTCCAGTAATGCTGCTTCAATCGAAATGGCAGAATATAAACCTGTTAAAATATCAACCATTGCTACGCCAATTTTCATTGGCCCACTTCCATCATTCCCGGTAATGCTCATCAGTCCACTCATTCCCTGAATAATGTAATCATAGCCCGGCAAATGCCGATATGGTCCCGTTTCGCCAAAGCCTGTGATGGAGCAATATACCAGCCTCGGGTTGATCGCTTTCAAAGAGTCATAGTCCAAGTCCCAATTTTCCATTGAACCGGTTTTGAAGTTATTAATCACTACGTCCGCATCTTTGGCTAAAGTGCGAATGATTTCCCTTCCCTCTTCGGTTTTCAGATTTACGGTGATGCTGCGCTTATTGCGGTTAGCGCATAAATAATAGGCACTTACACCATTTTGGAACGGCGGCCCCCAGCCCCGCGTTTCATCACTGCCTCCCGGAGCCTCCACTTTCATGATATCTGCTCCAAGGTCCCCAAGAATCATCGTACAGTATGGACCCGCCAGTACCCTCGTTAAATCCAATACTTTTATACCTTCCAAAGCTCCTTTCAAAAACTCCCACCTCCTGCTCATCCCATACATTCAAGCTCTTATTTTTAAAAACTTTGAGGGTTTCAATATTATTTCGTTAGAAGCCCTTTACTAGTTGAAATGGAAAGATTTCCATTGTCTTGGACTCCTAATCGCAAACTTATAGACATACCCTCAAAAGTTGCCTCTTCTATTGTTCTCGGCGCCAAGCAATCACCGATTTGCCATACTTCAGGTGCTAATTTCTTCATTTGTTCATATAGTTCACTATTTGGTACACGACCGTGCGAAAGAATAATAGAACCCCAATTTTCCATTGTCTCTTTTTCATATGAGAATAGATTTCTAATGACAACACGGTCCCCTTTAATTTCTCCTAAATCATAGTGTGGCATCATTTTTACGTTTAGTTGATAAAGCTTTTTTACATATTCATTTCGTAAGTATTGAGGCACGCCTTCACCCACATGCAGCCTTGCAGTAATTAGCGTGACGATATGCCCCTTTTCCGCCAAATCAATCGCCGCTTCCATGGCTGGCCAATCACCGGCAAAATCAAATACAATAACGTTTTTCCCAATATGGTTATTCGGATGATGAAACACCTCTTCCACCATCATTACACGCGGATCATGGATTCCTGGAATATTAGGGGTATACGGTCTTGATCCTGTGGCGCAGATAATGGCATCCGGTGAAATTTTGTTAATATCATCTGGTTGTAAAGCCATTCCAAGCGTAACGTTCACGTTACTAGCAGATATTTTTCGCGTATAATTATCAAGCATCGATTCAGCAAGCTCATGTCTCATTGGCATCTTTTTTAATGTATTCAATAATCCGCCGATTTTGTCCGCCTTATCTGCCAGAATAACCTTATGGCCAAGTTCATCTAATGAAGCCGCTGCTTGCATGCCTGCTGGTCCAGCACCAATCACAAGAACTTTCTTCTTGTCTCTTAGGCTTTTCTTAAGTGTTTGCACTTCATTTTCCCTGCCTGCTGAGGGATTTTGAACACAGCCGATGGTTAAACCATTGTGATAATGCCCGATACAAGCCTGTAAACAGCCTAAACAGGCATCAATTTGCTGAAGATTGCCTGACTTTGCCTTGTTAGGCATGTAAGGATCTACAATTAATGCACGAGTCATGCCGACAACATCTGCTTTTCCTGTTGCCACAATCTTCTCCCCTTCTGCCGGATCTACAATACGCGAGCCGACGAAAACCGGTACAGCACCAGCCATTCTAATTTTAAATGAATAGGGTGTGTTATAACCATGCTTCATAGGAGATGGCGGCACAATATGGGTGGATCCGGCAAATGTACTGGAATCTCCGGAGGTGATATCAATAAAATCCACTCTTACTCTGTCGACCAAATATTCAACAATTTGTACGGCATCTTTTACGGTTGTTCCATCCATTGTCATTTCATCTGCACTCATACGGATTCCAACCGTAAAGTCCCTCCCAACTTCCTGCCAGACCCGCTCCATCACTTCGACAATAAAGCGCATTCTATTTTCAAACGATCCCCCATATTCATCGGTACGATGATTGGTCTGCTCCGACCAAAACTGTGCGGGCAAGTATCCGTGTGAGCAGCAGATTTCTACACCATCCAGCCCGCCTTCCTTCGCAAATTTAGCTGACAGTGCAAATCCTTCAATTACATCTTTAATTTCCTCAATACTCATCGGTTTGGGCATCGTACTGAACCTGAGGCTCGGAACCGCTGACGGTGCCCAAGCCGCATTCCGATACTCACTTGAAACTACTTCCCTGCCGCCATGGAATAATTGCGAAAATACTTTCGCTCCGTATTTATGCAATTCATTGGAAAGCCCCTGGTAAGCAGGGACAACCTTTTTATCATATCCGGCAATTGTCTTGGTTGTCAGCATCCCCGATGGGTGTGCGGCGGCGGCTTCTAGTATAAGTAATCCGGCACCGCCCTTTGCGCGTTCTACATGATAGGCAGTCATATCCAATGTAGGGATTCCATTCCTAACATGATTTGTTTGGTGTGCCGTACTTAGAATCCTATTTTTCAATTCAGTATGGCCAATTTCAACTGGACTAAATAAATGTTTAAACGGTGTCAATCATAATCACTCCCAGAAAAAGAAAATTGGATTTTTGACAAAATCCTGGCGGCGCTTGTCTTTTGAAACGATTACTGTTTAAAACGTCCTCGCTGACGTAGTAATTCGCGGTTCAAGTTGGGATTTACCTCAAAGGCTGCACGGCCATGTAACCAGAATATATTGTTCACAACTACTAAATCTCCGACTGGAAGTTCGAGTTCTGTAACACTTTCATCGGTCTCCATTGAATGTGAAAGGTCACGAAGATATTTAGCTTCTTCAATGGTTTCAGGATAGACAAATTGGTCGATGAAGCATGCACCAGGCTTATTATTGTAATTGAAGAAGGTTAAGCGCTGGATTTCCTGATCTACATTTTTACTAGAAGGTGCTTTGTAAGTAAACTTATGGCTTGCCAATGGATGAGTTGAAAACTTATCAAGGTCTTTCCAATCATCAAGGTGTAATAATCGAGATTCACCACCGCGTGCATTTTCTTCTACCATTTTCATCATTAACAGCCAATCTGTCGGCTCATCTACAAATGTCCCATCCGTATGAAGGGTAAATAAGCGATAGGCTTGACGGAGATAGGAGTCACTGTTATCGGTATGTTTGACAGAAAAGCGTGCATAATATTTACCAGACATTGAATCAAAGTTTGATGAACCTAATAAATAAGAAATAGCAGTAGAGAAAATAACGTATTCGTCTGTATCCTCAGTAACACCATCCAAACCAATAGTAAATCCGCCAGATTCACGGTCATGAACGATGTTTCGAAGTAACTCGCCGAATTCCTCTCCAACATGATCTAATAGAATAGAAGAGACAATCAGTCGAGAATAGGGTGTATATTCTAAATGCAGGACAGAATAATTCTCTGCTTTGACGGTATCCAAAAACCCTTGAATGGCCTTTTTCGAAAGCTGAATGTGGTATAAACGGTCTGTTTGCGGGTGAATTTCCACTTCATACATGTTTGTTTTTGTTTCGAATTTCCCTTTTTGTTTTTCTGCGATTACCATCTTTCATTCCTCCAGTTTTGTGTAAGATTGTTAAAATATGGATGTCGAGAAATATAAAAAGCCAGCTGCACAAAGTACCCAAAAATAGCGGGACTCTTTGTACAACTGGCTTATATTCACTTCACAGCTCTATGGTTAATAGAGTCACAATGAATTAGCAGTTAATTGTTATTTATATTTCCTGTTTCCAAGTATTAATAATCTATCCATGGATCTGAAAGGGTGTTATTCAGAGAATGGAAGTATTAGTAATAATTGACTACTTTTAATATACTTTGTATACGCTAGATTGTCAACAGACTATTTCGAATAATTTGAAAACAATTATATTACCTTTTGCTTTTCTTCCGTTTTTATTTGACGGAAATGAAGGTCTAGATCCTTTAATGCCGCAACAAGAGCATTTGTTGCCTTGCCTCGGTAATAGGTTTCAATTTCTTCAATTGCGCCTTCCACTCCATCATATAGACTAACGCCCTTTAATATACGGCCAATAAAGTCGCTCCCCTGTTCGGTTGCTAACGTACAAGACGCCTCTACTATTACGCCATATATACGATCGACTTCAGCTGTGATTGTTAACGTATCGAAGACACTTTTTGCTGCCATTCCTTGCGGCAGACGGGCGTGACCTGCAATAAAAATTGTTTTGCCATTTAGCATAATAGGTCTTCCTCCCGAAAGTATTAGTTAAACTAATACTTCTTCTTTTAAGTTTGTTTGTTCTGGTATTCTATTCACAACTTCTTTTCCGATTTCTATTGAAGCGGTTGCAGCAGGAGATGGCGCATTACATACATGGATTGTTCGTTTCCCTTGAATGATATGGAAGTCATCCACCATATTTCCATCGCTCCTTAATGCTTGAGCACGGACTCCAGCAGGTGCAGGAATTAAATCATCTTCTTGGATCTCGGGAATCAGTTCCTGAAGGCTCTTTGTAAATTGTTTCTTACTGAAGGAGCGAATATATTCATCAAGCCCCTCCTTCGCAAATTTCCCTGCCATTTTCCATAATCCAGGAAAGCTTAATGATTCTATCAAATCCTTTGCATTGAAATCTGTCTTTCTGTATCCTTCCCGTTTAAAGCTAAGCACAGCATTTGGTCCCGCATCAACTTCACCGCTGATCATTCGTGTAAAATGGACCCCCAGAAATGGGAACTTTGGATTTGGAACCGGATAAATTAAATTTTTTACTAGATAGCGCTTTTCAGGTTTTAATTTGTAATACTCGCCTCGAAAAGGCAAAATCTTCATGTCTGTTTTATATCCTGTTGCTTGTGCCACACGATCACTGTGAAGCCCAGCACAGTTAATGACCATTCCAGCTTTTAATGTTCCGCGATTCGTTTCAATGATTACTTGATCCGATTCTTCGTGCATTTTCTCCACTTTTGTATTTAGACGAATCTCTCCGCCACTCTCTCGGATAATTTCGGCGAACTTTTCACTGACTTGTCTGTAATTTACGATGCCGGCCATCGGAACACGTATTGCTCCTATACCATTAACATGTGGTTCAATTTCCTTTAATTCATCTGGACCGATTCTATGAATAGCTAAATCATTTTCCAGCCCTCGTTTATATAAATTCTCAAGAATCGGTATTTCCTCTTGTTTGGTTGCAACAATGACTTTCCCGCAAATATCATGGTCTATACCATGTGTTTGGCAGAATGCAGTCATCGATTTACTTCCTTGGCGGGCAAAACGAGCTTTGATACTACCGGGCTTATAATAAATGCCCGAATGAATTACACCGCTGTTATGCCCTGTTTGATGTTCGGCAACAACGGATTCCTTCTCAATTACGACTACCTTTGCATTAGGAAAACGCTCATAAATGGCTATCCCTGTTGATAAACCAACAATTCCTCCGCCAACTATTGCAAAATCATACATTTTCATTAGGACCCCTCTCCATTTTGATTTTCTTTGTTGAGTAGTAAGAATTACATTGGATCCATATAAACAGTCTTCACTTCTGTATAAAACTCAATAGCAGCTTTTCCTTGTTCACGACTGCCGGAACTAGAATTTTTATATCCGCCAAAAGGCATTTGTGGTTCTGCTCCCGAAGTTTCCGAGTTCACATGTACAAGTCCCACTTCCGCATCTTCAACGAACCTGCGGGCCAATGTTAAGTTGTTTGTGCAGATGGCTGCGCTAAGACCAAATTCTGTATCATTTGCCAGTTCCACTGCTTCCTCGTAATCTTTGACTTTAAACAATGTAAGAACTGGACCGAAAATTTCCTCACGGGCAATCCGAGCATCTTTAGGTACGTTTTCAAAGATTGTTGGTTTTACATAAAAACCATTCTTTAATTCTTCATCTTCCGGGATCTCTCCACCGCAAAGCAGTGTTGCTTCTGATTTCCCCGTTTCAATCATTTCGAGCACCCCATCAAGCTGTGCTTTTGACACGGCCGGCCCAATAACTGTTCCCTCGTTTAGCGGGTTTCCAATTGTTAATTCCTTCGTACGCTTTACAAGCCTACCACGGAATGACTCGTAAATCCCTTCTTCGACAATCACACGACTCGTTGCTGTACATTTTTGACCGATAGATTTAAATGCTCCGCCTACAGCTAGTTCAACCGCTCTTTCAAGATCTGCATCATTTAGAACAACTAGCGGGTTCTTTCCCCCCATTTCCATCTGTACCTTTTTTCCGTGTTCTACAGCCTGTTTTTGAATCTGCCGTCCGACTTGGTTCGAACCGGTGAAAGAAATGGCTTTTATATCTGGATGTCTCACCAATTCATTTCCAATAACAGATCCTCTGCCAAATACACAATTAAGGACACCTGCTGGCAGACCAGCTTCATCAAAAGCTTTCATAACACGATAGACAGATTTCGGTGTTAAATCAGCAGGCTTAATCACCACTGTATTTCCGTATATAAGTGCTGGTGCCATCTTCCAAACTGGAATGGCAATGGGAAAATTCCATGGTGTAATTAACCCAATAGGACCCAGGGGTGTACGGGTCGTATACAAAAATGTTTTCTCACTCGCGGACGGAATAACATCTCCAAGTGGCTGCCGTGCTTCAGCTGCAAAATATTCGAGGATGCTTACTGCGCGATTCGCTTCCCCCATCCCTTCCGAAAACGCTTTTCCTTCTTCCTTAATTAGATCCCGTCCTATTTCCTCTATGTTTTCTTTCAAAATAGCCGCAGCCTTTTGTAAATAAGTGGCCCTTTGTTGAATAGAGAGTTTTTTCCAAGCAGGAAAAGCATTCTTTGCAGCAGCTACAGCGTCGTGAACATCTGCTGCTGCACTAGATGGGAATTCCCCCAAGCCTTCTCCATTATGTGGACTAAGATTCTCTTTATATTCATTTGTAGTTGGTTCTTGCCATTGGCCGTTAATGTAATTCAAATGGCGCATCGATAAACCTCCTATACTCTTCCTTCTATCAATCTTTTTTAGTCTTTTTTTCATACTAGATTACTAATAGTAGTGTCATCATCCACTCTTGCCGCCGACTTCTTCGTTACAACACTTACTCCCAACGTTACAGCAATATTGATAATTAATACGGCTAATCCTAAATCTAAATCCTTAATGACATTCGGAAATGACGGGAATAACGTTGCAAGTGACATTTCTGTAATGGTTGAATAAATGACGATGATACTGCCAACAATCATTCCAGCGAAGGCCCCTTGAACGGTAACTGGGTTCCTTTTCCAAAGGCTAAAAAACAAAGCAGGAAATAACTGAACCATAAAGCTATAAGACATAAGATATAGCGTAAGAATCGATTCCCCTCCATTAAATGTAAAGAAAAGTGTTACCAACGCTATAATCGGCACAAACCTTTTGGCCAGCTTTGCCAGCTGTTGATCTGTTGTGTTCGGTTTCCATGCTTTATATATATTTTTAGAAAGAATCGTTGAAACCGCCGTCAATACCAAAGAACTCGGGATAAGGGCGGCCATGGCTCCAGCTGCCCCAATGACCCCGACAAACCAAGGGTCGAAAGACAATTTCGCCATTTTAAATAAGGCTAAATCTGTATCTGGCCCCTTTAAATCTGGCACTTGTAAAACACCAGAAAAACCGATGATCAAAGAAAAAACGATAATAATCTGATAGATAGGCATTACCCCTGCATTTATACGCAGTGATTTTCCACTTTTAGCTGAGAATATCCCCGCCATCATATGTGGAAACATGTAGAATGCCAGTGCTGTCATGATCGTAGCCGAAACAAACCACGAAATGCTTAATCCTTGTTCTGGGAATAGTAAAAATCCAGTTTTGGCGGTATCAATTGCTTCAAACATCGGCTCTATGCCGCCGTAATAATGAAAAGGGAAATAAAACCCCATAAAGACCATAACAGCTAAGATCAAGATATCTTTAATAATGGCTGTCCATGCGGCTCCGTGCATCCCAGATACCGTTACATAAATGGTAACAGCAATAACCGCTACGACGATTGCCGTGTGAGGAGAAATAGAACCATAGGACGCTTCAGATACAATAATTCCTAATCCTTTTAACTGCATCACTAAGTAAGGGATAACGGCAACAATACTTATGATTGATACGAGAATGCCAAGTGCCTGACTGTTATACTTTTTCTCGTAAAAATCTGATTGGGATAGGACTTTATTTTTCTTAGCATACTTCCAAATAGGCGGCAGCAGCCAGTAAGCGATTACAAAGTAGAAGCAATTGAAAGCGTATAGGGCAGGAGGCATGCCGGATCGATAAGCACCACCACTTGCTCCCAGGAATGTATAGGTAGTAAACATCTCACCCGCTAACAAAAAGAACATCAAAAGACTTCCAAAACCCCGTCCACCGACAGACCACTGCTCCATATTCATTTCTTTCCCTTTTCGGGCTTGAAGCCCTAACCAAATACACAATCCCAGGAAAAAAAGGATGACTAGAAGGGCTGCGTTCATAATTCTTCTTCCTCCTTATTCGCTGGATCCAGCTTATTAGCAATGATCAAGAACAAAGATGTCAGGCCAACCCAGCATATAGCCCAAAAAAGGACAAATGGCAATCCAAGTACATAGGGTTCCACTCGATTAATGACAAAAAGTGAACCCAAGGCTGGTATTAAAGTTAATAGATATACCTTCTTGTTCATATTTCACCATCCTAGTTTAGAATAGATACATGTAATTCAGTAAACGATATGTTTTATTTGGATAGCCAATATTCGAACCTTCTGACAATTAAAACCCCATTAAACCATTTTCTCTTTGAATTGGAAAGGTGTCTGATCTTTGGATGCCCATCTTTTATCCATACACCACTAGACTTTTTTAAATCTATTGCACTAGTTTATCGGGCTCCCCATTTGTTAGGACGGTTGTATCCATTTTCTTTCTTGTAAATTTAAAGTAGTAAAAAACATAACAAGCGACAACAAAGCCGAATCCTATATAAAGCGATGTCCGCTGTGCCGGATCGAAAGCAGTAAACACGACGATTCCTACGCACATGAGAATGCAGACAATTGGAACTAGCGGGAAGAAAGGAACTTTATATTTCAAATCCGCAAGCTTTCCGCCACCCGCAATAAACTGTTTGCGGAATTTATACTGTGCAAACGCAATGGCCATCCACGTAACGACCCCTCCAACACCACTGATCGCAAGCAGGACAACAAATAATGTTTCTTCTGCTATCACACTGGTAAGCAAGGAAAGCAAAGCAAAGGCGAGTGTCACAAGCAATGCGTTCATAGGAACACCGCGTTTGTTTACCTTACCGAATGCTCGCGGAGCCTGACCGCTTTGGGAAAGTGAAAAAAGGATTCTCGTACAAGCAAACAAACCTGTATTTCCCACTGAAAGTATCGCTGTTAATATAACAAAGTTCATAATATCAGCCGCATAAGGAATTCCTGTCATATCAAATACAGTTACAAATGGGCTTTCGAGCACACCCGCCTGTTTCCACGGAACAATGGCTGATAAGACAAAAGTGGCCAGTACATAGAAAAGTAAAATACGGACGATGATACTCCGGATTGCTTTTGGGATACTCTTTTCGGGATCCTCTGTCTCACCCGCTGCAACTCCCATAATTTCTGAACCCATAAAGGCATAAACGACTGTCATCACGGATATAAAGACACCGATGAAACCTGTTGGAAATATTCCGTCACCGAAAAAGTTTGAAAGGTAGGGGGCCGATTGTCCCTTTATAGGAACCAAACCGAAAATCGCTGCCCCGCCAACGACAATAAAAAAGAGAACAGCTACTACTTTAATGGCAGAGAACCAGTACTCCATCTCAGCAAAGCTTCTTGTAGTCAAGGCATTTATACCGAATAAAAGTAAGGAGAAAACGGCACACCATACCCATACCGGTACATCTGGAAACCACCTGGCCATCAGCAAACCGGCTGCAATAAACTCTAGTCCTACATAAATGGCCCAGCTAAGCCAGTAAGTCCAGCCAATCATAAACCCAGAGGCAGGGCCGATAAACCGCTCTGCATGGGCCTGAAATGAACCGGAAACCGGCATTACGACGGATAGCTCCCCAAGACAAACCATAACCAAGTACATGAGCAAGCCGCCGAATAAATAGGCGGTAATAGCTCCGAAAGGTCCGGCCTCACCAATCGCATACCCCGATCCTAGGAAAAGACCAGTTCCAATGACTCCCCCTATGGAAAGCATAAATAAATGCCTGCTTTTCATCGAACGTTTTAATTCTTTTGGTTGACTCCCTTGTTCTGGTTTCATCTAATTCCCCCTGTATTTTTTCTATCCGTATAAGGGATAGGGCAAATCATGACCAATTTTTATTATCTGCTTATCTGACGGTTTCCTTTTCAGACATGCTTGTAAACTCTACTAAATCACTGACTTCAGGTTTAAAAATTTCATACGCAACATCCCGCTGATATCGGTTTTGTTTCTTCGCTTCTGAAAATAGTTGATTGGTATTTTTTCGGCATAGCTTTTCAATATCATCCATCACTGCCTGCGGGTCTGGTTTGACCAGTCCAAAAATAACAGCGTCATAAAATCTTATTGCCCCTAGGTTCGCAACAAAATCATTAACGATGTCAATGCCTCTTTGTTTGATGATTTCATCTCCTTCGGAAGATACTGGTATATTAGCAGCTTCAACAATCAAACTCGCTTTAACCGTGTCAGCATTAGACTTGTTGATCACGTCCTCTAATGCACATGGGATAAGAATATCGCAATCCACATCGAGCCACTCAGAGTTCGGTCTTACCGTATAGGTTGGTTCAAAATAAGCCTGGTCCATTTCTCCATATACATTCTTATGGTCAATAAGATTTTGGATATCCAATCCTTCTTCACATGTGAGCAACAAGTTCGCATCTGAAATTCCGACGATGTTGTAACCTAATTGAGAAAGTTTTAATGCACAGCTTGCCCCCACACAACCAAAGCCTTGGATAACAACCTTCGCGCCGTCCTTACCATTTTTAAACTTCCAAGCTTCATCGGCTGAAAATGCAACACCATATCCTGTGACGGCATCATTTAAAAGCAATCCATCAATTCTTGTTTTCATCAGTCCATCAAAATCCTTGATCCCTTGAAGGACAGCAGGGTCTTTTTTCATTGACTGCGTTAGAGGAATGTCGATGCCGAATTCGTTAAAGATTTGGAGGACATCTTCGTATTTCGTACCTAGGTCACTTCCTAAAGATACCCCGCTATCAATATAAGGCATCATGGCAATTAAAAACCTTCTTAAAACGGCATAAGCATCTGGAGCTTTATAATCATACTTAATACCAGCTTTACATCCTCCGGTCGTTCCGCTGTCACTAGCTACATACTTATAAGCCATTGCTTGGGCCAATCTTTCAACCTCTTCTTTTGTTACTGTCGGATGCATTCTCGTACCGCCACCTGTATAGCCTTTTACGAAATTATGAACAACAAGCCACCCCTGTGCATCCGTTTCCGTATCATTCCACTCAACAATTAAATATGGTTTAGACATTCCAATACCTCCCAAGAATTTCTTCTTTCAAGCATCATGCAGTCACTATTAAAAATACTATTAACACTACGAATATGTTGTTAATACCTTAAAAAAATAAGTTACTATTCAAACCAGCGAATAGGCGCAGGATCCAGATTAATGTTAATCTGTTTTGTTTCCTGGTATTCATCCAATCCATACGTGCCAAGGCTTCGGCTGATGCCGCTTTGTTTATATCCGCCCCATGGAGCTTGAATAGTTGTAAGATGGTAAGCGTTTACCCAAGTAATCCCGGCACGAACCTTTTTGATGACACGTAAGGCTTTGTTTTGGTCAGTAGAGAAAACAGCACCTGCAAGTCCATATTCTGTGTCATTGGCAATCTTGATTGCCTCATCTTCATCTTTGAATCTCTGTATGGTAACGACAGGGCCAAAGATTTCTTCCCTGACAATCCGCATATCAGTTGTTACATTGGTAAAGACAGTAGGTTCAATGAAAAATCCATCTTCCAAATCGTTACTCTCGATTCCATTTCCGCCAAGAGCAAGGTTCGCACCCTCTTCTTTACCAATCTGGATGTAATTTAGAATGCTTCTAAAATGCTTTTCGCTTACAATAGCCCCCATTTGGGAGTGCTCATCATTTCCAGGACCTACTCTAATCTTCTTTGCCTTTTGTATATATTTCGTTACAAATTCATCGTAGAGTCCTTCTTGGACAAGAATCCGGCTCCCAGAAGAGCAAACTTGACCAGATCCCATAAAAATGCCAAATAAAGAGTAATCAACGGCTGTTTCCAAATCGGCATCATCAAAAATGATATTCGGAGATTTCCCTCCCAGCTCAAGGGACACTTTTTTCATATTTCCGGCTGCGGCCTGCATGATATGCCGGCCGACCCCTGTGCTTCCAGTAAAGGAAACAATATCTACATCATCACTTTCAGCAATCGTTTGGCCAACCACCGGTCCATCTCCCATAATGAGGGCAGCTGCTCCCTTTGGTAAATCGGACTGATCAATCAGTTCAAACAATTTTACTGCTGTCATCGGAGTAATTTCCGCCGGCTTTAGAAGAATGCTATTACCAGCCGCAAGTGCCGGGGCAATCTTCCATACACTCATCAATAAGGGGAAATTCCAAGGGACGATTAATCCCGCAACGCCCATCGGTTCCTTAATGATCAATGTCTGCATATTTCCTGAGGTTTCATAAACCTGGCCGCTTGGCACATTCAGCAGACCTGCATAATAACGAAATGTATTCACAGCCTCCTCAACATCCGACTCTGCTTCTCTTTTTGTTTTTCCATTATTCTGGACTTCTAAATCTCTTAATTCATCTATGTTTTCCTGTAATAGATCAGCAATCTGAAGTAAAACAGCCGCCCTCTCCTGCGGGGATTGATCAGACCATATCCCACTTTCAAACGTTCTTTTTGCTATTTTGATTGCCTCTTCTGTTTCTTCCTTCGTAGCACTCGGTGCCCTGGCAATGACTTCCTGCGTAGCGGGATTAATAATATCAAGTTTGGTCGGGTTACTAGATTCTACCCATTGCCCATTTATATAGTGTTTTAACTCTTTTGTCATAGCTTTGTACCTCCAAGTATGGCTTACGCTCCCCCACTTTAGAAGCGGGGGATGAATGTTAAATTTCGGCGGAAATCTATCCCTTTTTTGGACGGAAAGATGCGATATATTCGTCCGAATCCTTGTATTCCAATACGCCTACTGCTTCTACATCGACTACAACCATATAAGGCTTTTTGCTTGCGATGGCATTCGCTAATCCCACCTTGAACTCTTCCACCGAGTGAACTTTCTCTGATTCGAAGCCCATTGATTTTGCCAGCATGACGAAATCTGGATTTTTCAAGTCTACCGATATACGCCGGCCATATGCCGCTTCTTGATAGTATCTTAAGATCCCGTAGCCGCCATCATCGAATAATAGAACGATAATCGGCGCATCTTCCTGAATCGCTGAGATCATCTCACTTGAATTCACCATGAATCCACCATCACCAGCAATCAGAACCACTTTCTTTTCTGGCTGACCAATTTGGGCGCCAATCGCCATTGGCAAACCTTGTCCGATTCCGCCACCTGTCATGTAGAGGTAGTTTCTTGGTTCATAAATATCGAACAATTTATTTCCCCAAGTGTATCCAGGGATGGTTACGTCCGTCACCAAAACTGTATTCTCATGTAGCTGTTCACGCATAATATCCGCCACTTCACCATAAGGCCCAATTTGGCTCCGAAGGTCATCACGTACAGCCTGACGGACTGACTTCACTTCATCGACATAATCTGTATCCGGATGTATCTCCTTATTGGCTAAAAGACTATTAATCTCTTGTAAAACTGCCTTGGCATCCCCGTTCAGTGTATACAATGTATCAAAATTACGATTAAAGGCATGAGGGTTCAAATCAATATTGATGTGATTTTCCGGTATTGGAAGTGTCCATCCATTCGTTTCACTGCTACGGAAACGGACCCCGACACTAATAAGTAAATCCGACTTTTTCAATAGTTCCTCCACTTGAGGGAAAAACGCGAAGTTGCCGATGCAAAGCGGGTGGTTTTCAGGGATAGACCCTTTTCCGGATTCACTTGTAACGACCGCAGGCTGAATTTTATCTACCAGCTTTTGCAGTTCCCCTGATGCGCCTGAGGCAATGACCCCATTTCCTGCCCAAATGATTGGCCTTTTTGCTAGGGCAATCCTTTCAACCACATCAGCAGGAATGTTGATTTTCACTTCTGGGTTTTGAACTGTTTCCACATCAATTAATTGATTTTGCGGAATGATTTGCGCTTGGAAATTGGTTGGAATGGAAATAGTCACAGGACCTGTAGGAACAGTTAGAGCCTCTTTGATCGCTTTACGCATAAACGGAATGATTTGCTTAGGACGCTTCAATAAATAAGCTGCTTTGTTCGCACCCTCCATCATTTTTAACTGGTCTTTAGCTTCGTGAATATAACGTTGGTCTGTTCCAATATAATTGGAATCCGCTTCCCCAGTAATGTGAAGAACAGGAGTCCCTGAGTTCCATGCTTCTGACAAGGAACCTGCACCATTACCTGCTCCAGTACCAGTACTAGAGATGACAACGCCCAATTTTCCTGTAGCACGGGCATAGGCATCAGCCATGTTGACCGCGCCGCTTTCACCACGGGCAGTAACGGTGCGGATGTTTCCATCCCTAAGGATTGCATCATAAATTGGCATATTGTGGATACTTACGATTCCAAATACTGCCTCCACTCCAGCTTGCAGGAGCTCTTTTACGATGGCATCCGCAACTGTAAATTCTGCTTGGTCATTTTTAACATTTCGTTCTGCAACTGCTGTGAATTCTGTTTGATTATTCATTTTCATCCTCCAAATAGGTCTAGTAATATATTTCTCTATAAATCTATCTTCATATAAACGAAGGGGTACGCTATAGCATGCCTTCTTTCACGTTCATAGCTTCATCATAAAGGTTGTGAAAAAATTTGATGGCATACTCAGTCGGTGAATATACTCCATGCTTGAAGGCATTCGTATGGAAACCTTTTTGCAATAACTCTACAAGGTCAAAATCCTCTAATCTTACCTGATCGACAAAACGGATCAGTTCCTCTTGCTCTTTGTTAATTTCATCCGATTTAAAGTAGTAGCTATAGATGGCAAGTGATTTATCCGGTGCCAGCGGCAAAATTTGACTGGTCGTCATATTCCCATCTTTCCCAGGATAGATGCTCACCATCAAGTTTGGCCATACCCAATAGAAATTGGCGTGATCTTCTTGTTGTTCATTCGACTTTTTGGTTAATTCTGAATATTGACATGAGAAATTGCCATGTAAGTCAATGTGGTAATTTTTCATATCAAATGTTTTTGAAAACTCAGGATGGGCAATCTTACAATGATCGCACTCCAGGTAATTATCAACAACCGCTTTCCAGTTAGCATCAATGACCCTTTGGGTTACCCGAACCTTTTTCAAACAATCCAAGAAGGTGTATCTTTCCAGATTGGCCATGAATTCTCCGTACGTTTCTTCCATTGGTCTTGCTTCTGGGTTCAAATTTATGAAGATCATGGACTGGAATACTTTAAGCTTTACTTGTGGCATACAGCTATGGTTTCCTAATTCATTTGTACCGAAGTTTGGCGCCTTATTCAACTTCCCATTCATGTGGAATGTCCAGCCGTGATAGGTACAGGTGAAAACCTTCTTATTTCCACACTCGTTTTTTTCCACTTTGGTTCCTCTATGCGGGCAAATGTTGTAAAAGGCATTCAATTCATTGTTTTTATCCCGGCTAATGATTAATGGCTGATCTGCTATTTCAAAAGTAAAGAAATCCCCCGGATTTCCCACCTGGCTTATATGTCCAGCTAAAACCCAGCTGTCTTGAAAAATCTTTTTCTTTTCCTCTTCAAATATTTGCGGATTCACATAATTATCGTATGGTAGAGTGTGCTCCAGAGCATTCTCTGTTAGCGGTTTCATTTGTCATTCCTCCTTTTGTCATTCAAATCCTTTAAAAGTATTTTTCATAATTTGTTATATGCAAATTTCGTGCCAACTATCTTTTTATCTAAAAAACCGAGATTAATAGGTTTTTAAAAGGGCAAGTGAGTTCATTTGTGTTCACCTGCAGACTTTCCCCCTGATATTTTCCTATTTTAGACACTTCTTCAGCTATTTACAATTCAAAATATTTCGACTATTATTTAGGTGGGATGTGACTATAATCACACTTTTGTCTACGGTAACATTTTACTGAATACAATAAAACTCACTCTGAGTCCCATCGAGCTCAGATGTTGATTTTCGGGAGGTCACTTCATGCCATTATCCAATTTTCAAACCAATTTAGATTTAAATATGGAAGCGCTTATAAAAATTTTAGATTATTCTTCTGACGAAATCTTTGTTATCAACAAGGATCAGAAAATTATCTATGTAAATGATGCCTGTAAGAAGCATTATGGGTTAAATAAGGAAGACGTTATAGGGAAAGCGAGCATGGAATTAGCTGATAAAGGCTATTGGTATCCCTCTATTTTCCCCGATGTTTTGGAAAGAAAAGAGCCAATTACGATTAAACAAACCACCATCCTTGGTGCGGAACTACTCACCTCTGTCGTCCCTATTTTAAATGATCAAAAAGAAGTGGAATTAATCGTAACGACAGCAAGGGAATTACAAAGCTACAAAATGCTGAAAGTAAAAGAAAGCGATTCAAAAAAAAGTAAAAAAGCTGAAGACCCATTTGGCAGCATCATGACAAATAATGAAAAGGTGAAAAATGTGTTGAAGTTTGCCAAGAAGGTGGCAGCTGCAAACTCTACGATATTAATTCTAGGCGAGTCCGGAACAGGTAAAAGCATCTTAGCCCAATATATTCACGAAAAAGGAAATAGAAGGAACGGCCCATTTTTAACCATTAATTGTGCTGCCATCCCTGCTGAATTAATGGAGTCCGAGCTTTTTGGCTATACACCTGGTTCTTTCACTAATGCAAACCGTTCCGGAAAAAAAGGGATACTGGAAAGCGCGGATGGGGGTACGGTGTTTCTTGATGAAATAGGGGACATGCCATTGCCTCTTCAGGCTAAAATACTGCAAGTTATTCAGGAGAAAAAATTTATTCCCATTGGCGGCATTAAAGAAAAGTCAGTCGATATCCGAATTATTGCCGCTACCAATAAAGATTTAAGTAAAATGGTGAAAAGTAAAACATTCAGGGAAGATTTATTTTATAGGTTAAACGTGGCGGATATCAAAATGCTCCCGCTTCGGGAAAGACGGGAAGATATCATCCCGCTCATCTATAATTTCTTATACAAATTTAATCGAATCCTTGAAATGAACAAATTAATTTCTAAAGATTGCCTCGAATGGCTTACCCATTATTCATGGCCCGGAAATATTAGACAATTAGAAAACCTAATAGAAAAGCTTGTCATTGTAAGCAATGATGTCATCGGTATCGATGACCTGCCCGAAGACATTTATAACCAAGGACTGGCGCAAATTGAAAATACTGCCCCTGCTACCCTTAATGAGGCAGTCGAACTGGCAAAAAAAGAGATGATTCGTAAATCCTATAAAGTGAATAAAAGCTCTAGGCGCGTGGCCAAGGATCTGCAAATCAGCCAAACATATGCGGCCAGATTGATTAGAGAATATTGTCAGGACTTATCGGAGGATTGAGCTTCCAATTTAATGATGCGGCAAAAAGCCTACAAAAGTTCTCCGAATTTAAATCTTTTTCTCAAAAAAGGCTCTCACCATGCTATGAGAGCCGAACTTGCTATCTAAAAATGGGGTCTGGCCCCTGACGAATTAATACTTTACTTTACTGGGGGTCTGGCACCACTATCCTGTATTTGATTCTATTTTACTATCCATCAGGAGTACCTGGAACAAAAAATGAAAACAGGAGAATTTTCAGAGTTAAAACATAAACAAGTACTGGTAACAGCAATTCCGGAAAACTCAGGAATGTTTACCGGAATTTTACTGCTTTTCAGTTATTGCAAAATGAGGGTCTCTCTAAACTCCTGAGCTCATGCTACTGGGTTACTTATAATTCTGCAAGTCCTTTGAAAAGTTCCACTGCGGTTTCGATGATTTCATCGCGGAAGTCATACTCATAGGTATGGATGTGAGGATAATTTTCACCGTTTCCTATATAGCACATAGCACCTTTTGTTAACTTCGTGTAGTGGCCGAAATCTTCTGAGGCGCGGAAGGCTTCTTTCATTTCAACCAACTGAAATCCTTTTTCTTGGCTGACCTTACGGATCTTATCAGAACTTTCTTTGTGGTTTACTGTCTCCGGAAATTCATCGTTGAAGGAGAAGCTTATCTTCAGTCCATACTGGTCAGCTTGCTCACGTGCAAGATCTTCAAGGTTTTTCTGAAGGTTATCCAATTCTGCTTCGTACAGAGCACGGATGGTTAAGAGAAGATCTCCTTTACTCGCTGCTAAACCGAATGCTCTTTCCCCTATGTTTACTTGAACAACAGTACAAAGTACCAAACCTTCATTGTTTTCAGGAGAGGTAAGCTCTGGAATGGCGTCAATAATCTTTGCAATCGCAAATGAAGGATTGACTCCATTCTCAGGCTGGCTGGCATGAGCAGGAGAACCTTCCATGTGGATAGTCATGCCCCTGGATGCACAATGAGCGGTTCCGTCAATTACATTGATGGCGTTAAAAGCCATTCCACTCATATTATGAAAGGCGAATATTTCTTCAATGTTATGTTCCTCAATAAAAGTGGCACATTGGATGGCACCTTCTCCAGTTTCCTCCGCGTGCTGGAAAAGGAAAAAGATGTTTTTGTCAGCACCCTGTTGGTCGACTTCCAGTGCAAAACCGGCTAGGCTTGCAGCATGCCCATCATGTCCACATTTGTGGGATACCCCTGGATTCTTGGAAGCGTGCGGTACGTCGATCACTTCCGGCATTGGAAGTGCGTCAAAATCTGCACGATACGCAATGTTCTTTTTATCTTCACCTGCTCGATAAATCGCATAGAACCAACGGCCTCTATCTACGATTTGGAGATTCGTATGCTTTTTTAGAAAATTGATTAAATGCTGTTTAGTCCAAACCTCTTCATTCGAAATTTCAGGGTGCTGGTGCAATTCATGACGCAATTGTTTAGCTAATTCTAAATTTTTTAAATCCAACGTACCATAACCCCTTCCTAGTGATATGTAAGTGTCCGCAATATCACCATGTAATAATCCTCTTCTATTCCAACTATTATAATATAAGTAAATCAAAGTGGGCATTGATTTCCAATCGTCTATTCCAGTGGAAACAGCTGCATATAGATGGCTATACAAATAGATACCGCCCCCCCTAATCTTCTTAACTAATACAAAAGGGTGATTACTTTATGATTTGGAATAAGGATTTACAGGAACACATTTTACCCGTCATCACTATAGTAAGAAACCGAAGAAGTTTCACCTTTAAATTGGCCGCTTCATCGTTATTGGGTTTAATCGCAGCGATCTTGCAGGGTGCAGGCGGAGCCATCCCAGGAATCGGAATGCTTATAAGCCCCTTTTCCACCGCCCCCATCATCATAAGCGTGCTGCTCCTGCCATCGTATGGGATCTTAAGCTATCTTCTAGCAATTTTCCTATTACTGCTCATTCAGCCTTCTGAACTGTTTGTCTTTCCATTTACAACAGGTGCAATGGCCTTAGGAATCGGCTATGGGTTTATCCTGTTTAACAAGGGTTGGAAAGTTATATCCTTTTCTAGTTTGTTTTTATGTATAGGGATTTGTCTCTTACTCTATGTCTTTCAATTCCCTGTTTTAGGTCCATTTTTAATCGAATTTAGAGTAGTGAATATGATCATTATTTACTTATTTTCACTTGCATATAGTTGGTTATGGATCGAACTTGTCCTGCGATTACTCCCTAAACTCATAAACCCAATAAAAAGCTAGAGAACTATTTCACGACAAAATAGTTTTTTTAGTAAATGAAAGGGAAAAATAGGAAAACACAGCTTGAAAGGAGAGTCTTATGAAAGTAACCGATTTACTTGTTCATTGCTTAGAAAATGAGGGCGTTGAGTATATTTTTGGAATCATGGGCAAAGAAACCCGGGGTAAGACCCAATCAATTGAATGAGTTTGTACAAGTATTGGAGGATGCTTTAAAGCAGGCCAATTAACTTACACTGATTGATGTTAGCCAAAAATAGACTTTTATTATAGAAAGTGGACCGTGGGGACGGTTCTCATGGCCATTTTAATTTTATATACCAGGCTGGGTGTAGACACCTGCCAAGGTAAGTAATAACAAAAGGCAGTACCAGGAGAACCGTCCCCAAGGCACAAAGGCAAATCTATGCTGCTAGTGTTTGGTGCTCAGCAAGTAAGTAATTTAGTAGTTTTTTACATTGCGGTAAGGAATAGCCTACCATTGGACCTAAGAAAAAGGCAATGATTACTGTTCCAATCCCGACTGGTCCGCCTAATGCCCAACCTAGGATGAGTACTAGTACTTCCATTCCATTTCGAACCCACTGTAAACTCCATCCTGTTTTTTCTACAATCAAGATCATGATACTATCTCGTGGACCAGAACCCACATCAGCCGAAACATATAGTCCAATTCCAAAACCTAATAGAACAACACCTAAAACAAAAGAAAATAATGCACCTATGAAGTTATCAATACTTGGCAATAACCATAAGAAGAAGTCCATAAATAACCCAAGTAACAACATATTTAAAAACGCACCTATTTTAGGTAACTTTTTCGTTGCAATAGAGACAGCCGCAAGCAATAGGCATCCCATAATTATCGACCATGAGCCAATTGTTAGACCCACCTGCAGAAACAATCCATAATGCAGCACATCCCAAGGACCGATTCCTATTAACTGTCCTTCGATTGTTAATGCGGCACCTAATGCTAGAATAATAAGTCCAAATACAAAAAACGACCAGCGAAGAATCCATTCTTTTCTCATAATTTCCCCTCTAATCTAGAAACTTTTTACCTTGAACACTATACCATATCAATTATTAGGGAAACATAATTATTAAATGGAAATTAAGGATAGACGGAGTCATTATTAGTAACCTTCGAAATTAATTAAAGAATCATTTAATTTAAAGAGGCACGAGTTTAATCTGCGCCTTTGTTTTAAAAAATAGCTAATTACAAGTGAGATATTAAAACCTCATTTACTTATGGTAAGGTTTACCGCACCTATTCAAGCGGCGGTTTATTATAACCCGTTAGCTTTAATAATTTACACCCTGATTTTAAGTCGTAGGTGCTGAAGACGCAGCTGATTGGTCAGCCTTCACACAATCAATTGCAACTACGAGTGCAATAATAATCGTTTCCATCTCTTGATCCAATATTTGAACCTTGTAGCTATCTCCCCAAGTGAACCATTCCTTGCTCACTTTACCTACGACTTCACCATGCTTTAATACCTGAAAATCCATATCCCACCAATTCCCATGTACTTCAATGCCTGCACCATCAATCGTATAGCGTGCTTTAAAGAAGGAAAACTCCTTCTTAATCGTTAATACTTCTCGACCATTCACCTCAACAAAAAACTTCGGTAAAAAGCTAAACACTTTTTTCGTAACAAGTGCTACTTTATCTCTTGTCGTATTCATAATGGAGAAAGTCTTTGGAATTTGCATAAAACTGCCTTCCACGTAATATACATCCTTCTCCTGATGATCCTTTACTGTAAATTTGCCACTAAGACTGAATACCTTCTGCTTTATATAAAGTTGCTTCATATTTCGCCTCCTCTTATATAATCATATTACTAATAAGTATATTGATGTTCTATATGGACCTTTCGAATTTAAGTTGGGAAAACAACATTTTCAAAGATTTATCAATGGATTCATATATAATGATAAATAGTCGTGCGACACAGTTAATGACTATCTTACATATCGAGAAGCAACGTAATGAATTTTTCTTATGAAAATTCATATACATTAGCTGTCTGGTTATGTTGGGCTTAATTTACTTATAGCAGAATTCATAGTACGAAAGAAAATATTCTTATAAGAGAGTAGTATCTAAACAGAAGACTGGGCATTTCCGCTGAGAATTGTAACGGAAATGCCCAGTTTATCTTCTATTTGAATACAATTGATATTATTTAAAAATTAAAAAGGACTACTACTATAGCTAGTAAACCTTAGATTATTCTAGGTAATTTTTGATTCAAAGGGCCAGATTAATCCTGGTTAACCCCAGTATGATTATTAAAGACTCTCCGAACCATTTTATTAAATCCGCCATTTAGTCCATCTGCTTGTCTTCCATTTTGTATTTGGTCTCGATAATGGCTCATCTGTTTTACGAAGTCACGATTGCTTGAAATATATACATTTTGAATAGATGCGTCTGCAGACCGTACTTGTTGTGCAATTTGATCCTCGACGTATGGGTAAAGTTCACCATGAAAGTCGTCAACCATATCAACTGCTACATAGGCATTACGGTTTACAGCAATGATTTCCGCACGTTTGACTTCATCCAAGTTCTTAACATGATCCTCTGCTTCCTCCACTACCCGTAAACCAGGTCTGGTTGTCTTAGTGTTCGTGTTCGTGTTCGTAAAGTTTAAATTTGGATTACCTAAACTATTTACTATATTTGAAGCACCAGCATTGCGATTATTTATCTCGCCGTGCTGATCGGTTTCTCTTCCTTCTTCCTTCATATTACACCCAGCAGCGAATGCAGCAATGCATAAGCAGGTTAATATAATCTTAAACTTCTTCATATGATTCCTCCTAATATGAGTTCATGATTACAATTACCTTTATTCCCTATTTTTATGTGGAAATAAGGAGGAATTTTTTTAAAAAGAATAAAAAGAAACCTTTCCAAACACACTAAACCATTGATGATTTTGTTTGAGGAGGCTTCTTATGGATAGTGTATTCGATTATGAAGATATTCAACTAATTCCGGCAAAAAGTGTGGTGAACAGCCGAACTGAATGTGATACAACAGTTTCTTTTGGCGACAGAACCTTTAAACTGCCTGTGGTACCTGCCAATATGCAGACCATCATTGACGACAAGATTGCAATCTTCTTAGCGGAAAAAGGCTATTTTTATATCATGCATCGTTTTGAACCGGAAAAACGGCTAAATTTTATTAAAGATATGCAATCACGCGGGTTATTTGCATCTATTAGTGTTGGAGTCAAAGAGGAGGAATATCGTTTCATTGAACAGATTGCAGAAGAACAGCTTTCTCCGGAATACATTACAATTGATATTGCACACGGTCATTCCAATGCCGTGATTAAGATGATCCAACATATTAAGCAATACCTGCCCCAAAGTTTTGTGATTGCGGGCAATGTTGGAACTCCAGAGGCCGTTCGCGAGTTAGAACGAGCCGGTGCAGACGCGACGAAGGTTGGGATTGGGCCTGGAAAAGTATGTATCACGAAGATTAAGACGGGATTTGGAACGGGCGGCTGGCAATTAGCGGCTCTTCGCTGGTGTGCTAAGGCAGCAAGTAAGCCGATCATTGCTGATGGTGGTATTCGAACACATGGAGATATTGCAAAATCGATCAGATTTGGTGCGTGTATGGTGATGATTGGTTCCTTATTTGCCGGGCATGAAGAATCTCCTGGCGAAACGATTGAAAAAGATGGCAGGCTCTATAAAGAATACTTCGGATCCGCTTCGGAATATCAAAAAGGCGAACGTAAAAACGTAGAAGGCAAGAAAATGTTAGTGGAACACAAAGGTTCATTAATCGATACACTTGTAGAAATGGAGCAAGATTTGCAATCGTCTATTTCCTATGCTGGTGGAAAAGAGTTAGATGCAATCCGTCATGTAGATTACGTTATTGTGAAGAATTCTATTTTTAACGGTGATAAGGTTTATTAAAAAGGTTTACGAAGTTATCTGCGGTCGGTGATTTTGTTAGGCCGATAAACAATGGAAATATGCAGGTAAAAAGGAATCTATGCAGGTAAGCGACTAAAAATTGCAGGTGGAGTATACATTTTGGCAGGTAAAGAATTTTTAATAAAAAAGGTAACTAAAAAAACCGTACCTCAATCCATAATCTACGCTTAATTCCGAGAGGAATACCCTTATATTGGAAATAGAAATACCTGAGCCAGGCCGCAGCCTGGCTTTTCAGTGTCGGGTTTGGGTGGCTGAATTTGTTAGGCAGATAATAACCGAAATATGCAGGTAAAAAGGAATCTATGCAGGTAAGTGACTAAAAATTGCAGGTGGAGGAATCATTTTGGCAGATAAAGAATTTTTAATAAAAAAGGCAACTAAAAAACCGCACCTGAATCCATAATCTGTGCTTAATTCCGAGTCTAGTATCCATATATAGGATATACAAACACCTGAGCCAGGCAGCAGCTAGGCTATTTCAGCGCCCAGGGGTTTTCGCTTAGCTTTTACTTATTTCCCCAACCCCCATTTGTCTTATAAAATCAGTAATACCGTTCCAATCGTTATGACGATACCACCGATTATCGTATGTTTAGCCGCTTTTTCTTTTAATATGACAAAACTTAATATCATCGTGACGACCACGCTAAATTTGTCTATAGGGGCGACAATTGAAACTTTGCCTATCGCGAGAGCAGCAAAATAGCATAGCCAAGATAAACCAGTAGCCACTCCGGATAAAACCAAAAAGACGTATCCCTTTTTCGAAATGTCCTTCAATTTCTTATGTGTTCCTTGGAACAATACGATCACCCAGGCAAATAACAGGATGACAATGGTGCGTAGAAAAGTCGCCACATTGGAATCGACCCCTTCCATCCCGACTTTTGCCAGTATCGATGTTAAGGCCGCAAAAACAGCCGCTAAAATCGCATACACAATATACCGCTGTGATCCTGAAAATCGTTTCTTTTCTTCATTTTTCCCGATTAAAATAAACGTTCCAATTGCTATGATTGCTCCTCCAGCCATAATAAAAGGTTCTGCCGGCTCCCCTAAAACCAGGATTGAAAAAATAATCGTAAGCACTACACTGGATTTATCAATCGGTACAACTTTGGAAACATCGCCAATGGCCAGAGCTTTAAAGAAAAATAACCACGAAAAGCCGGTCGCAAAACCAGATAACAGAATAAACCATAATGCGCTGGTTGAAATCTGAGGAATCGTTTCAAACTTGCCCGTTATCAATACCATAATAAAAGCCATGATTAATACCACAATTGTCCGAACTGCGGTCGCTAGGTTGGAATTTACATTTTCAATTCCTACTTTTGCTAAAATCGCTGTAAATGAAGCAAATAAGGCCGCCAATAATGCTAAAATAATACTCATTTTACACCTGCTTTTTTCTATATTTACTTACTTACAATGATAAAGAAAGTTGTTCTTTACAGGAAGCATGAGTAAGATTAATTTTTTCTTGCTCAACTTTTTTGTCGGAATATAAAAGAAATATTTTTATCATTGCTGAATATATATATTTTAAAACCAAATTTTCACCAGAAAGGGGAGTCTCGTCTTATGGATATCTGCATTTCTTGTGGAAACGAATTATCTCTCCCAGAGAGAAATCGAAGTGAATGCTGGGATTGCAGGGATACGACAACTGAAGCCTATACAGAAGATGAATGAGGCAGGGAACTGATTTTAGTCTAGATATTCGAAATTATAGCATATTATTTAAGAGACACCCTATCACAATGGATATGGTGTCTCTTCCTTTTTTATTCGTTAACCCATGAAAGTCCAAGTGTCCCAACACCTGTATGAACACCTGCAACGGTAATGAGCATTAACTTTTCTGTTTCGATAGCTGGGAATGTTTCATTTATGATTTTTTCAAGGCCATTTGCCTTTTCTTGGTCGTTCGCATGTACTATAGCCACTTTCTGAACTGTATTTGTATCTAGGTCTTCTTTTAAATTATTTACCAGCCAAGCAAGCGCCTTCTTTTCAGTTCTGACTTTATCCTTAATCTTTGCGGCTCCCTCCTCAATGGATAAAATCGGCTTTATATTAAATAGCGAGGCCAGTATTTTTTGACTTCCAGATACCCTGCCGCTTTTATGAAGCTGATCCAAGTTGGAAGGTACCAAAAATAATCGAGTGTGATCGCGTAAATTGTTTAATTGGTCAACAACTTCTCCAATTTCAAGGCCCTGTTCAACTAGATCTATTCCCCTTTTCACCAGGAAGGATAAAGGGAAGGAACCGGTACGAGAATCGATGGCAAACAATTTAAATCCAGCCATTTCTGCTGCCATAACAGAGGTTTGATATGTGCCAGTTAAGGTACTGGAAGCATGGATGGCTACGCCAAAGTCATACTCTTCTTTTAACTTTTCATAAAGGTCGACAATGTCCCCGATATTTGGCTGGGATGATTGGAATTTCCCTTCCTCATTTTTCATTCGAGTATAAAAATCTTCCTCGGTAATATCAATTGTTTCTTTGTAAAATTTATCGTTAATGACAACATGTAAGGGAATAACATGTATGTCATGCTTTGCAATAAACTCTTTGCTAAGAGAAGCAGTTGTGTCTGTAATCCAGGCAATTTTAGGCTTGTTCATTTTATCACTTTCCTTCAATGAAATTCTCTTAATTTATAATAGGAATAACTAAAATTAGTAGTATGGTAACGAGGTTAACATTACAAAAATGAATAATTTCTCACAAGTTATATTTGTCATATATGACAAAGTTTATTGAGTCTGATAAGCACGATTGTCACCGCTTTGACAAAACTAAAACAAAATTAACCTGTTTGAATCTAAATAGTGGTATAGTAAGAGAAAGTATTTTTACTATTTCAAAAATATAATTATCAGAGGTTTCGACATGATTCATGTTTAGAAGGATTGATGAGTGTTTAAAACTGAACCTATAATTAAAAATGAGGTGTGAGCATGAAACAGGAGATTTCATTTATTCAAAGAGAACAATTAAAAGCCAAGCCTGATACCGCTTCACTGGGTTTCGGTAAGTATTTCAGTGATTACATGTTTGAAATGGATTATCATGATGACCTGGGCTGGTTTAATCCAAGAATTACTCCTTATGAGCCATTAACGCTTGATCCTTCAGCGATGGTTTTCCACTATGGACAAGCTATCTTTGAGGGGATGAAGGCATATAAGACTCCGGATGGTTCCGTCCAGCTTTTCCGTCCAGAGAAAAACATGAAGCGTTTCAACGAATCATGTGACAGGCTCTGCATTCCCCAAATTGATGAGGAGTTTTTATTAGAAGGCATTAAACAATTGATTACCACAGAAAAAGAATGGGTTCCAGATGGTGAAGGGACATCTCTTTATATTCGTCCGTTTATTTTCTCAACAGAGGCTTATCTTGGTGTACGCCCTGCCAATCAATATAAGTTGCTCGTCATCCTCTCCCCGTCTGGAGCCTATTACGGCAGCCAATTAAGTCCTGTTAAGATTTATGTGGAAGAGCAATACGTTCGTGCGGTAATTGGCGGTGTTGGCCATGTAAAGACAGCAGGCAACTATGCTGCCAGCTTGAAAGCACAAAAAAAGGCAGATGCAGGCGGCTACGCTCAAATCCTTTGGCTCGATGCGAAGGAGAATAAATATGTAGAAGAAGTCGGCAGCATGAATATCTTCTTTAAGATTAATGGCGAAGTGGTAACACCAAGGTTAAATGGCAGTATTTTGCCAGGTGTCACACGTGATTCAGTTATTCAATTGCTAAAATATTGGAATATTCCTGTACGTGAAGAGAAAATATCCATAGAAGAGGTATTTGCTGCACACAAGCGCGGTGAACTCGAGGAAGTTTTTGGAGCAGGAACCGCTGCTGTTATTTCGCCTGTTGGTGAACTAACTTGGAAAGACCAATCGATTATCATCAATAACAATCATATTGGTCAGCTGTCTCAAGATATTTATAATGAAATGACAGGGATACAACTTGGGAAGAAAGAAGATCCATTTAATTGGACAGTGAAAGTTACTCAAGTTGAAGGATAACTCATGAACTACTTACTATGGAAGATCCAGTTGAGCTGGATCTTTTTTTTGTATTGAAAGACTTTTCACGTATAGAACAACATAAGGATATACAAAATTAGGAAGGCAACTTTTTGAAACAATGATTCTTTATTTCTCGTCTTTACTAATGCAGGATTTTTGACAAGAAAGGATTTGCGATTTTGAAACTTAACTGGAAAGGCAGACTGCTATTTACATTCATTATTGGCCTTATTATTTTATTCTTTGTGCAAAACCCTATTGGCACCAGCTTACTAAATGGTTTCAACATAGGAGGTTCTGCTCCAATGCCAACCGAACTTCATCCAATAGTGAGAGATCGGAGCAATCAATTAATCCAGCAAGCAGCTGATAAAGGGATTGTGATGGTGATTACGGATGACTTCCGTAGTGCTGAAGACCAAGATCGACTTTATGAGCAAGGCCGGACAGTCGCTGGAAATATTGTAACGAATGCAAGAGGAGGAGAATCCTTTCACAACTTTGGGCTGGCCATTGATTTTGCCATAAAAACATCTTCTGCAGATATTATTTGGGATATGCAATATGATGGCAACCAAAATGGAATAGCAGATTGGAACGAAGTTGTGGAAATGGCAAAAGCCCTTGGATTTGAATGGGGCGGCGATTGGGCTCAATTTAAAGACTATCCCCATTTACAAATGAACTTTGGCTTAACACTAGCAGACCTGCAAAATGGAAAGAGACCGGCAGATTTATCCCTAACAGCTGATTCTGATGATATAAAATAAGCGATAGAAAAATCGGGAACTGTCCGTCTGAGGTGGAAAGTGTCCACGGGTGGTGCCTGTCACCAAAATGGTCACCGCTCCTGCGGTGACCATTTTGGTGACAGGCACCTTTGCTCTTGAATTTTATAGAATTTTCTGGTATATTTATTAATAATTAAATATTTTCTTACTTCATTACCTTTTGAAGTGAGGATAGAGGTGCAAAAACCATTAGTACGCAATGGGAGGATAGTGAGGTCCTATGATCATTGTGGAAAGGGGAATTTGCCGAAGCGGATAGAATCTCATTTGTCTTGAAGCTGGTTCTGCTGTTGAATAAATACAGAACTGTCATATAGGTGACTATATGGAGGGCTATCTTACGCAAAGGAACGATTTTAAATTATGTTTCTACTGCAGCAGCGAGCCTTCGTTGCTGCTTTTTTGCGTTTACTTTTGATTGACCTGAACTACCTCTAATTTTTCTAAAAAATTATGTAAAGGGTGAGCTTGATGAATTTCGGCCAAGTTTTAACAGCTATGGTGACGCCATTTGATCAGCATGGAGAGATTGACTATAACGCAGCTAGAGCACTAGTAAATTACTTAATCGCTAATGGTACAGATGGATTAGTAGTTGCAGGAACCACTGGAGAATCTCCAACATTAACAACAGAGGAAAAAATAGCGTTATTTAAATTCGTGGTCGAGGTTGCAGCCGGCAGGGTGCCTGTCATTGCTGGAACTGGCTCCAATAACACGAGAGCATCTATCAGCTTAACGAAACAGGCGGAAGAAGCAGGCGTTGATGGAATTATGCTCGTAGCACCATACTATAATAAGCCATCTCAAGAAGGATTGTTTCAGCACTTTAAAGCCATTGCGGAAGCTACTTCTTTACCAGTAATGCTTTATAATATTCCCGGGCGCTGTGCCGTCAACATCTCTGTAGAGACGATTGTCCGCCTCTCTGCAATTAGTAATATTGTGGCGGTAAAAGAAGCAAGCGGCGATCTAGACGCCATGGCAGAGATCATTAGCCGTACTCCGGATACATTTACCTTGTACAGCGGTGATGATGGACTAACTATACCAGTTCTTGCAATCGGCGGTGCAGGTGTGGTTTCGGTTGCTTCGCATATCATTGGCAATCAGATGCAGGAAATGATTACACTGTTTAAAAATGGCCGTGTTCAAGAAGCAGCTGTTGCACATCGCAGCCTACTGCCAATCATGAAAGCCTTATTTACGGCACCCAATCCTACCCCTGTAAAAACAGCATTAAATTTGCAAGGTATCCAGGTAGGAGATGTCCGTCTGCCAATGGTTCCTTTAAATGATGAAGAAAAAAGCGCGCTGCAAAAAGTCCTGCCAATTAACTCATTGGTATAAATGTTTACAACCTGTCCCTCCATGGGGCAGGTTCTTTTATAACTAAAAATTAATTCTCGAATATTCACAAATATTACAATTCTCCTTATCATCCTCCTCACTATTTGATTGTATAATACGAATTGTTACATCCTTATTCCCCTGATTTACCCTCTCTAACTACTTCTAAAAAATACTGAAAGCAGGTCGATTTATGAAAAACAGTAAAAAGAAAAATTCTTGTGGTAAAAACATGCCGGAAATAAAAGCATGGGCGATTCCTATGACGACTCCTCAAGAAAGAAAAAACGTATTTATGGACTTGGCGATAAGTTCTGAATTTGGAATGAGGAATCGCGGTCTAGTCTTTTATTATGGGAAAGATTTAATTGCATACAAACGTGAAAGACCTTCAGACCAAAACCGCAATGAATTTCTCCGCATACTTGCAAAATTTATGACCGATTGTTTAGAAGATGATTGTCCTTCCTCCTGGGATCTATGTGGGTCCTCATTCTGGGAAAAATTCATCTATTACTTTTATCCCCAAAACATAGCAATCTCACCAAAGATGAATGAAGTAGAAAACTTCCTAGTCCAATTGAAAAAGTTTATTCGCTGGCTAGATAAACGAGTTGGTACACATTACTACCCTATTATTGAAAAATACTCCACAGAAGCTGCTCCTAATCTAAAATCCTGTGAACAACTATTAAATATCCTCTTTTTAAAACATTTTCCTCAAGCTTATAGTCCTAACTGGAATCCCGAAAAAGACATAGAAGAATTAACCTTAAATGGCACCCAATTTTTAAATTCCCAGGAAGGTGTATTTGAGGTTACAAGTAAAATTGAAGATACCTCTGTATTAACTGATTTGAGTTCTCATCACACTTATTATGTAAAAGATTTACCGTCAGATTATGTGGAAATAGGTATGATTTTAAGTGGTGTCATAGGTAAAAGAAAAGGGGAAAAACATTGGAATTGGTATATTAGCGTTGCCATTAATCCACAGCAGGCCAAAACCTATATTCCCACTTTCCTTACCTGTTAATCAAACGTTTGATTAGTTAAACATAATCTTTATTCGGACATCCATAATCTGTTTGGAATTAATTCAGACAGGTTAAACTAATGGGTAGGTAAAATTGGAATAGGGAGAGAAACAAATGACTAAACGTCATGATGAACGGCTGCACTACTTAGGACGAAATCTATTGTCAGGTTGTTTACTAGGAATCGGTTTTGTTGCTTTTATTGATGAGGCTGTTTTCCACCAGCTCCTGCATTGGCACCATTTTTATGATAAATCTACCCCAGATATCGGACTGGTATCAGATGGAATTTTTCATGCATTTAGCTGGTTTTCAACGGTTGCAGGGGCATTTCTTTTCTCCGATCTCCGTCGAAGAAATGCTTGGTGGCCAAAAAGATGGTTTGGTGGATTCCTAGTTGGCGGAGGGGGGGTTAATTTGTTCGATGGTACGGTGCAGCATAAATTAATGAAGATCCATCAAATTCGCTATAACGTGGAGATTGCGCCTTACGATTGGGTATGGAACATACTTGCCGCTATCATGTTAATCGCTGGATTAATGATGGTTTTTCGGACAGGACGGGAATCAAAAGTGATGGAAGGAACAGTCTAAATGAAACAAAACCATGTCCACCATGCAAGTGAACTGCCAAACGAACTTCTTTTGGCTCCCCCCTTTGTCCTGGCTGTCCTGATTTACCTCCTATTAGGATTAGTCTCAAACCAACGTCATAAACGATGGCCGATTTTTCGATACATATGCTGGCTATCCGGTGTTCTTTGTGCTGCTGCTGCACTAATAGGTCCTATTGCGGACCGTGCACATGAAAATTTCACGGCACATATGGTTGGTCACCTGTTCCTTGGAATGCTGGCACCTATTCTTATAGCATATGCTGCTCCTATGACTCTTCTGATGAGAACACTAAGTGTTGGACACGCTAGAAAACTATCTGGCGTGTTAAAGAGTTTCCCAGTTAGCATTTATTGTCATCCTATTGTTGCCTCTATATTCAATATCGGAGGCTTATGGATATTGTATACGACAGAGCTGTACTCGGCGATGCACCATTATGCCCTTCTTCATTTGGTTGTACATCTGCACGTATTTTTAGCAGGATATCTCTATACGACTTCGATTATCTATATAGACCCAATTCCCCACCGATATAGTTTTATTTTTCGTACTATCGTGCTAATCCTATCGTTAGCCGCCCATGGGGTCCTTTCAAAGTACATTTATGCTTATCCCCCAGCTGGCGTACCAATTGAACAGGCCCAAGCGGGTGGAATGATCATGTATTACGGCGGGGATATTATTGAAATGGGCTTGATAGTCTTATTTTGTCAACAATGGTATAAAGCTGCACGACCACGAACCATTGTGTCCATAAGTGATTAAGTATAGATAGCTTAACACTAAAAAAAACTCATTTATAAATTTTATCCAGCTTGTCTATGATGGTAATTAAGAAAGATGGAAGCTAATGAGAAACCATCCCAAATACCTCTTGCCCTGCATAAGTTTAGCTCTACGAAAATATGATTAAACTAAGTATCCTAAAAAAGGAGTTGTTTAGATGGAAATCTTTAATAAAATCGCTCTATTTTTTGTCGTTTTATACTCTGTCATCATTATCTTAAATACTTATTTAGGAGAAACTGAACGGGTACAATCCAATGTTATTTACTTTTTAATGAATGGATTTGCATATATTGTATCGGCAATGGATATTGAAAAAAGAAAAGTGGAGCTATCAAAGTAATCATTCTGACCCTTATTAAATTAATTAAACGTTTGATTAGTTCCTTTTCATCCGGTGAAAATCCTTTTAAATTACGGGCTCAACTTATTTAATCAAACGTTTGATTAGTTTTTGTTTCAACGATTTTCTTGAATTCTATGGCACGTGCCTCAATAAGTTTTTCTATATATTTTGCTAAAAACAATTTATCAATTAAGACTCCAATAAGACTGAACCGTGACTTATATTGAAAATGATCAATCATTATTGTCCCCGCTTCTTCTTCAATAAACTGGTGTATATGTATGGAATACCTAAATGGACCCTTTACCATTTTTTCTACAAAACTATAAGGATTCTCCATAAATATTACCCTCGTGGTTACCCTTAGTTTAATTCCATAGTGTACAGACTCCCAAGTTACACTGTTACCTTCCACCAGCAGCCCCTTTGTCACACCTCCGACAGCCTTTCCCTTTGTTTTCAAGATTGGTTGTGTATGAACCCCGACATCTCTGGCTAACTCAAAACAACTATCAATAGGCGCCTTAATAAATTGTTTGTGCTCAATAAGGGGCATTTCTAACTACTCCATTCATGATTCATTAAAGGAAATTCCAACTGACAATATACTCAGTGTGCTCATTTGGGAGTTTTAAAGTTGGATTTGTAACAGACCAATCACCTTTAATATCTAATTCCTTACAGGCTAATTCAAACTGACACATGGCAATTCCCATATCTAAAAGCTGCATATCATATCCCAGTTTTGAACTATAATTCGGTGTATGCTCAATGAAAAAATGACAAACCTTTCTATCGCGGGTCAATAGTAGTCTCCAAGGCTGTTTATTGGAAGCAGATGGTCCAATCCTAACCATTTCAATAGGTATTTCAAGTGATCCAGCATTTTCTTGGTTCAATGGCACTTCAAATGTTGAATCATAAAATAGCTTATCCCAAGGCTTTTTGTTATCAGCTTTTACAACGTACCGGAGTGCCTTATCGAATACCCGTTGTTTTTGGTTTGGATAGCCAATTGGTGTTATGCATGGGATAAACTCTTCATCCGCTAGCTGGATTTCTTGTTCAAACGAATTTCGGTTAAACGTTCCTCCCATCCAGCAAGTACCGATTTCTAACTCCGTTAACCATACCACTAGTTTTTGAAAGGTATACGCAAACTCAACAAGAGAGTATTTACCGTTTTGTGCTACACCTGTCAAATATGCCTGTGGGTTTTTAATAAATCCGTACGTGCCTAGCTTAATGCCTTTATCACTTACATTATTGGTTACTTGTATGAACTCTATTCTGCCCTTACTCCCAAATGGTCCAACCAAGTTCTCTTCATTGCTTATGTATTCCTTTATTCTTTTAACATGAGAATCTTTAATGGTTTGAGTATCAAAGTTTCTAATGGATTGGCGTTTTTTCATGGTTTCAATGGGTGATTTATTAAACCTCATAGTTAATCCACCTTTCTCAATATTATTGTAACCATACCCAAATTAAATTCCTAGAATAAGCTAATCGTTCCGCTTTAAAAAAGTCCATAAAAAAAAGTGATTACTATGAATAGCAATCACTTTTTTCGAAGTATTTATGGGCCTAAATGGACTCGAACCATCGACCTCACGCTTATCAGGCGTGCGCTCTAACCAGCTGAGCTATAGGCCCTTATTATGGAGCGGGTGATGAGAATCGAACTCACAACATCAGCTTGGAAGGCTGAGGTTTTACCACTAAACTACACCCGCAAAAAAGAAAAAATGGCTGGGCTAGCTGGATTTGAACCAACGCATGTCGCAGTCAAAGTGCGATGCCTTACCGCTTGGCTATAGCCCAATGATAATCTTTTATCGTCATCCAAAAATGGTCTTATGGGGCGACTGATGGGAATCGAACCCACGAATGCCTGAACCACAATCAGGTGCGTTAACCACTTCGCCACAATCGCCAAAATTATATAGTTGAGGTTTAAACCTAGAAATTTAATTGGTTGCGGGGACAGGATTTGAACCTGCGACCTTCGGGTTATGAGCCCGACGAGCTACCAGACTGCTCCACCCCGCGATAGTAAAAATAATAATTTTTTAATGTGCTCTTTGCACATTAACATATGGAAAGCTATTTTCGCTATTGAAAAACTATGGTGGAGGATGACGGGATCGAACCGCCGACCCTCTGCTTGTAAGGCAGATGCTCTCCCAGCTGAGCTAATCCTCCATATTAGGATAAAAACTTTGGTGACCCCTACGGGATTCGAACCCGTGTTACCTCCGTGAAAGGGAGGTGTCTTAACCACTTGACCAAGGGGCCATTCAAAAATTCACAAAATAAAAGCCCCGAAGGGGCAATGCCTGGCAACGTCCTACTCTCACAGGGACAAAGTCCCAACTACCATCGGCGCTGAGAAGCTTAACTTCCGTGTTCGGTATGGGAACGGGTGTGA
>NZ_JBIVOI010000003.1:0-231692 GCF_044754045.1 Neobacillus sp. NPDC093182
GGGACTAAAAAAGATGACCCCGGTACAATACCGAGGTCATCTGTTAGTAGCATAGGCTCTTTTATTTAACTGTCCATATTATGGGTCATAGTTCATTATTGGACTTGACGCTTTTCTTATTTACCTTTGATTTCTAAGAGTTTTAGCCTTAAATCATTTTCCATATTCGCAAGTTCCTGTTCAGCCAAACGACGTTTGTGGCGCCCTTCTTCTTGAATGCGCATCGTCTCTTCAAGCGTGGTAATTAAGTTTTCCTGAGTCTTCTTAAGAGTCTCGATATCAACGAGTCCACGCTCATTTTCCTTAGCCGTCTCGATCGTATTGGTTTTTAGCATTTCTGCATTTTTTAATAACAGCTCATTTGTGGTTTGTGATACCTTTTTCTGCGCTTCTACAGCATGACGCTGACGAATGAGGGTGAGTGCAATCGCTACTTGATTTTTCCAAAGCGGAATCGCCGTCATGATGGATGATTGTATTTTTTCGACAAGCGCTTGGTTTGTATTTTGGATCAGTCGGATTTGCGGAGCGCTCTGAATCGTAATCTCACGGCTTAATTTCAAGTCATATAAACGTTTGTCCAATCGGTCTGCAAATTGAATCATATCGTTCACTTCTTGAACCTTCATTTGATCATTCGTTTCCGCTGCAACTCTCTTCATTTCTGGGATTGTTTTTTGATGTAGCTCTTCTAGCTTAATCTCTCCTGCAGCAATATAAACATTTAACGCATGGAAATATTCTTTATTTGTTTCATAAAGCTGTTCCAATAGTTTTATATCCGATAACAGCACGTTCTTGCTGCGGTCAAGTTTGACACTAATTCGGTCAATTTGTGCACCTGTCTTTTGATATTTGGATAGTACTTCTTGAAGCGAGTTCGATATTTTTCCAAACATACGTCCGAAAAAGGATGGCTTCCCATCCTTCAGTTCATCCGGATTAACCTCATCAAGTCGCTTCATTAAATCACTAATGATTTCTCCGACCTCTCCGATGTCCTTTTTCTGGACATGCTCAAGCATGGTATGGGAAAAGCTTAGGAGCTTCCCTTGCGCTTGGGTACCGTACGTAATCATCGCCTGGTGATTTCTCGGGTCAATTTGTTCAGCAAGCTGATAGGCTTTCGCCCGGTTCTCTTCAGGAATGACATCGATCAGCTTTGTAGGCTTGGCTTCCTGAAGCTGTGGTGCCGGCTCCGCTTGAGGTGTTAGCTCTTGATTTTCACCAAACGGATTGGCTAGGATATCATCTAATAAATTTCCAGTTTTCTTCAACTGTGGTGAGTTATTTTCGCTCATTTTAGCCTCCTGCTTTCGTCTATGGTTTTAGTATCATTTAGTTTTTTGATGGAATGTTTAGCAACATCAATTTCAAAATTCAAGGAATCTAAATCGTCTGAAACAACATGATAGAGATCCTCTTCCAAGGCCTTCGTTAAGTCTGTTAGTGTTTGTCGAGTCTCGTATAAAGAAACATCAATCTCATGACTTTTCTTAGGCTGCTGTGATAAAAAGCGATATTTCTCTGTTAACTCAACAACAGAATCTAAGTGAGAAAAATAAAATTTCTCAGCTTTATAAAAGCGCCTCGGTTCCGTTTGGGTCATGCTTTGAATTTTCCTAGTAATCCGAAGTACATCAAGTCTTTGCTTTATCGTAGGAAGATCCCGAATGGAAAATAATGATTTGTTTAGTTTGTTAATTTTTTGTTTCGCTTCATCTAGATTCTTCTTTATATAACGATATTCTTTTCTTGTCAGCTGATGTTTTTTCAAAAAGCGGGATGTCATGACCGCGGATGTAATCTTGTAAACGATGACCCCGCCTGCTAAAGAAATGGCGGACGATAGTAAAAACGTTAGGTCGAAAGCAAAGTAGCTTAAAAACCATACCGTGACAGCAGATGGAACAGTTACAACACTCTGAACTAGAAATGATAAAAATCGGTTCATCATAATCGACTCCTGACTAAAAATCCTTTATATTCATACGAATCAAACAACAAAAATGTTTCACAAATACAAAATACAAAAAAAGGAAAGATCCTTTCATTACTTCAACAATACACCATAAAACTCCTGCTTTCCATAGACCACAAACGTAAACAAGACTAAGACCTAAGACGTATTTTTGTGTGACAGGCACCACCCGTGGACAGTGTCCACCTCGAGAGGACAGTTATCCTTCCCATTCCTGTTGTATAGTGTTTTCTAGGCTTTAGTCCAAGAGGATTACCCAGATAGACATAGGATATGAAGGTATCACTTTAAAATATTTCAAATATATAGATGAGGAGCGCGATGAGAAGAATGTATCAACCATTTGGAATGCCCGTTGATTATCGATTTGGACATCAAGGAGGACAACATGGCGGCGGCCATCATGGCGGCGGTCATCACGGCGGTGGTCACCATGGCGGTGGTCATCATGGCGGTGGTCATCATGGCGGTGGTCATCATGGCGGTGGTCACCACGGCGGCGGTCACCACGGCGGCGGTCACCACGGCGGCGGTCACCACGGCGGCGGTCACCACGGCGGCGGTCACCACGGCGGCGGTCACCACGGCGGCGGATTTAATTTAGGGAATGTTGGAGCTGGACTGCTTGGACTTGGATTAGGATATTTAGGATCGAGTCTTGGTGGTGGATATGGCCCTGATTACGGCTACGGTGGTTATGGTCCAGGATATGGAGCTGGATATGAATATCCTGGTGGTTACTCTGGATATGGACCAGGTTATGGCATGTACGGATCTGGTTATGGCCCGGGAATGGGTGGTTACGGCGCTGGTTATGGCGGCGGATTCAGTCCAGGGTATTAATCTTTTATAATAATTAAAGCGTGAAGTTCTTGAGGAAAATTCAAGGACCTCACGCTTTTTTCTATTTTTTGAATTATTTTTACTGTTTTTTTTGTTTCAGACGGTGTAAAATGTTTCTCAAAGGAAACATTTCTGTATTCGCGCATATATAATATTATTCAAAACATTCAAACATAAAATAAAACATTAATAACTAAAGGGAGAAGAGACTATGACGGAGAATCTGCTATTAGCGTTTGGGCTGACATTATTTGCAGGCCTTGCAACAGGCATAGGAAGTGTGCTCGCATTTTTTACATCACATACCAATACAAAATTTCTATCTGTTACCCTCGGATTTTCGGCCGGCGTGATGATTTATGTTTCGATGGTAGAGATTTTTGTAAAAGCTAAAGTAGCACTTGTAGATTCCTTAGGTGTTGTCCCAGGGAACTGGTTAACGGTTGGAGGTTTTTTCGGAGGCATGCTACTCATAGCCGCAATCGACAAATTTATTCCAAAGCAATCAAACCCGCACGAAGTGAAAACAGTCGAGGATATGAATCAACCTAGTGTAATTGATGGTAAGAAGCCTGACCTTTTAAAAATGGGAACATTTACGGCACTTGCAATCGGTATTCACAATTTTCCAGAAGGAATCGCTACCTTCACTTCTGCTTTACAGGACCCTGCACTCGGTATCGCAATCGCTGTCGCGATAGCGATTCATAACATTCCAGAAGGAATTGCAGTTTCAGTACCCGTTTACTTTGCGACCGGTGATAAGAAAAAGGCGTTTAAACTATCATTCTTGTCTGGATTATCAGAACCAATTGGTGCACTAGTTGCCTACTTATTCTTAATGCCTTTTTTAAATGATATTATGTTCGGAATTATCTTTGCAGCGGTTGCAGGGATCATGGTGTTTATCTCCCTTGATGAATTATTACCTGCCGCAAAACGATATGACGAAACCCACCTATCAATCTACGGTCTTATCGCCGGTATGGCCGTCATGGCACTCAGCCTTTTACTTTTCATCTAATCACACATTTAAATGCAAGAATCGGGAGCCAGCAGAGATGCTGGCTTTTTGCTTTTTGGAATCCTCTAACTGTCCGCCTGAGGGGTGGATGTGTCCACCCTGGGTGGAAAGTGTCCACGAGTGGTGACAGGCACCATACATAATTTATTTTTAGGTACAAAGTTTCAACATTTGAGTAAGGGCATATATTAGATGGAAATTTCCAAAATTCATGGAAGCGGGTGAATTTATTGATGAAAAGGGCCCTATTTACGATACCGCTTTGTTTGATACTTATTGGGGTGATTGTTACTTCTTTTGTTCTAATGGGTATTAAACCGAGCTCTTCGAATATTTCACAAGCTCAAAAGCTTGCGGAATACACGAAGCCAGCGGTTGTTCGGATTCTTGGCTACTCTGTTGTTGGATGGCAGTTTAACAATCCAAATGACCCTGAAGTGGACGCAATTCTAAGTCAGTTAAACTACCAATCTGTTGTGGGTGGCTCTGGATCTGGGGCGATTATTAGTTCAGATGGTTACATTGTAACCAATGCCCATGTTGTAGAAGCGGCCCAGATGGAAGACGAGGATATTGCCAATGCTGCATTTGATCAGCTTGTTACAATTATCGCAGATTATTTTCAGGTAGATTATGATACAGCGTACGAATATATGCTGACTTATACTCAATACACCGGGATTCAAAAAGTAATCAAAGTTATCTTACCAGGCGGAGATATACTTGACGGGGAAGTGAAAAGTTATGGTGCACCTGTCAATGAAGGAAAAGATGTAGCGGTACTTAAGATTGAAGGGAAAAACCTTCCTACATTAAAGCTTGGAAATTCTGACAACATCCAAAACCAGGATAATATTTGGGTAAGCGGCTACCCAGCAGCTGCTGATTCTGATTTGTTATCACCTGATTCCTCTCTTGTATCTTCTATGAACGCCGGTCAAATTTCTGCTACGGATAAGAAAACGGAGCAAGGAAGCCCAGTTATACAAATTAATGCCGCAGCCACACATGGTAATAGCGGCGGACCTGTAATTAATGAAAAAGGAGAAATCATTGGATTACTGACCTTTAGAGGCGATACCGTAAATGGCCAGGAAGTTCAAGGTTTTAACTTCTCAGTTCCTGTGAATACCGTTAAGGAATTCACAAACCAAGCGGGAGCAAAGAATACTTCTAGCAGCACAGATAAACTTTACAAGGAAGGGCTTAAGCTTTATTGGGGCGGTTATTACAATAATGCTCTTGAAAAATTTGAAGCAGTTCAGAGGCTGTACCCAAATCATTCCGAAATCAAAAAGTTTATTACGAATTCCGAGCAAAGAGCTGGAGACAGTAAAACATTGTGGTCCGACTATAAAACCATATTCTACATTGTGGATGGAGTTGCAGCATTACTAATCATACTCCTTTTAATATTCACCTTTGTCAGAAAACGGAATCGGCCAGCACCTGTACCTGCAACCGTACCACAGGTGCCGCCAGTACCGCCAACTTTACCAGAAAACACAATCCCAGACTTAAACGGCGATGGAAAAATTGACGTCCAGGACATCATACTCGCACTCCAAGAACAGCAAAAGAAACAACAGAAAAAAGACGACGAATAAGTAGCGGCTACAGATTATGCAAAAATAGATGTATAAATGAAGGAAAATGAATAAATAGTGACAGGCACCCCCTCAAATTAGAACGTATAAAAAGCTATAGGAGATAATATCTATTTATAAATGTGATTTTTTGAGGGGGAATGTCTTCTGAGAGGAATATTACGGCTGGTTGGTTTCCTCATTTTCATTTTTGGGGTTTATCTGATTTTTGCTGAACAAGTATTTTTTGGGGTACTTTCTATTATATTAGCCTTTTTGATTTTCCCTAATCGAAGTAATAGCAGACGCCGCCACTATAGCTACGACAACGATTATAGCAACGATCATTCCTACAGCTCAGACAGTGATTCTGGTGGCGGAGACTCCGGCGGCGGCGGCGGAGATTAATAAAGAAACATCCTCATTCACGAGGATGTTTCTTTATTAACGTAATTAGATTTCACAAAGTATATGTGAATAATGAAGGAATCATATTATAATGGTAATAAATTCATTTTTCTGATTAAGTGCCAAGAACCCACAAAGGTTGTGTTACAAATGCTATGGTTGTATTTTATTATTTCCTATTTAATTGGAAGTATTATGTTTGGCTTTCTTATCACGAAGATACTCTATCGTAAAGATATTCGGATTCAAGGAAGCGGTAATGTCGGTGCAAGAAATGCAGGCCGCCTTCATGGCAAAACAGCCTTTGTACTCATTTTTCTCGGGGATGCACTAAAAGGTGTCCTAGTTATCTTAGTAGCACGCTACCTGCAATTCTCGGAATCTATTCAACTACTAGGGTTAGCATTAGCCATTTTCGGTCACATCAAACCCATCACTCTGAAATTTAAGGGCGGAAAAGGGATTTCAACCTTCATAGGCGGGATCATCACCTTTGAACCAATCCTTGTTCCTGTAATGATCCTAGGATTCGGGTTTCTCTACCCTTTTATAAAAAGCTTTACATTAGCAGGATTAGGGGCATTTCTTTTTATCCCAGTGGTACTCTTTTTAAAAAATAATGATTGGCTAAGTTGCATTATAGCATTAGGTATCATCGCAATGCTTTACGCAGCACATGCAGAAAATCTCAAGGAAAGGCTGAAACCTAATGAGTAAGCACGAGTTCTTTTTCAAAATTGCCACCACAGCTGATGAATTCGAACAAATTCATCGCTTAAACTATCAAACCTTTTCAGAGGAAATCCCGCAGCACGAAAAGAATGAGGAACAAAAATTAGTGGATCCTTTCCATGCTGAAAATACATATATCATTTGTGTAAAAGAAAATGAAGTGATTGGGATGACAGCAATTCGTGATAAAAGGCCATTTTCGCTTGATCGAAAAATCGGACCCGTTGAACTATCACTCTCTTTTCCAGTCAACTCACCATGTGAAGTTAGACTATTATCAGTCAAAAAAGAATATCGAAATGGCCGTGTCTTTTTAGGTCTCGCACAGTTTCTCATAAAATACTGCTTAAAAAAAGGTTACGATATTGCTTTCATTTCTGGAACCGTCCGCCAATTAAAGCTCTATGGTCAGTTAGGATTCCAGCCTTTTGCTCAATTAACCGGCACAGACGAAGCACTCTTTCAACCCATGTACTTGACGAAAAAGACCTTTGACGAGTCGATAGCTGGCAGAATCCTTCCACCAACGATTCCCTTTTTACCAGGACCTGTTCAAATATCTGAAAAAGTTATGAATGCCTTAAGCAAGACACCGATTTCTCACCGTTCCGATCAATATAAAGAAAAAATAGCTAAAGCAAAGGATATTCTCGCTAAATTAGTTAACAGCAAATATGTTCATATTTTACTAGGGTCTGGCACTCTTGCCAATGATGTGGTTGCCGGACAGCTTTCTTTAGAAACTGGCCGTGGGCTCATTTTAGCCAATGGAGAATTTGGCAGTCGTCTGGTGGAACAAGCGAATCGATTCGGGCTCCAATTTGATGTACTTGAAAAAGACTGGGGACAGGCATTCACCCGTGATGAAATTATTTCTAATATCTCAGAAACAACCGGTTGGATTTGGGCCGTTCACAGTGAAACTTCCTCTGGTATGCTCAATGATCTTGGTTTGTTGAAGGAAATATCGGAACAGTATCAACTTAAGCTTTGCCTTGACTGCATCAGCTCTTTAGGGGCAATCGAAGTAGATTTAGAAGGTGTGTTTTTAGCAGCGGGTGTAAGTGGAAAAGCCATTCGCGCTCTAACAGGGCTTTCTTTCGTTTTCCACCACCATGAGGTACAGCCGTCATTAACACTTCCGAAATATCTCGACCTAGGAACATACATGGCTAAGGACAGCATTCCTTTTTCCCAGTCTTCAAATCTTTTAGAGGCTCTTCTAACAGCATTAGAGGATATTAATAATGAAACCTTTGAAAAAGTAGTAGAAACACATTCTTTTTTAAAAAATCAGCTTAAACAATTTGGCTTTACTATCATCAGTGAACAGAACAGCTCACCAATCATACTCACAATTGAAATACCGAGTTCCATTTCTTCCGCTGTGATTGGAGATATCCTCTACAATCATGGCTACCAGATGCACTACGAAAGTGACTATCTACAGCGAAGAAATTGGATTCAAATTGCCTGCATCGACCACTACAAAAAAGCCGACCTTGAAAAAATGGCTAATCTCTTAAATAGAGTAATAACTTATGAACTATCTGCAATACAACAAGCATTAGTCAACGGTAAATAGGATAAAATTAAGTCACTGCCAGAAGAGCCTGAGCAGTGACTTTTTTGTTTGCCCACTGTCCGCCTGAGGTGGAAAGTGTCCACGGGTGGTGCCTGTCACCATCAAATGTGTCACCATCAAATGTCACCATCATACTGTCACCGCTACCGTATTTCACTGTTTTATCATCGAAGATTTACTGCCTCCCATATGCTTTGGTTCGTAATGGCGTTAACTCCCTCTAGGTCTGAGATGGTTCGAGCTAGTCGGATGATTTTTATTTGGGTACGGTTGCTCCAGTTTCTCTTAGCCGCAAGCTGATGGATTAATTTCTGCTGTTCTTGAGTTAATGGGCTTGTTTTTTGCAGAACATCATAGCTGACTCTACTATTGCATAGTTCTTCTCCATAACGCTCATATTGACGGTTCCTCGCATCTTCCACCCTCCTTTGAACTACTTTTGAAGATACCTCCCCTTTTGAGGTATCTCTATCAAAGTCAACAGGTTTTATCGTGAGACGAATATCAAATCGATCACGAAGCGGTCCAGAAATCTTATTTCGATAGTTTTGAACCTGCCTCGGCGTACAGGTGCAATAACGTGTATTCGAACCTGCATAGCCACACGGACATGGATTCATGGCAGCGAGTAAGATAAATGTTGCAGGGTAGGTAAGAATTGCGTGTGTACGGCTAATGGTAATTTTGCCACTCTCAAATGGCTGGCGAAGCATATCAAGAGTTTTTTTGGGAAATTCTGCAATTTCATCAAGGAATAATACACCTCGATGAGCTAATGAAATCTCTCCTGGCTTTGGATATGTCCCGCCGCCAATAATGGAGATTCCAGAAGCAGAATGATGAGGATTTCGAAATGGAGGGATATTGGCGTTAGGATAGTTCGTTCCACTTAATTGGTGCAGGGCAATTATTTCGAGTCGTGCTTCCTTTGATAATGGAGGCAGTATGGATGGAAAGCTCTCAGCAAGCATACTTTTTCCACAGCCAGGCGGCCCTGTCATCAGGACGTGATGTTCCCCAGCAGCAGCCACTTCTAATGCCCTTTTCGTGTCCTTATGACCAATGATTTGTTGAAAATCTATATAGGTACTAATATGTAAATCAATTTCTTCTGTTTTCGGGGTAAAAAGAGATCCCCCTCTACCCTCTAAATTATCAATCAAGTCTCTTAAACTAGAAATATTAATAATTTCAAGTCCATCGATATCGAGGACTGGCTGTTTTTCGTCATAAGGCATATAAAGCCTTTTTAAGCCCAGCCTTTTAGCAGATAAAACCGCTGGCAGCATACCTTCTACTGGCACTATTGCTCCATCCAGCGACAGTGCCCCAATAAATCCAGAGTTCTCAGGAATCGAGATGACCAGTTCATCCAGACTCAATAGCACACCAATAGCCATCGGCAGATCAAACATTGGACCACTTTTCTTCTGTTCGGAGGGTGAAAGGTTAATGATGATTTTTTGGCCATTTATGGTATACCCCAATGATCGCAGAGCAGCGCTAATCCGTTCCTTCGACTCCTTGACAGCAGCGTCAGGGAGACCCACAATTCGAATTGAATCATTCCCCACAAACGTTCTTACTTCCACGTTCAGACGATATCCTTCCATACCTTTCAAACCAATACTTGTTACTTTCGCACACATGGATTTTCCTCTTTTCTTGGAATCATTACAATTTTACTATTGTCGAGTAAGTATAAATCCACTTGTGGTGTTTTTATGTATTCTTCATAATGCTTGGAAGCGGGAGCAGAAAAATAGGAAAGCAGATGTTTGGAGTCCACGAGCTGGGTTACTTCACCATTAACATAAGCGTTGTAACTGCTCCAAGGGTAGTCCTCTAACTCATCAACAAGCGAAGCCTTCAATGGATTCAGGTGGATATACTTGGAGACATCAAATTCGTAATCAAGCGAATCTAGTAATTCGGCACCATAGCGTTTTTCAAATACATGACCGGTGAAATCATATTTTTTGTTAAAATACTTGGCGAATTTAGTGTTGAGATGACTCATGATAATAGTTGGTGAAGTGTCTGAAGTTTGAATTTGGAGATGAGTGTGATTGGTCATTAAACAGTAAGTGTGGAGCGTAAAAGGGAATCGAACCTTGGTTTCTCTTAAAAAGCTTAGATACTTCATGCGATCCTCATCATCATAAAAAAGAGTGGATTTGCGATTACCTCGACTAGTAATGTGATATTTAGCACCTGGAAACCAAGCACGGCGTTTTCGACCCATAGCGGTCACTCCTATTCAATTGGAATTTTTCAAATTAATAGATTGGATGAGAGGTTAAAGCTGAGGAAAAAGGACAGCAGAGATTCAAATAATAACATTCGACACCATTCCCCAAATTCCTTCCTCAAATCCAAACAAAAAAATAATACCAACTGTCCACCTCAGGTGGAAAGTGTCCACGAGTGGTGACAGGCACCAAGTACCCTGGCATGATTGCGGCATTTATGATATCCTTAAAGGACTCTAAATGCTCCCTAACAGACATATACCATTCTTTTTATAGTCCCTTCAACTTTCCCTGCACCCAAGACCTTAATACAATTTGCCAAAACAAAAACGGAGGTTTTAATTTGAAAAAATTATTAATTGTTTTATCTACCTGCATGTTGTTGCTGCTAGGCGGTTGTTCGTTTCTCAATGACGCACAGGACACGATAACTTATGTTAATGAAGCGACAGATTATTTAGCGGCTGCTACTGATTTTGCCAGTGACGCCCCAGCTCTTGCGCAGCAAGCGATTAGTGACCTCCAAGCAGCTGAGGATCTGCAAACCATGCTTCAACAAATGCAGGAAACCGCAGAGGCCTTTAATGAACTTCAAGCACCTGATATTGCAGCTGAGCTTCACCAGCAAATTATCGAACAAAACAGCGTGATTGTTAGTGAAATTGACACCTTCATGAATAATTTCCAAGATGGCCTGCTTGATCCGGCTATTCTTGAAAACACTGAGCTGTTTCAGACCGTTCAAGATATCACCAGCATTATTGACCAGATTCAACAGCTTGGTGGTCAATAGGTCTTCTCAAAACCTAGGAGGTAGAGCAATATGAAAAAATTGCTAATCTTTACCTTCATTCTATATTTCAGCGTCCTAACAGGCTGCAATGTTACTGGTGATACAGAAATTAATGGAACTGTTACTGTAAATGGTGAACCTGATATTAAAGGAACGGTTAACGAAATTCAAAGCAGCAGTATTTTAGTAGAGGATGGGAAAATAGGTTTAATCTGGCTCTCATTACCTGATGGAACCGATAGCCAAGAATTTGAAAAAGGTCAAACGGTAGCGGTTTGGACAGATGGAAAAATTCGAGAATCCTATCCAGCACAAGGAACTGCATTAAAAATTGAAGTCATCAAATAGAAAAACAGGCTGACGCATTCAGCCTGTTTTTTCTATTGATAGCGTAACGCCTCGTGCGGGCTCACGCTTTGTTGACAGGGAAAATTCCGATAAGTGTTGGTCTTATTTTTTAAGAGATTATTCTATTACGTTCATAGCTTCTTCCCATTCCATTCATAATTTGTTCATATTTATCACTTACCCTAGATTTTATAAGTGCTTCTACCCCCTTATCAACGAAATAAAGGAGGTATTTTGATGATAAAAATAATGAGCCTTAGCTTTGTGGGTATTATGTTGATAACAGGTGTTGTCTATTTTTCAAATGATAGAGTAACGATATCTCCGGAAAAAGGGGCTAATACAGCAGTAGTAGAAGAAAGGATTCTATCAGAACAAACCCAAGAGGATAATAAAATCGTAGAGGAAGTACTGCTGGACGTACCCTTGCTTAATCAAATGGACGCTCCTCAATTGTACAATGGCTGTGAAGTTACCAGTCTCGCGATGATCTTAAATTATAAAGGAATACCCGTGACAAAAAATCAACTAGCTCACGAGATTGTAAGAGTTCCATTGAATTATAATAGTGGAGAACGTGGAAATCCAAATACTGGTTTTGTTGGCAATATGGAAGTGGGACCAGGTTTAGGGGTATACCATCAACCAATTTTTGAATTAGCTCAAAAATACTTGAATGCTGCCGACCTAACGAACTCATCTTTCGATCAACTATTAAAAGAAGTAGCGAACGGAAACCCTGTTTGGGTTATCACAACCTCCTCCTTCGCACCTGTTTCTGAATTTGAAACATGGCAGACTCCAGAAGGAACCATGGACATCACGTATAAAATGCACAGCGTCGTGATTACCGGCTATGATTCTACGAATATTTACATTAACAATCCATATGGAACGAAAAATCAGAAAGTAGAACGGGAAACCTTTATCGAAGCATGGGAACAAATGGGGCAACAAGCGGTTGTTCTATATTAATAAAAATGGGTGCCTATTGTGGCACCCTATTTTTGTATTAAAGCTCTCCATTGTAAAATTGTAAGTACCGAGTTTCCAAGAGATAAAGGCGCTGAGCATGACGGCACCCATCATGAGAACGAAAAAAAGCCAATCAATACGCGACACCGTAATCTCACGGTAAAATATTCGATTTTTTTCTCCGGTGAAGCCTTTTGATTCCATCGCGAGTGCGGTTCGCTCTGCTTTACGAATCGCTCCGGCAAGGAGTGGAATGACGAATCGTTTCAACTGCTGTACTTTTTCCGGTATGGTTCGTGCCCGTGCTACACCCCTTACCCGGTGCGCATTTTGCAGGGTTTGAAACTCCGCCTTGATTAACGGCAGGAGACACCCTTAGCCTTAATGATGGTCTTTATGTGAATGATCCAGCTACCAATTATGTGAACTTAATTTCCTTTGAGTTTGCTGGTACGACTGGCCAGGCTATTTTGCAAGGAAAAGAGCGAACTTGGACGATTCTTTTGGCGGAAGCCCAGGAGGAGCAGCCACAAGATGGACAAACTGCTCAACCTAAGGAAAATCAAGAACAGCAAGATCAATCTGAAGCCAATCCGCAAGTAGAGAAATCTAATTCATCCTGGTTCTCCTTTTTCAAACTAGGAATGCTCCATATTTTGACGGGCTATGATCATCTATTATTTTTACTAGCCTTACTGCTTAGAAAACAGACGTTCAAGCAATACGCGGCTATCATTACGTCCTTTACGATTGCCCATAGCATTACAATCAGTCTTGCTGTTTTAGGTGTTATCACATTGCCTTCACGCTTCGTTGAGTCAGTTATTGCCTTTAGTATTGTGTATGTGGCGCTCGAAAATATTTTTAGAAAAGAAATCCGACACCGCTGGGGTCTTACCTTCTTATTTGGTTTAATCCATGGTCTTGGATTCGCAAATATCTTAAAGGAAATGAATATCCCAAGAGGCGATTTAGCAGTAGCGATTGTGAATTTTAACATCGGTATTGAAGTGGTTCAGTTAGCACTCGTGTTATTGGTACTTCCATTACTAACCTACATGTTCAAGCTCCAATCATCTAAGATAATTATTAGAATTGGATCCATCATAGTAGCAGCATTAGGAGCATTCTGGCTCATAGAAAGACTCTTCTTATAATCCAAGGACTAACGGCATTTCCCTTAATCAAGGAAAAGCCGTTAGTCCTTTTTTCTTAATATTTTTATACACTTGCTTCATCAAAGCTGTCATATCATAAAAAAAATTATACAATGATGTATAAATGGTGACAGGCACCAAAGGGTGCCGCCTAGGGGAAGGAGACTCAATATGGAGAAACAAGGGGTTTTTAAATCGGTCTGCCCGTTGGACTGTCCAGACCAATGTGGTTTGCTTTTGCATAAGGTGGATGGAAGAGTTGTGAAGGTGGAAGGTGATCCGGATCATCCGGTGACGAAGGGGAATATTTGTAATAAGGTCCGAAATATGACCGAAAGGATTTATGATGAAAACCGCTTGAAATATCCGATGAAGCGGATTGGGGCTAAAGGTGAAGGTAAATTTGAACGGATCAGTTGGGATGAAGCCATTGCTGCAATAACTTCCGAGTGGAAAATGCTTATCGAAACAGAGGGTCCAGAAAGTATTCTCCCTTATAGTTTTTATGGAAACATGGGACTGCTGAATGCGGAGGGTATGGACCGCCGTTTCTTTCACCGCTTGGGAGCGTCACAACTGGACCGGAGTATCTGCTCTTCTGCAGGCTCTGTTGGCTACCGATATACGATGGGTGGCAGCTATGGAATTGATCCAGAAGATACCATTCATTCCGAGCTCATTATTTTTTGGGGGATTAACGCGGCTAGTACCAATATGCACCAAGTTGCGCTCGCTCAGAAAGCCCGCAAACATAACGGGGCTAAAATTGTGGTTATTGATGTGCATAAAAATCAAACTGGCAGATTAGCAGATTGGTTCATTCCCATTTTACCAGGGACTGATACAGCTCTTGCACTTGGAATCATGCATATTTTATTTGCAGAAAATATGGTAGATTGCTCCTTCTTAGACCAATATACAGTTGGCCATGAGGAACTGCGCGAACACGTTGTGCAATATAATCCAGCTGCGGTTTCCGATATAACAGGGGTTCCTGTTGAAGATATTTATAAGCTTGCTAGAATGTATGGAAAAACCTCGCCTTCTTTTATTCGAATTGGCAACGGACCCCAGCACCATGACAATGGCGGAATGTTTGTCCGCACGGTTTCTTGTCTTCCGGCTCTAACGGGTCAATGGCTCCTTAAAGGCGGCGGTGCGATTAAAGGGAATTCAGGATATCTCTCGCTGAATACAACAAAATTGCAGCTTCCGAGGTTATTGAAGAATAAACAGACGAGGGTAATTAATATGAACTTGCTTGGAGAAGCCCTGCTATCTGTAGACCCTCCTGTAAAATCATTGTACGTATACAGCAGTAACCCTGCGGTAGTAGCTCCAGAGGGCAATAAAGTTAGAAAGGGTCTTGAACGTGAGGATTTATTCGTCGTCGTTCACGATTTATTTTTAACCGAGACCGCCAAATACGCTGACATTGTATTGCCTGCCACATCGTCTTTTGAGAATACAGATATTTACACGTCGTACTGGCACCATTTCATGCAAATTCAGCAGCCAGTACTAGAGGCTTATGAGGAGTCAAAATCAAATGTCGACGTTTTCCGTCTTCTGGCAAAAGGAATGGGATTTGAAGAAGCAGCATTTGAGGATACAGACGCAGAAATGATCAAGCAAGCACTTAATCAACCGGCCAATCCCTATTTGGATGGAATTGATTATGAAACTTTAATAGAAAAGCAGTATGTTAAAGCAAAGGTAAAACCATTGTTCCCAGGCAAGCTGCGAACACCAAGCAGGAAAATTGAGTTGTACTCCAAGCGGATGAAAGCAAATGGCTATCCTCCACTGCCAACCTATGTTCCTTTGATTAATGATGGAGAACATCCATTTCAATTTATTCCAGCACCCAATCATAATTTCTTGAACTCTACCTTTTCAAATAATCAAAAGCACATCAGCCTTGAAAAGGAACCTCGCTTGCATATGAATCGCAAGGATGCTGAGGCTTCCAGGATTGAGGATGGTGACCATGTCCGAGTCTGGAACAAGCGCGGAGAATGTCTGTTAAAAGCGAGTGTAGGTGAAAATGTCCTTCCAGGAGTAGTCGTTACCCAAGGTCTTTGGGCAGATCTAGAAGGCACAAAACAACTCGTCAACACCCTAACACCAGACCGAATCGCCGACATGGGCGGCGGTGCAACCTTCTTCTCTGGGAGAGTCAGCGTAGAAAAAGTATACAGTGATGTATAAATGGTGACAGGCACCGCCCTTTAGGCGGTGCCTGAACCTTATTTTCTCTGGACGGGTTAACATAGAGAAATATACAGTGATGCATAAATGGTGACAGGCACCTAAAGTGAGAGTTCGCCGATGTTTTGTAGTGTGGCTCCTGTTTTTTCTTTACCCTTTTCTACTTCTATTGTTCCTGTATTTAGTCGAATGATATTTTGAAGGACACCTTTTAGTTTCGCCTCACATACCACTACTTCACCTAAGATGTCTAATGTAGATACTTTGGAGCGTAGTACCTCTTCACTTACATCTCTATCAAGGACTAACTGGCCGTTGACAATGAAATTGGCTGGCTGGTCTAAGGCTTGGAATTGGTCGTTGGACCATACTTCTTCCCCTTCAATTAAGATAAAGTTATTTTCGTAGGACAATACTTCTGTTTCTATCAAGCTTAATCGTTCATAAACGAGATCTTCGACTTCCTCGTGGCAAATGATGACAGAAGTAGAATGGATTTTTTCAATTGCTTTCGTTAGCATTTCTCTTGAAACATCGCTCTCAATAATAACAGGTTTATTGGTATACCATTTTTTCTGTTGGAATCTGCGAACCGAACGGGCATTTAGGCGCAGCGGTTTACCCAAAACTTCAAAGCCTGTAGGAATTACTTCCACTTTACAGGTTGTTAAAGAAGCTGCTTTTTTATATAAATACGATTCTTGATTCTCATATAGCGAGATTTTCCCATTCACTTCCAACTTACTAATTTTTTGATTCAATTGGTCAAGATCAAGGTCCTCCGCAAATGCAAGAAGCCCATTCACCACTAAATATAAAGACTCTTCTATCGACTGTAAGAAGGAATTCGTTAGCGTAAATTTACCATTTTCAAACCGAGGTGGTGCGCCATGATAGGTTTCGACTTCTCCGGAGCCTTTGGATAGTATTTTGCCGGCAATTCCAGAGAGATGAGAAGGACTATACACCTTACCGTTTACCACCACATTTAATTTGCCCGCTTGTACTTGGTCTTCCTGAATATTTTTATCAATAATAACAATACCGTTTACAAGGAGAAAAACTGGCTCCACAATCGAAGAAAGATAGTTTTGATCCAGATGAAAAACTCCATTAAAAAGGCGGTAACCGGCTGGAATCTCCAAGCTCGACCCGATGTTGCCAATATTTAATTTTGTTAATAGGTGTGCATTTTCTTTTCCGTAGAGAACTAACCCGACATTTTCAATCCGTTCTACTCCTTTGATACTCTCTTCCGTAGCATTCACCAAATTTAATAATCCCACATTTGCAATTCGTTGACTCATTATTTTTCCTCCTCCACCATTTTTCTTAACTTTTTAATAGCGAGATGTAACTTGTAGCGCACGGTTGACGCAGGAATGCTTAGCTGGTCACCAATCTCCTGACTTGACAGCCCTATCCAATATCTTTTAAAAATTAAATCACTTAAATCCGGTGGCAAATGTCTAAGTAACTCTGTCATTTCTAAGCGGCTGACACCCGCCTGCTGTACAGGAAAATCAAAGTCATCTTCCCACTGTGTCAATCGGTGTTCTTTCCGTCGGTCATCAATCAACCTGTTTTTCATGACCCGAAAAAACCATGCTCGCTGCTTATATTCCGGCAGGCTACGCAGCTCTGGTTCACTTAGCGACTTGATCATTGCGTCCTGAACAAGGTCATTTGCCTCCTGCTCATGCCTTGCAATGGAACGGGCAAAACGGTAAAGATCATCTTTTAACTTTTCATATAAATCACTCACTTCGACTTCCACGTTGACCACTCTCTTTTATTCATTTTTTAGTGAAAATCTTGGTAAACCTTCAAGAATCCGCTTGTTTATGCCGCTTTCATGTAGATAACGATTGAGGAAAGAAAAGTGTTGGAGAATTTTTAAAAAAATTTAAAAAGTGGATTTTTCTATAGATTAATATAGAAGGAAGATTGTGCCAAGAAAAAAGACAGGTTCCATATTTATATATGGTTCCTGTCTTAATGAATCAGTTATCAGCTAAATCTAATGGTCTTAGCTTCGCTTCAATATCTGCCCTGCGGGGTTCCAGAAATGGCGGAAGGGCAAGCTTTTCCCCCAATGTTTCAATAGGTTCATCCACGTCGAACCCTGGGGTGTCGGTTGATAATTCAAAAAGGATATGATTCGGTTCTCTAAAATAAAGGGCTTTAAAGTAATACCGTTCAACTTTACCCGAATTCATTAAACCTGACTCGGTGATTCTCTGTGCCCAATAGTCATATTCTTCCTCATTGGGAATGCGAAAGGCAACATGATGAACACTTCCCCGGCCAGGTCGCACCCTCGGTAAATCTGGTCTAGTTTCAACGTGTACTTCAGCCCCTGACCCGCCTTCACCTGTTGAAAAAACGAGAATATCTGGGAAGTCCCCTTCGAGCGATGGATAAGTGCCAGCCTGTGTAAAGCCCATTACATCGGTTAAAACTTTAACCGTTTTCTCGGGAACACCAACGGTTAAGGTCACAGGACCCAAACCAATAATGGCATGCTCTACTGGGACATCACTTTTGTCCCAAGGAACACCAGCACGAACTCCTTCTTCCCCGTTATCTGCCACTAAAACTGAACGCGTGCCCTCGAAATCCTGAAATGCAAGGGTATCACGATTATTTCGCCTCTCAATCTGCCCGTGTTGAATCCCAAACTGATTAAAACGTTCTATCCAGTAGTGGAGCGCATTCGTGTCCTTCACACGGAGTGAGGTAGATGAAATACTGCCCACACCAGGGTAGGTATGTCCCAATCCTGGAATATCAAAGAACGTAATCTCTGTCCCTGGACTTCCCTTCGCATCACCATAAAATAAATGATAAGATTCAGTATTATCTTGGTTCACTGTTTTCTTGACCAATCTCAAGCCTAAAATCTTTGTATAAAATTGAAAGTTCCTCTCCGCCTTACCCGTTAAGATCGAAACATGATGTAAACCTAACAGCTTCATTTACTGGCCTCCTAAACGAACTTCATAATAGTATAATTATCTCGAATTCGAGATAATTATAACCAAAAAAGCACCCTCCGTCAACATCAGTCAATTAAACAGATAGCACGTTCAACGGAGGGAGCTAGTCACATTGTTTACTGGTTATAATCCCAAACGATTCTCCACTCGTCTTTTTCTTGAACCGCAAATACCTCTTGTGCAAGGTCAAAGTTGCCATATTTTCCTTTGTAGGTTTGGGTGACGAGGATTTTATAGACGTTTTTCATCCCTGGCCCTGTTTTGGACATTTTCCATTGGTCGATTTTTTCCGGTTCACTCATCGCAAAGTCAAACGTTTCGACCCCAAAGTGGTTCATGAACACGTGGGCCCTGTCTTGGATATAAAGCCCTTTGCCGAATCTTTCCTTCATCGTTGAATGAAAAAGCTCCCAGGACGAAGCAAACTCTCCCTCCTGTTCATACAAATAAAACTCCTCCACAACAGCCATAGCCTCTTTATCGGGTGAAAACCAAGAAACCCTAATTAACATAAAAACAGTAACGATACAGACCAGCAGCACCATTCCCATTACAAAACCTTTAATCGACGCGGATTTTCTAGACATGTACCTCTCCTTTAATACAGACTCCTATACTAAAGACTATGTCCAGCCTCGTCCAAATATTAATAAATAAAGTTCGGCCTGCTAAACTGTCCGCCTCAGGTGGAAAGTGTCCACGAGCGGTGCCTGTCACCATAGCACTGTCACTATAGCACTGTCACTATAGCATTTAACGAAATTTATCCTCGATGTATTCTAGTTCTTCCTGGGGAGTGAGGAGACGGGTGGCTTTGCCGATGTTTCCGTTTTGGTAGGACCAAATGCGGTTGTGAGCGCTTACGGCATTAGTGAAGTCTTTTCCGAGCCATGGTTCTAGGATTTCTAGGAGCATATCTTTCGTACTGCCATTTTTGAAGTCCTTATTTTTTATTACATTATATAATGTCTGGACTTTATCAGCGGTGATTTCGGAGGATCCCCATTTTTTGTCTGCCTCCACCTTTTGATGAGTCATATTGTGAACTTCTTGGATTAGTTCCCCATCGCTCATCGTTTCATATTCTTCCGTTACCTTGCTAGATATAGGGGTCTCAAAACTTTTATCGATTTTGGTTTGTGCCTCCTTTGCAGCAACGGGATCATTTTTCTTTACGTTCAAGTTCAACCCGCTATCTTCACTTAAATAAAAATACACTCCCACGATACAAGCTAGAATCCCAACGATAGGACCCCAAACTTTAAATTTCTTCATTGTGCTCTCCCCCTTAACTCTAATCTATCAATCTCGTTTTGGCAAAAGCCCAATTTCTATTAATTATACAAAATTATCCCAGATACTTGTACATTATTATTTAAACAAGGAGTTCACCAAAGAATGTATCCCACTCTAACATAGGGGGCAGCTTTTATTTTAACAAAAAATAAAAAACGCAAATTGACTGATAATTAGCCAAAAATGCAAAATCACCTTACTAATTTCTATTAATCGCACAAAACGTGATTGTTCTGACAATTTCCAAACAGTTAACTTATTAAGGCGATTCGATGCGCTTTACGTTTCCCTATATGGTAGAGGTACCCGGGAATAAAAGGTAAAGCGCGCTTTCTGAAAGGGACAATCCTTGGAAAGCTTTGAACAGTTAGCCATTCAATATGAACCAGTAATTCAGCGGATTATGTACTCACTTCACATTTATAAAAATAGGGAGGAATTTCGCCAGGACGGTCTTATTGCCTTGTGGGAGGCAAGCAAGCGATTCGACCCCTCAAAAGGGAACTTTCCCACCTACGCCTATCACTATATAAAAGGCTTTATGCTCATGGAATTAACGAAGGAAACCATAGAATCGGAGAAAAACGTTTATCCGAAGGATGAATTCTGGGAAAATGTAGTGGCCTCTTATACGGAGGAACCATTAGTGGAGGACATTCTCGTGCAGCATTGTCATACTCTAACGCCCAATCAAAGAAAATGGTTCTTACTGACAATACTGAAAGGCTTGAGTGTCAGTGAAATTGCCGAAAAGGAAAAGGTATCAGTATCTGCAGTGAAAAGTTGGCGGAAAGGAGCTCGCGACAAATTAAAATTATCTATGGGACGTAATCAGATCCCAATAGCCTAAGTAAAAAGGTGCCTGTTATTATAATGGATAGGCACCTTTAAATGAGGATAACGAGCCAGTAGCAATGGAGGAAGAATACCAAGGTATAGAAGCTTGTGGCAAAGACAGTGAGTCCCTTTGTAAGGGAGGATGTTGGTACTTTTTTAAAAAGAATAAACAAGTAAAGACACAGCGAAAATCCCATCTTGGTAATAAGAAATAAAGCCGGGTCTGCTTCATATATTCTCCTCATCAGCGGGTTCGATTCCTGTATCAATGAGTTTTCCAATCCAAAGTATGTAATGAAAGCATCAAATATATTTAAGAGAGATAAATAATGAAAAAGCAAGACCACAGTACCCTCACCTCCGAAGTTGTTCCTAATAACGAATTTCCTTTTTACTAGCAGGATATCCTTCTTAATAGAAAAATAATCGTTAGACAATTTTCCCTGTAATCTCCTTAATATCAACGTAACTCCCGTAAATAGCACTTTCTGGAGTACTGGAAATTGACGTTATGGGTCGAGTTCGAAAAAGAAAACTCGAAAGAAAGCGCCTGACGCCTTATCATGTTAAAATTAAGAAAGACAGAGGGTGAAGGAAACAGGTATCATGATTTTTATTTTTCAAGAAGGTAAAGTCAAAGAGCTTTGGTGTGAAAATAGTGATGCAGCTATTCTTTATGAATGAGGTGCCTTAACAAAGAACGCCCATACAATTTATTAAAAAGAATGGCTCAGAGTCTAAAACTCTGAGCCTTTTTTACGAGATTACGTATGAGAAACAATAAATTCAGCATTTCCATCAAGTTCAAACTCACCGAATCCGACTGGAAGGATAAAATGCGTTCCTTTTTTCAATGGATATCGTTCTCCTGCATGAAGCAGTGTCCCGTCTCCTTTAATGACACTTACGAGCAAGTAGTGTTTATGCGATGAGAATGTTGCTTTTCCATCAACTGCCCACTTATAGACAGAGAAAAATTCGGATTCCACAAAGGTCGTAATGGTAGCATGATCTCGCTCTTCGGCTTTTGGTGTGACTCCTGTTTCATGATGAGGAACGGTGGTGACATCAATCGCTTTTTCTAAATGAAGTTCACGTAAATTCCCTTCCGCATCCCTGCGGTCATAGTCATACACCCTGTAGGTTGTGTCAGAGCTTTGCTGAGTTTCTAATACCAGCGTTCCTTCGCACAAAGCATGAATGGTTCCACTCGGAACATAGAAAAAATCGCCTGGCTTAATTTTCACCCTGCGCAGCAGTTCATTCCATTTGCCTTCATTGATTTGTTGGATTAGTTCCTCTTTCGTTTTAGCGTTATGACCGAAAATCATATCCGCACCTTCTTTACAGTCAAGGATATACCAACATTCGGTTTTGCCTAACTCTCCATTTTCATGAACCTTTGCATATTCATCCTCGGGATGTACTTGAACAGATAAATCTGCATTTGCGTCAAGAATCTTTGTTAACAGCGGGAAAACCTCATCTTCCGGATTACCGAATAATTCAGGCTGCTTTTTCCAAAGCTCGTCCAAAGACATTCCTGCAAATAGGCCATTTTCGATGACCGATGGACCATTTGGATGAGCAGAAATAGCCCAGCATTCCCCTGTTTGGTCAGTTGGAATATCATAGCCAAATTGAGTTGCTAATGCAGTTCCACCCCAAATTCGTTCTTTAAAAACTGGTTTTAAAAATAATGGCTGTTGCAATTTTTTAACCTCCACTGAATTAGTGATTCTCTTGAAGTGCTTGTTTGGCTAGCATAAGTGATCCTGTAATCCCGGCATAGTCTCCTAAACCTGGGCTTACAATATAATCGGATAACTCCGGTAAATGAACATAGTCTGCTACAAATACTTTCAAATACTTATAAATAGTCGGAAATAATTGCTTTTGATTCATGACTCCGCCGCCAAGGATAATTTTTTTCGGAGAAAGAATCAACACATATTGCATGAGGGCTTGAGCAATATAGTAGCCTTGCAGCTCCCATACCTCCTGCCTGTCTATCAGGTCAATCCCTTTAGCACCCCAGCGTTCCTCAATTGCCGGACCTGCGGCTAGACCCTCAAGGCAATCTCCATGGTATGGACATTTCCCTTGATACTCATCCTTCGGGTGCCGTCTAACAAGAATGTGCCCCATTTCCGGATGAGTTAAACCTTGAAGGAGTTTGCCCTGGATAATAGCTCCTGCTCCTATTCCTGTTCCAATCGTTATGTATATGCAGCTGTCCAACCCCTTGGCTGCCCCAAGAGTAACCTCACCTAAAGCCGCCGCATTCACATCGGTATTGAAGCCAATTGGCAGACCGAATTCTTTTTCCAGCGTCTTTACAATCGGGTAATCACGCCATCCCAGTTTTGGTGTCGAGGTGATTGATCCATAACTAAGGCTTTCCCGGTTCACATCAATCGGTCCAAAAGATCCAACTCCAATGGCCTCAAGCGTGTAGCCCTTAAAAAATTCAATTACCTTGGTCATCGTTTCCTGAGGGACTGTCGTTGGTATCTGAATTCTCTCTATAATTTTGCCTGTTTCATCTCCAACAGCACAAACAAACTTCGTACCACCCGCTTCAATAGCTCCTAACATCTTTTATCCTCCAATCATTCTAAAATCTACATTTATCATCAAAACGCTTTAATCATTATACTATACGCGTGATTGATAAAATGTATATAAACTCGAAAAAAGGAAAACAATCAAATCGTTTCCCTTTTATATCTTTAAAATTACTAACAATAGAACTGTCCGCCTCAGGTGGACAGTGTCCACGAGCGGTGACAGGCACCGAATTTGGCACCGAATTTATATCGCTAGTAAGCTAGCGATGTTTCTAGTGGTGCTGACGATGTTTTGGTATGCATTTTCGAGTGCATTTTCGAGTGTGGTTATTCCAGGGACTATGCTGAATACGGTATTAATTCCATGTTGATAGACGGCTTCGTAGCCTGGTCCGAGTGTTCCGGTTAGTGCGATGACAGGTATGTTATGTTTACGTGCTACTGCAGCGACGCCGATAGGAGTTTTTCCGTAAATGGTTTGGCTATCGATTTTACCTTCTCCGGTTATGACGAGTGCAGCACCTTTAATATGATCTTCTAAGCCCGTTGCCTCCACTACGATTTGAATTCCCTTTCGCAGCTGACAAGGGAGAAAAGCGATTAGTCCTGCACCCAAACCTCCTGCTGCACCTGCACCGGGAATATCACTTACTGACTTACCTAACTCTTTTTCCATCACACTTGCAAAATGGCGTAGATTCTGATCAAGCACACTAACCATTTGGGCTGTTGCTCCCTTTTGTGGACCAAATACGGCAGATGCGCCTTCTTTCCCTAGTAACGGGTTCTCAACATCACAAGCCACTTCAAAACCTACATCCTTCAGCCTTACATCAAAACCTTCTAAATTGATAGAATGTAAATTTGCTAAAGCCCCTCCGCCAAAGCCAATTTCACACCCGCTTACGTCGAGTAATTTTCCACCTAATGCTTGGACCATCCCTGCCCCGCCATCATTTGTCGCACTTCCTCCAAGACCGAGAATAATTCTTTCAACCTTGTAATCAAGGGCGGCTAAAATTAATTCGCCAACACCGAATGTTGTAGTCTTTAAGGGATTCCGTTCTTCTGGTGATACTAATTCCAAACCTGCTGCTGCCGCCATTTCAATGACAGCAGTTTTTCCCTTATGAATTAACCCAAAGAACCCTTCTACTTTTTCACCGAGTGGTCCTGTTATTCTATGTGGAATGACATGTCCATCCAATGCATTGACTAAGGAATTTACAAGACCTTCCCCTCCATCAGCCATCGGTACCTTTACAAATTCAGCTTCTGGAAAAACTTCACGAAATCCTTGCTCAACAGCAACCGCGACCTCATAGGCAGATAAGCTCTCTTTAAATGAATCTGGCGCAATAACAACTTTCATAGCATTCATTCCTTTTTACTTTATTGAGTAAAATAGACCCATAAAATCTTCGAAATTTTCCTTCGTACAAAGCTCATCAACCATTTTTTTATTTTGAACGAGCTTCCATATATGATTAAATAGATGGCCAAACTCTTCCTTGTCCTTTTCATTCAGAGCCAATAAAAGTATCAGTTGGACAGTATGTTCTCCCCATTTAACTGGTTTCTTTAGTATTCCTATTGCGATACAGGAACCAAGAGCGTTCGGCTTTAATGGATGAGGAATGGCCACAAGGTTTCCGATTGAAGTAGGAGATATTTCCTCCCGTTCCAAAACCGAACGTTGAAAAGAATCGTCGACATACCCCTTAATATTAAGGACTGTACTTAATGATTTAATAATTTCATTTGGTTTTTTTTTATCAACGTCGGTAAAAAACAACTCATCACTAAATAAATTTTGAAGTTTCTTTAATGATTTACTATTATCTTCATTGAGAAACTTACTAGTTATATGCTCTCTTACCTTTTCAATGTCCTTTTCCGTTAATATTGCATTTATATGAAGGGATGGGATTGGGCTTTCCTGTCGAATTGGAATCGTACTTAAAATTAAATCAACCTCTTCCTTTTTGATATCCGCGATTGAGTAGGAAGGATATGTGCCGACTATGTCAATTCCCGAAAAAACACTTTCCACACTAGCAGCAAGAAGCTTAGCCGTACCTAAACCGGATGCGCAAACGATGGCTACCCGCTTCATCTGACGGCGCTTCTTATTCTTCATTCGCTCAACGGCTGCTTCTAAATGAATCGCAATATAGCCAATTTCATCCTCGTTTACGACAAGCTCACTGTTATTTTGAATGATTTCCGCTGCCACAATGCCAAGCTCAAATGAGAAGGGGTAATTCCTTTTAATTTCGGTTAACATCGGATTCCTCAGATTCATTCGATATTTTAAGCGGTTAATCGCCGAACGTAGATGCAGTCCCAATCCATATATAAGCTCACGATCCTCTCGCAAATCAATCCGGTATACCCGATTAATTTCTGAGAGGATATTAGCCACTAATTGGTAGTGACTTTCCCAAACCAACTCAACAAAGTCCGATTGGTGAAAATCCTTATCTTCAAAGTGTTTCGCACCAAGTAAATGAATCGTAATATATGCGACTTCCCCTAAAGGAATTTTTATTGCATATTTATCTTCAATTGACTTTACAATTTTAGCCGCAACCTCGTATTCTACCTGATTTTCCAATTGGTCGAGTTCAATGGAACCGGCTTCAACATTTTTCCCTTTTTTAATTCTCTGTATGGCAATAGCGATATGCATTACTAAGTTATTGAGTGGCAGTTCAGCCATACTAAAAGACAACTCTTCAATATATTCCTTTGTAATAGCCTTTATTTCATCAATATTCACATCTGCGATAATCTCATTTTCAAGCTCAGCTTGTTCATTTTTCCTATTCGCTAGACTTTCAGATAAACAAAAACGAATATTCATTTCGTTTCCTAACAGCTTGATTCCGTAATTTTGCTTTTTAAAAAGTTTCAAGTCATATTTTTCAAGAAGCTTTTCTACCTGCTTCAAATCGTTATCCACAGTAGATTTACTGACAAATAGTTCATTTGCCAGCTGTTCAGCAGCAATGAAATCATCCGCCATGATAATTCTTTTTAAAATATATAGTATTCTTTCCTCTGGCAGGACAGGTGTATTTCCATGTTCCTCCTCCTGCAGCATAAAGAGTTCTTCGATTAACTCTGTAACTTGCTGACCAAGAGCACTATCAATAAAATAGCCAACACCTCGACTAGCCTCAATCTGAACACCTATTTTTTTCAACTCGAGATTTAACGTTTTCACATCATTTCTTATCGTGCGGGAAGTGACACCGAGTACTTTAGCCAAGTATTCACTTGTCACAGGTTCCTTATGCGATAGCAATTCTATAATCAATTTCTTAAGACGGCTGTTTAAAACAAACATACCTACCTTCCCCCTAAAACGAATAAGAAATTAATATGATAACACTGAATTTATCTGCTTTCGGACTTCCTCAATTGCCTCAACAGCTTCTTTTAAACATTCATTTGAAAAAGAAGTAACAAGACTGATTGCTTCTCTTCGTCTACCCGCTTTATGAAGAATGGCTGCTTCTTCCTCTATGTCACGAATTAAAGTTAACCATTTTTGTTCTAAAGGACCAAATACTTTTCTAGCAATTTCCTTATTCTTATTATATAAAGTTCCATTTTCATTCCCTTTTAATTCATCTAGCAGATCACGGAATTTCCACCAATAGGAATCCTCCGTTGATTGATCTTGCGCTGATATTGTAGGATTGACACTCTTGACACGGACTGTTCCTGCATTTGAGAGCAATTCCGGAAAACTTTGTTCACACATAAAGATTGGCAGATAAATACCCGTACATGGAGTAGCTGGCGACCACCAAATTAACGGTAAATACCACTCATCCTTTGGGATCTCAAAGATCGTTGAAGAAGCCGTGATTCCCCACGTAAAATTAGCCGGTGATGAATGCATACAAATGGTTTGAAAATCTGGAAGTGCCGCATTGAAAAATGGACCTTCTAGGAAGGTATCTTCATAATGATCACGTAAAATCCGCTTAACCCAATTCACATCAACTTGTCCGCTTTTCTCTGTAAGCAATTGCTTTGTACGCTGAACACGAATATGGGAAACTTGCAGTGCATTCGTGAAATCAGTATACGCATAGGCAGCATCGAAATTCTCACCAAGTCCAATCCATCCAGCCTCTACTGCGTTTTCAATGAATCTCTCACTCGTTAAATCCCAATTCTGACGAATACTCATTTCGTTTGAAATCGAATGGAACTTTTCTTTAATTTTCATAGCTGCCCATTGGTGGTCAACTGTTTCTAAAACCCATGCTTCCTTGGAATCTGCGATAAGAAAAGAATTATTGTAAGGCTTCTCTTCTCCAACTACAGCCGTTCCCCATTGACCATATTCCTCGACTAACTGAGTGATCACCTCTAAAGCACCCTTCGCCGTTTTCCCTCTTTCAAGACCTAGGCGGACAAGCTCCATACCTAGAATCCCTTTTTGTTTCCCTGGGTCAGAAGCACTTTCTTTTAAATCCTTTGTAAAAATCGCTTCATTCCCAATTGCGACACCGTATTGATTCATGCCTTGCTCATAGCCCCAACACCAATAAGGGGAAGAACCGATCGTTAAAAAGGTTTCCTCGACTTGTGCAATTTCAACATATGCCAATGGTAACACGGCATTACTTTTATAGGATTTACGCTGATTATAGACAAGCGGCTGACTTTCATATGCAGGTCGATCACTGTTTTTTGCAACCAACATGCTAGCTGAACGTGTATAATCTGGCAGCACAACTAAGTTATCACACATTTTTATCCCTCCGGATTTAAAAAGAAAGAGATTCCCCCAAGAACTCTAGGGGGACCTCCTCACATTTCAAGATAATTGAAAACTAAAGATTTCGTTTGGCTTAATGTCTTTCAAGTTAATTTCATTGTTCTCAATTTGTATTCTCTTGTCAGTTTCAGGTAGCAGAGTTTCATTCAAATTAACAAGAATAATATTCTTGAAAAATGCTTGATTGACTTCGATTTTTGCTGAGGCAATAGGTTGATTGGTTGTATTGTAAAATCGAACTAATAAACTATCATTATTCTCAGACTTTTTAACAGCACTTAGTGCCAAACCAGTGTTATCAAGCAGTATGAACGTTGATTGGTCCCCTAATGATGCAGATTCTGACTTCTCATTAACCGGAACTGTCACAAATGGAGTAGTGAATTCATTGGCTTTACTTGCTACATTAGACTCGATTTCATTACCTGCATGGGCCACAATTGAATAGTTCATTTCATGTTTACCAAGTAATAGACTATCCGGTGTTTCCACATGTAATCCTGAACGTCTTCCAGGACGGTCCACTAAATCCTGCTTACCCATGTAATCGGTTCCCGCAAGAAGGGTTACTGCAATGGTTGGCTTTTCACCATGTAAAATCTCGTATTGAGGCAACCCTTTATTTAGAATTGCGATTCCTTTTTGATCATCCGAAACATCAACAAATTTCTGCTGTGGGTAAATCGGATAATATTTTTCTTCCCAGTTTTCCCGCTCCCAGTATTCAACCTGTTCTAAGTAGTTATCACGAAGAATGGTCCCAAATTGCTGATCAGCAATATGTGTCTTCGTTTTGAGACCTGTATCGAATAGAGCTCGGATACGATGGTTTTTCACGGTATTGTCAATGATGGTTTGAATATCAACACGATCTTCATAACGATTAACACTTACATACGTTTCAATGGTAGAAGCTTGCCTTTCTTCTGAACGTCCATTGACATCTGTATCAATCGGGAATTCTAAATGATACGTAATCTTAACAGTCGCATAAATAGGTCCGTTATGAATTACCTTTATTTCAGGTGCGGCTTCTTTGGTGGTAATCAGAACATCTTTACGTGGTGGTGAGAAATCATATTCATCACCTGCATTTCCTCCCTCTTCAAAAACATTTAACCCTTGAAAAATTGCACCCGATTTTTCTTTAATCGTGAGTGACCCATTTTTTTCAATGCTCACTTCCATAAACTCGTTGAAAAATGTGCCATTCTGGAATACATCCGCATACGTATTGGCAATTGGTGCCTTTTCTTTCACGTAGTAGGTACTAAAACCAAAGCCGTCTACTTCTGCAGCAAATTTAATTTTTGTCGTAAACACAAATTGATCTTCATTTTTTACACCAATTTCGATTTGTTTATCATTTAAATTCTCTTCTTTTGTTTCTAGAATCTGATAAGGAACTCCATTGCCTTTTGTGTCAACCAGAGTAAATTCTTTTGACGTTAAATGAAGGGTTGCCTCAGCAAGATTCTTTCTCTTTTTCCCAAGCGTATTGAAGACCACGAGCGGAATCCCTTCATCTCGGAAGTTAATTTTCCCCAATAAGTCTTCTGTAGCTGTTTTCTGAACCGCCTCACCAATCTGCTTGGCAAATTCATACCTCATATCCATTTCTTGATGGGTGGCATCGGTACAGACATTACAAATGGAATCATGGGCATGATTTTGCATCATGTACTTCCAGCCCTTGTTAATAATGTCATTATCATAATGGTCTCCAAGTAGAAATGATACAGAGTTTAACGGCTCAACATATTTTTCATATAAATTTTGAACCTCAAAATTTTTCTTTTTCAAGTCTAAACGTGTCGAGGCAATGCTGACATGGACGCGCATATTTTTACCCTTTCTAAATTCACCAGAAAGGCTGTCGAGATTTTCCGCTGCCCGTTCAACTTCTTCAAGATAATCCTGCAATTTGCTTAGTCTTACCTCGAAATCACTTCCATGTTCAGCATAATGACGATTTAGCTCAGCGATAATCTCAGGAAGATCTTTGTTAGCACTCCTTTGGTCGAATCCGCACATTAATAACATGTTTGAAGAAGTGACCATCTCTTTTAATTTGTCATGGTTCTCATCAATGATTTCTAAATTTTGTTTAAAATCGGTTGAAAGCATACGCCCATTTCCATAACCTAATGGCAGATGGGTTGCCAGTACCTTCGATCCGTCTGGTCCCACCCACCAGAAATCGATCTTTTCGGTTTCCTCATTGGTAATCCCACGCCAAAATAAAGCATAATTCATACCAAAACCGCTTAACACCTGTGGAATTTGTGCCGCTTGGCCAAAGGAATCAGGCAAATATCCAATTTGCATCGAAGGACCAAACTCATCACCAATTTGTTGACCAATTAACAAATTCCGTACAAGTGACTCTCCACTTGGGGTAAATTCATCAGGCTGGATGTACCAAGGTCCAATGACTAGACGTCCTTCTTTTACAAGCCTGCTAATTCGATCGCGATTTTTTGGTTTGATTTCCAAATAATCTTCTAAGACAATCGTTTGTCCATCTAATAAAAAGGAAGTATAGGCTGGGGTCGTTTCTAAAAGTTCAAGTAATTCGTCAATAAAGCGGATTAATTTCACACGGTATTGCTGATAGGTTTGGTGCCACTCTCGATCCCAATGTGTATGAGAGATAACATGAAATTTCATAGTAAAATCCTCCAGAACCAGTTTTTTGTTATTTATAAAGAGAATGAGGGTCCTGTAACAGTACCCTCATGGAAAATTAGTTTATAAGTTTATACAGCTTCTTGAGTGTAAGCTACTTCTTCTTCTTCGATATTCTTTTTTAAGAGTACTGTCATTAATGCCGTTACAACAATGCCCACTGCAAAGGCAATTAAGAACATTACTGGCTTAATGAAGAAAGGAATAATGAATACTCCACCACTAGGTACAGGAGCTTCGGCACCAAGTACAAGTGCTAATGCACCGCCTACTGCTGACCCAACAACAATAGATGGAATAACTTGTAGTGGAGCACCTACTGCAAAAGGAATCGCACCTTCGGTAATGCCTGTTGCGCCCATAATGGTTGTAGGAAGTGCACTCATTCTTTCTCCAACTGTAAATTTCTTAGGAGCAAGTCTTGTTGCAAGAGCTAGTCCGATTGGCGGTGTCATAATACCAATCCAACATGCCGCCATTGGAGCATAAATACCTTCATTTAACATCCCAACACAGAAAGCAAACGCAACCTTATTAATAGGACCGCCCATATCAACCGCCATCATAGCACCAATAATTAAGCCAAGGATTAATAAATTTCCACCGCTCATTGATGTTAACCATCCTTCTAAACCTTTAGAAGCAAGGGCAATTGGCTGACCTATGATATAAATCAATAAGGAAACAATACCAACACCTAATAGTGGAATGACAATAATTGGTTTTAGAGCTGCTAAATATGAGTGCATTGGAATTTTCTTCAATAAGTTAACAATATAACCAGCAAGGAAACCGGCCACAATCCCGCCTAAAAATCCGGCACCGATTTCATTTGCAATTAATCCGCCGACCATACCTGGAGCAATACCTGGTCGATCTGCGATTGAATAAGACATATACCCCGCCATTACCGGAACCATTAAGGAGAAAACTAGAACTCCTGTTTCAACCGCTTTTTTAGCAAAACCTGTTTCCTGTTCGCCGCCACCTAGTAAAAGACCAAGTGTTAAGAGTAATCCCCCGGCAACAACAAACGGTAACATATAGGAAACACCCGTCATTAAATGTGTTTTAGCTTCTTCAAGGATTTTTTTCATCGTTGATATCTCCTCTTTGATTATTTTACAAGCTCAAGTGCTTTATTGATTAAAGCTTGTGGATTCTTCACTGCTTCTGCAACAGGAACTTTAAGAGTTGGGATTTCACTAAAACGATCTGATTTTGCAATTGCTGTATCAACGGCTAAAATAAGAACCTGTGCACCTGCAACATCTTTGGCTGAAATAGAATTTTCAATTCCCATCGCGCCTTGTTTTTCTACTTTAATTTTGTGACCCATTTTTTTTGCTGTCATTTCTAAAGCCGCTGCGGCCATATTTGTATGTGCTACTCCTGCTGGGCATGCTGTAATTGCAATAATATTCATGATAAAGTCCACCTTTTTTTAGTTTGTTTTTTGAGTAATAACTCCATCTAATAAGTTCAAAATTTGTTCAGGTTGAGCAGCGTTCATGAGCTGATTGCGAAACTCATCGTCCATTAATTTTCCTGATAGAGCAGCTAGAATTTGCAAATGTGTGGTTCCACCTTCAGCCGCCGGAATGGCAAGCATGATGATGAAAGTAACAGGCTTATCATCTAATGAATTCCATTCTACGCCATTTGATGTTTTCCCAATAATGATACTCGCTGTTTCGACGGTATCGCTTTTACAGTGGGGAATCGCAAAGCCATTGCCAAAACCAGTTGAAAATTCTGATTCTCTTTCTAATACACCCTCAATAAACGCAGGCACAGATTTAATTCTTCCTTGTTGTCCGAGTAAAGAAGCTAATTGAGAAATCACTTCTAATTGGGTAGACGCTACCAAATTTAACTCAATCAAGTCTTCATTAATCAATGATTTGATTTCCAACACTTCACCTTCCATCTTGTTGTTTTATTAGTAATGGGATTCTTCCACTGGAAACCCTTACAGAAGATAACGTTATCCTTTACAACTTGAATTCTATATTCATTCTAGTGAAAATAAAAATTAATTCTTTTCCTTTTCCTTTAGGAAACGATTACAACTCCTATAGGGGATAGTCTTTACAAGCCTTCATGAGTTCCTTCTTTTATAGCAAAAAAGGAATTCCGATTTGGAATTCCCACGTTCTTATAATCTTTTTTACTCCCTATTACATTTTTTAGGATGGCTTCTTCGTGATCGTTAACTATTCTGGGGACAAACCACCCTGCATTTTGGAGAAATTCGCGCGTAATACATTCCGCCTCAGGTGGACTGTGTCCACGAGCGGTGACAGGCACCACTTAGAACAATTGTAATACTCTGCCGATTTGTTCTCCCGTTCTTTTTAGGTTTGTCCGGGTTGTCTCCGGATTCATAGCTTTTTCTAGGCTGATGGGTCCACCTACGATTGTGAAATAGGCGGTGATGCCCGATTCATGCAGGCTCGGATTTCCTTCTGTGATGTCACCAGCTAGGGCAATGACAGGGATTCTGTGCTGTTTAGCTAAGAGTGCGATTCCTGCTGGTGCTTTTCCCATCGAGGTTTGCCCATCCAGTTTTCCTTCCCCTGTGATCACGAGGTCCACGCCTTGAAGCTGCTCCTCGAAACGTGCAAGCTCAAGTATCAACTCAACACCTGATTCTAACTCTGCCTCCAAGAACCCAGCAAAAGCGCTCCCCAATCCACCGGCTGCTCCTGCCCCTGAAATCGACTGCAAGTCTGTACCTTGCTGTTCCAATACGACATTAGCAAAATTTCTGAGACCTTCATCTAGCTCTGTAACCATTTCAGGAGTAGCCCCTTTTTGTGGTCCATAAATATAGGCAGCCCCATTCAATCCATATAGCGGGTTATTAACATCACACGCAACACGGAATTTAGCAGCTTTTACCTTTTCCAGAACATGCGCGGGATCGATTCTTGAAATCTCCTTAAGAGCGGCTCCCCCATGTCCTACAAGCTCCCCTGCTTTCGTAAAAAACTGATATCCAAGGGCTTGAAGCATACCGACCCCAGCATCATTGGTCGCACTTCCCCCGAGTCCAATGATAAAATCACGGCAGCCCTTTTCAATTGCATCCAAAATTAACTGACCTACACCATAGGTGGTAGTGAGAAGTGGATTGCGCTCTTCTTTCGGTAATAATGGCAATCCGCAGGCTTCCGCAACCTCAATCACCGCGGTCATCTTATCCCCTAAAATACCGTACCTCGCCCTTACCGGCTGACCTAATGGACCGGTTACAACACTGTCCACAAACTGACCACCCGTTGCATAAACTAGCGCCTCCACTGTTCCTTCGCCCCCATCCGCGACAGGCAATGACTGAACAGAAAAATCTGGATTGGCCTTCAAAAGTCCTTCGGCAATTGCTTTATTTGCTTCTATTGATGATAGGCTTCCCTTTAAGGAATCCACCGCTACTAAAATTTTCATTGTTAATCCCTCCCGCACCCCTTAGTGAAATCACTTGATTGTTTGTTATAATAGTACGAAGGTAAATATCGGGGTGAAAAATATATGCAATTTGAAGAACGTGTACATAAGTTTGAATATAAATTAAATGATACGGATGACCAAATTATTGACTATATTCTCGAAAACAAGCATGAATTCGTGAATAAATCGATTCAAAGTATTGCCGCTGATCTGTATACTGTTCCCAACACAATAACAAGATTATCAAAAAAGCTGGGGTATGATGGTTTCTCACACCTCAAAAACAGTATTAAAGAAGAACTCGATTCAACTAAAGCTCCTAACGAAGATAGTTCCTATTATTTTATCCAAAAAACCTTTGAACTTATTGATATGGAAAGAATTGAAATGACTGCAAAAATGCTGCATGATTCAAAGCATGTCCTCTTCTTTGGTGTTGGCGACACCGCAGATTTCTGCGAAATGATGGTTCGAAATTTACGAGTTGCCGGGAAACACTCAGAACATCACATCCATCGCCATGAAATGCTCTATATGCTCGATCAAATGAATCAACATGACGTTTTGTTTTTAATCAGCTTATCAGGTGAAACTCCTCAGGTGCTTGAAATGGCTGAAAAAGCAAAACAAAGCGAAATTCCAATCATATCCTTAACGCATTTTACAAAGAATTCACTCCAAGAAGCTGCAGCTGTCAATCTATACTGCTTTGCACCCAAAAAAATTAAAAATGGATACAATATAACTGATCGAACACCAGTTATGATTGTCTTACAGACATTATCGCAAGTTTACTGGGACCACTTTTAAAAATGTGTACTTATACACATGAAACCGGTTAATTTTATAACTATTGTGTAAAAATAAGAAGAATCGTTCTTCTTGTTTTTTTTTTGTTACGATAAATCCGTGAAATGAAAACACTTTCAAATAGATGGAGGTAAACAAAATGCAACTACAAACACTTACCTCACCAAGCTTAGTCAGTACTGGAAATGTCTTTGAATCTAAACATGAGGCAATTCAGTATTTGATCAAACAGCTGGGTGAAGCTGGTAAAATACATTCTCAAGAAGAATTTTTAAAAGCTGTTTTAGATAGAGAAAAACTTTCTCCAACAGGTTTTGAAGGCGGTCTTGCCATCCCACATGGAAAATCCACAACGGTCAAGGAAGCATCATTTGCAATCGCAACCCTGAAAAAACCGTTAACGGACTGGGAAAGCATTGATCCAAATAATCAGGTACAATTGATTATCTTATTGGCGATTCCAGAAACGGAAGCAGGCTCTACCCATCTTCAATTACTTTCGGAATTTGTTACAAGATTATCAAACGAAGCGTATAAAAATAGACTTTTAAATGCAAAAACCAATACCGAATTATATGAATCATTAGATAAGGTAGAAGTAGAAAAAGAAACAAAAGCAGGGAACAAATTGAATAAAACCGTTATCGGTATTACCGCATGTCCTGCTGGCATCGCGCATACTTATATGGCGGCAGAGGCACTCGTAAAAGCAGGTAAAGAACTGGGAGTCGACGTATATGTTGAAAAGCAAGGGGCAAACGGCATCGAGGATCGCCATACAACGGACCTATTGAAAAAAGCCGACGCGGTTATTTTTGCCGTTGATGTTGCAGTCAAAAATGAAGAGCGTTTCGCACACCTGCCAAAGATAAAAACATCGGTGGCAGCTCCACTGCGTAATGCAACAAGTTTAATCCGTGAAGCATTAGATAAAGCGGAAAAGACACCGAAGAAAGAATATAATCCAGAGCAAGCTACTGCATCCGGAGCAGATGAAACAGGAGAAAAATCATTTAAAGCGGAAGTTAAAGACTCGATTTTAACAGGTATTTCTTATATTATCCCGGTCATCGTGGCCGGTGGTATGACCTTAGCAGCTGCCGTGCTAATTTCACAGGCGTTCGGCCTTCAAGAAGTATATGCAGAAGAAGGTTCATGGTTATGGTTATTAAGACAACTTGGCGGCGGACTTCTCGGCCAGCTGTTGGTCCCAATATTAGCAGCTTACATGGCATACTCCATCGCGGATAAACCGGCACTCGGACCTGGTTTCGCAGCCGGTGTGGCAGCAAACTTGATTGGCTCAGGTTTCCTTGGCGGTATGCTCGGCGGTTTCTTAGCCGGTTTCTTCTTAAAGTTTTTAAAGAAAAAGATCCAGCCAAAAGGAACATTTGCAGGATTCATTAGTTTCTGGGTATACCCAGTTGTTGGTACACTTGTCGTTGGTTCGATCATGTTATTCGTGGTTGGTGAACCACTTGCCTGGTTAAACCAAAGCTTAGTGGAATTTCTAGGCGGCTTATCAGGTAGAAATGCCATTCTTTTAGGAGCCATTATTGGTGCGATGGTTTCATTCGACTTGGGCGGTCCAGTTAACAAGGCCGCTTACACCTTCTGTATTGCGGCAATGGCAAGCGGAAACTTTATTCCTTACGCAACATTCGCTTCCGTTAAAATGGTTTCTGCTTTCGGTGTAACAGGTGCGACTATTATCGGTAAAAAGTACTTTACAAAACAAGAACAAGAAATCGGAAAACAAACATGGCTACTTGGTTTAGCAGGTATCACCGAGGGTGCTATTCCATTTATGATTAACGACCCATTACGGGTAATCCCTTCATTAATTGCAGGTTCTGCCGTAACAGGTGCAATTGTAGCTTATTTTAACCTCGGATTAAATGTTCCAGGTGCAGGGATTTTCTCCTTAGCACTATTACAAGGTCAGCCAATCCTGTTAGCAGCAAGCATCTGGCTAGGAGCCGCATTAATCGGGGCAGCCATTTCAATGTTTCTGTTAATCGCAACGAGAAAAAGTAAACTGAAAAAAGAAAAACAAGAAGGTACTATTACTAAAAAAGCAGCGTAATGTTTGGAAAATTTATGGTACCTAAGGTTGGACCTTAGGTACCTATCATATTTGGAGGACATCATGAAAAAAGTTCATATCGTACCCCATATGCATTGGGACAGAGAGTGGTATTTTTCAACCGAAGAATCTCGAATCTTGCTGGTTAATAATATGGAAGAAATCCTTGAAATGCTCGAGAACAACCCAGATTATCCTTATTATGTTTTAGACGGTCAAACGTCGATTCTTGAAGACTATTTCGCAGTAAAGCCGGAAAACAAAGAGCGAGTTCGTAAGCTCGTCCAAGCCGGAAAACTGATCATTGGTCCATGGTATACTCAAACCGATGAAATGGTCGTTGGCGGAGAATCCATCGTTCGTAATCTTCTTTATGGGTTAAAAGATACAGAAGAGTTCGGAGAGCCAATGATGATAGGGTACTTACCGGACTCCTTCGGTCAATCATCACAAATGCCGCAAATCCTGAATGGCTTCGACATTAAGTATTCGATTTTCTGGCGTGGTACTTCTGAACGTCACGGCACAAATAAAACTGAATTTTACTGGACAAGCGATGATGGCTCAAAGGTCCTCGTCCAATTGTTTCCACTTGGCTATGCGATTGGTAAGTATCTTCCTGAAGATGAAGAAAAACTCCAGGAACGCATCAACAAATACTTTACCGTTCTCGACCGTGGGGCTACCACAGAGAACATCATCCTGCCAAACGGTCACGATCAAATGCCAATTCAAAAGAACATTTTTACGATCATGGAAAAACTCCAAAAGCTATATCCAGACCGCGAATTTTTTCTGAGCAAATATGAGAATGTCTTTGCTGAACTGGAAAAGAATCAAGCCTTGCCTACCCTTCAAGGCGAATTTTTAGACGGAAAATACATGCGTGTTCACAGAAGTATCTACTCAACAAGAATGGATATTAAAGCAGCGAACACACGAATTGAAAATAAAATCACCAATGTATTGGAGCCATTAGCGGCAATTGCATATTCCTTAGGATTTGAATATCATCATGGTTTGATTGAGTTGATTTGGAAGGAAATCATGAAAAACCATGCCCATGACAGTATTGGCTGCTGCTGCTCCGATAAAGTTCATCGTGAAATCATGAACCGCTTCTTTCTTGCAGAAGAAAAAACTGATCAGCTTATTGAACACTATAAGCGTAAAATCACGGATTCAATTGACACTGAACGTACTGAGGATCGGTTAACTGCATTTAACCTCCTGCCATATGAACGTAAAGATGTGGTTACCACTACGGTAATTACAAAGTTGAATTCATTCACATTAGAGGATGCAGAAGGTAATCGTATTCCGTTTGAGGTACTGAACAAAGAAATCATGGATCCAGGCTTAATCGACCGTCAAATTGTTCACTACGGTAACTATGATCCATTTTTCCAATATACTGTTCAATTACAGGATTCAATACCAGCGATGGGGTATAAGACATACTTTGTTGTGGATGCAAAGAGCAATATGGGGAATACCCTTATTGAAAAGAATACAGTTGACACAGAATTTTATTCGGTTTCCGTCAATCCAAATGGAACGTTGAAAATTTGGGACAAGCAATTGAATAGGGAATTTGACCAAGTGCTGCGCTTAGAAAATGGCGGCGACGATGGTGACGAATATGACTTCTCACCATTAGCAGATGAAACACTTTTTTATAGTGATAATGTTGAAGCAGAAGTGAAGGTTGCGCAGAATGGATATGAAGCACGAATCGATATCCTTGTTAAGCTTGATGTACCTGGGGATCTTGAGAAGCGCAAAATCAATAAAGTTGACCGTTTTGTGGAGGTTCATTGGAAAGTAATGATTCCAAACCATCAGCCAATCATTAAGATTGAGGCAGAAATTGATAATCAAGCGAAGGACCATCGTCTTCGCACCCTGATTCCTACAGGAATCGCGTCTTCCTTCTCAGTATCAGACAATCAATTCGGCTTCATTAAGCGTGATGTTTATGATTCCGCAATGGATTACTGGAAAGAACAAGATTGGGATGAACGCCCAGATTCTATTTTTCCAATGCTTTCCTTTGCAGGATTATCAGATCATGAGCATGGAATGAGTGTATTAACCAACAGCACTCGTGAATTTGAAATTGTTGGGGAAAAATACGATACCATCGCAATCACCCTATTCCGAAGCGTTGGCGTACTAGGAAAAGAAGAAATGCTAAGAAGACCAGGTCGTCCATCTGGAATTAAACTGCCCACACCTGACTCACAAATGCTGGGATTAGTAAAACTCGACTTTGCGATTACAACACACAAAGGCTCTACAACAACTGCAAACATTGGCAGAATCGCAAAGGAATTTACAACACCAATTCAGACTTATAATAAAATACCGCATAATGCGATGAAGCTGAATCCATCTGGTATCAAAGCACCATTGAGCTTTAGTTTCTTACAAGAAACAAACAGCACTGCGGTACTGAGCACACTGAAAAAAGCAGAAAAAGAAGATCGTTTCGTCCTAAGATTCTTCAATCCTACAGAAACGGAAGGTCACGGCTCTTATACCGTAAACCTTTCAGTCGAACATGCATTTGAAGCAAACCTAAACGAAAAACCAATTGCACCACTTAACTTAGAAAATAATCACCTTATCTTGCCGTTAAAACCAAACCAAGTAAAGACAGTGTTATTCTAACAATCAGCGGTGCCTGTCACCACTAAAACACCAAATGTATACCTGAGGTGGACAGTGTCCACGAGTGGTGACAGGCACCAATAAAATGAATCACGTAAAAAGAGAAGTGCTTTTTGGCACTTCTCTTTTGTTATGCTGTGGACTTCTCACTTAGGACTGGCTTCTTACAGTTTCCACTCTGGAAAGTCTTTTATCTTTTGTTTTTCATACTCTGTCATTCTCGAGTACGAGTGTGACAGTTTTGAAAGGATGTACCCCTGAGGGCTAGCGGTTTCTTCGTGCTCGTTAACCTCTTGTAGTTTAATAGTGGTAAACATAATGGCTATTTGAGCTAAACTCTCGATTGTGTCCATCAATTCAGGGTTGTCATTGTAATTTTTCTTGGCAATGGCATAAACAGTATCCAGTCTGCTCCTTATGTGCTTTAGTGTTTCTGCGTCAAATTGGTCTTTTTTCATTACATTTCACCCCTTATTACTAAAGCATATGGAATTTCAAGGGATGTGGAACGTACTAAAATAAATAATTATTAACAAGAATAAACTAGTTTTAATAGAAAAAAGGCATTTTCCCTTTTGCAAATGAGAAAACGCCTTTTTCACTTTTGGTTATTTTAAAAAATATTGATAACAGACAACCGCCTCTACTTGTTTAAAGCCCTCTTGAATATACAGCGCCTGTGCCCGCTCATTCTCTCCGTTCACACTAAGGATGGTGCGTTTATATCCTTTTTCCTTGGCAAACCGTAATGAAGCTCTCAACAGGCTTCTACCTAATCCGCGGCCTTGATACTCAGGCAAAATGGCGACAGGTCCAATGTTCATAATAGGTGCCTCATCATATTCATCATCGGCTCCTCTAATCACTCCTACCGGTTTTTCCTGATCGAATAGGATCATCATGCCGCCTTCAAGATAATCATCATCGGTTAGCAGCTTTTTTACACCCTCAGTCGTAAGAGGTGTTTCACTGCCTTTTAGTGTTGAAAAAGCAGCATTTCGTACCGTTAACCAATTTTCTTCATCCTGGCCTGGACGGAAGGATCTAAGTTCGCAGCCTTCGGGTAGTTCGACTACTGGTACATCCAGGTCCTCTCTTACAAGCAGGAAAGCATATCTTTCCACAGAAAACTTCAATCCCTCAACCATCTCAATTAATTTTTTATTAACTACTGGGATAAACAGAAAAACTTTATCTAGGTCAGTCGTATGTTTTAAAACTGCCTCTAGCAGCTGCCGGTAGCATTGTATATCTTTAGTTTCGCAATGAAATATCCGAAACCGGGCCCTTTTTCCACGTTTATGATAATCATCCATGACCAGTGAAGCCACCCCGATTATTTCATCCTGATGATTTATCGCAAGATATGTAGGATTTTCATCATCTACCGTAAACTCCCTTAATTCAAAATCATACAAGTAGGAGTCATCAACCTCTGATCTATGCTTCTTACAATAAGCCACAAAATCACTAACTCTCTCTGTCTCTAACGCTGCAACCCTCATCTGCTCCCCTCCCTTGCACTTTTATTCATTGGTAATTAAGACGCAGGCTGAAATAACTCCAGAGTCTCCCCATCTGGGCCCTTAAAGAAAATATACTTGCTTCCATTTGCCAAAGTAGAAACTTCATCATTTGTGAAATGTACCTTCAAACCTCTAAGACGTTCAATTTCTTCCTCAATACGGTCCACCGTAAAGGCAATATGATGAACCTTCCCTTCATCAGGAAAACGATTATCCTTCCCACAAATAAGTTCAACAATAACCTGTCCACTTGCGCGGTCTCCTAAAAAAGCTAAATCCGTCGTTTCATTCGCTGCAAACCTATCCAGCAGATCCAAGCCTAATACATTCTCATAAAAACCAATCGAAACCTCCAAATCACTCACCATCACACCAACATGCTCCAACTTCTTAACTGCCATAATAAAACCTCCTTATTTTGGTGCCTGTCACCATTTATGCAAATTGTACCATTTATACATTCATTTATGTATGAAACTTCTTTCAATCGTTCAAACTGTGGTTGAAAAAGGGGGCCGCGAATATGCGAAGTTTGTTTATTTTTGTTTGGTGTGCAGTTATTTTGATCTTTACTTGTGTCTCCAGTTTTCAGGATTTACTCCAACTGGGTGTGCTGAGGTTTCGTTGGGACGCTCACCCAACATTTTCTGATTTCCTGTCACCACTCCCCTATCACCTAAGCAAGGGTTTTCTGTTGCAAAAACTCGGCCATATCATTGTGTTTCAAGTTCTTACACTTCTATTGTTAGTCAAATATAAATCTACATGTATGATTTTAATTGTAACTGCCGCCTTTGCCTCTTTAACAGAATTTCTTCAGTTATATTTCACTCGGGGAGGCAGGGCTTTTGATGTTGGATTTGATTTAATCGGTATCTTGCTGGCATTAGGAATGGCGGGTTTCTTCAAGGTAAATCCTTCCCAACATATAAATATAAAAAATTAAGGAATCTACTTTGTTTTTTTCTTGATTCCCCTCCATATATAGGTAAAAATAAATAGATTAGACATAATAGATGAGGTGTTGCTTAGTGGAGTGGAAAATTAACAAAGTTCAAAAAGACCAAGTCGACCGATTTGAAATTGTTCAGGAGGATGTAACCCTGCCAAACCAAACAGATATGCATTTCTCTTATGTGAACTTTTCAAAGGGTGTTTGTATTTTGCCGATAACGGAGGACGGGAAAGTCATTTGTATCAGGCAATATCGTCATGCAGTAAAGGAATGGCAATGGGAATTACCTGCAGGAGCCATTGACCCTGGCGACAAAGAACCGCTATCCGCCGCCAAAAGAGAACTTGAGGAAGAAACTGGCTTCCAGGCAAAGAACTGGATAGATCTTGGCAGTGTTTATCCCTCACCTGGGTCCACGAGTGAACAAATTTTCCTTTTTGCTGCAACCGACCTGATAAAAAAAGAGCAGCAGCTGGAAGCCACCGAACAAATAGACTTACATACAATTGAAATGAAGGAGTTAAAGCAGCTGATAAACAGCGGAGAATTCAAACATGGCGCCGGACTCGCTGCACTCCTTCGTTACCTCATAAAAAATGATTAATAAAAAAAGGGTTTTCAGCACAACACATGTGCTAAAACCCTTTTTTTGTGTTCCATCAAAACACAGTTGGTGACAGGCACCACCAAAAACCAAAACAACATCTACTCTATAACAGTCACGATCAAATTATGAATTAACCAAACGGCGTCAAACCATTTTACTGTATAAATGTTCTCGAAGTTTTTGACTTCTTCTCTTCCTTCACTTCCGTAGTGAATGGCATAGGTCTCTTGGACTGTGACTTCATAAGTATCTTCTGCCACCTTAACTGGTATTCCAATTTGGTAATTGATGATTTGCTCTGTAATTTGCCTGTCGTACATTTCTAAAACATAATCGATTTGCTCTGCATACAACTCACTTTCTGGATCGAGTAAATGCGAAATATAAACGAAAGCTCCATCATTTACGGCTTTTTCAAAGTTAACTAGGTACTCTTCCACTAGAAACATAACCGCTTTTTGATCAACCGGCTCCTCTAGACCACCTGTATCATTCCCTTGTGCGAATGGTCCTGTTGGTGCTCCCTCCCTGGGAACCTCAATCACAGGTATCTTTGTAGGGTCTTCGACAATAGGTGAATCGTTGGCATTATTTACCACAGGTGATGAAGGACCTGTTCCGCCGCCAGCCACAACCTCCTCCTTATCATCACCACACCCCGCTAAAAGTACAAGTATTAACAGTAGAAGAAGAAAAGATAGAGAGTAATTCTTCATGATATACACCCCATTATGATCAATAAACAGCCACTCACAGCAAAGTTACCCTTCTCCATCACTTATTCTATTCTGGGGACAAAACCAACTATTCTGCATTCCGAAACAAATACACGCCTAAAACTGTCCGCCTCAGGTGGACAGTGTCCACGGGTGGTGACAGGCACCAACAACTATCTACCATCAATCAACCACCAGAAAATATTTTATTTATTCTAACTATGATGTATTATAGTAATATTAAATTTTGAACGTTATGAGGAGGATTTAGGATGAGGTTGTCTGGTGAGGAGTTGGAGGTTCTTTCGATTCTGGAGGAGAATCATAGGATTCCTGTGGAAGATATTGCGTTGATGGTGAATTCGAGTGTGGAGGATGTTACGGCGATTATTAAGAAGTTGGAGGATGAGAAGATCATTGTAAGTTACCCAGCTTTGATTGATTGGAGCAAGGTAGTTGGCAAGGAAAATATCGTCGCGATGATTGATGTAAAGGTGACCCCGAAACGCGGAGTTGGCTTTGATGATGTAGCGGAAAGAATCTACCGTTTTCCTGAGGTTACGTCTCTTTATCTCATGTCTGGTGCATATGATTTATCCATCACGATTGAAGGGAAAACAATGAGTGAGATCGCTAGCTTTGTTTCAGAAAAGCTGTCGACAATTGATAATGTTATTTCCACAACCACTCATTTCATGTTAAAAAAATACAAGCATGATGGTGTCATCTTTGGTGAAAACAATGATCGTGATCGTCGGATGGTGGTTTCACCATGATGAAAGACCACCAACATTATTTATCTGAAATGGTGAAGGAACTTAAGCCATCTGGAATCAGGAAGTTTTTTGACCTTGCTGCCTCTATTAAGGGCGTCATTTCCCTAGGTGTCGGGGAACCAGATTTCATCACGCCGTGGAGCATTCGGGAAGCAGCGATTTTATCTTTAGAAGAGGGCTACACTTCTTACACTGCGAATCCAGGCTTACTTGAATTAAGACAGGAAATCTCAGGCTACTTAAACAAGCGGTTTGGCGTACAGTATAATCCTGTCGACCAAGTAATTGTAACGGCCGGTGCCAGCCAAGCGATTGACCTGACCTTCCGTGCGATCCTAAATCCTGGTGACGAAGTACTGATTATTGAACCGGCATTCGTTTCCTATGCCCCGTTAGTTACCTTGGCAGGAGGTGTGCCAATACCGGTTTCAACTCATCACAGTAATGGGTTCAAGCTGACACCGGAACAAATTGAAAATGCCATTACGAGTAAAACAAAAGCCATTTTACTATGTTCACCAAATAATCCGACCGGCACCTATTTAAACAAAGAGGAACTTACAAAAATTGCATCGGTGGTAGTAAAACACGACTTACTCGTCGTCTCCGATGAAATCTATGCGGAATTAACCTATGATGAGGAATATACAAGCTTCGCCTCCATCGAGGGCATGTACGACCGAACCATCTTAATTAACGGCTTCTCCAAAGGATTTGCGATGACAGGCTGGCGACTAGGTTTCTTAGCCGCTCCTAAGCCATTTACGGAGCAAATGGTAAAAATTCTACAATACACGACGATGTGTGCACCACATATGCTGCAGCACGGTGCGATTGAGGCTTTACGAAATACGTATCACGAAGTGGAAAGCATGAGAAGAAGTTACCGCAGAAGACGCAATTACATCGTTCAATCGTTAAACAATATCGGGTTGGACTGTCACACGCCAGGCGGAGCATTCTATGTCTTCCCTTCTATTAAAAGTACTGGCATGACCTCAGAACAATTTGCGGAAGAGCTTTTACTAGCAGAAAAAGTAGCCGTTGTTCCTGGCAGTGCGTTTGGCGAGAGCGGCGAGGGGTATATCAGATGCTCCTATGCCACTTCTATGGAACAACTCCAAGAAGCAATGCTGCGAATCAAACGGTTCAAGGACTCATTGGAATCGAAACAAAACCGTGTTCAAGAGCTGTCCACAAAAAATTAAATGCTGTTAAAAAACGTCAAACCCCAAGGGCTTGACGTTTTTTCCATTTGGAGAGTTTTGTTAGTAACACCACTGCCATATTTATGGTAAGATTTATATATTTCAAACAGTTATCTATCAAGAAAAGAGGAAAGAAATGAACCATCAAGATAATTCCAGATCTATAGTCTTACCGCTTACGATTTCAATTATAGCGATATCGTTCTCAGCCATTTTTGTAAAATGGTCTCACGCACCTGCTTCCGTTTTAAGTATGTATCGCATGATATTTGCAAGTCTATTAATGCTTCCGATCGTCTGGAAAAACCGCGAAGAATTTAAAAAAATAACAAGAAATGATTGGGTCTTTTTATTTTTTTCAGGTCTGTTTTTAGCACTGCATTTTGTCCTTTGGTTCGGTTCGTTAAAATTAACCACTGTCGCTAGCTCTACCATCATACTTGCCCTGCAGCCGATTGTGTCTTTGATTGGCGGTTACTTCTTTTTTAAGGAAAGAACAACAGGTTCCGCATTGATGACGATGGGAATTGCGATCATTGGTGCGATGATGATTGGCTGGGGCGACTTTGCTTTGAGTCAGGACGCCATTCTTGGCGATATCCTTTCCTTCTTAAGTGTCATTGCCGTCGTCGTTTACTTAATGATCGGTCAAAGTATCGTAAAAAAAGTTTCGCATTGGATTTATAGTTTTAGTGTGTTTTTCATTGCCGCCATCGTTCTATCAATCTATAACCTTAGTACAAGTGTTGCATTTAGTGGCTATCCAGCCAAGGAATGGGGAATTTTCCTTTTGCTTGCAACCGTTCCGACAATCAGTCACATCATCAATAACTGGCTCTTAAACTATGTTAATGCTACAACCATATCAATGAGCATTTTAGGTGAACCAGTGGGTGCGACGATTTTGGCAGTCATTTTATTAAATGAACACCTTGCCAGCTGGCAAATTGCCGGTGGACTGCTCGTGCTTCTTGGTGTGTTTTTCTTTTTAACACAACAGCAGAAAAGGATTCCTATTAAAGGAACCGTAAAGACCGGGACTTGAATAAACCTCCATCAGGGGGTTTTTCTACTGTTACAGGCTGTTGTCCATCGAAACTTTTGTTTTTCACTACCCCAACAATATAAATAAGCCTGTTGACCTAATTATCTATCAATTTTTTTGCCATTCGTGATATGATATTAGCAAATCTAGATATTTAGAGGAAAATGTATGAATAGAATAGGTCAAATTACCCTAATCTTAATTTCAGTGCTGTTTTCCAGCTTCCAAACCATTGTTGAGCATGAACGTTTTTTTACAGTAGACTTTTTTATTTTTACAGGGATTGCCTGGCTGGTTGGGTGGCAATATGACCGGGTACGTTTCTTTGGAAATAAAGCGCGTGATAGTGAAGAAAGCTATAGACAATTAATAGATTCATTGCCAAAATCAGTCATTATTCACCAAGATAATAAGGTCATCTATGTAAATAAGGAAGCCCTGACGATGATTGGTGCAAAGCAGAAGGAAGACGTAATTGGTACTTCTATTTATAATTATGTTCTTCCAGAATATAAGGAACGATTAATAGAACGCCTCAATCAAGTAAAAAAAGAAAAACAGCCATTAAATAATATTGAATACAAATTTATAAAATTGGATGGTTCGGTATTTGTATTTGAAGGCTCATCCATGTTCATTACATATGGCGGAAAAGAAGCAGTCTTGTCAATCGGAAATGATATCACAAAACGAAAAGAACAAACCGAACAACTCCTGCAAAAATCTGAAAAATTGGCGCTTCTTGGTCAAATGGCTGCAGGTATAGCCCATGAAATCCGGAATCCACTTACCTCTATAAAAGGCTTCATTCAATTATTCAAAAGCGAGACAAATCAGGGTGAATACTATGATATTGTGTTATCAGAGCTTGACCGAATCAATAACATCGTCGGAGAATTCCTTGTACTCGCAAAACCAACCGCTGCTGTATTTGCCGAAAAAGATGTTAAGGAATTAATTAAAGATGTTGTGACCTTAATTAATACGCAATCCATCTTAAACAATGTCCAAATCTTCGTAGAATTTGAATGCAATTTACCCAAGATAAGCTGTGAGGAAAACCAATTAAAGCAGGTTTTTTTAAATCTGCTAAAGAACGCCATAGAAGCCATGCCTAGCGGCGGGAATATAGATGTAAAGGTGAAGGCAAAGGGAGAAGGGAAAATTTCTATCCAAATTACCGACCAAGGAATTGGTATTCCAAAGGACCGAATTCCGACCCTCGGTGAACCCTTTTATACAACAAAGGAAAAGGGAACGGGTCTCGGTCTTATGACGTGTTATAAAATTATTGAAAGCCATAATGGTCAATTAACGATTGATAGTGAAGTAAATGAAGGAACGACAATCGAAATTATTCTCCCAACGATCACACAGCGAGTCTTCAGCCTTTCATAAGAAACCTTCTATTATGAGGGTTTCTTTATTTTATAGTAAAATAAATCACAAGGAGGCGAAGAGAGCTTTGGACAATAGAGAAATTATTTATTTAAGCAAGGGACTGCCTAAAAATATGGTCTATAAGGATGCGGCTTATGAGTCCGGAATCTGGAAAGAACGATGTGAAGAGCTGTTTGTGGGCTTTAATCAGATAAATGGCGATCAGGTGGCCAATCCTGAGTATCATGGTGGTTCAGAGCGAGTAGTCTGCGTATATCCCTTCGAACATTATGCACATTGGGAAAGTGTCTTTGGTAAAACGTTAACGCCCTCTGCATTCGGGGAAAATGTAACACCTATCGGCATGAAGGAAGATCAGGTTTGTATTGGAGATGTTTTTCAGATTGGAGAGGCTGTCCTGCAGGTATCTCAAGGCCGTTATCCCTGCTCCACCATCAATAAACGCAATAACAACAACCTTCTTTTAAAAAGAATTATTGAAACGGGATATACCGGATATTTTTTCAGAGTGTTGAAAGAAGGAAAAATAACAGCAGATTCTCAAATTAAAAAGCTGTCGGCACATCCTGAGCAGATCACCGTTTCCTCCATTCATCATCTCTATTTCAATGACCCATCACCATCTTTGGGAGTTATTGAAAAAATAGTGAGTATTGAAGAATTGGCACCTCAATGGAAAAAGTATCTCTTTGATTTAAAAGAGAAAATTGAGAAACTCCCGGGCTAAGCCCTGGGAGTTCGTTTAGGTAAACAGCCTTAAAAACTGTCCATAGCCTTCTTCTGCCAGTTTATCTTTAGGCACAAATCGGAGTGCGGCTGAGTTAATACAATACCTGGCGCGGTCAGGACCTGGACCATCATCAAACACATGCCCAAGATGGGAATCGGATGTTTTGCTGCGAACCTCAATCCGCCTCATTCCATGGGAGGTATCAAACCTTTCCTCCAATTCATATCGCCTTAACGGCTTCGTGAAACTTGGCCATCCGCAGCCGGCATCATATTGATCAAGTGAACTAAAAAGCGGCTCACCTGAAATGATATCTACATAAATTCCTTCTTCTTTGTTATTCCAATATTCATTTTTGAACGGCGGCTCTGTCGCATTTTTCCTAGTGACTTCATATTGAATCGGGGTTAATTCTTTTTTCAGATCCTCATCACTTTTCCGCTTTTTCCAGTTTTCACGAATGAATTTAGCCCGACCCGAACTTTCTCGATAGTGGTTATAGTGAAAAGGCATTTTTTTATAATAGTCCTGATGTTTCTCCTCTGCTCGAAAAAAGGGACCAGCGGGCAGGATTTTTGTTACAATCGGTTTTTGAAAACGTCCGCTCTGAGCCAGTTCCGCCTTTGAGTTTTCCGCCATTACCCTTTGTTCTTCAGTATGATAAAAAATCGCCGTCTGGTACGATAAACCGCGATCATTAAACTGGCCACCCTCATCGGTTGGGTCAATTTGCTGCCAGAATATCTCCAGCAATTTCTTATAGGGAAAGATGTCAGGGTCAAAAGTAATTTGAACACCTTCATAATGCCCCGTAGTATCCGAGCAAACTTCCTCATAAGTCGGGTTTTCCTTATGTCCGCCTGTATAACCTGAAATGACTTCCTTAATCCCAGGCTGTTCATCAAACGGTGATACCATGCACCAAAAACAACCACCCGCAAACGTTGCCATTTCCATCATTGTGCCAACTCCTTTACCTCTAGTTTCTGCCAAACGGGAGTATTTCCTGCTATCAGCAAGTATTTCCTGCTATCCGTAAGTATTTTTCCGCTATCCGCAAGTATTTTCTGCTATCCGCAAGAATTAATTCTTAGCCATTTAAGAAATTTTTAATCTTTCGTTTAGAAAAAATTTAGTTTTATAAAGTACTCTTTTAGTAACGATTACACGCCATTAGGAGGCTAGATTATGAAGCAATTATGGATTGTTTTTGCCCTCTCATTCCTATTATTAGCCGGATGTTCATCCAATACTGCTACTGCAAAGAGACCTGCAGACGGAGAAGGTTTATATAAATTTGGGTGCTTATCCTGCCATGGTGAAAACTTAGAAGGACTAGCAGGTCCGCCAATGACCGACATGAAGGCAAAGTATTCTGAAGAAGAAATGCTGAAATTACTGAACAATGGTGTCGGCATGATGCCAGGCGGACTATTATCAGAAGAAGAGTCAAAGACCGTCACAAAGTGGCTTTTAGATAAATAAAAGGTTAGGGAGTCCTAACCTTTTATTCAACTCATTTCATGCTTTTAGTTAATTCACTAAATGTTTCGGTGTTTCTCCCTGAAGACCTTGCAGTAAATTTTCTGCAGCGAGTAATGCCATTTTTAGTCTCGTGTTCACACTCGCACTGCCGATGTGCGGCAGGGCGACAACATTTGGAAGGCTGAGCAGAGAGTGGTTTGTCCTCACGGGCTCTTCTTCAAATACATCAATGCCGGCGCCCCAAATATCCCCATTTTTTAAGGCATGATAAAGGGCTTCTTCGTCGACGATTCCGCCGCGGGCGGTATTAACCAAGACAGCAGTCTGTTTCATGAGTGAAAACTCTGCAGCACCAATGTAATTCTTAGTCTCCGGAGTAAACGGCATCAACACACATATAAAGTCCGATTCACGTAATAATCTTTCTTTTTCCGCGTACTCAATACCAAGTACTTCCTCGACTTCAACCTTTCGGGAACGGTTATGATAGTAAACTTTCATATCAAAGCCTTTCGCTCTCCTAGCGAGCGCCTCGCCAATCCTGCCTAATCCAAATATCCCCAAGGTAGCGCCATATATATCCTGCCCGGTTAATTGCATCGGCGACCATGTTTTCCAATTTCCCGCACGTAAATAATCTGATGCTTCTATGAATCTCCTAGCCGTGGCCATTAACAGGGCAAAGGTTAAATCCGCAGTCGTCTCCGTTAATACTCCTGGTGTATTGGTTACCATAATCCCTTTTTCTGTCGCTGCAGCCACGTCGATATTGTTATAGCCAACGGCCATATTACTAACAATTTTCAATTTTGTTCCCAAATCTAAAAGGGTTTTGTCGATGCTCTCCGTTAATAAAGAGTAAAGGCCCTCCACATTCCGAATCTCTTTTTCGAGGATTTCTCTAGGTACCGGTTCCTCTTCTTTGTCCCACATTTTCACCTCACAAACCTCTGCTAACCTTGAAACAATAGGCTCCGGCAACTTACGCGTTATGTAGATTTTTGGTTTCACTAGCTATTCACTCCCTATAAATTCATATAAATGCAAAAAAAACTCGTAATTCAAGATAAATCACCGCATCTGCTGACATTTTTCGACAACCTTTCACTCTCCCAAACGGTAAAATTGTCTTACTTTTATTCAAGTAAAATGGAAATAAATCTGCTTTCTCATAGGAGTGTCATGGATGGATTGGTTGGTTAGAAAAAAGCTATATATTTACTATACACTTTTTCATACTCTCGGTTATTATATCTGGCTTTACTTTTTGCAAAATAACGACGCAGTCTACACAACTGGGGAATATCTATTTTTACTAGCTGCCCCACTTACTTCATCTATTATTCTATTTTTCTTTCCGATTACCACCTTAAAAATTCCTAAGCCATTTAACCAAGATATTATGGGCAGTCAAAAAGACAAAGCATTAGTAGAAACGATGATTTATTTAGGTCACAGCCTTGGGTTGTCCGTTATTGCTGAGGGAATTGAGAGTAAAGAGCAGCTGCTCTTTCTGAAACAACACCACTGTGATATCGTTCAGGGTGACTTGTACAGTAAACCATTAACAGTTATGCAAGTAAGCGCCCTGATTGAAAATAGGACGCCTGCATAACTGGTGACAGGCACCATCCGTGGACACTGTCCACCCCAGGTGGACAGTGTCTGTTTCGATCAATTTGTATAAACCTTTCTTTTTAACAAACACTATTTGTTATCGTATGTTAAAAGGAGACTATACTGTGATGTCATATGAAATAACCAGCATGATTATCGATGATGATTTTGATAGTGAGGAATATGTAACAGCAGAGTTTACACACAATCAAACGAATTACAGCATTACGTTTAAAAAAGCAGACTTGGAAATCATTAATTCTTGGATTTATAAAGAAGGCACATCCCTGCCGGCTAATTTATCGGATACACTCATTGAATCGATTAGAGAAGAGGTTAAAAAGAGAATTTAGCTCAGAGCCGGTTGGAAACTCCAATCAGTTTTTTTTAATGGATTTGTAATCTCCTCTGATATATATTAATCATGTATATCAAATAATGGAGGAAAAGAAACTGAATAAAGTACTAAAAAGATTGCTCATATTTCTACTTTTACTGTCTTTATTTATTTTTCTAAACAATAGTTCTATATTTGCGAAGGATCGTGAAGGTGACCCGCTGCTTCTCGCACACCGCGGGCTGGGACAAACTTTCAGTATGGAAGGAATCCAGGGCGATACCTGTACGGCGGAACGCATTTTTGAACCTGAACATCCTTACTTGGAAAACACAATCCCTTCTATGGAGGCAGCCTTTGAAAACGGGGCGGATGTCGTGGAATTGGACATTAAGCCGACAAAAGATGGTCAATTTGCTGTTTTTCATGACTGGACGCTGGAATGCCGGACAAATGCCGAAGGCACGACGAAGGAATTTACGATGGCAGAATTAAAGCAGTTAGATATCGGCTATGGCTACACGGCGGATAAGGGAAAAACCTACCCTTTCCGTGGGAAAGGTGTTGGCCTCATGCCTTCTCTCGATGAAGTGTTAAGCCATTTTCCAAAGGAATCTTTTTTAATTCATATCAAAAGTGATGATCCCGAAGAAGGGCTCCAACTTGCAGATGTGCTCTCAAAGCTGCCTCAAAAACGTTTAAGTCAAATAACTGTGTATGGCGGCGACCAGCCCATTGCGACCATAAAAGAAGAAATCCCTAATCTCCGCGTCATGTCTAAAGCGACGTTGAAAAGCTGTCTTCTTCCTTATATTGCAGTCGGCTGGACAGGATTTATTCCTTCAGCGTGTGAAAAAACACAATTGCATATACCAGAGAAAATTTCTCCTTGGTTATGGGGATGGTCGGAAAAGTTCTTAAACCGGATGGACAGTGTCGATACACGGGTGATAGTGGTTGCAGGTGATGGCGGCTGGTCGGAGGGCTTTGATACTCCGGAGGATTTACAAAGACTTCCTGCTAATTATACCGGCGGAATCTGGACAAATCGGATTGATCAAATTGCCCCGCATATAAAATAAAGGTGGACATCAGTCCACCTTCATTTATATCATTTGCTTGATTAATTCCTTATTACGCTCTTTAAACGCCTCATTATGGGAAGAAACCATCGCCACTTTTGCGGCGTCAGGCTGAACAAACTGCTTGGCTTTGTTTACGGCATTGGCTGCATCCTGAAAGGCGCCGGCAATCAAATTGATTTTCCCTTCATACATAAGGATATCTCCAGCTGCATAAAGACCCTCAATAGAGGATTCGCTTGTTGCGTTTCCGGCAATATAATAATTATCTACTCTATCAATTGACAATGTACTATTTTCCAATAAGGTAGCGTCCTGTTCATACCCATGACTAATCACCACTTCATCGACTGCCAAATAAGATACCTCACCTGTTTCCTCGTTCGTTAATTCCACGGTGGCTATTTCATCACGGTCGCCATTGGCAATTAATTTGGTAATCGAAGATTGAAAGAAACATTCTACAGAGCTTTCAAGTAGCTTTGTTGCTTGTGCTTCTTGTCCATGCCCCCCTAATTCCTCTTTTCGATAGGTTAAATAGACCTTTTTCGCAATTGATTCTAACTCATTTGCCCAGTCTACGGCAGAATTTCCACCACCGGAAATGATGACCGTTTTGTCTTTGAACTGTTTAAAGGATTTAACAGTGTAATGTAAATTAGACACTTCAAATCTCTCGGCACCTTCAATCTCCAGCTTTTGCGGATTTAAAATGCCGCTGCCTATGGCAACAATCACTGTTTTTGAAAAATGCTTTTGTCCAGAAGATCCTGTTAAAACAAAGATTCCTTCTTCATTACGCGCAATCGACTCTACTTTTTCATTTAAAACAACGGTTGGACTAAAGGTTAACGCCTGTTCAACAAGCTGTTCCATTAATTTTGCTCCCGTAATTGGTGTTAAACCGCCAACATCCCAGATCATTTTTTCTGGGTAGACGTGAATCTTTCCGCCTAATTCCGGTTGGTATTCAATGACCTTTGTTTTCATTTCTCGGAGTCCACTATAAAAGGTGGAATAAAGCCCCGCAGGTCCACCGCCAATAACCGTCACATCAAACAATTCTTGTTGTTCCATTTCCGTTCACTCCCTAACCAACTGTAATTGATTATCATTATCAATAAGATTAATGGATTTCTCTTCGATTTACAATAGATATTTTTGAAAATTCTGCTGCTCCAAAATTGTCGATTTTTTGACAGGAAAAAATGATACAACTAACCTTTATTTAATAAGGAATTGAGACTTTTATTATTAAACACTATTAAACGCTTAAAAACTTTTCACAAAATTGTAATTGACAATCATTATCAATCACCATTATAGTTAGGTCATAACGATACTGATAATCATTATCAATTATTCCCAGAAATAAAAGGAGGATTACAATGGTTCGCCTTTCTACTGATGACCTAAGCATTGGCTATGGTGAACGCTTAATTGTCAAAAGTCTAAGTATTGAAATTCCAGATAGACAGATCACAACCATCATCGGACCGAATGGCTGTGGAAAATCGACATTATTGAAAGCAATTACACGTATTATCTCGCACCAATCTGGGTCCATCCTTTTGGACGGAAAAGATATTTCGAAAGTAAACACCAAGATACTTGCGAAGCAAATGGCAATCCTTCCACAAACACCAGAAAGTGCAAGCGGACTAACCGTTGGAGAACTTGTATCTTATGGCCGCTTCCCTTATCAAAAAGGCTTTGGCCGCCTGACAAAAAAGGATTATGAAGTGATTGACTGGGCCCTTGAAGTAACAGGAACCATTGATTATAAATTCCGGCCTGTCGACGCCCTATCAGGCGGGCAGCGACAGCGAGTATGGATTGCGATGGCACTGGCACAAGAAACGGAAATTATTTTCCTAGATGAACCAACTACCTACCTGGATATGGCCCATCAATTAGAGGTTTTGGAGCTACTGCAAAAATTAAATCACGAGCAAGAGCGGACAATTGTAATGGTCCTTCATGATTTAAACCAAGCGGCTCGCTTTGCCGATCATATCATCGCCTTAAAAGACGGTGAAATCGTAAAAGCTGGAAGTTGTGAAGAAGTTATCAGCCAAAAAGTGCTGAGGAAGGTATTCAATATTGACGCTGTCATCGGACACGATCCTCGAACAAAAAAACCAATGTGCGTAACGTACAATTTACTAAAAGGAGAAACAAAACATGAAAAAACTACTACTGCCATTTATTCTGCTCGTAGCGTTAATTATTAGTGCCTGCGGTACAGAAACCTCAACAGAAAAGGAAAGCGCAGCACCAGCTGAAAAGAAATCAGAAACTATTACCTACCAATCAGAAAATGGACCAGTTGAAGTACCTGCAGACCCACAGCGTGTCATTATGCTTTCTGGCTTCACTGGAAACGTCCTTGAATTAGGCGTGAATGTTGTCGGAGCTGATACTTGGTCAAAGAATAACCCAACGTTTGAAAAAGAAATGAAAGATGTCACAGAAGTTTCTGATGAAGACTTAGAAAAAATTATTGAATTAGATCCAGATTTAATCATTGGACTTTCAAATATTAAAAACGTAGATAAGTTAAGTGAAATTGCCCCTACCGTTACATATACTTGGGGAAAAGTGGACTATCTAACACAGCACATAGAAATTGGTAAACTATTAAATAAAGAAAAAGAAGCTCAAGAATGGGTGGACAACTTCAAGAAAGAAGCTGAAAGTGCAGGCGAAGAAATCCGTGCCAAAATTGGTGAGGACGCAACCGTATCCGTTATCGAAAGCTACGGCAAGGATCTTTATGTATATGGAAGCAACTGGGCACGTGGAACAGAAATCCTTTATCAAGCTATGAAACTAAAAATGCCTGATAAAGTGAAGGAAGTTGCGGAATCATCAGGCTACTTTACTTTATCTGCTGAGGTAATACCTGAGTATGCAGGAGATTATGTGATCTTGAGTAAATACTCTGATGCTGATACTTCCTTCCAAGAAACAGAAACGTACAAAAACATTCCGGCAGTAAAAAACAATCGCGTCTTTGAAATGAATGGTGAAGGTGCTTCCTTCAGTGATCCAGTCACTCTTGAAAAGCAGTTAGAATTCATTAAGAAATCATTTTTAGGTAATTAATATTAGAAGAGGAATTCTTTCACAGGATTCCTCTTACCCCTATTCTATGAAAGAAAAGATGAGAGAGTTATGACTATAGACAACCGACGTTCCATTCCTTTTGGCTATAAATTGATAATCGGACTACTTGTATTTGCCGCGATGTTTGTCCTTTCCATGATTTTCGGAGCAGCAGATATTTCTCTTCGCGATGTATGGCAGGCACTATTTTCTAATACGAAGGGTGAAAAAATATCCATCATTCGTGAAATCCGTCTACCGCGTGAAATCGCTGCCATCGTAGTTGGGGCTGCCCTTTCCGTTGCGGGAGCGATTATGCAGGGAATCACTAGGAATCCACTAGCTGATCCAGGGTTACTTGGTTTAACAGCGGGGGCAAATGCCGCACTAGCATTCATTATCGCATTTATTCCTTCAGCTAATTATTTCAGTATTACCATTGCCTGCTTTATTGGAGCAGCGGCAGGAACAACCATGGTATTCGGCATCGGTGCGATGAGAAAAGGCGGCTTTTCACCACTAAGAATTGTATTAGCCGGAGCAGCCGTTTCTGCTTTCCTTTATGCAATTGCAGAAGGAATTGGTATTTATTTTAAAATATCAAAAAATGTCTCGATGTGGACAGCTGGAGGTATGGTTGGCACTACATGGGGACAACTTCAGATTATTGTTCCCTTCATCCTAGTTGGGTTACTAGTTTCTTTCTTTTTATCAAGGCAGCTTACGATTCTTAGTTTAAATGAAGAAGTGGCAGTTGGATTAGGTCAAAAAACAACACAAATAAAGGTGATTCTCTTTATCGCAATCATTTTATTAGCTGGGGCTTCTATTGCCCTTATCGGAAACATGGCATTCATAGGATTAATGGTTCCTCATGTTGTTCGAGCAATGGTCGGGACCGATTATCGTTTTATCCTCCCAATGACGGCTATTTCTGGAGCCACCTTTATGCTTTTTGCCGATACACTTGGCCGGACCATAAATGCTCCCTTTGAAACACCTGTGGCGGCGATTGTTGCAACCTTGGGTTTACCTTTCTTTCTTGTGATTGTCCGTAAAGGAGGTAAGGCATTCTCATGATTCATCCCTCGTTACTTAGAAAACAACGAATCATTTTATTTAGTTTATTTGCATTAATTATCATTACGCTTGTGATTGGGATGGGGTTAGGTTATGCCTCTCTTTCATACGACAGGCTGATTCCTACCCTTCTTGGTCAAGGTACATTCAAAGAGGAATTTGTGTTATTTTCGGTTCGATTACCACGAATCATCATTACCCTATTGGCTGGTATGGCACTAGCTTTATCAGGGGCTATATTGCAAGGAATTACCCGTAATGATCTTGCTGACCCTGGTATTATTGGAATTAACTCTGGTGCGGGTGTTGCTGTCACCGTTTTCTTTCTGTTTTTTCCAATCGATTCAGGTTCGTTTGTCTACATGCTTCCACTTGTTGCTTTTGTCGGAGCATTGCTGACTGCCGTGCTACTTTATCTATTCGCATATAGTAAAACAGAAGGAATGCAGCCAGTACGGTTGGTGTTAATCGGGGTTGGTTTTTCGATGGCACTTTCCGGAGCGATGATTGTCCTAATTTCTTCTGCTGAACGGACAAAGGTCGACTTTATTGCTAAATGGTTAGCAGGGAATATTTGGGGAACAGATTGGCCATTTATTTGGGCACTCCTCCCTTGGCTCGTTGTCCTTCTTCCTTTTACCTTGTACAAAGCGAATCGGTTAAACCTGCTTAGTCTCAGTGAACCAGTTGCAATCGGAGTCGGAATTTCGATTGAAAAAGAGCGGATTGTTCTACTTATTACTGCTGTTGCCCTTGCTGCCTCTGCGGTTTCGGTTACGGGAGGAATTACCTTTATCGGCTTAATGGCGCCACATATGGCAAAAGCGTTAGTAGGACCGCGAAATCAATTATTTATTCCGATCGCGATTCTGATTGGCGGCTGGCTGCTAGTATTTGCAGACACTGTAGGACGGAATATCATGGAATCTGCAGGAATCCCTGCCGGTATTATGGTTGCATTAATTGGAGCTCCCTACTTTGTCTATCTTTTATTGAAAAAGTAGAAAAGCTTCAGCGCCTTGCTCAGGCGCTGAAGCTAGACAATAAGGCGCAATCCTTGAAAAAGGATGCGCCCTTTTTATTTTAAATGTTCATTTAGTACGTTTTCTTCTAAGACATCCATACTTCCATACACTTTGGCTATATGTTTTTCGCCCCATGCACACAGTGAATCTAAGATACCTTGTAAGCTCCAGCCATACTCACTTAACTCATACTCCACTTTCGGCGGAACTTGATTATAAACAATACGGTTAATGACCCCATCTTCCTCTAATTCACGCAATTGCTGCGTTAACATTTTCTGCGTTATATCAGGCATCAAGCGTTTCAATTCACTTGTTCGTTTCTTGCCATGGGTTAAATGGCAGAGAATCACACACTTCCACTTGCCTCCGATTACTTCCAGCGTCGCTTCTACAGATATATTATATTTCTTTTGTTGTTTCATAGGTAAATTCCCTCCTCATTCATAGGCACTTTTAAGTACCTATATTACTTGAAAGTATCTATATCACTTTAAAGTGCGTACTTCACTAATGTTTTACTATATCCCATAATAACATTTATCGATTGTGCCGTAACAAGCAAATCGTTCAAAAATTTTCATAAGGAGGAGACAACATATGTCTTTCAATCATAAACAAAGTTTGTTTGCACTGCTGGCATTAGCCATTAGTGCCTTTGCAATTGGGACCACTGAATTTATCAGTGTCGGGCTTTTACCGTTAATTGCAAATGATTTAGAAATACCCGTTACAACTGCCGGGTTAACGGTTTCCCTATATGCACTTGGTGTTACCTTCGGGGCACCCATTCTGACATCTCTTACTTCTAGTATGTCACGTAAATCCTTATTACTTTGGATCATGGTCATTTTTATAATCGGGAATGGTCTGGCGGCAAGCGCAACAAGCATCGGCGTACTTCTGGCGGCCCGTGTTATAGCTGCTCTCTCACATGGTATTTTCATGTCAATCGGCTCTACTATCGCAGCTGATTTAGTACCAGAAAATAAGAGAGCCAGCGCAATCTCCATTATGTTTACCGGACTAACCGTTGCCACGGTAACCGGTGTTCCGTTCGGTACGTTTATAGGTCAACAATTTGGCTGGAGAATGGCGTTTATTCTGATTATTGTTGTCGGGGTAATCGCACTACTAGCAAATAGTATCCTAGTTCCATCCTCTTTACGAAAAGGGACCGTTTCATCTTTTCGCGATCAGGTAAAGTTAGTGACAAATGGTCGCTTACTTCTAGTATTTATCATTACAGCCTTAGGGTATGGAGGAACATTTGTTGTTTTTACTTATCTTTCTCCCATTCTACTGGACATCACAGGATTTAAAGAAGGAACAGTAGCTGCCATTCTACTTGGCTATGGGATTGCGATCGCGATCGGAAATATGATTGGTGGAAAGGTGTCCAACCAGAATCCGATTAAGGCCCTATTTTATATGTTTATTGTCCAAGCAGTTGTCCTATTTATTTTAATGTTTACAGCACCATTTAAAATAGCAGGATTAATCACGATTTTCTTTATGGGGCTTCTTGCTTTTATGAACGTACCTGGTTTACAAGTGTACGTGGTCATGCTGGCAGAGCGGTATGTGCCAACCGCTGTAGACGTAGCCTCTGCCCTTAATATTGCTGCGTTTAATGCAGGCATTGCGATTGGTTCCTACTTAGGCGGAATCATAACCGATTCAATTGGACTCATCCACACCACTTGGATAGGAGCACTAATGGTTCTTGGCGCTGTCTTCCTTACTGGCTGGAGCCGTAAGCTTGAAGAAAAAGACAAAAACGTTACAGATAACCAGTGTTTATTTTCAAATCAAAAATTGGAGGTTCAGTAAAATGACGAACAACTTACAAGCAACAACTACTTTATCTAATGGTGTAAAAATGCCTTGGTTCGGTCTTGGGGTATTTAAGGTAGAAGAAGGTCCTGAATTAGTTCATGCAGTAAAATTTGCGATTAAACAAGGTTACCGCAGTATTGATACAGCCGCTATTTACGGAAATGAAGAAGGCGTTGGGCAAGCCATTCGCGAAGCAATCAATGAATATGGCATTACAAGAGAAGAATTATTTATTACCTCAAAGGTTTGGAATTCTGATTTAGGTTATGACTCAACCTTAGCAGCATACGAAACTAGCTTAAAAAAACTAGGTCTCGATTATCTTGATCTATATCTTATTCATTGGCCTGTAGAGGATAAATTTATAGAAGCATGGCGTGCCTTAGAGACCCTCTATAAAGAAGGAAGAGTTAAAGCGATTGGTGTGAGTAACTTCCAAGTCCACCACCTTGAAAAAATAATGCAAGTTGCAGTAGTGAAACCAATGGTCAATCAAGTTGAATACCATCCATTGTTAACTCAGGCAGAAGTCAAAGCCTTTTGTGATAGCAATAACATTCAATTTGAAGCCTGGTCACCTTTAATGCAGGGTCAATTATTTGATAATCCCCTATTAAAGGAACTAGCCGATAAATATAACAAAACCGTCGCTAAAATCCTTTTACGCTGGGATTTACAAAACGGCGTTGTCACCATACCTAAATCAACAAAAGAACTCAGAATAATAGAGAACTCCAACCTATTTGATTTTGAACTGACGACAGAAGATATGAACCGAATAAGTAGTCTAAATGAAAATCATCGAGTCGGTCCAGACCCTGACAAAATTGACTTTTAAAAATAAATTGAAGGCGCTCCTTAAGCAGGGAGCGCCTATTTTTCTATATTTTCTTCACATACTCAGACTTTAAACTCATGGCACCAAATCCATCGATTTTACAGTCGATATTGTGGTCGCCATCCACTAAACGAATATTTTTCACCTTCGTACCTTGTTTTAATGTTGATGAACTTCCTTTTACTTTAAGATCCTTGATGACCGTTACCGTGTCACCATCACTTAAAACATTTCCATTTGCATCTTTAATAACTCTTTCTTCTTCCGTCGATTCAGTATCTAAACTCCACTCATGACCGCACTCAGGACAGATCAATAGACTTCCATCTTCATATGTATATTCTGAATTACATTTTGGGCAATTTGGCAAAGTAGACATAGATTATTTCCTCCCTTCATTCACACTCTTTGTATATTGTGGCATAGCCTTTTCAAACAGACAAGCACCTCCTAACAATGAGAAATACAGATTCTGTAATATATATTTTTCATCCCCTGATTGTTACCCAAATCCGCAAAACTCCATTTGTTCGGGCACAATCATGTTTTCATCCAAGACCATCCTCATCTTCCTAACCCTTTTTGGACTTCATGAACCCTCCATAACAACCAATTTCACTTTCCCACGCTAAGTTTGGGATCCTTGGTTCTTTTCTAATGAATCCAATCTCTTGACAGCAAGGTAAATCTGTATTATATTTATCTCGAATTAAAAATATATTATTTGATTATATTTTAATTCAAAACAAACGTGACCAAAAAACCTAAATAGATAAAAAATAACAGCAAGGGGTGGACATCATGGGTTTTTTAAACAAATTATTTGGTACAACAACAAAGGAGGAAGAAACAATGACAAATCCAAAATTAAAAATCGGTATTATTTTAGGAAGTACACGTCAAGGACGTGTTAGCCCGCAGGTAGGAGAATGGGTAAAAGGAATGGCTGAAAAGCGTGGAGATGCAGACTATGAAATCGTGGATATCGCAGATTACAACCTGCCGTTCTTAGGAACTACTGATGGAACTGAACCAGGAATCGCTGCTTGGAATGAAAAACTTGCGAGCTTAGATGGATTCGTATTCGTTGTTCAAGAATACAACCACAGCATCACTGGCGCATTAAAAAATGCCATTGATTTCGCACGTGAAGCTTGGTACAACAAAGCGGCTGGTATCGTAAGCTACGGTTCAACAGGCGGAGCACGTGCTGCAGAACATTTACGTGGAATCCTTGGCGAAGTAAAAGTGGCTGACGTTCGTACACATCCAACATTGTCTTTATTCACAGACTTCGAAAACGGCTCTGTATTCAAGCCACAAGATCTACACCAAACAAACATGACGGCAATGCTTGATGAAGTAATCGCTTGGAGCGGAGCTTTAAAAACATTAAGATAATTTCATTAATATGGCACTTACAATGCGCTACAGTCTTTATTGACTGTGGCGCATTTCGTGTTTTTACCAATTTGTCCAAGCCTTCCCTTTCAAAAAGCATACCTTATTTTTAGAGGATTAGAAATTTAGATATTTTTTTTGAAAGGAGAATGAACAATTGCAAAAAGTTATCCATCTGAATCTAAGAGTCGACCCGACCCAATATATTCCCCAGATTCGGGAAGTTCCTGGCTATGATTATATACATTTGGTCCGGCAGCCTAAGTATATGGTGAATCTTCCGCTTCTGAATGACAAGGTTCACTACCTAAGTGAAATCTTTTCACCAAAAGAATATATAGAAAAAAATAAAGTTTCCCTCCTGCATGCACACCATGCTCAATTAGGTTTATTACTTCTTCCATTTAAAGAAGAAACCTCCCTCCCGCTCGTAACAAGTATCAGGGGCAGGGATGCAACACTTGCCAATCAGCCTGTGGGTTATTTAGATGGCATGAAAATGCTATTTGAACAAGGAGAGCGTTTTCTCCCAGTGTGTCAATATTTAGCTCATCGAATTAATCTATGGGGATGTCCTGTTGATAAAATCAGAGTTCTATATGGAGGAGTTGACCTTAACCTTTTCCCTTATAAAGGACCAAATATACTTGGATCACAGAACATCTTTTCTATTGGGAGACTAGTAGAAAAGAAAGGACACCATGTCTTAATGCAGGCGTTTAAAAAGATTAAATCAAAATTTCCAAAGGCTACTCTTACCATTATTGGCGGCGGTGAGTTGGAAGGCTATATTAAATCCTTAGCCTCACAGCTGAATTTAGGTACATCCTTCCGTCTCTTAAATCGTGTGCCAAAAAGCCAAGTTCCAGAATTAATGGGACAAGCGAACATATTTTGTGCACCAAGTATAACAGCGTCCAATGGAGATGTAGAAGGAATACCAAATACAATCAAAGAGGCAATGGCAACTGGCATACCTGTTCTCGCCACGAACCATGCTGGTATCCCAGAAATCATCACCAATAATCAAGATGGTATTTTAGTACGAGAAAACGATGTTGACCATCTTGCCGAAGCATTAGAATTTATGTTACTGAATAGACACCTGTGGGAAGGCTATGCGATTGCTGCTCGCCAGAACGTAGAACAAAACTTTGACCAAAATAAGCAGCTTCTCTTGCAAGCCAACTATTACGATGAATTGTTAGGGGGATCATAATGGTAGATTTCAGATTAATTAAAGTAACCAAAGGACCAAAAACACTATTAATTGACAACCCCACAAACTACCCACTAATCGGAATGGGTGCTCAAGGAGCCGTATTTAAATTATCGGAGGAGCGCTGTGTAAAAATTTATTCTAATACCCTGCAGGCCCAAATGGAATTAGAAGCACTCAAAGCAGGACAACACTTAGCGTTCTTTCCACGATTATATGGATATGGTGAAAACTATATCGTCATGGAATACTTTAATGCTCCCACATTAAAGGAATATCTCCGGAATTGCACCTATATCCCGGAATCGATTACTAGAAAACTTCTATATATCCTAGGTGAAATGAGAAAGGCACAGTTCACAATGGTTGACGCTCCGTTACGGCATATTTTCGTCCTTGAAAATGAAGAACTTAAGGTCATTGACCATGTAAATGCCTTCAAGCGCATACATCCGGTACCACTTAAATTATTGAGAGATTTAAACATGATGTTACTAAAAGAATCCTTCTTAACTCAAGTAAGAAAATTAGAACCTGACACCTATCAAACATGGCAGAGATATTTTGATGAAAACAAAATAGATTACCGGAACATTCCCGTCTTTTCTGGAGGAAATGGTGAAGGAGTAAAAGTGGATAGCGCTATCTCACAAACATTAATCGGTGCAGGACACCAAGGTGCGGTCTTTCGTATTGCTGAGGATCAATGCGTAAAAATCTATGGAAAACCAGAACATTGCGAAATGGAAAAAACCATTTTATTGGCTAATCAAGACCTCTCCTTTATACCACAAGTTTATGAAAGCGGAGATAACTACGTTGTCATGGAATATTTAGTAGGACCAGACTTAAACACCTTTCTAAAAAAACAAACCACCCTTCCACCCATCGTGACAAAACTCTTATTAGACATACTAACCTCCCAGAAACAAGCAGGCTTTAAACAAATTGATGCCCCATTACGACATGTTTTTGTTACCAAAACAGGCTTTAAAATGGTCGACCATGTATATTCTTTCTCCCGTCTGCAAGAACGGCCATTAGAACTTTTCCAAAACCTTCATGAAAGAGGGTTCCTGGCAGCATTTCTTGAGCAGGTAAAGCTTCTTGATCCTGCCACACATGCAGAATGGACAAAAACGCCAATTCCACTCACTGAAGAGGAAGTACAAATGGAAATTAAGGACATTCCTACTGTTCTGCCAGTAATCAAAAATAAAAGCAGTAAAAAAGGGAATAAAAAGGGCAAGGGTCATGATAAGGACGTTGACGGTAAAAAGGGCAAGGACCATGAAAAGGGCCGTGACCATAAAAAGGGTAAGGATCATGATAGGAACCGTGACCATAAAAAAGGACATGATCGTGATACGGACCACAGTCAAAAAAGAGAGCATGGCGGTAAGAGAGATAACAAGGATAAAAAGAAGGGAAATGATCGTAAAAAAGGATCGGATAAAAAATGAACATTTTAGTAACAGGTGCGGCAGGTTTTATTGGGTTCCATCTTTCTAAACGTTTGTTAGCTGAAAATTACCATGTAATCGGTGTGGACAACCTTAATGACTATTACGATATTCAATTAAAAAATAAACGGCTAAAGCAATTAGAGACTAACGATAAGTTTACCTTTTATAAAGTAGATTTAGCTGATGCAGAAGGTTTAACTAAAATTTTTGAGAGTCATTCCATCCCCATTGTGATTAATTTAGCTGCGCAGGCTGGGGTCCGTTATAGTCTCACCCATCCACACTCCTATGTTCATTCCAACCTAGTAGGATTTGTAAATATTTTAGAGGCATGTAGGCATTATCAAGTGGAGCACTTACTTTACGCGTCGTCTAGTTCAGTATATGGAGCAAATTCCAAAACCCCTTTCTCTACCCAAGACACTGTTGACCATCCGGTAAGTATCTATGCGGCTACGAAAAAAGCGAATGAATTAATGGCACACACTTACAGTCATTTATTTAATATCCCAACGACTGGTCTTCGTTTCTTTACTGTGTATGGACCATGGGGCAGACCAGATATGGCCTATTATTCTTTTACAAAGGATATAATCGAAGGGAATCCGATAAAAGTATACAATAATGGCGACATGCGCAGGGATTTCACCTATATTGATGATATTGTCGAAGGAATCGTCAAATTACTAGACCAACCGCCTGAGCCAGATCCAAACAGAGACCTCGACCCAAGCACAAGTCATGCCCCCTACAAAATCTATAATATCGGCAACAATAGCCCCGTTAGATTAATGGATTTCATTCATACGTTAGAAAATCTAATCGGTAAAAAAGCCAAAATGGAATTCCTCCCGATGCAGCCTGGAGATGTGAAAGAGACCTATGCGGATATTACCGACCTGCAGAAGGCTGCTGGTTTCTCCCCCGCTACTCCATTAGAAATAGGGTTAGGCTTTTTCGTAGAATGGTATAAAAAATATCATTAATATGCTGCCCGAATCCCCTCATTAAATAGAGGGGATTCACTTTTTATAACAAAATCGTACTATATGACTAGTAAAAGGACAGGAACCATTGAAATCCATTCAGTATACTAAGCTTAGAAAGTTAATCATTTTACAAGAGAGCAGGTTGGTTGTATGTCCATTGGAAAAGTGATTTATTATCACCGAAGAAAGCAAAATAAGACGCAAGAACAGCTTTGCCAGGGCATTTGCTCGGTTACCCACTTAAGTAAAATTGAAAACAATGTAAAAGAAGCCAATCCAAAAACACTCCAGCTTCTGTGTGACAGATTGCAAATTTCCATTGAGGAAGAAAACAAAAAGAGCGAGCTAGTAAGACATAAACTGGATATGTTTTACGAGACAATGGAGCGGCTGCACCATGAAAAAGCAGCAATATTATATAAAGAATTGCAGGAATACAAGGAATATGTGCGCTGTACGGACATGATTTATCTCTATGAATTATATATGCTGCGGTACTATCTGCTATTGCACGATTTTTCTACATTTGAGGAGTCCTTAACAGGCATTCATAAATATATCTCAAAATTTTCTCCTTTTGAGGCATATGTCTGGGATCTGCTTCAAGCCATCTATTATGGGAAAAAGGAACAATTTCCCCAGGCCCTCCTCTTCCTATCCCGTGTGGAAAACAAAGCAGAAGAATATCGGGCAAAAATTTCAGAGTACTATTATTTTCGATCAGCCGTGCACGGGCATTTATGCCACTATTCTTTATCCATTCATTATGCGTATAAAGCATTGCATGTTTTTCATCAGACAAACAATTTATTAAGAATGGTCCATGTCAAAATGATTCTAGCTATTAATTTCATTCATATTGGTGAATTTGATAAAGGGAAAGAGATACTTGTACATATTTTAAGTGATGCAGAGATACTTCAGGATACGGAAACGAAGGCCCTTTCTTTACATAACCTCGGTTTTTTATATTACAAACAAGGGAAAATAGAAGAATCGCTGGATTTTTATTCACAGGCTCTTCAGCACAAAGAAAAGAATTCAGCTTCTTATTATATAACGATTTCCTATCTGGCCGAGGCACTTATTTCTTTTTCGCAAAATGAGAAGGCTGCCGAGCTGTTATCAGAAGTATTGGATTCCTTTCAAGATCAAAAATCTCCGAGATATATTGAATTGAAGATCCTTTATTTAGAAGCAGCTGGTACAAAAAAAAACCTGATTCACTATTTGATAAAGCATGGACTACCTATTATTGAACAGCATATGAACATCGATAGAGGAATCAAATATCTTCAGATGGTTGCTGCCTATTATGAAGAAAAACTGGACTACGCAACAGCAAATCACTATCTCCATATTTCCAATCAACACCTGAAGAACCTGCTTACCAACATTGGGTCACCCGTAGACCTTAAGAAAGCAGTGGTCCGGGAAAAACAATAATGACTATTCTGCAAATTATAAGGGATAATTGCATTCAGCAATTGTCCTTTTTTGTCGATTATATAAAATTGTCCCAAGTTAATAGAAAGGGAACACCATCATTTTTTAATAGTAAGCCTCCATTTTTCATAAGAGCTCCTCTAGCGGAGCTCTTATTTAACAAAAATTGTCCCAATTAACAGACTATTTAAATCCATCTATAGTTAAAAGTAGGTTACAAGAATAACTTTTTACTAGAAAAGGAGAATGTGAAGAATGGGCAAGCAAAAGTATAAAAAGTATTTTGCCATGATGATGACCACGGCTCTTCTTGCGGTCCCGGCTCTGCAAGCATTTGCAGATGATTCGACCAAAGCTGGGGATGGGAAAATCACAGCCAAAGCTCTCGAAGGCATTAACGCAAAAGCAAGTACAGGAAAGCATGTAATTACCCTCATTACTGGTGATGTGGTAACGGTGACAGAGCTTGCAGATGGACAAAGTGTGATTAACGTGGAACCTGCCGCTGCTGGCGGTGGTGCAAGAATTCTGACAGTAGATAAAGATACATATGTCATACCTGACCAAGCAATGCCTTATTTAGCTTCTGGTTTCTTAGATCAGGATTTATTTAATGTTACTGCACTCATTAAAGATGGTTATGATGACGCCTCACAAAAGACGTTACCAGTTATCGTGCAATATGCAGAATCAAAATCTCGTTCTGGAACGTTACCAACACCAAAAGGTTCTAAAAAGACCCATGTACTTGAAAGCATTAATGGTTTAGCACTTTCGACCGAGAAAAAGGACACAAAAAAGTTTTGGCAGGACATTACGCAGAAGCAGCAGACTACAAAAACCTCAAAAGCCATGCTGGCTCCTGGAATTGAAAAAATCTGGCTGGACGGCCGGGTGGAAGCAACGCTTGAACAAAGTGTCCCACAGGTTGGGGCTCCCACTGCTTGGGATTCCGGTTACGACGGTAGTGGCGTAAAAGTAGCAGTGCTTGATACAGGAATCGATGCAGAACATCCGGACATCGCTAGTCAACTGGTTGATGCAAAGAGCTTTGTTCCAAATGAAGATGTACGTGACTATCATGCGCACGGTACTCATGTAGCTTCAACAGTACTTGGAACAGGTGCTGCCTCAGAAGGAAAGAATAAAGGGGTCGCTCCAGGTGCAGACCTGCTCGTTGGAAAAGTCCTCAGCAATGAAGGATTTGGCCAAGATTCCTGGATTATCGATGGGATGGAATGGGCGGCTCAAAATGCCAAGATTGTTAATATGAGCATAGGCAGCAACGAGCCTAGCGATGGAACCGACCCAATGGCTCAAGCCGTAAATAACTTAACTGCTGAAACAGATGCACTGTTTGTCATTGCTGCCGGTAATACAGGTATGGAAGGAATAAATTCACCTGGTTCAGCAGCTTCTGCTTTAACAGTTGGCGCAGTGGACAAATCTGATCATCTTGCCTGGTTCTCATCAAAAGGGCCACAGAATGGAATATCGGGATTAAAGCCTGACCTCACGGCACCTGGTGTAGGAATTCTTGCTGCTCGCTCTCAATTTAGTAATGGCAGCGGTTCTTATATGACGATGGATGGTACCTCAATGGCTACGCCTCACGTTACTGGAGCTGCGGCTATTCTAGCGCAACGTCATCCTGATTGGACGGGAGCACATCTGAAAGAGGCACTCATGAGTACAACCAAGAAGCTAGACCATATTAAGCCCTTTGAAGGCGGAACTGGGCGTCTTGACGTTGCCGCTGCCACATTGGGTACTGTCCGTGCAACAGGGTCGCTAGACTTCGGATTCTATGACTGGCCACATGAAGGTGACGTTATGGTCGAAAAAAACATAACGTACACAAACGACGGCGATCAGGCTGTTACACTAGACCTTTCGACCGCAATAACACATAGCAATGGTGCAGAAGTACCTTCTGGCTTGCTTACGCTTTCAACAGACAAAGTAACGATTGAGGCTAAGAGCAGTGCGGAAGTAAAAGTAACGCTTGACCCACATCTTGGCACTCTTGGCGCCCGCTATCAAGGACTGATTTCAGCTAATCTTAATGGACAGACAGTTGCTCATACTTCTTTAGGCATGATAAAGGAAGAAGAGAAATATTCTCTTACCCTAAATGCAACAGATCGCGACGGAACACCTGCGGAAGCTTACTTTTACCTTCTTGGACCCAATGGCGTTCCAGAATTTATGACCGTTAACGGGACAAGGGAACTGAGATTGCTGCCAGGTACCTATTCCATTATGGGTTGGATAGAGGTCGATAAAGATACAGATCACCGGGGTATCGCACTCGTCGGTAATCCTGAGATTAACTTGAATGGTTCACAGACTGTTGAACTAGACGCTCGTAAGGCAGAAGCAATTGAAGTAAACGTTCCAAATAAAACGGAAACGACTTATCGAAAATTGGAATATTACCGCAACACGGGAGAATCAACCATAAATGATATTTACATCATGCCTGTATGGGTGGATACCATGTATGCACAGCCTACAAAAGAAGTAGAAAAGGGAGAATTCACTTTGGCCACTCGCTGGCGCCTGGCTGAACCGATGTTGTCAATCAACTTCCAAGGTAAAGAGCTTGATGATATCCCCCAGCCTGGAAGCAAGCTTTTAAAAGGTACACACAACTTAGAGACTGTGTATGTAGGAAAAGGGGCTCCAGAGGATTATAATGGCCTGAATGTAAAGGACAAGGCCGTAGTCGTTCTTCGCAGTGATGAAGTATCAGGCCCAGAACGTGCTGCAGCTGCATTAGCAGCAGGAGCAAAGCTGTTGGTTACCGTAAATGATGGACCTCAGGAGCTAAGTGAATGGGTTGGAATTGAAAATGAAGATTTTTCACTTTCTGATACACCTCTAGCTGTTGCTGGTATTAGCGGTACGGATGGCCAAAAGCTTGTGGAGGCAGCAAAAGCCGGTAAAGTAACACTAAATGTTAAAGGTAAACCAGACTCTGAATTCGTTTATGACCTTGTTGATATGCATCATGATGCTGTTCCGAGCGATTTAACGTATTCACCAAAAACCAAAGATCTCGTTAAAATCGATAGCGAATATAAATCAGACCGTCCAGCGCCAGGAGCGGAGTTCCGTTACGATATCCTGACCCACAGTCACCATGGAGTTGGTTTCCTGCAGCAGCTATCACTCCCTTCTGTTCGAACTGAATGGGTATCCGCTCAAGAAGGCACATCCTGGTACCATCAGGCTAGTGTCCAAGACGCACAATGGGAAGTACGTCAGCCAAAAGTGACTTACACTCCTAGTCAGAAACTAGAGGAAGAATGGTTTTCACCTGTTGTTCGACCACGCCTGGGTGAAGGATTCTGGACACCTTACCGTGACAGAAATTTCTTTGTGCTCAATATTCCGGCATGGGCAGATTCAGGGATTGGACACACTGGAGCAGACATGAATTATCCTGGAGAGCAAACAATAGAGTTTTATCGTGGAGATACGCTCGTGAAAAAAGCAAATGGACAGGCAATCTATTCATTTGTAGAACAACCAGAGGAAAACACGAAGTATAAAATCGTAAGTAATGCTTCTCGTAATCCAGAACGCTGGAATACATCTGCTCGCACCCATACCGAGTGGACATTCTGGTCTAAAAAGGAAGAAGAATCTCGCACAGCCCTGCCACTTCTTTCACTTGATTATAAAACTGATACTGACATCAACGGTAACGCTATTGCAGGCAAATCAACGAAGCTGGGGTTATCCGCAGTTCAAATTGGTGGTGCACTAGGAAACGGAGTTGTGGAAGGGGCTTCCCTTGAAGTTTCGTTTGACGAGGGCAAGACATGGAACAAGGTTGAACTTGCTGTTGAAGGTAACGGCTGGACGGCAAATATTAAACATCCAAACAAAGCCGGAAGTAATGTCTCACTACGTGCAAGCGCTTGGGATGATGCAGGCAACGCAATTACTCAAGAGGTAATAAAAGCTTATGGTCTGAGATAATGTACCAATCAGAGATTGAAAAAGTGCGAAATCAGGAAAACAAAGTTCCTTAACCGGGATTTTAACAAAGCTCAAAATAAAGAAATGTCCCCATATATCTTGTTGGGGACATTTTTGTTTCTTTACGGGGGGATATACACTTCGTGCTCTAATGAAAGACAAATCTTTTGCTTCCTTTATGAGATTTGTCCTTCATCCCCCTTATAAAAGACAAATCTCTTACTTCCTTTACACGTAATGTCCTTCCTCTCCATTATGAAGGACCTTTAAAGATTGCTATCCTTAAAAGCCAATCTTTAGCAGTAAAACCCTCACTCCATTAATTTGTTACATAGAAATGTAAAAAATATGAAAGGATAGTATTATACGGCTTTTTATATCGTTAGGAGGTTGAACCTGTGCAGAGGAAAGCGATCTTTAGGATTTTGCTGATTATGATTTTTCTAACTGTAACATCTTTAGCCCATAGCGATCAAAGTAAGGATATTCAAGCATTTTCGAACCAGGTACTTCAACAAGGATCTTCTGGGGAAGATGTGATTGAGCTACAATCGCGCCTTTCGTATAATGGCTTTTATAAAGGTAAGATTGACGGTGTGTTTGGCTGGAATACATATTGGGCAGTTCGTAATTTTCAAGATAAGTTTGGACTTCCTGTAGATGGGATGGTAGGGGCACAGACGAAGGCCATGCTTGTAAAAGCAACAAAATATGAAAAGCAAGGCAATTCAGGTGGTACTAGCGCCAATGTTCCTAACGGATATAGTCAAAACGATATCCAGTTGATGGCGAACGCCGTGTACGGGGAATCACGTGGCGAACCCTATATAGGTCAAGTTGCTGTTGCCGCTGTTATTATAAACCGAGTCCAAAGCGCTTCATTTCCAAACACCGTTGCCGGCGTTATCTATGAACCAGGAGCCTTTACTGCTGTTGCCGATGGGCAAATTAATTTAACACCAAATGAAACGGCAAAAAAAGCTGTATTGGATGCAGTTAATGGCTGGGATCCAACTGGGAATGCGATTTATTATTTTAATCCCGATACTGCAACAAGCAGCTGGATATGGAGCCGCCCACAAATCAAGAAAATTGGTAAACATATATTTTGTAAATAAAAAGAGGCTGACTCATTTAACTTTTGAGTCAGCCTTTCTGTGTGATGAGCTTCATTAGAAAACAATTGTTTTGTTTTGATGGACAATAATCCGGTCTTCAATATGCCATTTTACTGCTCTAGCTAAAACACTTCTTTCCACTCTACGACCAATTTTCTTCAAGTTATCGACATCGTCACGGTGATCAACACGAGCAATATCCTGTTCAATAATCGGCCCCTCATCGAGGTCGTTGGTTACATAATGGGAAGTCGCTCCAATTAACTTTACACCGCGGGCATGGGCACGCTCATATGGTCTTGCCCCAATAAACGCCGGTAAAAAGGAATGATGAATATTAATGATTTTCTTTGGATTGGCTGCGACAAATTTAGGAGTCAGGATTTGCATATAGCGTGCTAATATTACTAAATCAATCTCATACTCTTTTAACAGTTCAAGCTGCTGGGCTTCCACCTGTTCACGAATATCCTTATTCGCAGGAATATAATAAAACGGGATATTTAACCCCTCCACCGCATCTCTTGCTTCCTCATGGTTACTGATGACAAGCGCAATATCCGCCATTAAATCCCCGCTTTGCCATTCCCATAGCAATTCGAGCAAGCAGTGAAGCTCCTTCGACACAAAGATTGCCGCTTTCTTGACATGATAGACATGTGTTAATTTCCAATCCATCGAAAACTTCTCAGCAATCGCAGCGAACTGCCCTTCCATATCCTTCGCCTTTTCCTTTAGACCCGGGCATTCAAATTCAATTCGGATAAAAAATACGCCGCCTTCCGGATTGGTAGAATATTGACTAGATTCGATGATATTGGCTTGATACGAAAATAAAAACTGCGAGATGGCTGAAACAATCCCTGGCTGATCCGGACAGCTGACAAGCAAACGTCCACGATTACGGTTCTCCTGTTGGAATTTTTCTAGTTGATCCTTTATATATGAATTCATCGTCATAACTCCTCTATTATTATTAGAAAAGATTATACAGCAGACAGCCTTTAGAAGCGAAGCTTTTATTGAAAATTCTAATTTTATTATGCGAACAAATAATGGTAAAATTTTTTAAAAGGAGGTTGTCTCGTTATGAAAATCGCATTTATTTCTGACATACACGGGAATGCCATCGCGCTTGATGCAGTTCTTGCGGATATAGAGAAACAAGGGATTGATAAAATGTATGTATTAGGTGATATATGTTACCGTGGACCTGAGCCTAAACGTTCTCTTGACCTAGTCCGATCTTTACATACAGAAGTGATAAAAGGAAATGCCGATGAATGGGTGGTACGCGGTGTTCGTGAAGGTGAAGTGGCGGATAAGGTCTTAGAGTTAATGAACCTTGAACGCCAATGGATTGTGGAGCAGCTAGAACCATCAGATATTGAATATTTAGACAGCCTGCCTGTTCAGTTAAATTTCACGATCGAAGATGTTCAACTATCAGCGTTTCACGCTACGCCAACGAGTTTATTTGATATCGTACTTCCGAACGCTGAAGACAACCAAATCGAAGCGAGTATAATGCAGGCACAGGATGCGCAGGTTTTTGTTTATGCACATATCCACAAGCCTTATATTAGATACCTAAATGGCAAGGTCATTATGAACATTGGCAGCGTGGGTTTACCGTTCGATGGCCTGGCAAAAGCATCCTATGGACTGGTTGAGGTCGAGGATGGACATATAAAAACTTCCATTAGAAGAGTAAGCTATGATCTCGAAAGTGTCGTGGCACTCTATCATGAAGTCAATTACCCAAATGCAGAAATGATGAGTAAGGTTATTCGGAATGCAAAAATTTAAAGACAAAATCGCTGTTCACTTTATGGCAGCGGTTTTGGTTTGACTATAGAATAAAGGAGTTTTAATTATGCAGTTAGTTGTAAGGAGTATGACGGAGGAGTTTGCAAAACAGATCCTAACGTGGAAATACGAAGCACCCTATGATTTTTATAACAATGAAGAAACCTCTGAATCTCTTAATGAATTACTAGAAAACCCCTATTATGCCGTTTTGAATCAAGACCATGAACTCGTCGGTTTCTTTTGTATTGGAAGCGCAGCCCAAGTCCCATACGGTATTACAGTTGGCGCCTACCATGAGGATATGAAGGATATCGTTATTGGCATGAATCCTGCCATTACTGGTCAGGGGTTTGGAACACCATTCTTCACGTTTATCCTTTCGTATATTCAAGAAACCTATCAGCTGGATTCACTCCGAATAACAGTAGCAAAGTTTAATGAAAGAGCCATTCATCTTTATACGAAACTTGGATTTGATAAAAAAGTTGAGTTTAGTAGAAAAACAACTGAATTTATTACGATGGTTAAGAATTATTAATAGGTGAGGACCGAAGACACTACTTTCTCCGGCCTTATTTAAATTTTCCCTGTAAGACCTTCTGTTCAGTCGTAAAGAATAAATCTACCATTTCAACACTAGCTGGCCTGCTAAAATAGTAGCCCTGCATATTATGGCAGCCAATACTGCATAAGAATTGATATTGTTCTAACTCCTCCACTCCCTCTGCAACTACATTCATCCCCAAGTTCCTGCCCATTGCCACTAATGTTCGACAAACAGACCGCTGATTTTTATTCTCTAAACCTTCAATGAAGGATTTATCTATTTTTATCGTATTAAATGGATATTGTACAAGGTAGCTAATGGACGAATACCCAATCCCAAAATCATCGAGAATGATATCGACTCCATTATCCTGTAATTCTTTTATCGTGTTCAACGTTTGCTGGACATTGGTCATCGCCGTTCTTTCTGTGATTTCAATTTTTAATAGATTAGCTGATAACTGATAGCGTTCTAGTGTGTCTTTGACAGTCTCAAGGAAAGATTCCAAATGAATTTGTCTAGCTGGTACATTAATAGATACATAGAATGGCGGCAGGTTCATATCCGCCCAAGTTTTACGCTGTCTGCAGGCAGTTTCCAATACCCAATTGCTTAATTTTATAATTAAATCTGACTCTTCGGCAATTTGGATAAATTCTCCGGGGGGTATCGACCCTAAAACGGGGTGCTCCCAACGAAGAAGTGCTTCTACCCCAATTACTTGTTTTCCGTACACATCAACGATCGGCTGATACACCAGATATAATTCATTCTTTTCAATGGCTTTATGAAGGTATTGCTCTAAGAGCAGCTTTCGTGATAGACTTTTCGCCATTCCTAATTCATAGGACTGAATTCCTACTCCGCTTTCCTTTGCTAGATACATCGCTTGGTCTGCCTTCTGAATTAATCCTTCTGCCTCGTACCCATGATCAGGAAAAATACTCATCCCAATACTGGCACTGAGTACATATTCATGACCTAGGAGTACGATTGGTTCTGCAATAATCCCATTAATTCTGGCTGCTGCTTCATGAAGGTCCTCTTTTGTGTTCACGTTATTTAGCAAGATGACAAACTCGTCCCCGCCTTGACGCGAGATCGTATCATCACTTCCCAAACTGCCCTTCAACCGGTTGGCAATGACCTGTAAAACCTTATCCCCCATTTTATGACCAAGAGAATCATTGATATATTTAAATCGATCGAGATCCAAAAATATAACCCCGACCTTCTTTTTCTTTTCCTTTGCTTCATTTAACGTTTTATGAAGCTCATGATCCAATTTCCTTCGGTTCGGCAGACCTGTCAAAAAATCATGAAAAGCTAAAAACGTTAATTTTTCCTCAGCCTTTTTCCTTTTCGTAAAATCGACAACGATTCGATCAACCCTCTTAATACCAGTAAAGATAGTATCCCAGTTCCAAGTGCTGGAATGTGAAAAATTATTTTCATTTAATACACTGGTAATATAGCCGCAAATACCAAGAATTACACCATCTACGATCACCGGAATGGAAAGGGTCGTTACATCTATCACATGACCGTTTCGATTTCTAATCCTTGTTTGAAGACTCTTCTTTTCACCTTTGAGTACATGATTAATATGCTCAATCGTCTTATCAATCTCCTCTTCTTCTATAAACGAGACAAAATTCCGTTGATAATTACGATGTCTTTCATAACCGGTTAATTCTTGAACAGCTTCATTCGAAAAAACAATACTGCCCTCCAAATCCATCACATAAAAAGGATATAGCACACTAGAAAGTAAGGGTTTACAATCCTCTACAAAAGAACTTATATCTGACTTTTTGATCTCATACCTCAAGAGAAATCTCCTTTCCACGAATCTTGAGAATCAAATACTGTTTATAGTGACCTTATACCAAACGTGCGGAAATAGCTGTGATTAATATCAACAAACCCAGACATTTTTTTCACCTTTTCCTGCTAATCAAACGTTTGATTAAAAGTGCCTCAATCCCTTATAAAAAATGGGCCAATGTTAATTTCCCAGAAAATATCCTGTCGAAGAAAATCTTGTTATTTTTAAAGAATAATGTCGAGAACAAAACCAGTTAGGATGACAAGCTTTTCGTTTTTTTCCAATCTTTTTTTGTTAAACTTAATTATCGAAATGTATTTTAGGCCTTTGTCTCTATTTTCCAAGTTACGCACTGTGAATTAAATCATTTGAACCATTGTGAATGTAAGCGTTTTACATTATAATGAATCAAACAATCGGAAAACTAAAAAGAATCTACCACTAATATGGGGAGTGGATTTTATGGACGAGCAGGGTAATTTCGCATATGGGCTAGTATGGGGGACTTCATTAAGTGTACCTTTATGGATTGCGTTTTTCGGTTGGATAAAATTAATCATTCGATTTATATTCTAATTTCTATAAAAAATACCCTTGTCCGAAGTCACGGACAAGGGTTTCTTACTTTAATACTGTTGATTGTTATGCCATTTCCAGGCATCGGCAATAATCTGTTCCAAATTCCGTTCGGCTTTCCAGCCTAATTCATTGTAAATCTTTTTTGATGAAGCGACGAGCCTAGCCGGATCCCCTGCGCGACGGTCAGCCATTTCAACATTTGCTTTAACCCCAGTAACTCTCTCACACGTCTCAATGACCTCTTTTACCGAATAACCGAGACCATTTCCTAAATTGTAGACCTCAGCACTTTTCTTCTCACTTAATAAAGCCTCTAGTGCAAGGATATGTGCGCTCGCCAAATCAGTCACATGGATGTAATCACGAATACATGTACCGTCAGCGGTATCATAATCAGAGCCGAAAACAGCAACCTTTTCGCGCTGCCCTAATAGCTGCTGAAGAATAATGGGAATTAAATGTGTTTCTGGGTCATGGCTTTCACCAATCTTAGACGATTCATGTGCCCCAGCGGCATTAAAATAACGAAGAACGACATAGTTTAACCCATAGGCTTTGGAAAAATCAGCAAGCATTTGTTCAATCATCAATTTAGAATGCCCATAAGGATTGATTGGTGATGTGACTGTTTGTTCATCAATGATCTCAACATTTGGGATCCCGTATGTAGCCGCAGTTGAAGAAAAAATAAAGTTCTTAATATTCTTTTTCAACATTACTTTTAAAAGCGTTAACGTAGCTGCTACATTATTTTCATAATACTTCAGCGGATCAACCACAGACTCTCCTACTAGACTAAAAGCCGCAAAATGCATAACAGCCTTAATGGGATAACTGGAGAAAATCATTTGTAAGTCTTCTTCATTTCCGAGGTCACCCTGTACAAAAATGGCTCTTGTATCAACTGCCTCACGATGACCTGTAGACAGGTTGTCCAATACGATTACCTCTTCTTTTTCCACTAATTCCTTAACAAGATGACTGCCGATATAACCAGCACCGCCAACGACGAGAATCATAATCATTTCCCCTTATACAAAAAATTTTCTTATACGTTTCATTTTATCACAAAATCATTGTAACAAATTCACCCCTACTTCCGTCCAAATCCTGAATGATGTAAATATTGGAAATAAACCAGGTTGAAAGGAATGAAAATTTAGAATATAATTTCTTTTACGTGACACTACTTCTATTATACGAATGTAACAATTAGAGGAAGAAAATGGGGTGAGGGCATTTGAAGATTGTTAGATTAATTACATACTATCTACTTGGAATCGTATCCATATTTTGTGTGAGTATTTTTCCACAATATTTTTCCACGAGGGGGACTCCAGATTCAACGGGCTATTTTGAACAATTAATCACGTTTGGCAAAGACCTGTTTAATTCTGAATCATGGATTTATAAATTCGAAAGATCGCAGGCTGGCGGTGCCCCGATGATGGAGATAATGGGGCCGGCATTCATCTATTCCATGCAAATCCTGTTAGGTCCTCTTTTTGCAGGCTTCAGTATCGCGCTTCTTCTTGCATTAGGTTCCGCCTTTTTGCCTAAGGTCGTGCTTAGTCCAATTAAGAGATTACTTGATGTGTTGGAGTCTGTTCCAGACTTGATACTGGCAACGTTATTACAAGTATTATCCATTGTGATCTTTAAGTCGTTTGGAGTTGATTTATTTCGGGTCGCCAGTTTTACTGAAAAGGCTTATTTTGCTCCAATTGTCACGTTGGCGATCTTACCGCTAGTGTCCATGTTCAAGATCCTGCTCCTTATGATTGAGGAAGAGTTTTTGAAGGTATACGTCACCTTTGTAAAAAGTAAAGGAATAGCAAAATTCAATATCTTAATCAGACATATATTAAAAAATATCATGCCCCTTTCGTTTCATCATATAAAGATTATTATTTGGGGAACACTCTCTAGCCAATTTATTATTGAACGGGTCTTTAACGTACACGGACTAACATTCTACTTACTTGATAACTTCCAACCTATAACCATCTTTGTTACACTTGGTCTCATCTTTACACCTTTTTACTTTTTATTCCAGTTGGTCGATTTATGGCTTAAAGGATATCAGCCGCTTTCTTACGAAACGAGACGGATTTCCTGGCGGCACAAGTGGCGCATTGTAAACATGGTGGAGGGGACAAAGCGTTTTTTTGAAAACATCCTTTATTCTGTTAAATCTATTAACCTAAGAAAACTATCTCCATTCAGGCCGTTTATTTATGCACTCTTAACGTTTGGCAGGCATATGAAAAATTGGAAGTTCGCACTTGGAGCCTTATTTTTCATTGTCACCATCAGTTACAGCATTATTTATTCAGTCACAACTGATAACCATGTCGACCAAGTAAGGCTTTATTACTCAGAAGATGGTGTGAAGCTGCTCAGTGCGATGCCGCATGCGCCAACAAAGCCCTTTTTCTTTGGCTCAGACAAATTAGGGTTTAGCCTATTTGATCAATTAGTAATAGGCGCAAAGTATACGTTGATCTTTGCTTTGTTAATCGCCTTATTGCGTGTCATTGGCGGGCTTTTGTTTGGGGTATTTTATGCTTTTTACTTAGGACCCCGCACCCAGCAATGGCTTGCAAATTTAATAGACTCCATTCACTTCCTGCCTTTAAGCTTGGTTACCTATATCTTGCTCGCACCTATCTTAATGCCGGCGTTTACCGGTTTTGGCTATGAATTTACTTACACCTTTACTGAACGTATATTACTAGAAATGTTTATTTTAACCATCCTGGTTGTTCCATTAACAACGGTTTTATTAGGAAAAGAGATAAGGCGAGTTCTTGACTATGAATTTATTGCCAGTGCGCGAGTTTTAGGGGGCAGCAGATTTCATCTCTTCTGGCGGCACATTTTCCCGCATATTGGTCCTCGTTTAACGATTTTATTGGGTACTCAATTTATTCAAGTCTTATTAATCTTTATTCATTTAGGGATATTTAAATTTTTCTTTGGCGGTACAAAACTTAGCTACGATCCGATGGGGGCAGATCCGCCAATGTCAATGACTAATGAATGGTCAGGATTAATTGGTGAATTAGGAAGAACGACCATCGCTTCAGGACGCTACTGGTATTTGTGGATTCTAGCTGCATTCATGCTGGCGATTTTTGCGATGCAGCTGATTATTCAAGGTGTGAAAGAAGTTCAGCAAATAAAAGTCGGAGTGTTATATAAACTTCCAAAAGCTAAGAAGATAAAGGCTAACAACACAAATGAAGTTCTTTCCTATCAAATGACAAAGGATAGTTTTAAGGTGATTGGAAATGAGGTAATTGGTACTCTTGAACCTGATGTAAGTAAAAAGATAGACAGAAAAATAAAACCTAAGTTTAAACGAGGGTTTGAACGCGGAATGTAAGACTAAAAAGCTGAAGTGCCTTGGGGCACAAAGGATAACCCCGTACACACTTAGTACTGTACGGGGTTTATTTTTGCAAGAATGGCATTGTACGTCTCAATGGCAAAATCCTTGTAAGGCAAAAATGGGATGTTCTCGAAATTCTTCACTGCTAATTCGGCGGATTGAAGCGCATTTTCCTTTCGCCAAGCTCACAATAGCATAGAGCTTTGTATGAATATCGAACATAAAAAAGTGACAAATCAAACGGATGGTGAGTAGTGGCCGGCGTCTCAACTTTTTTAAATTCATGAATCGCTTCGGTAAATTCTCCAAGACCATATAAAGCTTTTCCTTTTTCCATTCTATAAAGTGACTCTACCACTTCTTCTTCTTGCGGATCCGCTAAGTAATGATCAATGATTTCGATTGCCTTGGCGTACTCTTTGTTCTCAGCAATGAGAGCCATGGCAATGAGCAGATCATGAACGAGGATAGATAAAATATCCTCGGCAAAATCACCGTACTGTTTTAACTTGCGTAAATAAAGCTCTCTCTTTTCTTTGTCACTGAACATCATGGCCTGGCCGGCACCGATTCTGTATAAATCATCCGCACGATAAAAGATTCGGTGCTTTTTTGAAAAAATTAAAGCATTTTCCATTACATGAGTGGCCGCAGCAAAATTACCGACCGCAAAATGAAGAATCGCTTCAGTATAGTCCAAGTCGACCTGTGTCATAGGGTCAATATAGACATGATTGGATTCAATTTCTTAACGTTCTCTCATGGGGATGATCATGGGAGGTGCCACCTTACCTTTACTTTTCTCCATGTCTTATAATGTAATGTTTGGCTACTACATCATGCTTGAACTTGGTTTAGGCGCATGTTTTGTATTCGTCAACACACCAACCCAAGTGATGATGCAAAAACAAATTGCTGACGAATTTAAGGGGCGTGTTTTTTCTCTCGTCGAAACTAGTTGCCATGGCTTTATCTCCATTAGGAATGGTGCTGTATGGTTTTCTGTACGACGTCTTCCCTGCTGAATGGGGTCTGCTGCTGTCATCTGGATTATTCCTGGGTGTAGTCCTTGCTCTCTTAAGACCAACCGTCATACGAAGGGTTCATCCGGAGCTTGCAGCGGAAAAAACATTGAAGGAAAGAGCGGAAGCATTTTGATGAGGTTTAAATGTTCGTTACAGATGAGGTTGGGCTCAGTTGATTCCAACCTCATCTTTATTTACCTATTTTTATCATTCTCCTAACCATCCTTAAATGAGCAACCAAGATGAGAAAAACGAAGGGATAGAGGCAGATAGAATACCAGAGCTTCCAGCCTGTATAGTTGAAAAAATGAGTCCTTTCAACAATAAATTCGATAATGGAGGATCCTGCTGTCCATGCAAGGATATAAAAGAGTTTCTGTTGATTTGTCCCTTTAAAGGGATAATAGTTTAAGAACAAAATACTGACCGGAATAAAATAAAGGAATTCAGCAACAAACCCCAGCCATTGAAATCCTTCACCAAAGTATCCGTACAAATGGTATTTAAAGACGAGAACCAAATCTACATTAATACCAAAAACCAACGCAAAAAGACTCGTTGTATACAATTCAATTTTACTCAATCTCTTTGGAACTAGGAATGCAATGATAACAAGAATAAAAAAGAATATAAATACCAGCTTCCACATAGATGGATTGTCTCCTTCAAAAGCAACTAATTAAAAGTTATACTTTCCAAATCCTTACATATATAGTCACATATTAATCACCACCTAAATAACGTGTCAAAAGAACTACTCCTTCCGTCTACAGGAAAGGATTAAATTTCCAAAAGAATGGTTATTTGGAACTAATTTATTATTCTGGTAAATAAATAACTCCCTTTATGAATACTAATGAATTAACCCCCAAGAAAGGAGTGAGTATGCAATGAGTGTATTAGACCGCAGTCCTTTTTTATACTTCTTATGTATCCTTGCTGGTTTTGCCTTATTAAGAGTACCGCTAACTGGATTTTTTGCACCGCTTAGTCCGTTAGTTCTCCTAATTGGTGTCTTAACTGTCCTTTTATTCTCACTTGTGTTAATCATCCAAGGGGTACTTAGTTTGGTGAAAAGAAGATAGTCGTTAAAAGATCAAGGAAGAGAGCGAAAATACTCGCTCTCTTTTCTCTTTTTTTGTTTTACCGGAGGCCTGCGGTAATTTTTTTTTTTTTTTTGGAAATGCCTATCTGTAAGCATTGAAAGCGATTTAAGTCTAAACGATTAATCATTATTTTAAAAAGGGGATTTGACTTTTGACTATTCCTACAGTAGATTAATTAACAAGTTCAAAAAATGAATAAAGTAAAAATACTTCTTATCAAGAGAGGTTGAGGGACTGGCCCTATGACACCTCGGCAGCGGAATCTATGATTCTGTGCCAAATCCAGCAAGTGCGACTTGATAGATAAGAAGAGGCCCAATGATTTTTTTCAATTTGCCCTCTTCTTTTTCAAGAAGAGGTTTTTTATTTTTAATTGAATAATATTTCTTATCCAGAGAGGTTGAGGGACTGGCCCTATGACACCTCGGCAGCGGAATCTATTCGGAGACTGTGCCAAATCCAGCAAGCGCAAAATGCTTGGGAGATAAGAAGAGCTTACTGCTTTGCTTTGCATCGGCATGCCCTCTTCTTGTTTCCAAGAAGAGGGTTTTTTATTTTACCAAAAACGGGACACTTCCCAAAAAAGGAGTTACATACCATGATCGAATTTCAGAAACTTAAAAAGGTTTATGAAAGTGGCGGACAGCAGGTTGCTGCATTGAATGGAATTGATTTGAAGATTAATAAGGGAGAGATTTTCGGAGTGATCGGGTTTAGCGGTGCCGGTAAAAGTTCACTTATCCGCTGTGTAAACTTACTAGAGCGTCCAACCTCTGGAAAGGTAATCGTCGATGGTCATGACCTCACATCTATGTCTGTCAGAGAAGTCCGTGAGATTAAGAAAAATATTGGAATGGTTTTTCAGCACTTTAATCTATTAAACTCAAAAACAGTGTTTTCCAACGTGGCAATGCCCCTGACACTTGCCAAAGTTCCCAAGGATGCGATTAAAAAGCGCGTTCAGGAATTACTAGAATTTGTCGGGTTAGCAGACAAAGCGGACTATTATCCTGACCAGCTTTCAGGCGGACAAAAGCAGCGAATTGGCATTGCAAGAGCCTTGGCAACACAGCCATCCATTCTACTTTGCGATGAGGCCACATCTGCACTCGATCCACAGACAACCAGCTCCATTTTACAGCTGTTGAAAAAAATCAATAAGGAATACAACATAACCATTCTAATCATTACCCATGAAATGGCGGTCATCAGAGAAATATGCGACCGAGTGGCGGTGATTGAAGCGGGTAAAATTATCGAAGAAGGCACGGTGTTTAACGTCTTTTCATCTCCTAAAACGGAGACGGCAAAGAACTTTGTAAGCTCCGTCATGAACGACCATATCCCTGATTCTATAAAAGATATCATTCAAAAACATGACGGAATGCAAAAGGTTTTCCGAATCAATTTTGTAGGCAGCTCAGCCGGGCAGCCTCTGCTCTCCGAACTTGCCAAGCAGTTTGATATTCATATTAATGTATTGTTCGGAACCATTACTGAGCTTCAAGGCACACCGTTTGGAAACTTAATTGTTGAGTTCCAAGGCTCTGACAAAGAAGTCATCCGTGCATTAACCTATATTAACCAGAAGAAAATCAGCATAAAGGAAGTGACAGCACATGCTAGTTAACTCAGAGCAAATTATTTCTGCTTTAATTGAAACGGTCCAAATGGTCGCTTTCTCACTCTTGTTCTCAACCATCCTTGGACTGCCGCTGGGAATCTTGCTCGTCGTAACACGGAAAGGCCATCTGCTTCAGAATCTGCCGTTTTTTAATGTATTGAATGGAATTATTAATATTTTTCGATCCGTTCCGTTCATTATTTTATTGGTTGCCATGATCCCCGTGACAAGGTTGATTGTTGGAACTTCAATTGGAACAGCAGCAGCAGTTGTTCCTCTCGTGTTCTATGCAGGACCCTATATTGCTAGATTGATAGAGAATTCCTTACTAGAGGTTGATCCTGGTGTCATTGAAGCAGCAGAGGCAATGGGCGCAACCCCATGGCAAATTATTAGTAAATTTCTAATTCCAGAAGCACTCAGCTCACTAGTTCTTGCCCTTACCATTGCGACCATCGGTCTTGTTGGGGCGTCGGCAATGGCTGGCGCAGTCGGCGGCGGTGGAATTGGGGATTTGGCCATTACATATGGCTACCAGCGTTTTGATACTGTCACGATGATGATTACAGTGGGAATTCTGATTGTGATCGTACAAGGTCTACAGTCATTTGGAAATATAGCAGCAAAAAAAATCAGACGAAGATAACCTAGGAGGAAAACGACTATGAAAAAACTTTTACTATCCATCATTATTATTACATTAGCGATTATTGGCGCTGGCTGCGCTGAAAAAACATCAGAGGTTAAAGAATCAACTACCGTTAAGCTTGGTGTTAGCGGAACCGATACACGTATTTGGGATTTTGTAGCGAAAAAAGCAGAAAAAGAGGGAATCAATATCGAAATCGTTTCATTCTCCGATTACGTTGCTCCCAACACAGCTCTTGCAGAAGGAGAAATAGATGTTAATGCATTCCAAACCGTTGCCTATTTTGATGTATTTATTAAAGAACACAAATTAGACCTAGTGCCAATCGCGACTACCGTCCTTGCCCCAATGGGAATATACTCTGAAAAATACAAAGATGTCAAAGACATTCCGGATGGTGCAAAAATTGCCGTTCCGAACGATGCATCCAATCAAGGCCGTGCATTATTACTTCTTCAAGAAGCTGGACTCATTGAATTACCAGAAGATTTCGACCCAAATGGTAATCTTACGCAAATTAAAAATAACCCTAAAAACATTGAATTTGTCGCAGTTGTACCAGCGCAAACACCAAGAGCATTGCCAGACGTTGCCGCTTCTGTGATCAATAACGGGATTGCTGGTGATGCAGGTCTTAGCCCATTAGAAGATGCGATTTTCCATGAAAGTGAAACTGCTACCCCTTACCTTAATATTATTGCTGTCCAAGCAAAAGACAAAGACAACAAAACATATAAGAGATTAGCAGAACTTTACCAATCTGAAGATACAGCAAAATTTATTGAAAAAGAGTACAAGGGCAACATGATCCCAACATTCGTGCCACTTAGCAACATTGGATGGTAAAAAGAAAGCGGAAGCGCCTTGATAAGGGAAAAATGCAGTTCAATTTTTCCTGGGGCGACAGGCATAAGACGAGCCGGCGAGAAGGTTGTTCTTTAACCTTCTTGACGGATTGGCTTAGACCTGAGAACCCCTAGGCGCTGGAGCTGGACCATACGGTACCATTTAGAGAAGCAGCAGCCTCCCCTAAAGGAGACCAAGCTCTGATCACTGGTGCTAAAGCTCTTGCACTAACCGCTTTAAAACTGATTACAGACGCTGATACATTATCTCAAATCAAAGCAGAATTCAAAGAAAGAAAAGCGGCAGAATCAAAATAATAAGACGCCAGTGACATAAGTTTGTCGCTGGGCGCTTGTGTTTATATTTTATTTCATTTTATCTTTTGAGGACTTGCAGCGCTTTCTCTTACAATTAATTTTGTATTAATCGTTATTTTTTTACTAACTTCCCTTTTCGAGGACAGTCTTTCTATCAGTAAATCAACAGCCGTTTCACCCATAATTTCGGTATAGAGTTTAACCGTTGTTAAAGGTGGAACCATATATTTCGCTGTGGCTACATCGTTAAAACCAACAATGCTTAATTCATCGGGAATTTTAACCCCTAGTTCATATGCCGCTTTATAGCACCCGACTGCAATCGTATCATTCGCCACAAATACGGCTGTTGGTTTAGGTTCAGATGTTAGCATTTCTCTTAAATTGGAATATCCGTCCTTTGGATCATATCCACCGATTCTAACTAATTCCTCTTTGAAAATATTTTTTTCCTTTAAATAATTTTCAAAAACATCCTGCCTTAAATCTTTAAATCGATTCCCATACATATCGGTTTCTACTCCGCCGATAAAGCCAATATTCTCATGACCAAGTTCAGTTAAATAGTTAAGAGCATTTCTGGTCGCAGAGTTGAAATCGATCACAACGGAATCAAAATAATATTCGTCTGGATTGGAATCAACAAAGACACAAGGTTTATTAAAACCTTTAATTTTTTCAATATCCTTGCTTTTGAAGGTTCCTAGGCATAAGATTCCATCAATTTTATTGAGATTCGCCTCATTGCCTTCCTTGTCAATTCTGAAAAAATCAATGCTTCTACTTTTTAACTTTTTTTCCAAAGCAACCCTTATCGACAAGTAATAAGTATCTACTAATTCTTCCTCGAGTGAGAAGGAATCGTATAACCCTATTTTCCATTTGCTCTTTTGCTTCTTCTTCGGAACCACCACATAGGCTAATTCCTCAGCTGCTTCAAAAACCCTTTTTCTCGTTTCTGGAGAGACATTTAATGTTTCATCATAATTTAACACTCTTGAAACAGTAGTGATTGAAACATTAGCTAAATTGGCTATATCTTTTATTGTGGCCATTATTTCTCCCTACCTGCTTGTTTTTTTATCTCGCTACGATTCAATTACGTATTTCCTTTAATCTATTCTTTTTTAAAAAAGGTAATTTGGTCTCTGAAATGATGATGGCACATAGAATAAGGATCGCACCAAGCACCATTTTTATCGTCATTGCTTCATCCAATATGGCAACGGAAAAAACCATTCCCCAAAAAGATTCTGTTGAAAGAATAATTGCAGCCTTTGTTTCTGTTATCATTTTTTGAGCAACAGTTTGCAATAGATAAGCAATCGTTGTTGAGAAGATACCTAGATAGAGAAGGGAGAACAAACCTTCCGTTTCCATAACAACAGATGTTTCTCCTTTGAAAACAACCACAATACTCCCTATTATTGCCGCTGTCACCATTTGAATGAGTGTTAAGGAAACAGGGTCTGAATCTTTAACATATTTTGCAGTATAAAATATATGGAAGGCAAATCCAAACGCACAGCCCAGTGTCAGCAAGTCTCCGATATTAATGTCAGCAGAGAGTTTAAGAGATAAGATGCCGACCCCAATCATAGCTAAGATTGCACCAACTAATTCATAAATATCAATTTTTCGTTTATACATGACAAATGCAATAAAAGGAACGATCACAACATTCACTGCCGTTAAAAAGGCATTTTTTGAAGGTGTTGTAAATTGAAGGCCCACTGTTTGCAGGGCAAAGGCCAAATATAAAAAGATCCCCAATACAGCCCCTTTTATAATAGTACTTTTATTAATATTTTTCAGCCTTTTATGGAAAATTATGCTTAAAATGATTGTCCCTATAATAAATCTTCCCGCCAGAATCTGATAGGGAGTAAAGTGCTCCAACGCGATTGCACTGGCAACAAATCCGCTTCCCCATATAATGGCTGTAATCGTAAGAGCGATTTCTCCCATATACTTTTGCATTTAATCACCCCTAAGATTATCTTCTAATAGCAGCAGAAATACACTTGATGTCCATGTGAAGGATGTATCTACTAACCCTTTACCAGTTAACGGATCAAAATTTTCCGCCATCCCTCCTGTAAGCGTAAGGTCTAAAAACTTATCTCTTAGACGATTCCCTGCCTCTTTATAGCCATTATTCTTTAATGCATGGATAAACAGGTACGTCACAGGCGCCCAGATTGGACCGAGCCAATATCCATTTTCCCGATAATAGTTACTCTTTACACACTCAGTAGCCAGACCAAAATTTGTTTCAAAGTTGGCTTCAAGATCCGACACGAGGTGGTCCATGATGCCTTTATCCAAGCGATAGCCAATGATTACTGGAAGTCTTAAAATTAAGCTGCTTCTAATCTTAATTTTCTCACCATTCTTGCCCACTCGCCCATAAAAGCCCTCACCATCATACAGTCTCTCAATTAATAGGTTAAACAAAGAGTCTGCCTGATTCTTAAATCTCTCAGCTTCCTCTTTTTCTCCCAACATTTCAGCAAAGGAGGAGAGAATATCAAACGAACGTATTATGAAACTTGCAAGGTCTGGTGCCTCCACTGGCATCCCCACATGAAAAAGAGAAGCATTATCCCAGCCAGAATCATTCCCGTGTTTATAGTGTGGCAGCCTATCCTGATAAGTACGATATTCTTCATAATAGGTCATGACTTTCTTAGTAGACTCATATACACGTCTCAAACGCTGTTCGTCTTTAAAGTAGTCATTTCTCTCCATCAGCTGTTCATAGACGTAAGCAAATATCGGAGGCTTTATACAATTGTATGAAATGAATTTGTCATTCACAAAATCGGGATAGGCACCAGATTCATCTTGGGTGTCCATAAAAATCTTTAATTGTGCATATGCGAGTTCCGGGTACTGTTCACCTAAATTTAATGCGTTAAAGCAATTATCCCATGACCAAATATTATACATCCACAACTTCGACATATACATCGCATAATCTTTTAGGACTCCATCTGGATGGACGACGCTCGACCATGTAATATAGGAAGCCCTCTCCAAGGAAGGCAGATATACCGCTTGTTCATATCCCTTTTTCATGGAATCAAACCATTCTTTGTATGCCACCTCTACTTGTTCTTTCCCTTGGCTAAATGAAAGGTATTCCTTTTTTTGATAAACGGTTCGATAGCTTTCAATCACGAAATGCCCATTTTTTAAACGCATATCAATATAATCGTTTCCGATAATATTCCATGGCGCATTAACAGACAATTCACCATTCAAGTTCATAATCATTAATTTTAATTCCTTAGGATAGATATGGTATTCGTACATTCCATCTTCTAATTCCATTAAAGAATCATATTTTCCTTTTGTTGCTCGCAGCCTTAGTTCAACATCCTGTACTTTAATATGGAGTTCATCTTCTTCAGGAATAATGATTTCCGCAACACACTCCGGTTGGTCCTTTAAATAGAAGGATACGGAAATCTCTGAAGCACGTATGATGTAATCCATTTCCACTCCATCTTTTACAATATCCACTTGAAAAAGCTTCGATGGTGCGTCATCGCCGCCATGAACGTCTCTTATAAATACAGCCTCATTATCCTTTTCTTGTGAGATACAAAAATAGGATCCATATCTTGAAAAGGGTATTTCTTTAATGTCTAATTTCATCCTATTTCTCCTCTAAATTTGATCAACTATAGCTATAACATTTCAAATAAGCAGGGTTGCCCCTGCTTTTAATACTTTATCTAGCTCTAAAGTATTTACTTTCTTCTACTATATCGTCTTTATGAACATTCCTAATTTCTAGACCGATTTCAAAGTCTTCTATTCCCACTCGATAGTTTGGAAGTTGTTCCTCACCACAACTATTACTCCCAAGACCGCTTTGTCTATAATCGATGGTTAACACATTGAATGGCGACTTTTTAATTTTACCTCGGTGTGTTGCTTCTTCTAAAGCGCTAGTTTCATAGTCATGGATGGTGAAATCCCTGATTTCTTTAAAGTTAAAGAGGATGGACTGATTCCCCTTTGTTACCGCTAAGAAAGAAGTATCACATCTTGAACCATTTTCCTGTGGATATACATAATCCGTATGCATTTCCTCAACACTTTTATGGTAAAGGCCAATACTTTGGCTTCTTTTACTATCTTGGTAACTTTCCGAATCGCCTCTGCCATACCATGTTACATCATTATACTCTTTGTTTAGATGCATCGTAATTCCGATTCTAGGAAGTAAGTCAGGAATCTCTTTACCTCTAATAATTTTAGAGCCTTTTAGTTGAAGGTTTAACACACCCTCTTGGGTGATCCGATAATGATAAGTCAAATGAAAGCCCCATGCTTGATTGACACTCGATAGATATTTATTGATTTCTATATCTGCATAACCTTCATTTATTTGATAGTCAAAGGAAACCAATTGTTCCTTTGCATTTTTTAGAAAGTATTTATTAATCCAAGCATCCTTCTTATACATATCATTGTCAATAACCGCTCGCCAGAGTGTCAGTTCAGGACCTTTTTCGATTATTTCTTCCCCATTTAATTTATGGGACACGAGTACTCCATGAATCTTTGAAAAAACCGTTTTAAAATGTTCACTCTCTAGCAGCAGCTGACCAAAATTTTCCTTAGTGGAAATCGTTGTTCCACCCTCATGTTTAGTTACGACCATTTTTTTCACCTTTGTCGATTCTAGTAAAAAACTTTCACTGGTAATTGGATGACCTTCACTTGCATAAAGAGTACTCCTGGGTTCTGAATAACTTAATTTAATGCGTACATCATCGTGATTCAAGGCTTCTGTAAGATTAATAGGCAGTGTTAATACCACTTCGTCCTGAGCATTAATAGATGGAAGATTAATATTCTTTTCTTCTATTAAATTATCGAAGGATTCTACCTTAATGTTCAAATGAATTCCTTCTAAGTTTCTAAAGTCATATCTATTTTTCAACTTAATCTTGAGCTGATTAAGGTCTACTGCTTCCGATACAATTGGTTCGATCACCTTTTTGTATTCAACCAGTCCAGGTGATGGCGTCCGGTCAGGGAATACGAGTCCATCGATGCAGAAGTTCCCATTTGTAGGAAAATCCCCGTAATTTCCACCGTATAGATAAAAAACATTTCCATCCTCATCCACACTTTCGATACCATGGTCATACCATTCCCAGACGAATCCACCCTGTAATCGTGGATACTTTCTCATTACTTCTTGATATTCTGTCAGCCCGCCAGGTCCATTTCCCATTGCATGCCCATATTCACATAAGATATGCGGCTTTTTGCCTTCAGAATCCTGGCCAATTTCTACAAGTGCTTTTAATCTAGTGTACATGGTAGTATACATGTCACTATAGGCAGCATGTCGATCTCCTTCATAATGTACTAATCTAGTAGAATCGATTTCTTTTATGGCTTGATACATCGCTGTGAAGTTTCTGCCTTGACCAGATTCATTGCCTAAGGACCAAATGATGACACTTGGATGATTTCGGTCCCTTTTCACCATTCTAATGGCACGGTCTACGTACTGCTTTCCCCATAACTCATTGTCACTAATCCAATTATAATTACCAGTGTTTTCAAAGCCATGGCACTCAAGATCTGTTTCATCAATCACATAGAGTCCGTATTCATCACAAAGGTCATAAAAAACATCATTATTTGGATAATGGGCCGTTCTTACAGCATTTATATTATGCTGCTTCATTAAGATGACATCCTGCAGCATATCCTCGTAGGTTACCGTTCTGCCCATTCTCGGATTAAAATCATGTCGATTTACACCATTAAAGAAAATTCTTTTTCCGTTCACTCTCATTTCATTTTCAATAATATCGATTGATCTTACGCCAAATCGCAACGGAACAATTTCTTTTTCTCCACTGGCTAATTCATACTCCAAAATAGCCATATAGAGATTTGGTTCCTCTGCATTCCATAATAATGGGTCCACCATTTCCCTTGACACTTGGAATTCACCATTAACCACATTTACAGGGAAGGAATCTACCTCATTTCCCCCTTGAAAAAGCTTTACATATACTGCCTTAGTTTCGCTCGTTAAAAACTTCCCGGTTAATTTTAATGTAAAATCTTTAAAATCTTCGTCCGGCAACGTTTCAATGAAAACATCTTCAAGCGTATCTCTGTTTATTCTATACAGTTCCACACTTCTAAAGATTCCTGAAAGCCACCACATATCCTGGTCTTCTAAATAGGTTCCATCTGAAAACTGGTAAACTCTAACTGTAAATCTATTTTTTCCATTTTTGACGTACTCAGTAAGATCAAACTCTGATGGCATTCTTGAGCCTTTACTGTAGCCTGCATGATGACCATTCACATAAAGATCAAAAGCTGAATCCACACCGTTAAATTTAACAATGATTTTTTCTTCTTCATTTATATCTTCCAAATAAACTTCTTTGAAATAGATTCCTGTTGGATTATCCTGAGGTACAAAAGGCGGATTTATAGGAAAAGGATATAATACATCTGTATAATGCATATTTCCATAACCCTTTAATTGCCAGCACGACGGCACAGTTATATCATCTAAATCTTCAATTTCGAATTCTTCTGTTTCAAAATTCACTGGTGAAAATTCAGGTGCCTCCAAAAATAGAAACTTCCACTCACCATCAAGTGACGTATATCCCTTACTATTTTCTTTTTTATATTGTAATGCCTCATCAATTGCACGGTATCTGTAAAAATCAGAATGTGCCGGAAGCCTGTTTAGTGCCGTAAGATGGATATTTTCCCATCTCTTCATTTCACGTTGCATGTTTTCTTCCTCCGAACTTTATTACTTGATTGAGCCGCTAATTCCTTCCACAATATATTTCTGTGCAAAGGCAAAAACGATGACTGGCGGAATGATCATAACCAAAGTCATTGCCATAATAGGAATAATTTGAAGCTCATGTACACCTTGGAATGAAGCTAAACCAAGTGCCATTGTATATTTAGATTGATCATTCAAATAAATAAGTGGTCCTAAGTAGTCATTCCAAACCAAAATGATATTTAATACAGCAATCAATGTTAATGGAGCCTTCATGATAGGTAAGAAAATTTTATAAAAGATTTGGAACTCATTTGCTCCATCAATTCTCGCTGCATTTTCTAAATCCTTAGGAATATTCATTAAAAACTGCCTTAGCAAAAAGATATTATAAGCTGAGCCGAAGAAGGCTGGGACGATCAGTGGTTTTAATGTATTGATCCAGCCAAACATGTTAAATTCCATATAAAGCGGAATCATCGTAACATCCCATGGAATCATCATTGTTGATAGAAGCAGGATAAAGAGAATATTCTTATATTTAAAATCATACCTTGCAAAACCATATGCAACTAAAGAACAGGAGATAAGTTGACCGATTGTTGTCAATACAGTAACAATCATCGAGTTCTTAAAATACGTTCCAAACGGCTGGCTATTCCAAGCATCTATAAAATTACTAAATAGTGGTATATCAGGTACGAATTTTGGTGGAAAGCTAAATACTTCTGTTTCTGATTTAATCGCTGTGATGAATGCCCAAATAAAAGGAAACAGAAAATAAAGAGAAAAGAGGACAAGAATGCTGTAAACAATGATTTTATGTTTTCGCGTTATCTTCATTTTCTTTTACCTCTCTTTTTTTCCTTTTTCACTTCAGCCTCGTAAAATACCCACGCAGAGGATGACTTAAAGATTAACATCGTCAATAGTAGAATGATGATAAACATAAACCAAGCATTAGCACTTGCATAACCAAGTTCATGGTGCTTAAATGCATTGTTATAGACAAATAGTCCATAGAAATAAGTCGATTTTAATGGTCCTCCCCCTGTTAAAAGCAACACTAACGTTAATTGCTGCAATGCTGCTATAACAGAAGTGATGACATTAAATAGGATCGTTGGTGTAATTGTAGGAATCGTAATACTAACAAACTGCCTGATAGGACCAGCCCCATCTATGGACGCAGCTTCATACATTTCATGTGGAATCCCTTTAATATCCGTATAGAAGACCAACATCATCGTTCCGACTCCCCAAGCACTTGCAATCACAATCGTTATGATTGCCCACTTAGGATCAATCAGCCAGTTTGGTCCTTCAATTCCAAGCAAAGATAATATATAATTTAAAACTCCATACTCAGAGTTAAACATCCAACCCCATATAATGGACACAGCTACACCGGATACAACGGCCGGAAGATAGAAGATGGTCCTGAAAATCTTTATTCCCTTGATTGGCTGCGTGATAAGCAGGGCAAGCACCAAAGCAACAAAGAGGTTTAATGGAACAAAGATTAATGCGAATTTCAAGGTGATGACGAGTGAATCATAAAACTGTGGATCAGCCGTAAACATCGTCTTAAAGTTATCAAATCCAATAAACTTCGCTTCGCCAGCAATTGGCCAATCAAACAAACTCATCACTAATGAAAAAACTAAAGGTCCTAATGTAAAAACAATAAAACCGATGATCCACGGTAAAATAAATAAAAATGGAACTCTTTTACGGACTAATGTGAATTTTTTTTGTTTGTTCTTTTTAGTAAACATATATTTCCCTCTTAATTGGTGTGACCTTTTTGAATCCGATAGTAAAAAACTTTTTTAAAAATGAGAATATATCATGCAGCCATGATATATTCTCATTCAGATCAATTAACAATCTTACTTGGCTACACTATCTAATGCCTCTTTAGGTTCGACACGTGTACTTGGATTAAAGATTTGTTCAAATACTAAACTTAAATCCTCAGACAACTTACTCCAGTCTTCCGTTACAAAAGAGGTTGGTGTAAATCCTTCACTTTGTTCCAACATCGAATAAAAGACTTTCTTAATTGGATCTTCTTGTAGCTTTTCTGATTCGACTACACTTTTTAAAACTGGAAGTTCGAAGGATAGTCTTTCTTTGTTTGCCTGTTCCCCAGTCCAAAACTCCATAAATTTAAATGCAGCTTCTTTATGCTTAGAATCCTTTGACATAGCAATACCAGAGGAACTTACAATACTCGCACTTGGGTTATCTCCAAATGAAGGGATTTCAACAACACCATAGTTGATTCCAGCTTCTTTAAATGCGGAAAGGTACCAGGCTCCGTTAATAAACATCCCAACTCTGCCTGTTTTCATTTCGGTATCACCCCAGCCTTCCGTGGTAATAGCGCTACCGTCTTCCAACATATTTTGGAACATTGTAAACGTTTCAATTGATTTTTTAGAATTCAAGTTTCCATCTAATTTACCTTTGCTATCTACATAAGAAGCACCATTACCCCATAAATACATTTCAAAATCATATGGGTCAGGCTGACCTGGGAAAGCAAAACCAGTAATTTTCTTTTCTTTATCTGTTAGCTTCTTAGCTGCTTCCTGTAGGTCTTCCCATGTCCAACCAGCTTTTGGATATTCAAGTCCTGCTGCATCAAATAAATCTTTATTGTAGTAAACAACATGTGTCGTATAACCTACTGGAAGACCGTAAATGTCCTCTCCAACAGAGTTATAGTTCCATAATGCTTCATAGAAATTACTCTTGTATTCTTCCCCTCTATCTTTTATATAAGAATCAAGCGGCTCTAAAGCATCTTTATATTGAGGGTAATTCCACATATACATGATATCTGGAGCATCCTTGGCCCCAATACCAGCAGTTATTTTCGTGTCATAATCGCCACCGTACGCTTCCAAAACTACTTCAATATCACTATTTTCAGCATTGAATTGATCAATTAACCCTTGTTGCAGCTCGACATCATCACCTACATCCCATGTCGCAAACCTTAACTTGACTTTCCCATCCTCCGCTTTCTCTCCGTTTGTATCGGATGAACTGCAAGCAGATAACAGCATTGTGGCTACAATAGTAAAAAGGAAAAACAATTTCATTTTCTTTGGTACGTTCATTCTATCCCTCCTAGTAGTTTATAGGATTATTATAATAACAGTTTTACTAAAAGTAAATGCTTTCATTATAAATTTTACTAAAAATATTTTTATATATTTATAATTATCAAACTTTTTAAAATGGTAGAATTACACTCTATTTTAGTGGTAAACACTATGAATAAACCACAGTACTCCTAGCAATTCTCTAGGGTATATGGGGTGAATCCTTCAATGATTTACTTAGTAACGTAGTAAACATGGTTAAGAGACATTAAAAGATTTTAGTAAAATTAAATAGTATCGAAACAACCTTGCAGAGAAATATCCAGTAGGTGACTATATATCTCTTTCTAAAACTTGTTAAAAGCATAAAAATTGCAGTCCACTGAAATACTTTCGTTTGGCATTTTTACTACATGATTGCAAAATAAAAAATGCGATTTCAGTTTAGAACTGAAAATCGCCTTTCTTTTATAATCTTTTGCTTTGTAGTTATGGACGATCCACTTTAAAACATCTTTAAGACTTCTCTTAAGGCAAACGAGTGATATGCCTCCTTCTTCGTGATGATGCCAAGTCTCCAGTGCAATGTTGGCTCTGCTATTGGAACGATTTGAACATTTGGGTTATTTTGTTTATGGTAAATAGACTTTGGCAGCAACGTTACGCCAAACTCAGAAGAAACAAGTTCAAGTATTAAATCCCACTGTGAACTCTGATAGGAGACTTCAGGTATAAAACCTGCCTCTATACAAACCGTTTTAATATAGTCATGCAGCGTAAACTCTTCTGAAAAAAGAATAAACTTCTCTTCCTTTAACTCGCTGATATCAACGGTGCTTCTTATTGCCAGCGGGTGCTTTTTATGTACATAAAGAACAAACTCATCTGTAATAAATGGCTGCACATTAAACTTTGATGTGTCAGCTGGAAGCACGATAATGCCGAGGTCGACCTGTCCGTTTTCAACAAGCTGACCGATTAATTTTGCACCGCGTTCCACTAAATGCAGGGAAACATTAGGGTACTTTTCCTGAATTCGCCTCGCTATATTAGGGAAAAACAATCTACCAATTAGCGGTGGAATTCCTATTTTGATTTCACCTGATACAACGTTCTTTAAATCGTCAAGCAGGTTAGTGATTTCAGACAAGGACTCCAATGCTTTTTGCGCCTGCTCATAAACAATCTGTCCGGCGTCGGTCAACCGTAAATGTCGGGTTGAGCGGTCGAACAATTCTACGTTCAATTCTTCTTCTAGCTTTTTAACAGCCTTACTGAAAGAAGGCTGTGAAAGATAGGAATGAGCGGCCGCTTTTGTAAAACTTTGATGAATCACCACTTCAATAAAGGATTTTAAATCACGAAGTTCCAAGTTAGCCCCTCCATTTATTCCTGATATTCATACTATTTATTCTTTTTATGTATTTTACTTATAAATAGACAGCATGTAAACTACTAGGTAATAGAATATTCAGACTAAGGAGGGTCAATTGATGAAAAATAATAAATTATTTACTTCATTTTCGGAAGCGGTTTCAGACATTCAAGATGGTGCTGTTTTAATTGTTGGCGGCTTTGGTTTATGCGGCATCCCGGAGTATGCGATTCAAGCGTTGAAGGAAAAAGGTACAAAAAATTTAACGGTGGTCAGTAACAACTGCGGAGTTGATGACTGGGGGTTAGGGCTTCTCCTAGCAAACAAGCAAATTAAGAAAATGGTATCCTCGTACGTTGGAGAAAACAAAATTTTTGAACAGCAATTTTTAAGTGGTGAACTCGAAGTGGAATTGACGCCACAAGGCACCTTAGCTGAGCGTATACGAGCTGGCGGTGCAGGTATCCCAGGATTTTATACAGCGACTGGTATTGGAACCCCGATAGCAGAGGGTAAAGAAGTGAAGGAGTTTGATGGAAGAACCTATCTGCTTGAACGGGGAATTGTAGGGGATTTCGCTCTTGTGAAAGCATGGAAAGCGGATACACTTGGCAACCTGGTTTACCGTAAAACATCACGCAATTTCAATCCACTCGCTGCGATGGCAGGTAAAATCACGATTGCTGAAGTCGAAGAAATTGTTGAAGCGGGAGAGCTAAACCCAGATGAAATTCACACACCAGGCATCTACGTGCAGCGTATTTTAGTTGGCGCCAACTATCAAAAACGGATTGAGCGACGGACAGTTGTTCACGCATAACTCAGGTAAAAAGGAGCGGAAGAAGATGAGAGACACTCGTTTAACGATTGTGAAAAGAGCGGTGCAGGAAATTAAAGATGGAATGAATGTTAACCTTGGAATCGGAATGCCGACACTTGTTGCCAATGAGATTCCTCAGGATTTCAACGTATTATTACAGTCAGAAAACGGACTGCTTGGTATTGGTCCTTACCCGATAGATGGCCAGGAAGATCCTGATTTGATTAATGCTGGAAAAGAAACGATTACAACCGTTCCCGGATCCTCTTTTTTTGACAGTGCTGAATCCTTTGCGATGATTCGTGGCGGTCATATCGATTTAGCTATTCTTGGCGGCATGGAGGTATCCGAAAAGGGCGACCTTGCTAATTGGATGATTCCAGGAAAGATGGTCAAAGGAATGGGCGGGGCTATGGACCTTGTCAATGGAGCCAAACGGGTCGTCGTGATTATGGAGCACGTCAACAAACACGGTGAATCTAAAATAAAGAGAGAATGCTCACTCCCACTTACTGGAAAACAAGTAGTACATCGCCTCATTACCGATCTTGCCGTCTTTGATTTTACACCAAATGGTATGGTCCTGATTGAGACTGCTAGTGGAGTCACCGTTGAAGAAGTAAAACTAAAAACGGAAGCCACATTCACAGTGTCTCCGCTACTTTTGGAAGTGCGTTAAATTAACCAAAACCGGATTATTCCTCCCTCGCTATACTTAAAGATTGAATGGCCGAAGGTGAAAACCCCAGCCATTTTATCACATAAAAGTTTTAATAAAACCAAGCTATTCAGTAGGAAAAAGGAAGGGGCCTCCCTTCCTTTTTCTATGTGACTGGGCATAACGGCGTCCTTATTTTAATTGAATTTGTTCCTGATTCGTTAGAAATGTCTCAAGAATCAATTCTTCCTTTCTTCCCCCAACTTTTTCTTTTAAAGCTCGATAAACAAATGCACTAGTATAATTTTATCAAAATACCGAATTATCAAAATGCAAATATGTTAATTCACTCGAGGATGTTTTATGGATTAATTTTAGAAATTATGGAAAAACTATATCACATTTTTATGGTTCATTGACGGGGTTAATCGCTCCGAATATTGTAGGAGAAGACAAGTGTGTTTTTATTTATGTTTATTTTTGAAAGTGCTTTCATCTATATGAAACAGGTAAAGGGAGCCTGCTTGGTCCAAGCTTCAGATAAAAATTGTAATAAGGGAGAGATGAAAAAGTGAATCGTTTGAAAAAGAAACATTCGTGGATGGCTGTCTTTTTTGGCTTATGTTTACTGCTGTTATTGCCGAATGCAAGCTATGCAAAACAACCAGAATCATCGTATTGGTTTCCCGACCAATTATTGAATTGGTCGCCAGAGAATGACCCGGATGCGGAATTCAACCGCAGTCAAATTCCATTAGCGAAGCGGGAAGTGTTATATGGAGTGAATGACCATGCCCAATCGAAAGCCAAACTAGTGGCGTTGTCTGCACTTAACTCAAACACAAGCGGTGTACCTTCCCAAGGCGGGAAAGAATTTTTTGCGAATACGTTCAGTTATTGGCAATATGTCGATTTAATGGTGTATTGGGCGGGATCATCCGGGGAAGGCATAATCGTCCCTCCAAGTGCAGATGTGATCGACGCTTCTCACAAAAATGGAGTTCCGATTTTAGGAAATGTGTTCTTTCCTCCAACGGTATACGGCGGAAAGTATGAGTGGGTCGACCAAATGCTGAGCCAGAGAGAGGATGGTTCCTTCCCTGCAGCCGACAAGCTGCTTGAAGTGGCCAGCTACTATGGATTTGACGGCTGGTTTATTAACCAGGAAACAGAAGGCGGAGACCCTGAAGCCGCTCAAAAAGCAAAAGAATTTCTCGTTTATCTGCAGAAGCAGAAGCCGGAAGATATGCAGATCATGTGGTACGATTCGATGACGGAGGATGGGAAGATCAGCTGGCAAAATCATTTAACGGATAAAAACGACAGCTTTTTGCAAGACGGTGAAACACGTGTTTCTGATAGCATGTTTTTAAACTTCTGGTGGCGTGACCAAGAGTCTTCCTTTAACAAAGCTCAGGACCTTGGAAGAAATCCCTATGATTTATATACGGGCATTGATGTCGAAGCAAAAGGAACCAGCACGTCTATTCCTTGGCAGGGTATATTCCCTGAGGGCAAAGCACCTTTTACTTCTTTAGGTATTTACCGACCTGACTGGGCCTTTAAAACAGCTGCGACAATGGAAGAGTTTTATCAGAAGGAAAATGAATTTTGGATTGGGAACTCCGGAAATCCATCCAATACAATGGATAATGGTGCTTGGAAAGGAATGGCCCATTATTTTAACGCCAAAACAGCGATTCACGAATTACCGTTTGTTACTCATTTTAATACCGGAAGCGGCAAGTTTTTCTCCGTCGATGGAAAAGTCGTAAATAAACAATCTTGGAATAATCGCAGTCTTCAAGATATCCTTCCAACCTGGCGCTGGCTTAAGGAAGGCGGACAAAATGTCAATGTTGAGTTTGATTGGGAAACGGCATACTACGGAGGAAGCTCTTTAAAGCTTTCGGGCGCCATTGATCCAAAAAATCCTACTCATCTTAAGCTTTATAAAACCAATCTTCCAATCCAAAAAGATACTGAAATCTCGATGACATACAAAACAGCAGCGAATAATCCGAACCTGAAGCTTGGAGTCAGCTTTATTGATAATCCAGATCAATTTATCTTTTTTAATGTAAAAAAACATAGTAAAAATCAATGGATGACAGAAACCTTTAAACTGAAAAAATACAGTGGTAAAAAAATTGCAGCGATTTCGCTGTTGGCTGAAAGCGACACGGAAATAAAAGATTATGAAATGAATATTGGAGAAATCAAGGTTTTCAACAAAAAAACGAAACAGATTGGAAATTCTCCGAAGCAAGGAAAGGTAAGTGACATTACCTTTTATAAAGGGATTTATGCCGATGTCTCACTTGCCTGGGATCCTTCTGTATCGGATGATGTAAGCCACTATGAGATTTATCGTCGATTACCGAACAATGAAAAAGAGTTTGTTGGTGCTACACCAAATCATGTTTATTTCTTATCTGCCATGAAGCGAATTGAAAAGGAAAGCCAAACCGTATTAGAAATTGTCACTGTAAACAAGGAGTATACTCGCAGCGAACCTGTTGAGGTGACATTTGAATGGCCGCCATATCCAAAACCTGAAGCAGATTTCCGTGCTGATAAAACGATCGCGGCTCCAGGGGAACCAGTGCAGTTTTCCAATGCCTCCTCAGAGGTAACCGAAGAATTCGAATGGCATTTTGAGGGTGGAACTCCAGCGGTTAGCAATGAGGAAAACCCGGTTGTCACCTATGCAGAGGAAGGTGTTTATTCCGTTAGCTTGATTGCGAAAAATAGCGAAGGTGAAAGTGTCCTTACAAGAGAAGCATGGATTACTATTTCCGAATCCGCTAATGAGATAAAAAATGTTGCGTTGAATAAGACAGCTATCGCGAGCGGACAATGTGCTCCTTCTGAAGGACCAAGCTTTGCTGTTGATGGAAAGGTAACAGATAACAGTAAGTGGTGTGCATTAGGACAGGCTCCTCATTGGTTAAAGCTTGACCTCGGTGTTCAATACGCCATTTCTAAGTTTATGGTTCGTCATGCCCAAGCAGGCGGTGAACCGCAAGCCTTTAATACGCAGGGCTTTAGAATCGAAGTAAGTTTGGATGGAGAAAACTGGACAGAAGCGGTTCGGATAACAGATAATACTGAGGGTGTTTCCGAGCATAGTATTTCTTTAACTAATGCCCGATTTGTCCGCTTATGGATTGATAAGCCGACCCAAGGCAGCGACCAGGCCGCAAGAATTTTTGAATTTGAAGTTTACGGATATCCAAATCCATAAGTTATGGAAGCGGGGTGCTCGAATTGAGCACCCCGCTTTTACTTTAAAGGAAGCTATGTAAAATTTCATTATAATTAGACCTGTAGAAACTTCACCTTCATTTCATAGAAGCCTAGCTCCAACTGTTTAAAGTTTGTGTTTTGGATATATTCAAATGCCGTATCGAATTTTTAATTGAGGCCATTGTAAAAATTGACATGACGAATATGATTAACTATCATGATGATCGCTCCTTTTTGGTCGTGGATTTCCCGATAGTGTGAAGGAATTACCCTAATATAGGCTGATCAACAAACCTTATACTTCCTTTATGGTTATGTAATTCCAAAACTACAATTTTGTTTTCTCCCATTTGCAAAAATGGAGCTGGGACATAGAGCGTTTGTTGTGGTCCGATTTCCCAGTATCGACCAAGATTATGTCCATTCACAAAGACAACTCCTTTCGTCCACTCGGACATATCGATGAACGTATCTGCTACTTCCTCAATATTCAAGGTCCCACGGTGAAGATAAGGATGATTTTCTTTAGCGTCATCACTGTTGAACTTTAAGGAACTCAAATCCTTTAACGGTAAAGGATACACGGTCCAGCCAAATAAGAATTGGTTGCCTGCTCTTACACCTTCAGTAATCCCTTTAAAATCCTTAAGGAACGGACCATAATTCACACGTCCCATATTTTCAACTACAATCTGCAGTTTTGTTTCTTCCACGGTGATATCAACTTCAATACTTGAGCGGCCACCAATTCGCTCGACTAGACCTGCATATTCACCATTCAAATAAATTTGACCGCGGTCATGAACATCTTGAACCGTGATCGTCTGCTTGCCGTAAGCTCCTTTTATCACTGTTTCATAGACAATAAATCCATAAGCCTGGCCATACGCCTCCATCGTTAATGGAGTTTGGCTCTGCACTGGACTTGAAAGTTGATTCAATGAATTTAGCAAGGCAGCACGCTCCGTGAAATACACCTCACCGTATCGTTTTTTTGGCGTGATTGGTGGCAAATTCAATTCAGGCAAATCAACATATTTTTCAAATGTCTTTCTCACCGCAAAGAATTTTTCTGTTACATCCCCGGATTCTGTCAATAAGCCATCATAATCGTAGCTAGTAATCGTTGGCTGATAACCTTCCTCATTATGGTTTGCTCCATTATAGAAACCAAAATTAGTCCCTCCGTGTGCCATATAAAAATTGACGGAGCCTTTTTGCTGCAAAATACTCTCCAATGTTTCTATTACACTTTCTGAGGGTCGAGTATGGTGCCCTTCGCCCCAATGATCGAACCAACCGTGCCAAAACTCCATACACATCAGCGGAGCATTCGGCTGAAATTGCTTTAATTGTTCAAATGCGCATTCCGCACGCGAACCAAAATTGACTGTTTCCAATACGCCATCAATCATCCCGCCATTCAGCATACTAGCCGCTGGACCATCGGAGGTAAAAAGCAGCTCCTGCCCGATTCGTTTTTGGACACTGTCCCGCATATAGTGCAAATACTTTTGGTCATTTCCATAACTGCCGTACTCATTCTCAACCTGGATTGCAATAATTGGACCACCATGGGAACGCAGCAATGGCTCCAATCGTTCAAAAAGGACATCGAAAAACGCATCTACTTTATCCAAATACGGTTGATTGTAGCAGCGTATTTGAATATTGGGCACTGTTAATAACCAATACGGAAAACCACCAAACTCCCACTCAGCACAAATATAAGGACCTGGGCGAACAATGACATGGAGACCAACTTTTTCGGCGGTTTTGATGTAACGCTCAATATTAGCAATGCCCTCAAAAACAAATCGCCCTTCCTCAGGCTCATGTAAATTCCATGCTACATAGGTTTCTACTGTATTAAACCCACATTCTTTTAATTTAATTAAACGATCTTCCCAATATTCTGGCACAGTCCGAAAATAATGAACCGCCCCGCTTAATAAAAGGATTTCACTGCCATCTAATAAAAATGATTTTCGATTAAATGTTAATGCAGGCATACTACACCTTCTTCCTTGAGCTTAGGTCAGTATTAAAGATTTTTTCTTTAATCTTGTTATTAATCTGTTCCCTTTTTAACAGATACCACTCTTGGTCTTGAGGATATTGATCAAAAGTGAGTTCATGATCCAATCCTTCTTCTAAAAGTGCTAAAACATGTTCTCTACCAACCAAGCTTTCCAGCAATTGCAGCGCTCTTAAATCTTGGAGGGCTTCATTTAAAACCTCAAGCCTTATGGATTCAATTGGACCATCCTCACCGGGATAAACGAGGAAAGCATCTCCTGAAGGGAATGCATAATTGGCATCGGTATTTTTAAATGGATCAATCGGCTTTTTTGAGTATTGTGAATACCAAAAATTGTATCCCCAATGAAGAAAGCCTACAACCTTGTATTTATACAATTGCATTCCGAGGACCCGGTTTCGGAATGACGGCATATTGAAAAAACGATTTGAAACCTTTTTATATTGGGCACAACAATAATAGGTCCACAGATTTTCTACACCATTTTCCAAAAAGGCATTGATATGATCATTAGATGGAATCGGAGTTTTGACGAGTCCTTTATCATAAAAGGCATAGTCTGAAAGTGCGTCAATCACCGGAAAATCTTTTACGTAGTTTTGGAGGATATCACTGGCTTTATGGTACGATTCAATATGATCAAAATGCGGCTCATCCGACACATGGAAAAACACATGATTTTCTAAACCGTTCTTTTTAATGAAATCAATTAAACTAGGAAAAAATTGATGTAGAAAATCACGATACTCAAAGCCGGCAGCATCCGTATTCCAGCCGAAAAATTGTTTTAGCTCTTCATTTTCATAGCCCATTATTTTTGGTGCATGCTTTGCTCCCCACTGGGTAAAAAAGTGGGAAAACTCATAATACTTGATTCCTCTATTTCTACATAAATCAATCCATCTTTTTAGCTTTTCATATCGGAAATAATACACCTTACCTGACTTTTCTACATCAACAAGCTGTACTGTCAGACGTTCTCCACCAGCCTCAGTATCTAAAGGTGGTGTAAATAGAGGTGTTAAAATCATATTCATTCCATGTTTTGCCGCTGTTTGAACAAATTGCTCAATTCGTCTCCAATGCTCTTTACTGAAGATTTCTACTTTATAATGTGTTGCCAAGCAATCAGTATGAAACCATTCTGTATGAATTAATGTTTGTTCAGGAAGTTCTGACCCAATTACCTCTAATTCAAAAACTTCGTTACCTAGACATTCGCCGTTGGCTTTTTCAAAATTTACTTCAATGAAGTGTCTGCCTGGATTAATGCCGCCTTGAAGATCAACTGTAATCCAAATAGCGCGCCACTGGTCTGGAAAGGCGGTCAACCTATTTTTGGCCTTGATTGGATAAAGCGGATCGGGGAATAATCCGGGTGCGGATGTAAGGATGATTTCATCATGATCGTGATAACAAGGTAATTCCGATGGAACCAGCCCTACGGATCGGATTGATATCTTTTCTTTCAAGTCGGAGTGGACTCCCACCACAATATCCTTCACTAACATAGTAGATTTATAGGCGATCTGGAAGGAGTAGGTTTCATTCAAAAGTGCCGAACCCTTCTTAACCGCCCCGTCTTTCAATTCGTGATTCGCAAAAACCTTGGTTAAAGAACTTACACATCTGGTTATAAATTTTAGTTCCATTAATACTCCCCCCACTCTTCCTATAACCTGAATATGGTATTAGTCGTTTTCAATGCCCGCCCTGCCAGGATCCTCCTTTATCCACAAAACAGTAACGATAATTATTGCAATGCATGATTGGAAAGCCCTGACTTGTAAATCAGGGCTTTTTATAGAAAAGGAGCATACGCTATAATCGTTTTGGAGGAATTTCATAATCTTGCCGCGGGATAAAATGACATTATTTCAGTACAAACCCTGCAGTAATTGGCAAATGATCAGAAACATTAGTGTTTATAACTTCCCCTGTACAAATTTTGACATCTTCAGAAGTGAAAATATAATCGATACGACTATCTGGTTTATTTGCTGGAAAGGTAAAATCATTATTTTGACCCAGTTCGGCAAATACATCTTTATATTGTGCAGTCATCTTTAGTATCTCTGCACTTTCAGGAGTAGCATTGAAGTCTCCTACTATGATACTAGTTCCTTCTTTTTGGTTTGCAATATCATGTATCTCTTTGATCTGTAGATCCCTCTGTTCTGCTCTTTGATCGTCAAGATGTGTGTTGTAAAATTGAACATAATTTCCTTTCACATTAATCACCGTTTCCAAAAGACCACGCTGCTCTGTGGGGTTTACTGGATATGTAATAGTTGTGAGTAGATGATTTTTAGCAGAAAGGATAGGGTACTTGCTTAAAACGGCGGTTCCGTATTGACGACGCCCCTCTCCTTCTTGTAAAGGATCATAGTCAAGATTTGCACCATATGCATAATGCATTCCTAAGTATTTTGACAACCATTTCGCTTGATCTTCGAAGCTACTACGCTCGGAAAAATGATTATCTACCTCTTGTAAACCAATGATATCAGCACCCGACATGTTAATTATTACTGAAATTCTTTTCAAATCCAAAATGGCATCTGTTTCTGCATGATGAATATTAAAAGTCATAACTTTAATATTAGTCTCTTTACCTCTAATGTATCTCTTTTTCACTAATCTCTCTTCCTTATTGGAAATTCGGCTTCTCATCAAAAATAATATTGTCTTCCGTCGATAATGGTATATTTCAGAAAAGATTCATATCTATTTTGGTACTAGTCCCTAATCATACTCAAACGGCATCCCAAATTCGTCGGACATTATCGAAACTTATTTTTGCTGCCTTTTCACAATCTTCCATTCCTTCAAACTCGATGGAAATATAACTATCATAGCCTGAATGTTTAATAACCTTTAAGACCTCAGGTAAATTGATATCCCCATGCCCGGTTATGGCCCCTCTTAAATAATTTCCGGAACTTGTTGGGAACCAGCCTTCTCCAAGACCGAGAGATGATGTTCTGCGGTAAAAATCTTTCACATGTACCATTGAGGCATACGAAATATTTTTCTTTACAGCTGAAATAGGATCCTCATCCACACATAGGAAATTTCCTGTATCTAAGGTGGTTTTAAAATTTTCCTTATCAACTTTGTTAATCAAGCGCTGAACTCGGTCGCTGGCCTGCACATAGTAGCCATGATTCTCAACACTTGTCACAATATCAAACTGGGCAGCATAATCGGCAATCGTACGGCAGGCTTCAGCCATTCTCGGTAGATCCTGTTCAAAATCCCGGATAGATATTTTATCTGGCGCCTTCCAGGCAACATCATGCCTCATTAGCTTTACACCGAGACGGTGAGCGATTGCAACTTCCATTTTTACTCGCTCAATTTCATTTTCATAATCCGTTAAAAAATTTGCACCAATCGCGTAACTGGAAATCGCGATACCCGCTTCCTCTGCTTTTTGCCGAATGGCATCGGCGAGCGATACATCCTCGACTAGATTAAACCCAATCGGAACAATTTCAACATGCTCCCCGCCCTGATCGGCAACCCATTGAATAACATCTAAAATGGTCATTTTTTTCGAATTGATTGCCCCTTGCAAGCTGTACGAACTAAACCCAAGTTTCATTTATTGTTAACCTCCTAATATCGATTCTTCTTATTTCCGTCAAGTCAAAATTCCACTTTTGACAAGATGGGTGTTTAATCATCAAATTGCACCAAGCATTTTGTACTGTGCTTTTATTAATCCATAGTAAACACCTTGCTTTTCCATGAGGGTGTCATGATTTCCCTGCTCAAGAATATTGCCATGGTCAAGGACAATAATCTTGTCAGCTTCTCTAATCGTCGAGAGCCGGTGGGCAATCATGATCGCTGTTCTTCCTTTTAACAGTGTTTTTAACGCTTGTTGAATTTTCATTTCTGTCTCAGTGTCAATACTTGCAGTTGCTTCATCAAGAATGAGAATTTTTGGGTCAGCAAGGAGCGCTCTGGCGAAAGAAAGAAGCTGGCGTTCACCTACGGACAACACATTCCCACGTTCTTCAACCTCTGTATGATACCCGTTTGAAAGTTGAGTAATGAAGAAGTCAGCCCCTACCACTTTTGCAGCTGCAATAACTTCATCATCACTCGCATCCGGATTACCAAAACGGATGTTTTCCATGATGGTACCTGAAAAAATAAACGTCTCTTGGAGCACGACACTAATTTGCGAACGGAGACCTGCGATCGACAGTTCTTGAATGGGATGTCCATCTATTTTGACAACTCCCTTTGTCGCATCATAAAAGCGGCTTACCAAATTCGCAATAGTCGTCTTCCCAGAGCCGGTGTGTCCGACAAGTGCAACCGTTTCACCCGCTTGAATGGAAAATGAAACCTCGTTTAGCGCTTTCCTTGTGGCATCATAGAAAAACTCCACATCCTCAAAATCAATTTGCCCTTTAATGGAAGGGAGATCCAATGGTTTGGCTGCTTCCTTCACTAGCGGTCTTTCATCTAAAAACTCAAAAACCCGCTCTGAAGACGCCATCCCGATTAAAAGTTGGTTATACAGCTGCCCAAGCCTTGATATCGGCTCCCAGAACATTCCTAAATAAAAGGCAAATGAAACGAATTCGCCAATGGTACATTCCCCATTCGCAACCAGCACAGCGCCATACCAGATTAAAATAACGGTTCCCACAGCATTTGTCATTTCAATAAATGGACCAAACATCGCATTTTTCCGAACCGCATGCTTCCATGTCTGGAGGTTATCATGGTTAAGCGCCTTAAAAAATTGCGTATTTTCGTTTTCCTGTGTAAATGTCTGGGTGACACGAATTCCTTGAATACTCTCATTTAAGTGTGAGTTAATCTTTGACTGAATGGAACGTACCTGCTGCCATGATAGCCGGATTTTTTTCCGCAGGCTTGTTGAGATAAAAAACATAATTGGCAAGATTACCATAATTGCAATCGTTAACTTAGCGTTTAACGAAAACAATATAAAAATCGTCGCAAACAACAGGAGAAAATCCGTTAATAGATTAATAACCCCGCTAGTAAACAGCTCCTGGAGGGAGTTAATGTCATTCATAATCCTTACTAGGATTGACCCAGCCGAGCGCTGATCAAAGAATCGATGGGATAGGGACTGTACATGGGTAAATAAATGCTTGCGCAAATCATAAATCACATTTTGCCCCAGCTTATTCATCCAGCGGATCCTTAAGGCATTGACGACATATGACAATATATATAAACCGGAAATGATAAATACAAGCTGGATTAACATTGTTATATCTTTTTCAATAATGGCCTTATCAAGGGTATATACCCCAATTAAAATCGGAATGATTAACCGCACTGCCGTTGAAATCATCACCGTAAGAAACGAGAGCGGCAGTAAATTTTTTGCATATGGTTTTATATATTGTAATAAACGCCACATTTGTTTCCAGTTAAACGGTTTATCAATGATTTGATCGTGTGAATAATGAAACCGCTCTAATATCAGCTGTTTTCTTCGAGTTTCTTCCATGCTTCCACCTACCTTACTGCCTTTTGCATAATCGTCTCGTGATCCTGGTATTGAATGTTATAAATTCTTCGATACGCTCCATTACCGGCTAAAAGCTCATCATGTGTTCCGCGTTCTATAATACTTCCATTATCTAAAACTAGAATTTCATCTGCATGCTGGAGCGAGGAAATTCGGTGGGCAATAATAAAGGTTGTTCTCCCCTTCATGACTTCTTGAAGAGCTTTTTGAATTTGAAATTCCGTCTCCATATCTACAGCACTTGTTGCATCGTCTAAAATGAGAATGGCCGGATTGGTACAGATGGCACGGGCAATGGCAATCCTCTGCTTTTGTCCACCGGAAAGACCCATTCCCCTTTCCCCCAGCATCGTATTATATCCATCAGGCAGCTCCATGATAAACTCATGGGCATCCGCACGTTTTGCTGCGTCGATGATTTCATCCATCGTCGCCTCCGGTCTTCCGTAGGAAATATTGGCTTTAATTGTTGAAGAGAACAGGAAGGTTTCCTGTAATACAACCCCTATCTGTGTACGAAGTGTTTTTAGACTATATTCCGTAATCAAACGGTCATCAATCAGAATATCTCCTGCTGTTGGTTCGTAAAAGCGGGACAAAAGCTGAATCACACTGGTTTTTCCTGAACCGGTAGCGCCGATAAGACCAATGGTTGAACCGGGAGGCGCATCAAAGCTAATTTGATTTAGGGCAGTTGTTTCTTCTGTTTGATAACGGAATGTAACATGACGAAAGACAACATGCCCTTCAATTTTTTCACTTTGTCTTATATTTTCTTCATCAAAAATGGTTTCTTTCGCTTCTAAAACTTCCAGGAGACGCTCGCCGGATGCCTTCGCCTGGGAGAACATATTAATGGTGAAACCAAGGTGCATGATGGGCCATAAAATATACCAAATCAAACTGTAAAACGCGACAAGCTCACCTGGTTTTAAAATGCCATTGATGACTTGGTATCCACCAAATGCCAATAAAGCAACAACAGATATATTCCCAATCAGCTCCATCAGCGGGAAATATTTCGACCAAATCGAAGCAGTAAAAAGCTGTTTTGTCCGATAGTCCTGGTTGGACTTATTAAACCGCTCAATTTCCACCTTTTCTTTCGATAGTGCCTTAACGGTATGGATTCCGCTGATATTTTCTTGGACCTTTGTATTTAATTGGCCGAACGATTCGCGAATCCCACGAAATGCGGGATGTACGCTTTTATCAAATTTGTACACGACCACGCTGATAAACGGAAGTGCTGCAATCGTTACAAAGGTAAGTGAAACAGAATAATAAAACATCACACATAAACTAGCGCCGACTACAATAATAAAGCGGAGAACCTCCGAAAACCCGAATGACACGAAAAAGCGAAAGCCTTCGACATCAGCAGTTAAACGTGACATTAAATCCCCTGTCTTTGCGTTATCATAATAACTGAACGACAGCCGCTGCAGTTTTTCATATAGGGCGTTACGCAGACTGTACACCGATTTAATGCCGAACATATCTGCTAAATAATGCTGAATAAAGGTCGACAATCCTTTTACCGCCATTACCGTGATGAATCCTAAGGAAATCCACGGTACCCAGTCATACTGCCCGCCAAGGACAACTTCATCAATTGTGATCTGCAATATAACCGGATAGACAACGGTTATCCCCGCCACAATTATCAAAAACAGCATTGACCAAATGAAGTCCCGTCTATAAGGTAGATAGAAGGACTTTAATTTTTTAAAAACTGACATGTCTTCCTCCTTTGGAAAAATTTATCACACCTTAAATCATATAGATAATCTTCTAAAAATATTTCGTAAATCTAAAATTTAGGATAGTAAAATTAATTTAAGACTATAAAAAACGTAAAGACACTCTTTACGTTTTTTATAGTTATTGCCAATCAGGTCTGTCAGGTACATTTTTTACTTTACGATTCTTTTCTTCCATTAAAGTACAACCATCAATCAAAAACTATTTCTTGCTTTTTCGCTGCCGATTCATAAATAGCGGTTAAAATCTTCATCATTTCAACACCATCATCAATGCCGCCGATTGGCTGCTCGCCTGTTAGACAGCAGTTAACAAAGTGATTAATTTCATTTTGGAAGCCATCCGAGAAATTAAATCCCGGATGATCGATTTGCGGCGTGCTGTTAAGGATAGTATTATTTTCCTCGTGAACAAGCACTAAGGCTGGATCAATTTCTGCTCCGCCTTTATCACCAAAGATGACGGCACTGCTTTGATCTTGTTTTGCATGCAATGTAAAGCTTACATCGACCATTAAAGAGGCACCATTCTGAAAACGAATTAAGGCATTAGCCAAATCCTCAACATTGTTTTCCGGAGAGTAGTCGGCCGCTTTATAAAATGACAGAGTTTGAATATTGGTGCGATTTCCTAGTTTGCTATATGTATTAGCACTTACTGTCTTAACCTTTGGTCGTCCCATTAAGTACCATAATAAATCGAGCACGTGAACGCCGATATCAATTAACGGACCGCCGCCGGAACGAGACTTATCGGAGAACCAGCCTCCCGGATTCCCCAATCTTCTTAAGTTGGAGGCTTTCGCATAATAAATTTCACCTAATGATCCTTTTTCGATAAACTCTTTTAAAATAGCAATACTTGAAGCATGACGGCGGACATAGCCAATCATAAATTGTTTATCTGTCCGCTCGGTTGCGGCTTTAATCTCCAGCGCTTCTTCATAGTTCATGCATAATGGTTTTTCACATAATACATGCTTTCCAGAATCTAGAGCTGCAATGGAAATCTCCTTATGTGTATTATTCCAGGTAACCACGCTGATGGCATCCAATTCAGGGTTTTTCACCATTTCACGATAATCCGTATAGACATTGGCAATCTTATATTTTTCAGCCTTCGCTACAGCCCGTTCTTCGACTAAATCACAAACAGCTGTTAATTCTACATTTGGATTATTTTTATATGCCTCAAAATGCGCCTCTGATAAGGAACCGGCTCCAATAACTCCAATCTTCAACCTTTTCATTTTTATCAACCTCTCATTCATTTATTATTTTTGTTATACCTATCATTAAGTAAGGTGTTAATGTTATATAGTTTCGAGTTTACTTTTCATCTATAAATACATAACTATCAATCTAGTCTATTTACCCACAAAATAGAACGACATGTCCTTAATGACAGGAACTCCATCACTTTCCGTAATTTCAAGGATCACCCCTCGTACCTTCACTGCTGGAAAGCGGATAATTGCCTTATGGCCAATATTTTTACCTTCATAAATGGTTAAAAGCTGATGGGATTTGGCCGTGATGATGCTGATTTTAAATTGTAAGACGTTTTCACCATTACCCAAATCTTCCCTGATGACTACATGATCAAGTACTTGAGGCACTTCAGGCTTGTAAATCCACTTTTTATCCTCATTCTTACATTGATTAAAGGTACCAATTGGATGATCAAAGCGGCGGCGGATTTCCAACCCCATTGCAAGCACCTGCTCCGTATCCTTCCGCGGCAGAACACCTTCTCGATTCGGCCCAATATTCAGGAGTAAATTGACACCGCGGCCAACAGAATGATAATAAAGTCCCATTAATTCTTGCATACTTTTTATTGTGTGTTCATCATTATCGCTATAAAACCAATTGGTTCGCATTTGCACGTCTGCTTCTGCCGGCAGCCAGCGCGGTTCCTCCAATTGATTTTTCTGCTCTGTTAGGATTGAGAATTCCGTTGCAGCCACGACATTCCAGCTTGGCACAGGTGCAACACCATCCTCATTGCCAACCCAGCAAAAGTCAGGATCACCCATGTTTAAGAGGATATTTGGCTGCAATCGCCGGACTTCCCCGATAATGCGCGGCCAGTCGTATTCATGTCCCTCAGAACCGCAGCCATCCAACCAAAGAATATCGATTTCCCCATAATTGCTTAACAGTTCGGTGATTTGATTTACAAAGTAATCATCGTACGCCTTTGCGTCTTTAGTGTAAAAATCCACGGATCCGTCATATGGAGAATAGTATAAGCCTGGTTTGATTCCATACTTACGGCAGGCATCGACAAATTCCCGAATGACGTCGCCTTTGCCGTCCTTCCATTGCGATTGAGCAACGGAAAAACTTGTATAGGTTGATGGCCAGTTAGAAAAGCCATCATGATGTTTCGCCGTGAGCACCGCATATTTCATTCCGGCTTCTTTGGCGGTTCTAATCCATTGTTCACAATCTAAATTCGCAGGACTAAATTTGGAAGGTGACATCGGTCTTTCATCAAAATCAACGTATCCCTCATAAAATGTCCTCAAGCCAAAATGCAAAAATAACCCGAATTCCCAGTCTTGATAAGCAAGCTGCTTCTGAGTCGGTAGAACCTTATGTTTTGTTGTCATCGCACTGCCTCCTATGTTTAGATAGATAGCACTAACTTCAACTCAATGTTAGCCTGAAACAATGATTAAATTTGCATATGGACAGGCATCACCTGTTTTTACCGCTCCTTTTGCATGGTTTGTCAGCTCTTTCATTTCATGATGGCTAATTTTCTCAAAAAGAATATGCGGGTAACGGTTCTTTAATTCTTCTAATCTATTAGGACTAATTTCTTCCATCTCTTCCGTAACTATAATTCGATCAATCGATATTTCCTCTACTAATGGTTCAAGTACCTGTAGGACTGTCGGTTGGTTATTTGTATATCCGAGATTTATTCTTGCAACATGATTGGGGATGGGGTAACCTTTATCCGCTATGACGAGATAATCGGTATGACCAAGACTTGCAGCCAAATGTGCAAGTTCTGGATGAAGGATGCCCTTTTTCTTCATTTTTATCGTCCTGCCTTTACAATTATGATGTGTTTCAAGATTCTTCATACCCAAAATTTTGTTTATAAACTTCTTCCTTTTGTTCCTGTGTAAGACGGTCCACAAAACTTCGTACAGGTCGTTTTAAATAAAATGTTAAGCCAGAGATGTGCTGGATAACTGTAACAAGCTCCCATCCTTCCTCACCTAGCTTTGAGATATTCTTATCTTCATTTGTAAATAAATACTCCCACTTCATCTAAATAGTGCACACTCCTCTCAATCGAAATTTTATGATATTATTAGGTTACCGATAACACAACATTAACACAACCGTTATTTACTGTCAATTCCAAATATTTTATTAAATCCACACCCTTGTTCTATCCCTCCAGGCTATCAAACTCTCAAACTAAAAAAAAAGAGTATGGAGATAGTCCAACATCTTCCATACTTCTACAATTTTAACAGAATCGTAACAGGAGCTTTTACTCCCACTTCTCAATCTGTTCCCTGGTTGCTTTTTCAAAATTCGTGGAATAGCCTTCACCTTTATTAGCGATATATACGGTCGGCTCCTCCTCTTCAGTCGCAACAACAAACGTAAATTCTACATTTGTTGCCACGCCCCATCGGCCTTCGTTATTCATGCAAATCATCGACATGGCGCCAGCCTTGCCTTTTCTTCTTACTAATTTCTCCTCGAAATCATAAAGTGCCTTATTTGCAGCCTCTTGAGGCAAAAGACCCTCACCCATTAACCGGACGATTTCGTAACTTAGACACCCTTTCATCAAATCCTCACCAAGCCCAGTGGCGGTAGCCCCGCCAATTTCACTATCAACATAAAAACCCGAACCGGACAATGGCGAATCGCCAACCCGGCCTTCCTTTTTCATAAACAGCCCTGAACTTGAGGTACCTGCAGCCATCGATTTCCCGTGATCCAAACTAACAGCTCCGACGGTATCATGACCATCATAAGGGCTTAAATCCTTCGTTTTAATCTCCTCTACCCGTTTTTTCCAAATAGTCCGGGATTCATCTGTCAGCATATTGATTCGTTCAAATCCATTTTTTTGCGCAAAAGCAGCAGCACCCTGCCCGACGAGGAAACGGTTAAACTGATTGTCACTAAGCTTGCGGGCAACAGAGATTGGATTCTTCACATCTTGAATTCCGGCAACCGCGCCAATATTGAACTGATCCCCGTCCATAAAGGCGGCATCCAGTTCGACAATTCCTTGCTCATTTGGCAGGCCGCCGTAGCCTACCGAGCGATAAAGAGGGTTGTCCTCAACGATTTTTATGGCGTGCTCCAATGCATCTCCCGCATTCGAATCTTCCGCTAATTCCTTGGCTGCCTTGCATATTCCTTCATAAGCCATACTCCAGGTTGCAATAATTCCCCATTTCATTCATTATCCCGCCCTTTAAACAATTTACTCGCTGTGTAAAGATTTGCTAATTCCCCATTTCAAAAAATTTTAATGGGTGCCTAAACACCTAAGCTAGCACTTCGACAGCATTGGTGCCTGGTATCAGCGAATTCTTTTAGTGCTTGATGCTTTATTTAAATGTGCGAATAAATTTGATTGCTTCCCTAATGTCATGAACAGGGTCGGTACCGACTTCTCTTTCGATGGTTAAGTATCCCTTATAACCAATTTCTTGAAGGGCTGCGAAGTAGCTCGGGAAGTTTACTTTCCCTTGTCCAAGTGGGAGTTCTCTAAAGAAATCGCCCTCTGACACCATTTTTGCAATTTTCTCATGATCGACGCCGCCACCAAAGCCAATGGCACCATATACATCTCGAGGGTCAACCGGCTTATATCTGACACCGTCCTTCACGTGGGTATGGACGATATAATCCTTCAGGAGTTTGACGCCCTCCACAGGATCATCCCCAGTGACCATCACCATGTTAGCCGGATCGAAGTTAACAGAAACGCCATTTGAACTTAATGAATCCAAAAATGTTTTCAATGTGGCCGCAGTCTCCGGGCCTGTTTCAATCGCAAAAAAGGCATTTAAGCTTTTTGCGTATACACCAAGTTCCTCGCAAGCTTTTTGCATATCCTCATACACACGAGTTAAAGGATCTTCAGGAACGATTCCAATATGCGTCGTGACAATGGTAGTTCCTAATTCCACGGCTAGGTCAAGAATCCTCTTAGACTTCTCCACTTTTTCACGGTTTGCTTTGCCATCCTGAAATCCATGGCCTCCGAGGTCACCGCATAGTGCGGAAATTTCTAATCCTAAAGAAGAAATATAATCTTTTAATTCCCGCCGGGCTGCAACGGTTAAATTTTCCGGACTCATCTCGCCTGAAACCGCATAAATTTGTACGCCGTCTGCACCAAGATCCTTAGCAGCCTTAAGACCTTCGTGAATTGGTAAGCGAAGACTATCAACAATAATCCCAACTTTATTGTTTAGTTTTTCAAAATCCACTATATATTCACCTCATCCCAGAATCTTTTTATATTGTCCATACCAATTTTTGTCCCAACCTGACAATCTTCCATTCCCTCGAATTCAATCGTAAGGTATCCATTGTAGCCGGAGCTTTTTACAAGTTTAACAATTTCGCGAATATTAATATCGCCATGGCCAACAATTGCTCCACGCAAATAGTTTCCGTTTACGGTTCTAAACCATTCGCCGCCACCCGGATTCTCATAATAAGGGCGGATATAAAAATCTTTAAAGTGAACAGTTGCGGCATATGGAATATTTTTCTTAACGCCGACAAGCGGCGACTCATCCGCACAGAGAAAATTCCCCACATCCACAGTGCTTTTAAAATTAGGGCGGTTCACCTTATTAATAACACGCTGAACGCGGTCACTCGATTGCACATTAAAACCGTGATTTTCAATGGTGGTGGTGATGCCGAATTGGGCAGCATAATCGGCGAGTAATTGACTGCCGCGCACCATTTCATTAAAATGTTCTTCAAAATAGTGAATTGTCATTTGCTCTGGCGGCAGCGTGAAAGCGGTAACGTCATGCCGCATGATTTTGATGCCCATTCGGTTGACGATATCAACATGTTTTTTCAAGCGCTCGACCTCTGCTTCGAAGGCTTCCTCATTTGGTTGAATGAAATTAGCTGGTAAAGAGTAGGCAGAAAGCTCAATTCCCACAGACTGGGCCTTCTCACGGATTTGGTCGGCTAACTCCGGCTGGTCGACAACGGTAAAACCATATGGCACAAGTTCAAGATGCTCACCGCCATTGTCGGCAACCCATTGGACGACATCTAGAATAGTCAGCTTCCCTGTTTTGATAACTTTTAAAAGACTATAAGAACTAATTCCTAGTTTCATTTTTCAACACTCCTTTTTTTCTCATATTTTTTAAGATTTCACACTTCGATTAGTAAACCAGCCCAATTGTTAATCAATTAGTTCCAATTCAATCACCGTGTCCATTTCATCCGGCAGCGCTGCTCCTGCTAAATAGATAAATGCGCCGCTCTCAATATCAGAATACTGCTCAGCCATCCACGGAACTTCTACCTTCAATTCGCTGCCGTCTGCAAGCAGACGTGCTTTTTTTATTTGGCCTTTTAAGCCTTGGAAGTAAATTGGCCCAATGCCGCGGTCAAACACATGCGCATATAAAAAGCGTCCTTTTTGCGTATAACGTCCCCACTCGGGCTTCGCCAAGGATGCCGCCGTACAACCATAGATGCTGTCACCGTTTTTCTCAAGCCACTCCCCGACTTCGTCCAAAATAGCCAAGGACTGCTCCGGAATGACTCCCTTCGCATTTGGACCCACATTGAGCAGCAAATTCCCCCCCTTGCTGACACATTCCACTAGCGTTCGAATGACCTGTTTCGGAGATTTATAGTTTAAATCCTTCGAATGATAGCCCCAATGATCATTTAAAGTAATACACGCCTCCCATGGAATCGGCTCCCCGTTTCCATTCATTATGCCTCCGACCGGAATAATCTGTTCAGGTGAGTAAAAATCACCGGCATAAACTTCCGGCTCTGCGAGCTTAATATTGCCGCCAAGGCGATTATCAATCAGGACATCAGGCTGGATGGAACGAATCATTTCAACCAGTTTCGTTGCTTCCCATTTCTCCCCGGTCATGTCGTCATAGGAAAAATCAAACCAGAGAATATCAATCTTTCCGTAATTTGTTAAGAGCTCCTTAACTTGCCCGTGAAAATAATTCACATAACGTGAAAAATCGGTCACTTCATCCTTATATTCCTCATTGTCCCGCATTGGATGTTGGCGATCCCCGTATTTAGGAAAATCCGGATGATACCAATCAATGATGGAATAGTAGAGTCCGACCTTTAATCCTTCCTCGCGAAAAGCCTCAACGTATTCCTTAATGAGGTCTCGCCCCGCCGGTGTATTGGTTGCTTTGTAGCCGGTCAGCTTACTATCAAACAAGCAGAAACCGTCATGGTGTTTCGCTGTAAGGACAACGTATTTCTGTCCTGCAGCCTTAGCTGCTTTCGCCCATTCCCGCGGGTTATAACTGGTTGGATTGAATTCCTCAAAAAACGGCTGATAGTCTTCAATACTTAAACGTTCGAAACTTCGTACCCATTCTCCTCTAGCAGGGATGGAATAAAGTCCCCAATGGATAAATAAGCCGAAGCGGTCCTCCATAAACCACTGCACACGCTCTTCTCTTGTCTTCATTTCTTCACTCCCTCTTTTAGGTCAATATTCACTTCATTCTCACGGTATATCCCCAGGATTTCTCCCGTCTTATCTGTGGCAAATAGCACACTGCGTTCTGATTCCAATCGAAATTCATATGTTTGCCCTGTCGCAGGGTCGGAAACCTTAATATTTGCATCAGCTCCAAATTCGGAAACAAAGATTAAGAGTTTACCATGGTCAAACTCTACTTTACGTCCATAGATACCCGGGAAGTCGCCTTCATGCCAAATTAAATGATTGGAAACTTCGGCACGGCCGAGTGCATACTTGTATAACTCATAAATAGATGCATTCTGTTCATTCAACTCAATCGGAAGCGGCGACCATATGATTCTTCCCTTTCCGTAATCGAATTCCTTCACTGAAACAATTCCTTTTTCTTCTGCAGCGATTTCCTTCACTAACTCAGCAATCCTTGTACCGCCGAAGGAAACAGGAACCGCAGCCCCGGCAATCTGTAGCATTTCCTCCCGCAAAACATTTACACACTTCGAAGAACCTGCAATCTCTTCCACCCGGTTTGTTTCATTCCAGTACTCATCGATGCTAAGTGGTCCAGTAAACAACAAGGTAACCTCGTTATGTTTTACAAAAGAGAGTAATTCCTCCAAGGCTCCCGAGCTAAAATTATGCGGACTTGGGACCATGACAAGCTTTGGCGGCTCAACTGCTAATCCGGAGAGATCGTACTCGCTAAATCCACGGAATGGCTGATTCAGCTCATAAGCTAGGACTCTAGTTAACTTAGCAGTCGAATCAAACGCAAATCTTCTATTTGAAAAATCATTCGAATACGGGAAAACGACGGCAATCTCCTCAAGTTTTCTCCCTTGGAACAAATGCCCAATTGCCTTCATGAAGCGGCCAAAGTCATAAGAAACATTGGTCTCCGGCTTCTCGGTACCGTCTGCCCGTAATGCTCCAATATTGGATTCATTAATGTTGTTCATGAAATAATTTGTATTCCAAATCCACTGAACCGCACCAGCATTACCTGCTGCAAACGCATAGGCATACTTGCGTTCGAGAATATTGCGGAGCTCTTCCTCGGAACGTTTCGCATGATTGTTGGGCTTTTCGACATACATGATTCCGGTCTCTTGAATCAAATTTGGTTTATCAAACGTTTTGGCAAATATCCCGTCCCAAAGCAGCTGATCCATCATCCACCACGAGTGATTTGTCGTATAATCAACCGCCTTGCCGTAAAATAACGGCGATGGACGCTGTCCTGCTAATGCTTCATCCTGCCCAACCGTTACCAGCTGGTCACCCGCCAGTTTTTTAATGGTCGATTTAAGCTCTTGCACCCACTGATTATGCTTTTCCATCGTATATAAAGTGTAATCTAGCCATTTCAAGCCTTTATTCCCAAATGGAGTATTTTGGCTCACTAGCGGAGGCCTTACACTTGAAAACGACGGCAATTCAGACGGTGTCATATTCCAGCGTTCCTGGACATGTGCGATATCAACATGCCGGTTTTGCAGCCACTCCTGGTACTCACGAACATCAAATGTGTCTTGGATTGTTCTCGGCCCGGCAAACGTTTGTTGAGGATGAAACAAGGACGGTTCATTGATCAGGTCCCAATGAATATTCTTCGTTGTCTTATGGCGCGAAACAACCGAGGAAATGAATCTCTTTTGTGCCGAGACGCTTCGGGGGTCAAGATACGGATTTTTCCCATCCCATTCCTCAGGTGTAAAAGAGAAAAAGTTAAACGTTAACTCGATATCATGCTGCTTCGCTGTTAAGATAAAGGCATCAATCGCCCTTAAAACGCTTTCACTCATATGCCCGTCGACAAACATCATCTGCCGCCAGGCGGTCCATATTCCTGTCCGAACATAATTAATGCCCGCAGCTGCCATCGAGGAAAAATCCTTATTCCATACACTTGGATTTGGCAGGAACAGAAAATACCGGGCTACATCGGAAGTCATATAGGTCATGCCGACAATCGGAAACGGCTGATTGTTTTTTAAAAAATAGTCTCTGCCGCACTTAAGCGGTTCGCCACTTTCAAGCAATTCCCGGTCCATAAACCAGAAACCCTGACGCAGGATTCTTTCTTCCCCCGTTTGGCTAAATAACCGGCACATCAGTTCATATAGTCCCGGCTGATAATCACTAGTATGTAAGGTGAAATGGTGAATGACGAGTTCATCTGTTACAGATACGTTCGAGCTTTGTACCTCTAGGATGGTTCCATTCTTTTTTAAAATAAGCTCTATGCCCCATTCCGAGTTTTCCTTTAATAAGGACTGTGCCTGCAAGGAAATCATTGGCACCTCATGGTCGTAATACGAAGCATAATTTGTCTTCAACCAAAACTCAGTTACCCCGGAAGAGGTAAAATCTGCGAGCTTATTTAAAAATAGGCTCCCTTTTTCGCTCCAAAAACCTTCTGTTAAAAGTTGATTAATAAACACCCATCTGCCACCGGTAAATGAACCTCCATAGTTTTCAATTAAAACTGCAGGGGCCGCCACTTCGCGCCCGCTTTTGGAAATCCCCCTTAATAACGGGAAAATCCTCGCATCCATCGGTCCACTTGAACCCATTTCCGCCACAATCGAGGACGTTTTGGTCGGATGCATAATAAAATTGGCTGTATCCTGGACGGAAAACAGCTCCTCATATCCTTCAAAAACAGGAATATCCAGATATGTAGTTAATTTTTCAATCGGCTTTTGATCCACCTTTAGTACCTCATGGATATTGAGCTCCATATGGTAGGCGGTTTGCTCGCGTTCAGGGGTCCAAGACCCATTTACCCGATTACAGGGCTTACGGAACGGTGCAGCTCCGACACAGACAAACCCCTTCCCTTTTTGTAAAAATGAGATAATCGCACCCCAGGCTTTTTTTGGAAAAAAGGAACCATGCAAATGAATGAAACATTCCACATCTAAATGATTCTGTAAAACATGCTCTAAATCTCCCGCTTTTACAACAGTGGCCTGCTCTTTAAGTTTTTGAATCATTTCGATAGGAGGCCTTTGTCCCTCAAACGGAAATGTTTCATCATAAAAAATGACTGTTTTAGTTACCAAGATTCGTTCTCCTTTCAGGAAAGCTTTCTCGTAATGATATCAAGTGTCCGATACTATCAGTCTCATTTTTCGAAAAAATGAACCTATTTAATTAAACCTGTTCTTTTACAAAGGAATTGGTTAAGGCTCCTAATTTTTCAATTTCTACGGTTACAACGTCACCCGCCTGAAGATAAACCTGCTCAGACTCAGGCCTTCCTAAAACAACACCTTCTGGGGTCCCTGTTAAAATAAGGTCGCCGGGAACCAATGTCATATGCTGGGAGATATAGCTGACAATTTCCGCAACGGAAAAAATCATATCCTCTGTATTTGAATTTTGCCGTACTTCGCCATTGACAATGGTCTTTAAATTTAATTTTTGCGGATCCCCTACCTCATCTGCCGTTACAAGATAGGGGCCGACAGGACTGAAATCATCACATGTTTTCCCTAACAGCCATTGAGGTGTTTTTAACTGAAGATCCCGTGCCGATAAATCATTTACCGTACAATAGCCAAACACATAATCGAGGGCTTCCGCTTTTGAAACATATTTTGCCTTTTTGCCAATCACAACCCCTAATTCTACTTCATAATCAAGTTTCTCGGTCACGATCGGAACCGCAATATCTTGCTTATGGCCCGTTAAGGTATTATTAAATTTATTAAAGAGAATCGGTACTTGTGGATACGGTGCATTCGTTTCATCTGCATGCTTGCGGTAATTTAAGCCGACACAGATGATTTTATTCGGCTGAACGACACAAGGCCCATATGTACAATTTTTCTCATCCACTAAATAAGGAGGATTGTCCGTTGTATCCAGCTGGTTAATAAAACCCCTAACTTTTTCAACTGCTTCCTCCCCATACTCAATAACCTCTGTAATGGTTGTGGGAATGTTTTCATCATTCCCGCCGTTCAAAGCCGCTTCAACATCAATAATACCCGCTTCGGTTTTGACCCCTAATGTTTTTCGTCCTTCTTTTTCAAGAGTTAAGAATTTCAATGTACTTCCCCCATTTCAATAATAAAATCAAGCATTTTTCCCAAATACGACCCCGCCGTCAATATAAAGAGGCGAACCCATCATAAATTTCGACTCATCGGATGCTAAGAACAAGGCTGCCTGTGCCACATCTTCCGGCCGGCCAAGATCACCGCTTAATTGTCTGGTTTTAATGGTCTTGATAGCTTCCTCCGGATCATCATAGGAGGTTTTTAAATAGTTTTCTACAAATGGTGTCAAAATCGTTCCTGGAAGCAAGGCATTTACACGGATATTGTACGGCGCATAATCAACCTGCATCGATTTTGTCAGGGAAAGTACAGCACCTTTCGTGGCCGCATAGGATGCCCTGTTTAAAAGCCCGATTTCGGCAATACAGGATGACATATTAATAATCGAACCGCTTCTTTGCTCCATCATGTGCGGAATCGTATACTTGCTTGGCAGATAAACCCCTTTAATGTTCACATTGATAACCTTATCCCACATCTCGGGTTCAATTTCATGCAAACGGCCTACCCCGCTGATCCCTGCATTATTAAAGAGAACGTCAATTCGTGAAAATTTCTCAATGATTTGTTCAATCATGCTGTGGACAGATTCCGGGTCTGTTACATCAGCCTGAATAAAAATCGCATCTCCACCTGATTGAACGATTTCCTGAACAGTCTCATTTCCCTTTTCCGAATTTAAATCATTAATAACAACCATTGCTCCTTCTTTGGCAAATTGAATGGCCGTGCACTTTCCGATTCCTGACCCTGCACCAGTAATTAACGCTACTTTATCCTTTAATCTCATTCACTTTATTCCTTTCATAAAAAAGAATCTGCAACCTGTATTTTCTTATAAACTTATTCCGATTCTATTGATGCTAAATTCTTGATGACCTAAAACTTCTGCCTTCGTTAGGTTGCCAGAAGCAACACTGACAATTTCATCAAAAATCTTCTTTCCTGCTTGTTCGAGCGTTTCTTTCCCTTGCAAGACCGCACTAGTATCAATATCAATATTGTCCTCCATGCGTTTCGCTGTTCGTTCGTTTCCAGTAATCTTGATAACAGGAATAATTGGATTTCCAGTTGGAGTTCCAACTCCTGTCGTAAAACATACGAGATGTACTCCTGCAGCAGCCATGCCAGAAACACATTCAATATCATTTCCGGGAGAGTCCATGAAATAAAAGCCTTTTCCTGTTATCGGTTCTGCATACTCGACAACACCTTTTAGTGATGAAGAGCCTGCTTTACTAATACAACCTAAGGATTTCTCTTCAATGGTCGACAATCCACCTTCAATATTGCCTGGACTTGGATTCCCGCCGCGCATGTCTACTCCCATACGGTCAATTTCCATTTCAAAATTTCTAATACAGTCGTAAAGTTTATTATGCACTTCGGCCGATACCGCTTTTTCCGCTAAAATATGTTCTGCACCGATGATTTCTGTAGTTTCTCCCATCACAATCGTGCCATTTTCTGCAACAAGTAAGTCAGACGCCTTTCCCAATGCCGGGTTACTGCATAAGCCCGATGTTGCATCCGACCCGCCGCATTTCACCCCGACAATCAATTCAGACAGGTCAATATCGACTCTTGGTACATCCTGGACTTGTTTAACCAATTCCTTGGCCGCTTCGATTCCTTTTTGGATCGTCTTAATCGTCCCGCCTTCATCTTGGATATCAAGCCAGATCACCGGTTTGCCTGTTTCCATGATTTCATCGCGGATTTGTTCGGCATTCATTACCTCGCAGCCAAGACTGATGATTAATACGGCACCGACATTGGGGTTTTTCCCCATGCCAACTAATACTTGATGTGTTCTTTCCTTGTCTTTTCCCACCTGGCTGCAGCCATGCTGGTGGGGAATCGCAACGGTACCAGCCACCTGCTGTTGAATTCGGTTCACTACTTGATTAGAACAAATAACAGTTGGCATTAGCAGCACATGATTTCGAATCCCTACACTAGAGTCTGGTCTTTTATACCCCTTTATGATGGTCATGAATTGTTCACCTCTTTTTGTATATGCGCATCCCCTCGGCCGCGAATGCCTTCGATATTATGAACATGCACATGTTCACCACGATCAATAAACTCCGTGGCAGCGCCAATTGATTCCCCGTACTTTAGGATTCGCTCCCCTTTTGGAATCGGGTATAATGCCACTTTATGTCCAAAGTGAATATCACTTTTTACCACTAATGTCTGTGGTTTCCCCTCAAATGTGTAGGAAATATTTTCGCCTGCTTTCACATCACGGAGCAGTGTTGCTACATTGTCTTTTCTATTCAAAACAATACTCGACATTTCAGAATTGAAGTCATAAGCCGCCATGATTTACCCCTCTTCCTATCATTCTATTAAACTACCACGCGATCCCATTCTGGCTTAGGTCCAGCAGCATACCCAATGGTGGCGCCGCCATCCACGACAATATTTTCACCGGTTACAAAGGAGGAATCGCTACTTGCCAGAAACAACGCAACATTGGCAATTTCATTTGAGGTTGCTGTTCTCCCTAATAAATGGGAACGATCCTGGGCCAGACTTGCCTGCTCCGGATTTTCCTGCTTTTGCAGCCAATCCGAAAGCAAAGGTGTTTTGACACCCGCAGGACTAATCGAATTAACTCTAATTCCAAGCGGCGCAAGGTCAATCGCCAGTGCTTTCGTTAAGGCAATAACAGCACCCTTGGTTGCGGAATAGGCCGGATTATATTGCTGACCGACAACCCCTGTCATGGAACCCATATTTACGATGCTGCCTTTGCTCGCCTTTAAATGTTCTAATCCATATTTAATGGTAAGAAACATACTTTTTACATTCACGTCAAAAAGCCTATTCCATTCATGCTCCTGAATTTCTTCAATCTTCTTCGGTAATATGGTCCCGGCATTGTTGAATAAAATATCAATTCCACCAAATCTTTGAATCACAGAAGTGATCAAATCTTTTACTTGGTCTTCATTAGAAAGATCACAGCATATCCCGATTGCTTCACAGCCCTGTTGCTGTAATTCTTGAACAGTCTCATTAAGTTTTTCCTTATTAATATCAACCACCGCAATTTTTGCTCCTTCAGATGCAAAAACCTCAGCAGCAGCTTTTCCAATTCCACTTCCGCTCCCGGTAATGATGGCTGTTTTATTATGTAATCGCATGTCACTCCTCCTCCAATTTATAAATTTAGTTTATAAAACCCACTGGCATTTTCTCCAAAAATTGCTGCCTTATCGCTTTCCGTTAAATGGTCCGGCAAGGTGGAAAGCAATAGTTCAACTACATCCTGATAGCTTGCTTTTAAGAGACATACAGGCCAATCACTCCCAAACATCACGGAATGGGGCCCGAAGACATTGATGACATGATGGACATAAGGCTCAATTTCCGCTGTCTGGACTTCTTGACCCGCTTCTGTCACCATTCCCGACAGCTTGCACATGACATTTTTGCAACTGGCAATTTCTGTGATTTGCTCCTTCCACGGCTTGATGATTTGCTCGGCTATCCTTGGCTTTCCCAAATGATTAATAACAGCCCGTAAGCTTGGAAAAATTTCTAATAGCTGAATGATGGTAGGAAGATGGTGCGGATAAATTAATAAATCGATGGGAAAGTCATCTTCAACAAGCAGTTCGATATTCTTTAAGACACTTTTTCTAAGGATCCATTTGTCATCCTCTAAATCCTGTAACATCGGCCTGATCCCAACGAATCCCTTATGACTTCTAAGCCTCCTGTATTCGCTTGCAAAACTTGGAGATTCCATGTCCAGCCAGCCAACCACACCGGCTATAAACTCATTCTGTTCATACAATTCCAGTAAAAAATCCGTTTCTGCTATGGTAGGGGCCGCCTGAACAAGAATGGTCTTATCAATGCGAAATGGCTGTAAATGTTGGGACAAATCCTCTGGTAAATAATCCTGATATAATATCGAAAAATCAGGAGTCAACCAATCATAATCATCTTGTGCTAACTTCCAAAAATGTTGGTGGGAATCAATTCTCATAGCTATAATCCCTTTCAGCAGCCACGCCCAATTTTGCCTTGGGAGTGGGTAGTTGAGTGTAATCGGTAACGGATAATTTGGTCATTTCCCTTAGACTCTGTCATTTTGTTGTTAGAAAATTATAAATGTTACCCATAACATAAAAATATCACGGAAGGGGGTTGCTGTCAATCAAGGAATGCCATATATTTATAGTAGTGAATATTTTTAGAAGGAGAAATGATATGGCCACTATTTACGACATAGCAAAAAAAGCAAATGTCTCTCCTATGACCGTTTCAAGAGTAGTGAATAATTCAGGGAAAATTAGTGAAAAAACAAGAGAGAAAGTTGAAAAGATTATTGAGGAGCTAAATTATATCCCTAATAATGCTGCCAGGAGCTTAACGCTTAAACAATCAAAAATATTGTCATTGGTAATAACGGATATAACCAACCCTTTTTATACAAAAGTTGCCCGCGGCGCTGAGGATAAAGCAAAGCAAATGGGGTATCGTTTACTTTTAAGCAATAGTGATGAAAGCTTCGAAAAGGAATCTGAATATGTTGATATGCTTATTTCGTCAGGCGTTGACGGCGTACTCATGGCACCATCCGGGGATGAATCACAAAAAAATCTTAAAACCCTGATTAAAAATAGAATCCCGTTCGTATTAATCGACCGGCATGTAAAGGGAATTGACTGTGACTTAGTCATGGGTGACAGTTACCAGGGGACGCGGCAGCTGTTAGAACATTTAATTGGGCAAGGCCATTCAAAAATTGCGCTCATCAATGGTCCAACGAATGTTTCAACAGCACGTGAAAGGGAAAAAGCGTATTTTGAAATATTGCGTTTAGCCGGCATCGAAGCAGACAAAAAGCTTGCCGCCAATATTTCCTATATGCAGAATGATTCCTATAAATTTGTTAAAAATCTTATCTCCCTGCCTGAGTCCAAAAGGCCGACAGCAATTTTTGCAGCGAACAACTTTATTGCGATTAACACGATTAAAAGCCTTCGTCAATTAAATGTCCGGGTACCTGAAGACATAGCGGTTGTTTGTTTCGATGATCCGGACCCGATTCCGGATTTCAATCCGTTTCTAACGATTGCTGCACAGCCGGCATACAATTTCGGGTATATGGGAATTCAGTTATTAATTGAACGAATTGAAGGCAATGGCCCGGCGGAAAAGCAAAAGGTCATCCTGCCACCAGAAATCATCATTCGAAGTTCTTCTTTGAAAAAATAAAAAAAGAAAAGGTCTGACATGGGGTCAGACCCTTTTTAGTTAAGTCAATTTAAAGACATAGGCAATTGGAGCCTTTTCTTCCTCTCCCAATCTTGGAACCTTAACTGTTAATCCGGCATCCGTCTGTTCAAATTCGACGAAACCTTTTCCACCGAGCATTTCCACTTGATTAACCTTTTGGGTATATGGGATCGTCAAAGATTCTTCAAATGAATAATCAGCTTCATTTTTAAATAGACGGAAACAATAGGTAGTGTCTCCTTTGCATGTAAAAGCAAAATCTTCTGTAAAGTAAGGGGCACAAATACGTGTACCGTAAATGGCTTCACCATAAACCTTTAACCACTCACCCAGTTCCTTCATTCTCTCGATGGCCCTTCTAGGCAAGCGACCATCAGGCTGTGGCGCCACATTAAGAGCAAGATTTCCGCCTTTTGATACAACTTCAACCAAAATATTTACAAGTTCACGTGTAGACTTATAGTCATCTTCATATCTAAATGAAAAAGCAGTTCCCATCGTGATACAGCTTTCCCAAGGTACATGCAGTGCCCGTTTAGGGATGGTCTGTTCAGGTGTAACATAATTTTCAAACGGTCCGCCAATTGTTCTGTCTGCTGTCAGCAGCCACGGCTGTAATTTGCGAGCTTTTTCCACTACTTCCCCAAGGCGGATGTCCTGTTTTCCTTTCCCGACCCAACCGGCATCCAACCACAAAATATCAATCTTTCCGTAATTGGACATCAGCTCCATAATTTGATTATGGGTAAAGTTTACAAACTGATCCCATAGCCATGGATATTCTGCAGGATCATAGGATGGACCGCGCCACATATCCCTGCCCCTTTCCATTCCTTTTGCCCAATAATATTCCGTATTCCAGTCGGCTTTAGAGAAGTAGGAAGCAATCCCTAACCCTTTATTGCGAAAGGCATCGAAAACATGCTTGCATATATCCGCATATTTATGGGTATGGAAAGGACAATCCGGTCCTGTAATTCGATAGTCCGTCTCTTTTGTATCCCACATACTAAAGCCATCATGGTGTTTCGTCGTAAAAATTAAATATTTGAAGCCATTTTCTGAAGCCAAATCTGCCCATTCTTCAGGCTGAAATCGAAGCGGATTAAAGGTTTTGTTTAGATTGAAGTATTGCCGTTTGAATTCCTCACCATCGGAGATCCAGTCAATATCGGTCCGTGACCATTCTGCATCCTTATCACTTAATGCCCATGATTCTACTAGCCCCAGCTGAGAATAAGGTCCCCAATGCATCATTAGCGCAAGCTTCTGGTCCTTAAACCACTCTAACCTCTCCAATAGAAGCGGATCTTCCGGTTTAACCCATTCCTTTTCAGAGCTGTAGTTATGAACACCTTCCGTAATTTCCTTTTCTTTAACCTCATTAGCCATAAAATCATCTCCATTAATAGTAGAATGAGAAACGAAAAAGAGAAGAACTACTCTTCCCCTTTTCGCTAGAGAACAATTAAACTAGTAAATTATTTTTTGTATTTTTCATCGTAAGCTTTTTGATAGACTTGAATGTAATCTTTAAGACCGGCATTCTCTAAATTCTTGACATACTCTTTCCAAGATTTATCATCAAGTTTTGTTTTTCCAGTAATAAACGCAGCTGTCATTTCATCAACGTAATCCTCGATTGATTGTTCAAGTGTAGCTAATTTGTTTGAATCTTCCTCACTAAAGAATAATTTTGGAACCGGCTCGATGGTCGTTGAGATGTATGGTACATGTTCTTCTGTGGCCTTCCATAAAAGCTGTTCCTGATCCCCCGGAGGTACTGCTTGACCAGCACGGAATGCATTTGTTCTTAGAGATGGACCGGTTTGATTCCAACCTATATTATTGTTAACATTGTTTGGATCCAGCTCCTCTAATGTCCATACGGCTGGTTTTCCATCCAAACCAAGTTGACCCTCTTCCGCATCAAGGAACTGACCCATTCCAAAAACGGAATTAATCGTGACTTCGTTTTCATACATTGCTTCTGCCCATCTAAAGGCAACATCCGGATGTTTTGCTTTATTCGTAATGATAAACTCAGCAGGACGGGTAACCGGTGATGGTTCGTAAAGTGTTATTTGTTGACCATCTGGGCCTTTTAAAGGCGGAACGGCAACAAAATCCTTCGCTCTTCCCTTGTCTGAAACATCTGTAAAAAATGAAGGAACCGAGGATGCTGCAGCACCTAAAATTGGGATGTCTGGGTTTTCACCCAATTTTTTAAATTGTTCAGGATCTTGTGTAAATGAGCCTGAATAAATTAAACCATCATTGTACATCTTATTTAAAAATGTTAAGCCTTCTCTCCATTCAGGCTTATCCCATGGTACAACAAATTTTCCATCTTCAATATATTTATCACTATAACTAAACGGGTTCATAAGAAAGCCGTCAACCTCTTCATGCCAATAATTCTTCATACCTGAAAACGGGATCTCATCCGCTTTTCCATTGCCATTTGGATCCTGTGTTTTGAATGCCATCATGACATCGTAAAATTCCTCTGTGGTAGTTGGTACATCAAGTCCAAGCTTGTCCAACCATGGCTTATATATCCACATTTTTTGAGACGTCGTACAGTGAAAACATTCATTTACCTGCGGCAGGGCAAAAATATCGCCCTCCGGGGTTGTTACTGCATCTTCAACTAAAGGCATTTCTTGGAACATTTTCTTCGTTTGAACACCATACTTGTCAATCAAATCATTTAACCTAAGAAAGACACCTTTTTCCCCATACACGCGTAATTGCGCTGGTGTAAGAGTCATATCCATAATGACATCTGGATATTCACCGCTAGCCAGCATAAGATTTAACTTTTCCGCAGCACCCTCCTCAGGAAGAACTTCCCACTTGATATGTACTCCAGTTTTCTCTTCGTACCATTTCGTAAACTCATTGGTGGCAAAATCCTTTACCCCAGTGTTAGATTTGGTCAGGACAGTTAAGGTCTGTTTTTCCTTTACAATTGGAAATGTTCCTGCTTCCGTGACAATATCTTTGTATTCTTTGTCTTTCTTTTGGGTTGTGGAGGCATTATTGGAACAGCCAACCAATAGCAGTAACATGGCTATTACTAAAGACAGAAGCGTATTAAACTTTCTTTTCATGGTTCATCCCCCTTAATAAGTTTCATTGAAAAAACATAATAGCTTTTTAAAGCAATTTAATTCCATACCGTTAAAAGAAGAAATTTACAGGGTCAATAAGTGCTATCACCCCCTCCCAGTGGAAATGAAAAAGATTACTTACCTGGTTATCCTTTTAAAGATCCAATCATAACACCCTTTACAAAGAACCTTTGGACAAAAGGATAGGCAATTAAAACCGGAAGGGAAGAGACAACAATAAGTGAATATTTTAGCAGCTGTTGAAGCCCAATTTTATTTGCCAATTGTGTTGCATCACCCATCATCGAAGGGTCTACGCTGTTTTGAACAAGAATGTCCCTTAATATGAGCTGCAGCGGGAATAAACTGGCATCGCGCAAATAAATTAATGCACCGAAATAGGAATTCCAATGCCCAACGGCATAAAAGAGAGAAATAACCGCAATGATAGGAGCTGAAAGCGGTAACACAATTTTAAATAGAAATTTAAAATCATTGCACCCATCAAGTTGAGCCGATTCAAGCAATTCATTTGGAATGGTTGATTTAAAGAAACTCATCGTAATAATGACATTAAACACCGATAAAGCATTTGGAATAATAAGAGCCCAGCGGGAATTTAATAAACCCAAATCTTGTACTAGAAGATAGTTTGGAATCAATCCACCATTAAACATCATAGTGAACACAAACAGGAACATGAAAATTCCGCGCCCATAAAAGTCTCTCCGTGAAAGCGGATATGCAGCTAAAATGGTTAAAATAACATTCACTGTTGTTCCCACAATCATATAAAACAATGAATTTCCATATCCGACCCAAATTTTGCTATATTCAAAGATTGTCTTATATCCTAACAAACTGAACTCTACAGGAAATAACCAGACCCGCCCGCTTGCAACAGCGTTTGTCGAACTTAAGGATGCACTAAGTACATAAATAAGCGGATACAAAACTGAAAGGACGAGGAGTGATAGGAAAATGTAATTGCAAACAGTGAAAATGCGGTCACCCCTTGACTCACCAATCTTTGTGTTCATAAGAATCCTCCTCTTTTAATTGGTTTACCATAGCCCATCCTGTCCAACCTTTTTCGCCAACTTGTTGGAGGCAATAATAAGAATAAATGCTACTAATGATTTAAAAATTCCTATAGCAGCTGCATACGAATACTGCGGAAGTGCAGAGACAAGACCGACATTATACACATAGGTGTCAATTACTTGAGATGATGAAAGATTTAATGGATTTTGCATTAATAAAACTTTTTCAAACCCGGTATCCAAGAAGCTTCCCATATTAAGAATGAGGACCAATACAGCGGTCTGCATGATACCCGGAATATCGACATGCCAGATTCTGCGGATCTTCGAAGCACCGTCTACTATGGCAGCTTCATGAAGTTCAGGGCTGACGCTTGTCAATGCGGCCAAATAAATAATGCAGCCGAAACCAACATTTTGCCAGATGCCACTAAAAACAAAAATCGATTTAAAATAATCCGCCTCACCCATAAAGTTAATTCCCTCTTTAACCCCAAAGAAGGTAAGAAGATTATTTATTGGACCGCGGGGGTCTAAAATCATAAAAATAATCCCAACCATAACGACAACCGATATAAAGTGAGGAGCATATGTGATTAACTGTGCTGCCTTCTTAAATCTTTTTGAGTATACATAGTTAAGACTTAAAGCTAATAAAATAGGAAGAGGAAAACCTGCTATTAAACTATAAAGACTTAGGCCTAGCGTATTTTTTAATACCCTTACAAAGTCGTATGATTCAAAGAACTTTTTAAAATGTTCAAAACCTACCCAAGGACTTCCTCCAATCCCTAATACAGGGTCAAAGTTTTTAAACGCGATAGAAGCGCCATACATAGGGTAGTAATGGAAAACTAAGATATACATCAGTGGCAGGATAAAAAGGACATATAGTTGCCAGCTTTTTTTAATTTTTGTCAAAGGCTTTTTCTTAGTTTTATGCTTTACTTCAGAAATGGTTGATTTATTCTCAACTGCCCCAGTAACATTCAATGACTAACACTCCCTTTTTATATTATTTTTTATATATTTTGTTACCGATAACAAACATAAATGCGAATATTCAATTAAATTTTAAAACCAACTATTTTTTTCATGTTCGTACTGGGTGTTAAGTATGCTGTTTGTTTTACTTGAATTTTATTAAACGACCGCATTCCAATCCACATCAATGGAAAGGAAACAATGGTTGTACCGGCAAAGACAAACACAACCGGGAGATAGAGGAAAAGATAATATGAAACTACTAAACTTACCAACATTAAAAACGTTTCAAGAGGACGGGCGAAAACGATTAAAAAGCTTTGTTTAAAATAGTTTAGTTTCGACAGGTTGAAATGAACATAAACGGGAAGTAAAAATAGCCCCATAAGTATGTAGAGAAAACCTGCGATCAATACGAAGATACGAATAATATCCATATGTAATTCGGTATTTACTATACGAAGGTCGAAATAAAGAAATAGACCTAGTAAGAAATAAACGAGACCTAATAGATTTGTTTCTATAAAATATGACTTATAGGAGTCTACAAATGTACGAAAAATCGGGACATCATTCTCCTTCATATGCCATTTTCGAATAACTGAAAACACAGATGTTGTTGCTGGCATCACACCGAATATTACCAACCCAGCAAGGGTAAATACGACCCATAAACAATGGAGATACATGGCTTTCGCAAGCAAATCGCCTACTCTATACAAAACCTTCCCTAAGCCATTCAATGGCTTCACCCCCCGAAAAATGAATAAAATAGCATGGACAAGTATCACCCGTTTAACAACCGTAATGGCGCCTTTTATTTGTATACATCATCTTATCAACATCATTAATAATGTTATCGGTAATTCAATTGTAACATTTTAAAAATGAGATAGTCAATAATTTTTTGATATTATCAAATTTTTAGAATTTATTAGTCGAATAAAGGCTGTTAGAAACCTTTATTTACATTTTTCAGCCTTTTTATTTAGTATTGAGCTATGATATTAGATTTCTATTAGAGAGAGGCACTCTCAAGAAATGAAATAATGCGCCAATTAAGTTAGCATCGTTATCAAATTGACAGGCTTCAACCGTAATATCGAGCGTAGAGATTTCATCCTTCAAATGCCGCAGCTCCTGATTGATCCCTTCAATCACTTCCGGCCGCTTGCTAATTCCCCCGCCGATCAGAATTTTTTTCGGATCTAGTGCATATTTCAAATTATAAATACCTACTGCCAGCTTTTTGTAAAAATAGGCAAGGGATTCTTTCGCAACGAGGTCTCCCCCTTCAGCCAAACGAAATACATCTTCCCCATTTAATGTTCCTTTAGCAAGTGATTTTCTCACTTCCACTTCTTCTACAAGCGCATGTGTAGAAGCAACCTTGCTCCAGGTCGATTGCAGTGGATTCATCTGCACTGGATTCCCCGTAATCATGTAGCCAAACTCCCCACCGTGAAGCGTTGCTCCACGCAAAATCGTTTGATTGATAACAATGCTTCCTCCAATTCCTGTCCCAATGACAATACAAATATAGTAATCCGTTTCTTTCGCCCGACCAATCCATCCTTCTGCCAATGCCGCACAGTTTGCATCATTTTCAATTGATACGAAAAGACCTGTTTTCTCCTTCAGCAAGTCAGTCAGGCATACGCCGTGGATATAGGGAATCGCACTTGCCCCGCCGATAAAACCTCGATAGACGTCTACTGCACCCGGAGAACTTAAGGCAATCCCTTTGATATCAAATAAACTTCTATAGTGCATTACAATGTCGGTAATATTCTGCAGAAATACTTCTAGTCCCGCCCTAGGAGTAGGAATCTTCCCGCTTTCAAGTTTCATTGCTTCATCATTCATAACCGCATATTTAATATATGTGCCGCCAATATCAAATACCATATAAGCCTTCATCATCCACCTCACCCCTTATTAAAACGATACTTGTTGTGTCAACAATGCGGCTCCGATTATGCCTGCTTTTGTCCCCAACGAGGCACATTCAATTTGCACCTTATTCCGCAGCTGCGGATATAGATAATCATTTACTTTTTCAAGCAGGGGAGTCATGATATATTCCTTTGATTGCATAACTCCGCCGCCCAAAACAATAATGTGCGGGTCAATAGTATGAACAATATTCGAAATCCCTTTTGCTAATGAAGTAAGCATTTGGTCAACAATCTCTATCGCCTCAGGGTTCCCTTCATTTGCAAGTGCAAATACTTCTCCTGCATGCCCGTTGGTCCCTAATCGTTGATTTCCCTGCTGCTTCAAGGCAGTACCACTGGCCAAGGTTTCCAAGGAGCCGATATTTAGTGCATGATGCGGCGGTCCGTCGCGATCTATAATCATGTTCCCCACTTCACCGGCACAGAAATGCGCGCCTTGAATTAATTGATGGCGAAAGACATACCCACCGCCGACGCCGGTACTAACAGTCAGATAAAAAACAGACTCTTTCCCTTTTCCTGCACCCAATACCGCCTCAGCAAGTGCGGCTGCATTTGCATCATTATCAAGGACAACTTTTTTATGTAATGCCTTTTCTAGCATGTCCACTAATGGGATATTATCCCACCCAGGCAGATTGTTTGGACTTAAGATTAAGCCTTGCTTTACATCTAAAGGACCAGGGGAACCAATTCCTATGGCCTCAATGTTTCGTTCCCGCATGATTTTCTCACAAAGCTGAATCATTTGATCGATGACATAATAAGGACCTTTTTCACTCTCTGTTTCTACATTCATTTCTTCCACCAGCCGACCTTCGTATGTTACGACCGCGACCCTTAAATTTGTTCCTCCTAAATCAATTCCTAAAAGGTATTTTTCCATTTCATTCCATTTCCTTTCTGCTGTATGAATAGATTTACTAGTTTTAAGCCCTGCTCGATTACTTAATTAGAAGCCATTATTTTCAGGCAGCAGTTTATACCATCTTCCTGATTTCTTAATCATCCGCTATAAATTGTTCTTTAGTTCTACTTCTGTTAATCCCTATCGATTTTATTAAAGGACCAACCCGCAACAAGTTAGTCCTTTTACTTTTAATGTCTAGCAATTCAGTAATTGATTTTTTCCCGATTATCCCAGCACTAAATCAATGTATTTTCAGGGTGTCTGATAAAAAGTCGACAGGATTTCCAACTTCAATTTCAAAACTTCCAGGCTCTAACCGATATTTATTTTGACTGTTAAAAACCTGTAGTTCTTCCATCCCCATCTCAAAAACTACTATCTTTGTTTCACCAACGGAAAGCCATACCTTCTTAAAACCTTTTAATTCCTTTACCCTTCTTGTTATACTCGAGCCCTTTCCTTTCAGATAGAGCTGAATCACATCGTAGCCATCATACTTCCCGTTATTGGTCACTTCTACGGAGATCGTGAACTTTTCCCCTGCCAGCAGTTGGTCAGAAGAAATTGTCTTTCGCGCAGCCCGAAGATTTTCATAGGTAAATTCGGTATAAGAAAGTCCATAACCAAACGGATATAATGATTGTCCAGTCATATCGAAATAGTCCTTTTTGTATCCCCCCTCCTTGTAATTATAGAAAACAGGAAGCTGCATAGAGGACCTTGGAATTGAAACAGGCAGGCGTCCACTTGGGTTGATTTCTCCAAATAAAACCTCTGCTATAGCTTGACCGCCCATTTGTCCTGGATACCAAGCACTTAATACAGCCGGGACATGTTCTGCAATCCATGGTATCGCATGTGGTCTCCCTTGTATCAGCACCACGACTGTCGGGGTTCCCGTTTCCATCACCTTTTGCAGCAGTTGGAGCTGTTCGCCGCCTAATTCCAAATCGGCTACATCTACATTTTCGCCGCAATCCATTTCTTCCTCGCCTGTTGTATTGACTACGGCCCCGTTTAGGTCAAATTGAGCATCAAAATTCCTTGCACTTGAACCTCCTAAAACAACGATGGCAACATCTGAACTCCTAGCAAGTCGAACGGCCTTTTCCATTTCCTCCGAGTTGGCAGAACGAATGCCACAGCCTCTTTCGTATGTCACTTCTGCCTCTTTTGCTAATGAAGAAATCCCTTTCAGGACAGTGATGACACTGCCTTCCCGTTGGAATGGCGTATAATCGCCAAGCTGATTATAAATAGCATCTGCATTAGGGCCAATGACCGCGATTTTTTCAACATTCTTTTTGAGCGGCAGAATCCCTTCATTTTTTAACAAAACAATCGACTGGCGGGCTGATTCAAGATTGATGTTTTCTTTTTGTTTCATATTTTGCGGTTCTATTTCTTCCACATAAGGTTGTTCAAACAATCCCATTTTGAATTTGAGCGTCAAAACTCTTCTTACGGCGTCATTAAGCCTTTCTTCACTGACAAGGCCGGTTTCGATAGCTTTTTCTAATTTCGTAAACACATCATCCCACAGGCTTATATCCACCCCGTTTTCAAGGGCTAATGCAGCCGCTTTTTCATGGCTTTGGGTTAATTGGACCAAATTGTCAAGTGCACAGCCATCAGCCATAACCGCTCCCTTAAACCCGAATTCCTCCCGTAATATATGATTGAGAAGATAGCCGTTAGAATGGCAGGGAATTCCGTCAATTTCATTGTAGGCTGCCATACAGGCAAGAGCACCTGATTGGATGGCTGCGACCATCGGTGGCAGGTGAATTTCCCTCAATTCCCTTTCGCCTATGGAAGCCGGTGCAGCATTCTTTCCTCCTAAGCCGTTTCCCTGAGCCGCAAAATGTTTTAAAACAGCAATCATTTTCCCCGCAGGAATACTGTCGCTTTCTTCCCCCTGTATCCCTTTTATTACAGCCTCCGTTAATCTGGAGGTGAGATAAGGATCTTCACTGAAGCATTCCTCTGATCTTCCCCATCTTGGATCACGCAGGATATCGAGTGTCGAAACGAGTGCCAAATGGGCACCTTTTGCCCTGATTTCTTCGGCAACAGCTGCCATCAGTTCTTCGTGCAATTCAGGATTCCATGTCGCACCGACACCCAAATTGACTGGCGTAATCATGCTGTCTAAACCTTGATGACCGTGAGAGCTTTCTTCTGAAAGAAGGACAGGAATTCCTAATCTAGTGTGCTCCTTTACATATTGTTGAATCATATTGGCCACTTCAGCGCTCTGATTTTCTGTTATGCCATTTTCATAATTGACGGCTGACCAGGGATCAGAACGGAACAGTCCGTACAAGACTCCAATCCCCTCCCCAAATTGAACATGTTCTTTAAATTTTTTAGTCAGTTCATACCCAGTGTCTGTTTTCCTGTAAACTTCCCAGCCATACAGCTTCTGGTTCACCTGGCCCACTTTTTCCTTTAAGGTCATGCTTGCCAGTAATGTGTCTACTCTTTCAGAGATTGTTTCGTTTGCAGTATTGGAATGTACCATTTTTTCACCTAACTTTTACTTTGATTGGCTGTTATTCTTACTTGCTTCTATCTATAACGTTACTAAAATCGTTTTTACTTCAAATGGCTTTAGCGATGAGGATAGGTTATTTCCTTGAACTGTAACGCACGCTTGTTTCTCTTCCAAAAGGTTGGCTTCATGTGCAGAAGTTACCGGCCTAGTCAAAGACAAATGAACCTTCTCTCTGCCGCCGCTAGATTCATACATTCTTAACACAAGACCCGTGCGATCCTCTGACTGCTTCACTGTATCAAGAATCACCTGTTTGGATTCAGTCTCAATAAAGGAATGGGAATTTGCCAGACTTCCCTGATGAGCAGAAGCCACAAAAACATTCACAGGGTGATTCAATTCATAGCCCTGATTTACAACTTCTGCTTTTCTCCAATCACCTTCATGAGGGAAAAGAGAATAGGTAAATTCATGTGGTCCTATGTCTGCTCCCTGGTCAGGCCATTTAGGTGCACGCAACAAGGATAAACGCAAAACATTCTGTTTCACATCATAGCCATACTTGCAATCATTCAATAGACTGACGCCATAATTGGCTTCAGAAAGGTCGGCAAATCGGTGACCGCATACTTCAAATTGTGCTTTTTCCCAGCTAGTATTCGAATGTGTCGCTCTTTCCACTGAACCAAATGGAATTTCAAATGTAGCCTTGTAGCTGACCACATCAACAGGGAAAGCAACTTTTAATAATTTGTGCTTCTCCTGCCAATCGACTTTGGTTTGGAAATCGATCCTTTTGCTGTGGTGGTAAAGAATCATATCCTGTTCGATTGTAGATTGAGACAGCTGCCACTTAAATCGAATGACGTCCTTCGTGGTCCCTCTTTGAATACCTTGTTCAACCAGCACAACACTTTCGGCCGGCTGATTTTCGAATTCCGGATCGATATCCCATGCATCCCAAAGAAGCGGACGGTCATGGAAAAGCTGGAACTGATTGGCGGCAGCTCCTTCCTGCAACACTTCGCGCTTTGCACCTTTATCATAAAGGCGGGAAATTTCACCCTTTTCATTCCATTCAACCACGTAATGTTCAGTATCCCATTCGTGCGGCATATCCTGTTGAGCGTGAATGACTTGTTTCCCACTATCCTTTAACCAAATAGTTTTGTAGCCCATCTCCGGAATATCCGAAACATGAACGGATAATTCTATTTGTCCGTCCTCCCTTAGAATCAAATCTGTTGGGAGTTCCTCTCCATCCTTATTTACCGCACATTTTCCGTCCAATTCAGATCCGCCGACAATCTTAACACTTTCAGATCTCATCCAGGATAAACTGTTAAAAAGGATTATCGGAACCCCGTTGCCCTCAGTGTTAATTTCTGCTTCCAAAGCATGTAAGGCGTCCTGTCTTACCTTCTCTCCGTATTCAAAAATCTCCTTGTAATCAGATTCTGAATCTACGTATACCTCCGGAACAGACGATCCCGGAATAATATCATGAAATTGGTTAAGGAGAAGTAGTTTCCAGCCCTCTTCCAATGATGAAGGCTGGCCTGTTGCTTTAGCGAAGTTTGCAGCAAAACTGCTCCAAATTTCAGCATCCCGGTACAGGACTTCCGCCTGCCGATTCCACTTCTTGTTTCTGGCATGTGTCGTGTACGTTCCCCGGTGAAGCTCTAAATACATATCTCCGACCCATGAAGGCAGCTGCGGGTTGGCTTCATTTATACCATCGAAGAATTCATGTACTGTACTGTTCACTACAGCCGGAAGGCCAGGAAGAGAAGATGAACGATCAATATAATCAATCATTTCTTGCGTAACACCGCCGCCGCCATCTCCATGTCCATAGAGAAGCATTTGTTTTGGATAGACATTCTTCTGCTTAAAACTCTCCCAATGGTCTTTGACTTCCTTTGGATGAGTATATTCATTTACTCCATGATTTAGATAAGAAAGAATCCGGGTTCCATCGATCCCTTCCCAGTAAAATAAATCATATGGAAATGGATTTGTATCATTCCAATTCATTTTGGTAGTCATAAAGTAGTCAATTCCTGCACCCTTTAACAATTGAGGCAAGGAGGCACAATATCCAAAGGTATCAGGAAGCCATTCAATTCTTGGCCGTACACCAAATTCCTCTTTGTAAAATTTCATTCCATACAACAGCTGACGGACTAATGATTCACCGGATGGCATATTTAAATCAGGCTCTACCCACATGCCTCCCACTACTTCCCAGCGCCCTTCTGCGATATGCCTCTTCACCCTTTTATAGATGTCTGGGTAATGCTCTTTCACAAATTCATAGGCCTGCGGCTGGCTTTGTGCATATGTAAAGTTCGGATTTTCTTCAAGTAAAGTACTCATCGTCGAAAATGTTCGGCTGCATTTGCGAACAGCTTCCTTCACCGGCCACAACCATGCCAAATCAATATGAGACTGACCTACCATTAAAATTTGGCCCTGATGGCTGGCCAAAGTGGATAGTGTTTTCTTTAAATCTTCCTCGACTTCTGTCACCCATGATTCTTTCGATAAGGCTTCAAACTTTTCAAACAGAATTTTATGTTCAACCTCAGTCAAAGCCTCTATGATTTTGTAACGTCCCATGTCACCTTCCGGCAGCAATTTCGCAGCCTCAAAGTAAGCTTTTACAGTTGCCAATAGACTTTGGACAGCAGTATTCGGCAACTCGAGGCTCCCTTTCAAGAGGGTAAGGGGAGGCGGGGCATATTCGGCTGGTTCATTCTGATAATTTAATTCATCAAGCGTTTGGCCTGCATAATTAAATAACTCTATTTTAATGTTGATTGTTTCTTTTCCCCGTACATACTCCGGAAACGGTACATAGCTTCGATTCCGGTCAATCCCATGATAGGGCATACCATCTATTGAAACCAATGCCTCATGGAGAGTCCTGCCCCCTTTTAAGCCTGGAAGAAAAGTGAGACCAAATGGCCGATTCCGCCACTGTAGTGGTATCGATACTTCTTTTTCCAAAAACATTGTCGTGCCTAAATCGATTAACCAATCCCCTTCATTAATAAGGAAAGTTTCCTCTGAATCAAATTCATATTTTCCCGGTTCACTATAAAAGCCTCGCTGTGCACGCCAATCCTTGATCTGGACGGTCCCCAATATCTGGTAATTCGATAATTGCTGAATAAATCGATGTATTCTCTCCAAAGTCAAAGCTGTTTCCTCCTAAGCTATTAATCTTACAAAAATACAAAGAGTATGGCAGATCGTAGTGTATCCGCCATACATCCATATAGGTAATTATTTCAATAACGCCAGCCTATTACTCTGACCATACTCTTACAAAATAGTCCGCACTAGCTTTTAACCTATTCTTTGTGTCTACCGATACATCCTTAAATAGATTTTGATCTACGGTAACTCTTAATTTTTCCAAGTGAGTTACCGCCTGCTCCAAGCGGCCGCCGTCATAATGTTGTTTTGCCGTGTTTAATGTATCTACTAATTTTTCACTAGCTTCCAAGCTTATTTCTTCTTTCTCAACCAATCCGTTGATAACACCATAAAGGTCATCCAAGGACATTCTGACAATTGTACTGGCTTTATTGCCTGAATAGTCTTGAATCACAAATTCAAGGATACTGTCTGTTGATTGAGTTTGGAATGTGAGTTGATTTAAATGTGTGCGTCCGCGAATAATATAAGGTTTACGTCCTTGACTGTATGTGGTATTAAACGTTTTGGCGACACCATTTTCGTAGACATACAGGTAGTGCCAATCTCTCGATTCTGGCAATTCCCACGTCACAGCATTTCCATTTATCGTTACTTTTTCAGCCGGATACGCTTCGATTGATTTATCAATAAATGTGCCGTTGTAGCTCACCCAATCATGATTGCCAATTTTGATTCTAAGATGATACTTATCCCCATTAATCGGCATATTGACAAGTTTCGCTTCGGTCTTGCCATTGTTAACGGTGATCGTTTTATTGACTGCTTTGGCATAGTCGTACTCGGTGGAAATTTCGACGGTGGTCTTTCCAGTTACATCCTCTGGATTCTCCCAAGAAATCACCATATCTCCGTTATCCGTTTGTGTTGCTTTAATAGAATGAACACCTTTTGTTAAATCGTATTCGACGACTGCTGGTTCACTTTCCTGACCATCGTGACTTACCGCTGTAAGAGAAATCTCACCAGTGAGCCCTTTTAGATTTTTAATATAAAATACTTCATCATAAATTCCGCCAACATAAGCTCCATTGTTATAGATATTGTATTGCTTGACTTCATCATATTCTTTTAGATCCCATGAAATATACATTTCATTAGAATCACGGAGTGCTTTTGTTATTTGCAGATCTGTTGGTGCTTTTGGTTCCTCAATTGATCCATCGCTAATCTTTACTTGCCCAATATTCATCTGGTAATCTTCAATAGCTGCATCACCATTATCAAAAACGAGCCCAAATGCAGCAATCTCTTTTCCGACGTATGGAGACAAGTCAAGGTCTGCTGTTACCCAGCCATCAGTCTGTTTACCGGAGTTTGGTACTGCTACTTTAACAACCTCTTCAGGAGAGTCCTTAAAGAGTAAACCGATACTCATAACGGATGCGTCATCTTGAGATGCTTTTTGATACGTAACCGAAAATTTGGAACTGTCTTTTACCTGTAAATCAGTCTTATAGAGGCGTAAAAAGTTTTCAGCATCTAATGTGCCGTTAACCACTAATGAGTTACCGCCATTATAAGCGCCAATCTTTTCATAATCGAATCGTTCACCAGCATTGTAATCAGGGCCAAAATCAAAATCTACCTGCAGAGGGGTGCCTGTCGTTTCAAGCCACCACTGCCACGAAACAGGAATATCCTGAATATTGATATTGGACCATTCGTCTGAATTGCTGACTTCGCCATCAACATAATAGTCTAATCCGCGGCCCATATTAAAATTGGAAACAAAGTTAGCACCATTAATGACGCTGCGTTCCGCAATATACGCGGCAACGCCATCCCAATTGTCCCCTTTTGCTGCTACATCGGACAGGTTAGTGGCAGCATTTCTGCCAGTGTTGGCTGGATCCAGATTCGGGCCAGTCCACCATGCACGATCACGGATGAACGACATCCATTGATAATCGCTGTTATTTCGACGCATGGTATCTTCCCCGCCAAGATCCTCATCTAATCCATGATGGGTAAAGTCTGCTCCCAGCAATGCAATACTATTCATTGGTTTTCCGTTATCGTCCAAATTATTTCGGAGATCGTTCCGATGTTTATTAAACCGGTCGCCGCCAGCTTCAACACCTGCAAACACCGATTCTAGAGGATCTAAACCTAGACTCTCTGCATGTGCCTTTGAGTTTGTCATTTTGTTTTTATTCCAAAGGTAATTCAAGAAAATCGAATGAGCAAGATCGCCATATTTCGGATCCCTTAGAAATGGACTATTAACCGCTGTGAATTCATTTTCATACCTGGTTCTGCCAGTTTCATTATGGACAGAATCATACCATTGGACATATACACCGCTATCTCTTAAAACCTTTAAAAACTCTTTATACGTAGGAATATCTTTCACTGCTACCCCTGAAGACTCTTCCTGATTAAAGAAATACCCGTCAAAACCATAATAATCGGCCATTTCAATCAATTTTTCAGCAACAGGGAAGTTTCCATCCTTGTCCTTAACAAGCATTTGTGTATAGGTTTGCGGTCCCCTGTCATTACTTGAGAAGAAAATGACGGCAAGAGATTTTACCCCGTTTTTATGAGCAGCATTCGTATAAGCTGGATTGGGGATATTTAATACACCAAATTCAAACCATCTTTCATACCAAGGAAGACTAGGATTATATAAATCTTTCGGAACATCGGCTGTTGCCATACCATGCCAGTAGGAATAATAGTCTGTATACTGCCAGTATGGAAACGTGTATTCACCAAATTTATTCGTATAGGCTGTACTATCCATAAATGAATTCCCATAATCCCCGGCTAGGTTAAACATTTGTGTTTCAGGGCTCAATTCAGGGTTTGCCTGTGTGGCGGTGAAAGCTTCATTCCGTTCTTGTAATGGCACTTTTGCTCTGAGCATTTCTGCAAATTTATCTGTTTTTGGATTCCATTCGATAATGTCATTTGCTGTATACCCATGCTGGGTAGGCTGACTTACTCCGGCTGAACTGTCTCCCGTATACGGCAGTGTGTCACCGGCCAAAGCCGTCGTTGAAAAGCTAGTCTGTAAGGCCAAAAGCATAGAAGCACTGACGATTAATGATTTTTTAGTTTTTCCCAATCGAGAATACATCCATTTTCCTCCCCTTTTTGTTAAGTGCTAACAATTTGTTCGTACTGACTTACTCATGGAAGTTAATTATGCTCTCGCTGTTACTTAAAACATCTGTATAATGACTACTATATAAAGCTTAAAAGACAGATTACTTGGTAAGCTTCTTCTCCTCCTTCGAATGACATATTTTCATATAAAGACCATCCCGTGTAAGCCTTTACATTATTTTAGCAAGTTTTACCTTACCAACCTATTGGGGAAAACATAGATTCATTGGACAAAATAAAGAACACTTTCCTTCATGAACAGGAAGGGAAAAAAATGTAGGTTGTTAAGTATTTTTTAATATCAATAGCGGCAAAAAAAACGCACCACTTAAATGAGTGGTACGTTTTTAAAAAAGTTATAAAAATTTATCCTGCTAGACTTAAAATCCATTGTTTTCGGCCAACCTCTTATACCATCTGCCCGATTTCTTAATGGTACGGTTTAAATCGTTTTTTAAATCTACCTCTACCAATCCATAGCGGTTCTTATAGGAATTAGTCCAGGACCAATTATCCATGAATGTCCAAATATGGTATCCAAGACAATTCGCCCCTTCCTGAATACCTTTATGAACCCATTTTAAGTGCTCACGAACAAAATCAATCCGGTAATCATCCTCAATGAATCCTTCTTGATTGTGAAATTTCTCCTCGCCTTCGACACCCATGCCATTTTCGGAGATAAAGAAGGGGATATTATCATAATGGTCACGAAGATCGATCATAATATCATAAATGACCTCTTCACAAATCTCCCAACCGCGGTGTGGGTTGATTTTCCGTCCGGGCATGATATAGGGGTCAAAGAGATGTTCTGGCATAAACGCAGCATCCTCCGGCACTGGCTCCGACTTTGCTTTAACGCGGCGGGGCTGATAATAGTTTACTCCTAATAGATCGATGAGATTATCTTTTATTACTTCCAAATCGCCCGCCTCTACGGTTGGAAGCAGATCTCTTTCCTTTAAAATTTTTACCAAGTCAGCAGGATACTCCCCTTTTGTGACTGGATCTAAGAAACTACGGTTAAAGAATAAATCGGAAATCTGGGCCGCTTTCACATCTTCGCTATTCTCGCTTTTTGGATAGGATGGTGTTAAGTTCAGGATAATGCCGATCTTGCCCTCTAGATTTAACTTTTTAAACGCCCCTACTGCCCTCGCATGTGCAACGATCGTATTGTGAGCAACTTGTGCCCCCCGTCTAAAATCGACTATATTAGGATAATGCCAATTATATAAATAGCCTGCCTCAACAGGAACAATGGGCTCATTAAAGGTAAACCAATATTTCACACGATCGCCAAATAAGCGAAAGCAGTTTTGCGCATAATTCACATAGGCGTCTACGACTTCCCTGCTTTCCCATCCTCCTTTTTCTTGCATGCACATCGGCATGTCGAAATGATATAAGTTTATAAATGGCTCGATATCATTTGCCAATAATTCATCGATGACTTGATTGTAAAAGGCAACCGCTTTCACATTTATTTCACCTGTTCCATCCGGAATTAATCGTGACCATTGAATCGAGGTCCGGAATGAGTTATGGCCCGTTTCTTTCATCAGCTGTATATCCTGTTTAAAGCGATGATAGAAACCGGATGTGTTCTCCGGACCTACACCATTATGGAAACACCCAGGTTCGATGCTATACCAATAATCCCAGATGCTTGGTTTTCTTCCATCTATCAGCGCAGCCCCTTCTGTTTGCGGACCGGACGCTGCACTTCCCCACCAAAAGTTATCCGGAAACTGGTGCTGGATGTTCTGTTCAAATCTAGCTTTTCCCATTGTGATCACCCTCTTTTTTAAAGTAAATGGCACACGCTTAGGAGACGTTAAATTTTCCTCCACTCACTCGGTGTAGTGCCAACAATTTTCTTAAATTGTTTATAAAAATAAGTAGTATCAGAATAGCCTACCTTCTTACCGATTTCTCCTGCCTTATAATGGGTTGTTTTCAGCAGCTCCTTCGCCTTTTCCAATCGGTAGCGATTGAGGTATTCAGAAAAGACGACCCCTGCCTCTTTTTGAAACAATTGCCCCAGATAAATGGCATTAACATGAAACTGCTGCCCCAGTGTTTTTAATGACAGCCCTTCATGATAGTGAGTATGGATATACTGAAGAACATTTTGCACAATCGGGCTTCGCAAATAAACATGATTATGAATCGTCAGGATCAATTCATAACAATATTCAGTCAAAATTGTCTTCATCTGCCCGATATCCGAGCTATACACGAGTCGTTCAACAGCAGCAGTATAAAGCGATAGATCTTCCGGCTGTAAGGAGTAATGAATATAAGAAATTAAATCAAATGTATATTTCTTCGCCACTTGTGGGGAAATGATCTTTGCTTTTTGTGTTAAATCCTTAAAATATAAATCTATCAATTCCAACGATTCTTCATCTGCATTCATAAGCCGTTTAACGATCATATCTTTAAATTCTTGCTGCCGTTTTACTTCCTCCTGACGATCGATTGGTTGTTTATCTGAAATAAGCACATTAGGTTCTAAATATAACTGCAGGGAGCTATGTTCCCTTGCGTGGGTAAAACTATTTTCCCATCCATCAATCACACAAACAGGCTTTCCCATCGCCAAATAGAATAAGCCTGTTCCTTGTCGTTCCTCGCGGAGGTTTTCAACAAGGCTTTGGTTTTGCTTGACCAACTCCTCTTTACTTCCACCACCAAAGACAATCACAAGCTCTTGGTTTGGACTATACAGACATAAGGCCGAGTACTGCTCCTCAATAAAGCTTCGAAGTTCCTTAACAATCTTGGCATTTTGATAATTTTCAATACTTAAGATGGACACATTGTAAAACGGCTGGTTAACTTCTATCTTGTAAAATGCTAATCTCTCAAGAAAATCACGCCGGTCCATTTCACCCATTAAAAAGCTCCATAACGTATTATCCAACAGTATAGACGTTTCCTGGGACTTACTCCCAGCTGCTTCATTCTTTAATTTTCGTCCCACCGTTTGGAGTGTTGTCAATAATTCCTCTTCATCTACAGGCTTCGCCAAATAATTTTCAATACCTAATAACAGACCTTTTTTAATAAAGTCAAATTCTTGATAACCTGTTAAGACAATACTTTTAATCTCGGGCCGGATGTTCTTTACCTCTTGAATTAAATCAAGGCCGGACATTTCCCCCATTAAGATATCAGTGATGAGAATGTCGACGGGATACTGTTTGATATAGGCAAGAGCCTCCTCCCCGCTTTCGGCTGTATAGACAATTTCAAACCCGTAATCTTCCCAATCCAGGATTGCCGCCAGTCCTTTTGTGATAATAGGTTCATCGTCAGCCAACAGCACCTTAAACATGGTGAATCCCCTGAACTGGAATGGACAAAGTGACCATCGTTCCTTTATCTTTGCTGCTTTTTATCGAGATCCCAAACTGATTCCCATATCTTAGTTTCAAGCGTTGATGAATATTTCTTAACCCAATTGATTTCATTTCATCGCCCTCTTCACGATTAATATGTTGAACAATGTTAGCAAGGTCTTCCTCAGACATTCCCTTACCATTATCTTCTACACATATTTCAAATTCTTTGCCAAGATTGACCGCACGAATGGTTAATTCATTATCGTTCCGGTCCTTTCTAAACCCATGAATAAAATAATTTTCGATAATGGGCTGGAGGATGAATTTTTGAATAAGTGTTTGATCCAAATCATCGGGAACATCAAAATGAATCTGCAGTTTATCCGGGTGTTTAAACTGCATCAAGGTTAAATATTGTTTGACATATTCAATTTCGGTATAGAACGGTACAATCTCTTTTGATTCCAGCGAGTAGCGAAACAATCTGGATAAATGGAAAATCATTTTGCCCGAGGTTTTCGAGCCCTCCAAGACAGAAACCATTCTAATCGCTTCTAGTGTGTTATATAAGAAATGTGGATTAATTTGTGCTTGCAGTGCCTTTAAGTCCGCCTGTTGCTGTTTCATGTTGAGCAGGTAAAATTGTTCAATATAATTATTCAATTCATTTAACATGGAGTTGATATTAAACGCAATCTTTGATAGTTCATCTTCATGTTTGGATTCGGGAATCCTAGCATCCAAGTCTCCCTTTTCAACTTGGCGGATGGTCGAAACAATTCTATTAATTCGCCGCGAGTAATTTTGCATAAACGAATAAGAGATTAATATGGCCGCCAAAATGAGAACAATGATTACGACCCACATCGTTCCCCTTACAATTGATAATTTCCCCCACCCTTTATCGGGAATGATACCGACAAACGTATAATTACCTTTGTTGGCAATCGTGTTGATATAATACTTTTCAGCTTTATATTCAATTCTTGTTTCATTGGTTTCAAGCTTGACCTGGTCAACAAGAGCAAGCGGAACTCCTTCATTATATGAATAAACGATTTGGCCGTCGGAATCGATTAGAAAGAAAGAAGCCGGTGCCCCTTCATACCTTCTGACCATCTTATCCAAATGATCAGTAGAGTAAAATACGGAGATCTCCCCTATTTTTTCAAGACTAACCGGGTTATTAATGACAACCTTTTTAGTGATGGTATCTTTTAATTTCCGCCCTTTTGGCAGGACATCACCGCTTAAGCCTGAGTATCCCCTCGGGAACACATCGGCTGGTCGTTCCGGGTCAACAATGCTTTTGTTCCAGCGAAGATAATTATTGATAAGCAAATATTCAATCTCGGGACTATCCAGCGAGCGTAAGCTAATGGCGTTAATATCACTGTCTTGGCTAAAATAGCCATTAAAATAGGTATCCAGATTACTAGGAAAATAAGTGTCATCCTCCGAGAATCTATCAAGGCGGTATTCTAAATATTTCCCATACCCATTGTGAAGGGCGAAGGAAATATCATCGATTAGTTCACCTTGAACATAAATGTCTCTGATCGCTCTATTCATATCAGAATCTTTGGTAGAAAAGTAATCCTCTATCCGTTCCATGGTTCTCGTATTGAGGTTGACTTCCTTCTGAATAATTATTTCTGAGTAATAGTTTGTGATCGTCACAATTAAAATAATGACCGTCATGATAATGGTGATGGAAGAAGTTAAAAAGAGTCTGTTAAATATTTTTTGATGAAAACGGCTATTATGTTTCAACTTCATTTCGATTCCCTCTATTATGTTTAATTTTCTGTTTAATTTTAACACAATGGAAAGGATTGAAAACGCTAAACCTTCCACGCCGTTTACATTCATGGGATGTAATAAAATCAAGCTGGAATGATGTTCCACCCAGCTTGATACTTTCTTAATTATTCTTGTGAGCTTTTCCACTCATCATGTTGCTTTTGAATTTCTTTTAATACTTTGTCAACTCCAGCCTCTTTTAGCTTTTCGTTGAATTTTGGCAGGTATTCTTCCGGATCGACAGAACCGGTAGCTAATGCTGGATAGAACTCTTTCGAAATATTGGTAATTGATGCAAGTTCTGAACGAACTGGATCACTGTTAAATTTGAAACCAAGTGACGGTGCTTGTACAGCAGAGGCGTTAAACTCCTTGAATTTTTCCCATTTATCTTTTGGATCTTCTTTGTATAGATTTAAGATAAAGTGGTTACCTAAAGAATAGGATGGCATGTTATAGCTTTCGATACGAGCAGGCAAATCTTCAATGGTACCGTCATCATTCTTTTTGTAGTGTACACCTTCAATTCCTTTATCCACCAGGTTACGAAGATATGGGTCTGTGTTAAGCAAAGTTAAAAACTCCATTGCTTTTTCCGGATTTTTAGATGTAGCTGAAATAGCTTGAATGGAACCGGATACAGAATCATTTACAATCGTTGGTTGTTCAGATGGAACAGAGACTACTTCATACTTGGCAGAACGAGACCATAGTAAATCAGCATATGGCTGGGAACCGCCCATACGGACAAACCAGTTTTCTACATCCATTGGCCAGCTGTCTTTGCTTGTTGCCGCATCTTCTTTGAGATAGCCAGCCTTATAATATTTATTCATGGTTTTAAATTGTGTCATTGCAGCATCGGTATCAAATGGATTAATGACTGTGTCTGTGTCACCTTCAAATGGGAAGGCAAATGGCATTTCCGCATTGAAGACATAGTCAAAGCGTAAAGGTGCTTTAAATGTTGCCATTGGTGTAACACCAGATTCATTTTCTTTAATCGTTTTTAGCATCGGCTCAAGGTCTTGTAACGTTTTTACACTTGAAAGATCAAACTTATATTTGTCAACAAGTCGTTTGTTAAATGTATAAACATCTTGTCTGGCAACCTCTTTATTAGCAGGTATTCCGTAAAGTTTTCCATCAACCTTATTTCCTTCTAAGAAGTCCGGATTGATAACTTCTTTAAGGGCTTTACCTTCATTTTCTAATAGATCATCTATTGCCAAGAATGCACCTTTTTGGGCATTTTGAACATAGTCGGTACCATTTGTAAAAATAATATCAAATGGCTCCCCTGAATTTATCATGACTTGAGATTTTTGAGCCCAATCACCCCAGTCAATTTGTGTCATTTTTACTGTGGCATTAATTTTTTCCTTCGTATACTTGTTAACTTCAGCAAATACTTTCTCAGTATCTTTTTGTGGGGTTCCAATGGTGTACCATTTAATTTCATAAGGCTCACCATTTTTACCACTCTTTTCGCCTGTGGAGCTGTCTTTACTGCTGCAGGCAGATAAAAGGGTTCCAGCTGCAAGAACAGATGCGAGAATAATGCCTAATTTCTTTTTCTTCATGTTTTTTCTCCTCTTTCCTTTTGATTATTCTTTAACGCCGCCAATAGTTAGTCCGCTAATAAAATACTTTTGAAAGAACGGATAGGAGACTGCGATTGGTAATGTGGCGATAACAACCATTGCCATTTTGGCTGATTCCTGTGGAATCGTATCAAATAAACTTTGCTGCATTAAAGAAACATCGATATTTTGCCTCATAAATTCTAGGTTTGCCTCTATTTTCATCAGTAACGATTGGAGCGGCACCAGACTTGGGTCATCAATATAAAGTAATGCCGTAAACCAATCATTCCAGTAACCAAGCGTACTAAAAAGGGCAATCGTTGCAAGCCCTGGCAGGGACAGAGGAAAAACAATTTGGAAAAAGATCCTCCATTCACTTGCCCCGTCAATTCTTGCTGATTCCAAAATCGATTCGGAAACGGATTTTAAAAAGAATGTTCTCATGATAATGATATAAAAAGCATTCATAGCAAGGGGCAAAATCAATGCCCAAATCGTATTTTTCAACCCCAAAAATTGAGTCATAACAATGTAGGTTGGAACTAAACCGCCGCTGAAAAGCATCGTGAAAAAGGCAAGGAATGTAAAAAACCTTCTATATTTAAATTGCGGTCTTGAAATAGCATAAGAATAAAAACTAATCATCAATAAGCTTATTATTGTCCCAACGATGGTGATAAATATGGTTACACCATAAGAACGGAATAATTGTTCCTTCATACTCCATAAGTAATGATAGGCATCGATACTCCAATCTTTCGGAATGAGTTCAAACCCATTTCGAACAATACTTTCTTCACTGGTAAAGGAAATAATAATGACATAGATGAAAGGAAAGACACATAACAGTGTAAAAATCCCTAACAGCACACTTATAATAGCATTGACGGCTGGGTGCATGTCATGAGGATTTCTCCTCTTCTTCCTTTTAATCCCTGTCTCGATCTTCCCACCTTTGATTCGTTCCACTGGACGAGATATGGTGACAGATGTTTGTTCTAGTTCATTTGGCATATTGTTAGCCGCAGGGCGACTTTTCCTCCCTTCGTGAAAAACTTTTATTAAAACAATGCACTTTCCTCATCGACTTTTCTTACAATATAGTTTGTAATAATAACGAGCATGAAACCTACAGCTGACTGATAAAGCCCGGCTGCCGTACTCATCCCGATATCACCCAAGTTCATGAGACCCCGGTAGACGAATGTATCAATAACATTTGTTACCGAATAAAGGGCCCCTGAATCTCTTGGTACTTGATAAAACAAACCGAAATCCGAGTTGAAGATTCGTCCGATATTCATGATTGTTAAAATGATCATCAACGGCTTAAGCATCGGTAAGGTAACGTGCTTAATCTGCTTCCATTTGGAAGCGCCATCAATCATCGCCGCTTCATAATACGCTTTATCAATCCCGACGATTGCTGCTAAATAAACAATACTGCCGTAACCAATCCCTTTCCAAAGACTCATAAAGACAATGATAAAGGGCCAATATTTGGACTCGCTGTACCATGAAATCGGTTCTTTTCCGAACCAGCCAAGGACGTCGTTGACCAAGCCATAATCGGTACTTAAGAAGGTGAATACAAAATAGCTGCCGATAACCCACGAAATAAAATGCGGGAACAACATTCCAGTTTGGTAAAACTTGGACAGCCTCTTATTAACGAGCTCGCTTAGTAAAATAGCTGTTACAACTGCTGCCACTAGTCCCAGTACAATAAAGACAAGATTATACAAAATGGTGTTTCTTGTAATAACGAAGGCATCATTCGTACTAAACAAATATTTAAAGTTATCCCAGCCTACCCACTCACTAGTCATGACGCTGGCAAAAAAACCATCTGGATGAATGCGGAATTTTTTAAAGGCCAGAACCTGTCCGAACATTGGCAAATAAGAGAATAATAGCAGCCAGATCGTTCCAGGTAAAACCATAAGCAGCCAAATTCGATTTTTATATAGATCATCCCATAATCTTTTCATCCTTTTCCTCCTCTCACTTGATGTAAGCACTTCCATAATCTTATTTTATAGTTAATTGAGCCCTATTTATAGTTGACTAATTTAGGATTAACTGCAAAAATCTTAGATATCTGAAATTTATGCCAATTCTTTAAAAAAAGATGACCAACTAGATCTACTAGTTGGTCATCCATATAGTTATCACAAGATTCTAATTGTCTTAATTTCATAGGGTTTAATCTCAAAGTCTATCGGCAATTGGCAAACTTCAGCCACTGCTTCTTCCATTAAATTAGTTTCAACCCATGAAGTGATGTTTTTTCCAACGTCAAGGTTAACCCTTCCTCTTCGTCCCTCATACTCATGCAAACGAACGATAATCCCGTTCCCATCATAAGCCGGCTTCACAGCATCAAACCAGACATGGTCTGAATTTGTATCTAAGAATGATGCTTCTTTTGTCCATTTTCCTTCTACAGCAACAATCGGATCATTGAGATCCCATGCTTTTTCAACACTCTTGCCCTGACGCCAATCCCCGATATGAGGATAGAGTGAATAAACAAAAGAATGTGCCCCTTGATCCGCTTGAGGATCTGGGTGAACAGCTGATTTTAATAAGGTTAAACGGATTGTATTTTCTTTTATGTCATAGCCATATTTGGAATCATTCAGTAAACTTACGCCGTAATCAGGTTCAGACAGATCAGCCCATTGATGTCCCACTGATTCAAATTTCGCCATTTCCCAACTTGTATTCCAATGCGTAGGACGCTTTACATTTCCAAACTGGATATCATAGGTGGCCTCTGTTGTTCGAACATCCACAGGGAAAGCCGTCTTCAGTAGTTTACTCTTTTCGTGCCAATCAACACTTGTGTCAAAATCAATCCGGCGATCATTTTGATAAAACACAATCGACTGTGAAATTTCAGAATGATGATACTTCCACTTCACATGAATGGTAAAAGTTAGTTCCCCATCTTCTATAACTTCGAAAGACTCTATGTCACGGATTTCTTCCATTTTTTCTTGATAGAAGATATCAATATCCCACGCATCATGTGCAAGAGGTTTATCTTCAAAAATTTGCAGAACGTTTCCTCTTTCATTCTCGGCTAGAACATGACGTTCTGCCACTTTATCATATAACGTTGTTATCTGACCGAATTCATTCCATTCAACGAGGTAAAACGGTGTTTCTAATTTCCGGTCATGATAAAGAAAGCTTGATTTTATCTCGCGGGCTGCAGCCTGCGGTTCAAAATACAATGTTTTGGCACCAAAGGATGGAAGTGTATCCACTTCGACTAGCCAGCCATCCGTACGTTTTTGATGTGGTAATACAGTTCCGCTATCGTCTTTCCATACCCCTGCATGGTAATCCGCAAATTGAGGGATCACTACATTTCTCATTCCCTTATGATGCGCAGCGTTAAATAGGACAACAGAATTGTCAGCTTGATCAATCCCGCTTTTAATCACTCGTGAACTTACAGTTTCGGCCACTTCCAGTGCTTCCTTGTATTCTTCCTTCGCATCCTCATAAACCTCATGAATAGAGGAACCTGGAATAATATCGTGAAATTGATTCCGTAAAATAATTTTCCAGCCGTCTTTTATCTCCTTGTCCCCAATCCACTCTTCTTTTTCAGAAATCCAGGAAGATAGGAATTCAACTCTTCTATATAAAAGTTCCAATTTACGATTCGTTTTTTTCATAAACGCCTGGCTTGTATACGTACCTCGATGGTATTCCAGATACAATTCGCCATCCCATTTATGGATATAGCCGTTAGACTCCTCCACATTTTGATGAAGCTTTTCAAAAAACTCTCCAGCCGTTGATGTCTTTACATTCGGCATACCAGGCATTTTGTCCAGTCTGCTTCGCATTTCAAGCATGTGGCGATTGACTCCGCCGCCGCCGTCGCCATACCCGTATGAAAGCAGCAGATCTTTTGACAAGTCCTTATCACGATAGCCCGTCCATGCTCCTTTAACCGTTTTGGCCGTAATAAAGCCATTATACGTATAAAACCATGAATCCGCAGAATTCCAAGGTTCAGGCGTTGTAATAAAGTGCGTTAAAATTTCTGACCCGTCTATTCCCTTCCAGTAAAAGGTATCATGTGGCATGCGGTTGTATTGATTCCAGCTGATTTTCGTTGTCATCATCGTTTTGATGCCTGACTTTTTTAGGATTTGTGGCAATGCCCAGCTGTACCCAAACACATCGGGTAGCCATAAATATTCACAATCAACTCCAAATTCTTCCTTAAAGAAGGCTTTTCCATGCAGAATTTGGCGGACAAGCGACTCACCACTAGGAATATTACAGTCAGCTTCCAGCCACATTGCGCCCCCTGCTTCCCATTTGCCTTCCGCAATTCTAGCTTTCATTTGTTCGTAGATGTCAGGATAATCAGTTTTGATATAATCATAAAGCTGTGGTTGTGTTTGTAAAAATAAATATTCTGGAAATTGCTTCATTAAATGCAAGACAGTCGAGAAGGAACGTGCTGACTTTTCTCTAGTATTTCTTAATCTCCAAAGCCAGGCAACATCAATATGTGTATGGCCAACGGTGTACACCGTTATATCTGATGATTTGTTAATAGATTGAAGTGCCTTGGTTAGATTCTCCTCCGCTGCATAACAGGATTCATAAAACTCATGACTTCCAGGTTCCGTCCAACTAATAAGCTGCAATGCATCGGAAATAACCTGCTTCAAAATCGTATAGGCTGATTCTGCCTCACTTGTTTCCATCAATACTTCATAAGCTGCCAAAAGGGTGTAGTATAAGTTATCAACCCGCTTATCAAGCCAGCCTATTTTCGCCATCTCCAGTTTAAATTCATTGTCAACCGGAACTCCTCCGCCCTCAAGCCCCGACCAAAGTCTAAAATCTAAACGCATCGGCCCATTAGCGGTTTGTTCATCAAAGAGAACCTCTTCATGATTGGAATCAACACCTTGATAGGGTTTTCCATTTACAAATAATAACGATTCAAACCCTGAATTATTCCCGCCGCCTGTCTTTCCGAAGGAGAACAGACCGACAACCTGCCTGCTGTTGTTTGGTATGTGACAATCAACGTCCGCATGCAGCCAGATATATCGATCCCGTCCTTTCCAATAATCGCCTAGCTTCATGACACTTTTTTCATCGTAAGATACGGGCGGGTAAGCCCCCACCTTGCCGTCATCTTCCTGTGTGGTAAATTGATTGATTGAAATACAATCGCGATAACGGTACCCTTCTAACTCCCGAATACGCGCTTCAAACTTTCTTTCCGTTAAGAACAAGCCGAACACCTCATTTAGTTATTTGGATTCTTTCCTTTACAATGAAAAGTTTCCTGCAGTAACGATACGATGATAGACATTTCCTCCAACTAAGCCTTCAACTATTTCCCAAGGTCCGTCATGTCGTAAGCGTTCTTCTTCCAGTTCCTCAATAGCAGAAATCCTGCCCTCCAGCCATTCTTGGATTCGATATTTGACCGAGTCAATTCGGATAATGACGCCGCCGTATCGAATATCGAGCACCTCCCAGCCAAACGGCTTATACGATTCAAACCAAACTCTTCGGTGCTTTTGACGTAATTGGTCCACATTGGTTTGAATCCAATCCAGCTTTGAGAGGATTGATCTCATTTGCTCATAATCCTTTTTCTCGTATACTTCTTTTATCTTAATTCCGATTTCCGCCTTCACACTTAGAACCCTTGCCAATTGCTCATAAAAGTCAAATAGACTTTCCCATTTTGGATTGTTGTGTTTCGCCTTTTCAATCTCAGAAACTAGTTTTTCATAATGCTCCCCTAAGGACAAACCTTTACTATTTTCATCGTATAAACCGATTAGTATATCCTGGTATAGCAGCACTTTTGAGGTCATCGATGAATTCATATTGTCCTTCATGACGCCAGGGGTTTCATCCAGCCTTTTCAAGACCATAAAATCATCAAAGTTTCCTTCTCCGCAGAAAGCATAACGCTCAGCTGTATGTTCTAAGGTAACTTCCTTTTGATAGGTGTGCTCCGCAAATAATTGCAGGATTGGCAAGGATGTTGAGAATGGCGTTTCCGCTCCATTGTCACCCCACAACGTTACAAACACTTCTTTTATGCCCTCTTTTTTACTCGCAGCCATAGCGGCTTCTGTCGTCACAATGGCTTTCCCATAGTTAGGAACAATCCCATTCCATGTCCACGCACCGCCAGCAAAAATGGCATTTCGCCCCAGCTGCTTATGGTGTTGAAAATCTTTTTCATAGACTTCCTGCTCTTTCCGATAATAATTCCAATAGACAAGTTCTACATCAGGAATGGTAGCCAGTATGTCTTCACGAATTTTTCCGTTTTCATCTCGATATTTGCTGTCTTCCGAAAACAACGGGAAGTACATATCGCTCCAAATCATCGGTTTTAGACCATACTTTTCCGTAATAGAAACAACCTTTTGCAAATGCCTGTTCATGATATCAATATGATTCTCATAGCCATGTTTTTCTAAATACTTTCCTAAGCCGAGTTGGAACGTCTCATCCATACCGATATGTATTCGTTTTGTCCTGAAGGGTTCCGAGGCTGCCCTAATACAGTTTTCCAAGAATTGATACGTCCCTGGTTCATCAACCAATAAAATATCGTCTGTGTCTTTAAAAGTGGAAGCATAATTCCATTTAAGCGCTTCCCGTAAATGACCCAGGGATTGAATACAAGGAATCATTTCAATCCCTAATTTACTTGCATAGTCATCACATGCCTTTAACTCCTCAGTCGAATATCTTCCCCGCATATACCCAAAATAAGGATGTTCCTTTACCTCGTACGTATCCTCTGTATATAGCATCAATGTATCTAATCCCATTACAGCCATTCTTTGCAGCAGCTTTTCTACATCTGAAACGGTTGGCACTGCATTTCTAGATGCATCCAGCATAACACCGCTCATTTCAAACCGTGGTTCCTCTGACAAGTCAAACTCATTCTCTTTCCTATAATGTTCAAGGAATAATCCTAAACCGCGAAAAAAGTGAATAGGCTTTTCAAAGCAAATTTCTCCCTGCCCATTGTGATTCATGACATGCAAGTGACCATCTTGCTTTACCACATGAATCGGATAGCCATCATCTGAAAGTTGAATAGATAAATTTTCCTCTATAAGTTTAAGCCCTTCCAGTATAGAGGTCACGTCTCCTGTGAAGTGTAGTTCCATCTTTCTCCCTCATTTCATTTCGTTTGTAAATAAATAGGAGCTAAAGATTCTTAAGAATGAGATAATCTCTGCTCCAGCCGGTTAAACCGATTCAAGCTTACCCTCATCATCCAGTAGGCCGGAGCAACTCCAGTAATTAACGGAAGCAAGCCCGGAAACCTCATTAACAGCATGCCAATAACCACTAGACCTGCTCCAATCCATATTGCGGATGGCAGTCCTGTCAGGGTAAATAGAAACGATTGTTTTACATATTCTTTCGGTGAAAGTTCATAGTGGACATAAATGGAAAAAAAGTACCCAACAGCCAATAGCAGAACAAATACTAAAATATATAAGATGATTAAAAGAAAACTAGCAAAAATGCCTGTCATTAATTGCTCTACAATCCGAATATCGATAAAGAGAAAAAGGCCTATCCCGTAAAATATTAGGCCTATCCCATTGCTTCTCTTCCATTCTTGAAAGTACACCTGCTTAAACGTCTTCCATACAGGCAGATCACTTTCTTTCCTCAGCCATTTCCGGACAATGGTAAACAGGGCAACGGACGCTGGAAAAAAGCCAAAGACCCCTAACCCAAGAATGGTAAAGGCAATCCAATACAGATTGGCCAAGATCGCCCTCCAAATCCATTCACATACAACAATCATCCATGGAACTTTTTTCATTATCCATCACCCTTTCAAAGACTTCCTTTACAGGATTTAAGCTAAATTGATTTGGTTCTTCATTAATTGGTTATAAAGCGGACTCCCTTTGACTGCTTTACCCGTTAAACTTAAAACGAATTCACTAAACATCGTGTTTGCCCAGGCAAACCAGTCTCTTGTAAATTCTTCAGGGCAATCGGCATTAAAGCCTTCGTGCATAAAATTTGTGCCGCCGTCCGTTTGTTTAAAATAAGCTAGAATTTCTTGTTTTTCTGCTTCACTGGTTGTGGTCATCCCTTGAATCGCGAGTGCTATATGCCAAATATAGTGATCGGGAGTGTGCGGACTTCCAATTCCATTTGCACATTTTCCTTCGTAATAATATGGATTATCCCTGCTTAAAAGGAAGGAACGTGTGTTTAAATAGGCCGTGTCGTCAAATGGAAGATAACCTAAGTACGGTGCTGCAAGAAGGCTCGGAACATTCGCATCATCCATTAAATTTACGCGCCCTTCTCCGTCCGTTTCGTAGACATACATATCTCCGTGAACAGGGTGATCCAACTTTGCAAATTGTTCAATCCCATTTTGAATTTCTTTTTGGAGCTTCAGGCATTCCGCTTTTAATGCTTCCGCTTTAAGAGCATCACACATTTCCGCTGCGTAGCCTAAGACGACTACTGCAAACATATTAGCCGGGACAAGATAGCCATATGTACAGGCATCATCACTAGGACGAAACGCACTCCAAGTCATCCCTGTCGGAACAACCCGCCCACCTTTACCATCCCGTATTAACGTATCGGATTGACGGCAATCACTCCGTAGAAAGCGATAAGAAGATTCATTTTCATGATCCTGCTCTGTCCGCCATACTTGAATAATCGTTTCCATTACTTGTTGGAACGTGTCATTTATATGAGAGGTACGTCCTGTCGATTTCCAAAACAGGTAGGCAAGCTGAATCGGATAGCATAAAGAGTCTATTTCGTACTTCCGCTCCCAGATATGCGGGGTCATCTCTGTCAGGTCCGTTTGATGTCCCTTGCCATTTGCACTTTCGTTGAAAGCATTGGCATAAGGGTCGTGCAGGATAAATGCGAAATGCTGGCGGATAACTCCTTCCAGGAAATCAGCCATTTCTTCATCCTCTTCAGCCGCCAGTAAATAAGGTCTTACCTGTGCGGCAGAATCCCTTAACCACATTGCAGGAATATCTCCGGTAATCACAAAGGTTTTGCCGTCTTCTTGTTTCTTCATCGTCGTGGTATACGTATTCACAAAACATTGCTCAAACATAAGCTGTAACTTTTTATCATGTGGAAAAAATTCCTTTACATGATCGATAAGTTTTTGCATGGATTTAGGAATTACTGTAGTCATTTTATCGCTCCTATCTTTTTTTATTAAAACCTAGTGTTAGAATTTCGTATTTTTCAGCGTCATAGGAATCTTGGATTTGATCAGTATTTTCTTCAAGAATAGTACTTTTATAGGAACCATAATTATGATCGATAAAGGCTTGAAGACTTACCTTTTCCCCCGTCGGATTAAACCAGCGGATCATAACATCATCACGCTCTTCAGCCACTTTCATCGACGTCCAAACGAGTCCGTTGGATTCTGTTTTTACAAATTGATGTGTTTCGGGTAATGCACCTTCATGGACGTTTGTCTGAACAACCACGAGCGGGACTTTATATTGATAGGCATCGACAAATGCCTGTGATTGGATGACATCCTTTTCATGCGTCAGCACTTGCCATTCGGCCGTTTGCATTCCCAGGCATTGTGCTTCAGGTGTCGGGAAATAGCCCCAATCCCCTAGCTCCGCTGACGAACGAAGCACGGTTACCGCAATGGTTCCATCCTCCTGAAGAATTTCATATTCTTGTAAACCATCTGTTGCTACCGTTAATCCCCTTGTATCATCCGCCAGGCTGGCAAAACGCTGCTGATGATGACAAAAGCTCGGATTTTCCCATTCCTTCTCCGGTGTATTAGGGCGGGTAACAATCTCAAAAATACTGTCAGCTTTATGTGTTTCAGTCCGTAAACCTGTAGGGAAAAGAACACGCAGACGGTGGTCAGTTGCTTGGTTGTTAATCGTCAGCTTAAATGCCGGACCCTTCATTCCCTTATCAAGGGTGACAACACTTCGCAAGGTGATTGCAGTCATATCGCTCGATCTGCCTGCTTCCCTTTCCTTATGCCAAATAAGCCTATTCCGTTCTAGTTCTAAGCGACCGTCCGCAGAAACCGGTATGGATAACGTGTGTGTAAACTCTAGGACTGTCCGCAATGTGCTTCTTTCTAGGAAGTTAAATTGTGCTGGTAAATCTTTAGTTGTGATCGCGGCATGCCCTTTTGCTTCTTTGTACATATATTCGTTCCCAATATCCCCTGTATCCTCGTAAATTCCAAGACGATAAAAGGTCTCACCGGTATCCTTATCCGTTAAATCATAACTTCCATCTTCATGGAACTGTAAATGAACATATTCATTTTCCATTTCAAGCCGGGTTCGTAAAGATTGTCCATTCTCCTCTGCCGCTTGTTCACCTGGTACAAGGTAGAATGTTTTATAACCAAACGAAGGGATATCCTCCGCGAAAAATGAAAGCTTGGCACGTTTTGCAAAAAACGGCTGACGGAACTTATCATCCGGCAGGTCGTAGCCAAATTCGACTACAGAATCTTCTAGCTGATATTCTATCGCTCTGCCCTCACCATCAACCAGTTTGTATTCTTTCAATGGTTTATCCTGCAAATAAACGGGAATTTCTTCAAAGTGCATTTGTGAAAAATACACTTTTTCTAAATCGACTACTTTCGAAACGACTTCATTTTTCTCCCATCCGGTTGTATTCATGACAACCAGCGGAATGCCTCCTTCAGGTGTCTGTGAAGTATCAACTTTTTGTGCAAGTTCAGCTGCTTTTTCCTCGACAAATACTTCTCCCATTTGTGATACACTTTCAAAACGAGTAACCATTTCACGGTGAACTTCATCGACACTACAGCCGCAAATACTGTCATGCGGGTGGTTCTTCATCAGTGATTTCCACATAAAGCGGATGTATTCCCGCGGATAGGCGCCACCTGCTAAAGCTAACATGGCAGCCAGCGGCTCAGCGTTCTTTTCCAAAAGGGTCTGACAGTGATGATTCATTTGCTTCAAATAAATTCGGCTTGAGGCAGTATTGACAAGGGTGGACCAGCCATCTGTCCGCTGATTGCGCAATTCTCCTTCGATTACTTGGAGCTGCTCAGGCAGTGCTTGTTTTAACGCTTCCGTATATTCATCAAAACTAGAATGTTTAAACTGATAATCTGGATATAGGGCAGTTGCCGTTTCAATCGCCTCTGGAATCGACTTTTGCAGCGGCTGATGATCGCAGCCATTCATAAACAACAACTGATTCGTTGAGGCATATTTCTCAGCATCTTGGAGCTTCTTATCCCAGAACGCTTTCGCTTCAGCTTCATCCACCGGGATTTCATTCCCATTGGAATACCAATTGGCAAAAAGAATACCTAAAACACTTGAACCATCAGGTGATTTCCAAATCATTTCAGAATAAGGTGATTCATAGTCAGGAACGTCTGATACCGTGTTATTAAAGCCGGTCGGCTTCACTCCTCTGCCAAAGGCAGCCGTATCAATTCCCGCTTGCTTTAAAAGCTGAGGGGCCTGGCCGTAAATACCGAAAGTGTCCGGAAAATAACCTATTTTTGAAACATGTCCATAGGCTTTCGTATCATTCATACCAATCAGCAGGTTTCGAACATTTGCTTCAGAGCTTGTTAAAAACGCATCCTGCAGGACATACCAAGGACCGATATGAAGCTTTTTCTCCTCTATTAGTTGCTTAACAATTTCCCGATTCTCCGGGTGAACGGCGAAATAATCCTCCAACAGAACCGTTTGGCCATCTAGATGAAACGATTGAAAGCCGTTTCCTTCCTTTTTGAACTGGTCAATAAGATTATTCATAAGCTGTATGAAATAATAGCGGTGTTTCTCAAAAGGTAAGTACCATTCTCTGTCCCAATGGGAATGAGATATAATATGGGCTGTCTTGTTCACGAGACTTCCACTCCTTTAACGATTTCTAAAGTGCGAAAACGCTGTCATTATTAAAAAATAAAATACTTCTAGTACTTACAATAAGAAAACCAGACCCAAACAGCAATAGAATAGCGGCAAGTCATAAAGTTATTACAGTCGATATAAAATTAATCCATAAAATGAATGGTCTATTAAAAAGGGTCCGTTTCCCACTGCATTGTTACAGTGAAAAACTGGACCCTTTCGTGTCAGAAGAATGTGAGAATCAGAGCTCCCCGCTATTCCCCCTATTTGCTTCCATTATTAAAATCTCTTTTCAATTCCTGTATACGATCCATAGCTTGAACCAAGGTATCATAGTTCGTGACCTGGTCTCTTAATGTTGGGTGAAGCTTATTGTAGGCAACTTTACAATCATTGACGATATCCTTATCCTCTAACGTCATATCAGCAACAGCAGGAAGATCACTAATTTGATGAATCACTTCCGTTACCTTTTCATGTAAGTAAGCTGTACTGAACCTTAGACTTTCTCTTTCACCTTCGTTTTGAACAGTATAATAGATTCTGCCGCCTTCTTGGCCAAGGTCCAACTGTTCAAAGGAAACCGTTCCGTCTCTTTCAGCAGCCTTTTCTGCTAGAACATCCTTTGCGTCCAGGGATCTATATAATCTAACTGTTTGGCCCTGTTGAACTCTATCAATTGTCACTTTATCTTGGGCACCCGTATTATTTTCAGCACCTGCAAAATGCATCATAATATTTTCCGTTCTTGGCAGCGCGTCACTTTCAAACATCTGCCATTCATAGATTCTAATCGCGCCCCAAGGAGAAGTACCACTATTGTAGACCTGCAGCTTGAATTCTCGTGCCGTGATAGGCTGATCTAAAATAATATCGGTCACAGCCTTCGTATTATCTGTAATCCTTTTAGCACTGACCCATTCACCAGTTTCATTCTTATAAAGCAGCTCGAAATCAACGGTGTTCATGTTACTTGCTTCCCCGCCATACTCAGCATGTTCCACACGCCAGCGTTGGATTGTTTTCTCCTCGCCAATGTCAATGGTCATATAACCAGTTTTTGCATTCGTTGCGCACCACTTACTATTACCGATTGCTGTTCCATCTAATGCTTTCAATGCAGGCTCAGCGTCATTTTCTGCTGACACACCTGTTACTTGTGCACCAAGAACAACATTTTCAGAGGTTGGATTTAGCTCAATCTCTGTGGCATCCGTGCCCATGCCCCAGTCAAAGTCAACAACAGCAGCTTCACCCCGTACATAATCTTGATTGACTGGTACGACTTTTAATGAAGTACTATTATCACTTGAAGCGTTTTTATTCGTTCGCGTAATAGTTGGTGTATAAAAATAGTTATTCGGTGTAACGCCTAAAAGTGTTTCCACCCCATCGGCATTCTCTTGGTAAATCTCATAATGCAGTACGTTCTTCTGCTCGGTCCAGCCTAAACGAGCTTCCGCCTCAAATGCTGTTCTCGGCATTTCTTCTAAAATTTCTACATCTGCAGGTTTCGATAAAACCACTTCAGCTGTATCATAAATGGATAGCTGACCTAAATGAAAAGCATAGTTTTCGTATTTTTCAGAGTTACTAACCTTAAGACTTACAGCATACGCCGTCTTTCCTGCATCTTCTCCCAAATCAACGATGGCTGTTTGCCAGCCCTTTTCAGTCGCGGGAAGTGAATAATATTTCATGTTATCCTGTGAATAATCTTCACTGTATGCTACACCAAGCTTAACATCTGCACCTGATTGATTTTCATAGACCACGCGGACCTTTGTACTGTCGGTAATCGGAAGTTTAGTGCTGTAAAGCATAGTGTCATTTTCAGAGTTGGCATCGAGTGTACCGCTAAATTTCAGTGAATTACCACCGTTATAGGCTTTTTCAAAATCATAGGATACATTGATTCGGCTGCCTTCACCGCGAATCCACCAACGCCAGGTTGGCATAATATCTTGGATTGAGCGATTGTTCCACTCAAGATCACTAGCAATTTTTCCATTAACAAAGTATTGTTTTCCATGGCCGCTATTAAAGTTTGTCGTAAAAGGCATGTCCTGAATAACAGACGAATCGGTCACAAACCGAGCCATTCCTTTCCAATCGGAAGAATCATCTGCAAGGGTTGGGTCGCCCTGCGGTCCCGTCCAGAGATTTTTTTCTTTTTCGTGGAAGTCGGCAGGATTTTCCGCCAGCCCCATTGTCGAGTTTGGGGTATAAAGTGCGATGGACACCTTTGGCTGTTTCTTTTCATCCAATAGTGATTCCGTATTAATTTTTGTATTGTAGGAATTCTGTTGAATTTCGAAACCTGCATAGGCGTCAAAAGGGTTCCGGTTATGACTATTCATCGTTTCAACGGTTGTGTTAATCTTACTGGTGTTCCAGTTATAGTTTAAAAAGAACTCATCAACGGCATATTCCCCGTCCTCTGCCGGCTTCACGTACATGTCATTTTTACTGTTGATAGAATCCTGATAGTTGACATTTCCCGTATTGTCCTGAGCGTCGTACCAGCTGACATTAAGGTTTGAATTCCGTTTGATATAGCGCATCATTTCATTCATGCGTTCAGCTGTTTGCTGATTTACACCATACGTTTCTTGGTTAAAGAAATAGCCATCAAACCCAAAATACTCTGCTACCTCAATCATTTTGTCTGCCACAGGGAAACTTCCGTCTGCATCCTGCTTTGTAAACTTTTCTATTTCAGCAAGTCCTTCAGCTGATCTGCCCCATGGGAATCCAAGAGTTGCATAAACAGGCACCCCATTTCGATGAGCGGCATCAACAATATCTGGTGTTGGGATGGCAAAAATCCCCTCATTGGTTCCCGCCCAGTAAATATAAGAGTCAAGCAGCTGCCAGTTGTCGAAAGCGTATACATTAAAGTCGTTGCTTCCAACAGAACTCGCCTCATCATGATTCCACGTCGTGATTGCTGCAGAGGTGATACCAGCATTTGGATTGGCTAGTGGATTAATCTGAGCACCTTTGAATCGTTCTTCGTTTAAAGGGACGCTGGCGCGGTTCAATTCAGCATCAGGGTCCTTTTCAGGAGACCACTCCATAAGTGAATCAACATTGAAAGCGGGTGCCAGCGGCTTTAGACTGAGCATGTCCGCATAGTTCTCATTGACGACAGCGGTTCCGTCCCCGTTAACCCCGGCTTCAGCCCCAGGGGCACCCATTGAACCAAGTAACATGATTGCCGCCGATGCAGATAAGATGCGGCTGTACAACTTACATTCTTTTCTTCTCATTTTGCTCCTCCTCTTACATTTATTCACTCCCGAAATTGGAAGCGCCTCCAATCATTATAAAATTCTGACCACTTTAATAGTAGTGGAGTAATAATAGATTCACTGTCCAAATTAAAGTAGCAAACCTGCACTGCTCCTCTCCTGCTTTTCGGCTAAAAATACTTACTAGAATGCCGTCTGCTACTTTTAACCCACGTACATTATTCCACTTGGTACTTTATTACCGAAATTTGGAAATGCATTGACCTCCGTCATGTAAGCGTTTTAGAATCGGGGTATATATTTGGTTTCATGTGACTGGATCATACTAGGCATGGAAAACAGAACGAGATCATTTCTCGTGAGTTTTCTATGCCTTTTTATGTTCTAGCAATCAACCAAAATATAGAAAAAGAAGACACGGTTTTAAAAAAAATGGCTACTCCTCCCCAGCCATTGGGACCGAACCAACTGATGATAAAATCAATATTTTAGTAGGAACAAAGGGCTCAAATGGCCAGGTAGATTCCGATGCAGCGGCAAATGCAAATAGCGAAGGCAGCGATTTTTCAAAAATTGATGCCTACCAATGACATAAAAGTTGATAAAACTAAGTTATTTAAGTAAAAAAAGACGATTCGAGGGGGACCGAATCGTCTTTTTGCTGCCTATAATTAAACTGTTACTTTTGCTTTATTTTTTCTAACAGATTTGTTGATGAATGGTACTACCCAGTAGTCTAAACCGTATTTACCTGCGTTGAAGCCTGCTGTTAAGATGATGAAGCCTAAGAAAATATCTGTTGGGTTATGAGAAACTGTACCTGCTAAGAAGAAAGAGAAGTTCATTACTAGACCAAAGAACATTGCTGCGGTTGTTAAACAGCCAAGCATAAGTCCTAAACCGATTAACGTTTCTCCCCAAGGAACGATAAAGTTAAAGATATCAATGTTTGGCAGCGCAAAGCTTTCTAAGAAGTTTACATACCAGCCGTAAACCATGTTGCCATCTGGACCTTTTACTGGATTGGCTACTGCATTTTTTAAGAAACCTGTAGCGTCAAAACCGCCTGTAATTTTATGAAAACCAGCTGTGAACCAAGCATAGCCAAGGTATAAACGAATAATCGTTAAAATAGCTGCAGAGATTTTATTTTCTCTTAAAAAGTTGTTAAACATAAGTCATTCCGCCTTTCAAATTTTGTTTGCTCTTTATACTTACACTATATTGGATTTTGATAGTTAATAACATGGGTATAGTGTTAAGTTCACAGTTTGTTTGAAAAGATATGACGGAAGTTTGAACAGCCATGAACTACAGTGATTTAGCATAAAGTTCGAATGATTTCCTTAATAAGAACATATACAAAAACAGGGCAATAGTCCGCAGGTTTAAGGAAAGGCAGGGGAACGAAATGAACGTTTTAGAAGTGAAGAACTTACAAAAATCATTCGGATCCATTAGGGCTGTACGGGATATTAGCTTTTCGGTAGAGGCAGGAGAAGTGTTCACCATCATTGGGCCAAATGGTGCAGGAAAAACGACCACACTTGAAATGATTGAAGGACTGGTAACACCTGACCATGGCGAAATACATTTTGGAGATATGAATTGGCGCCAACATGGTGTTGCCATTAAGATGAAGATTGGTGTTCAGCCTCAATCTAGTGCCATGTTTGATTTATTAACCCCAGAAGAAAACTTAGATCTATTTGCTACTTTTTACGAAAAGGCAAGGCCTACTGAAGAGATTCTTGAACTCATCAACCTAACCGAACATCGTAAAAACCAAGTAAAAAAACTCTCTGGCGGCCAGCGCCAGCGGCTTGCGATTGGACTGGCGATGATTAGTGACCCCGACATTATTTTCCTTGATGAACCAACAACCGGTCTTGACCCACAGGCACGCCGTCATATATGGGACATTATCCTCGAATTAAAGAAGTTAGGTAAAACGACGATTTTAACCACTCATTATATGGAAGAAGCAGAAAAACTGAGCGATCGTGTATGTATTGTGGACCAGGGCAGCATTGTAACAATCGATACTCCCTCCGCACTCATTGAAAAACTAACGGAAGAAAGAGAAGTTCGCTTATCCTTCTTAGATGGAGAAAAAGCGTCTGAAGAGGCTGCTATTTTCGCGGATAATCTTAACTCTGTAGCTCGCACTGAGCGTGATGGTGAGGTATTGAAGCTTTGGACGATTAAGCCGGAGGATACTCTTTTAGAGTTGTTTAAGTTTACAAAGGAAAAGGACTATCAAGTGGAACAGGTCTCCATCCGTGAAATGAGTCTAGAAGATGTCTTTATTGCTTTTACAGGTAAGGAATGGAGGGATTAACTTGAACCATTTTAACCAGTTCAAAAAAATGTTCTCGGCACAATTAAAATTGACCCTTCGTGAAAAACAAGCATGGTTTTGGGGGATTTTCTTCCCTGTTATCTTAATGGTTATCTTTATGGTGATTTTTAGCGGAAGTTCCGATGACGAATTTAAATCGGAAATAGCGATTGTCGCTGATAACCCTAGTCCGACCTCTGAAATGCTGTTAACACAAATCACACAACTGTCCATCCTTGATGTGAAAACTGGTGAGCCGGTTAACCGAGAAACCGCTGAGCAATGGGTGAAGGATCAGGAAGTGGATGCGGCGATTGTCTTGCCTGAATCCGCAGACGACACTTCCTTTGTGCTTTTGGTAAACAAAGAGGATGAGCAAGGGGTAACCACTCAGGCGTTATCTGCCATTCTCGATAAAATGGTTCAGCAGGCAAACCTTTCAGCAGTTGGTGCAACGCCTACCTTTGATATTCAATTTGAATCACTTACATCTGGAAGCAATGAATTGAATTATACAGACTTCCTTTTAACCGGAATGATTGCCTTATCGATTGCTCAGGGCGGTATGTTTGGAATGGTCGATTTAGTAGAAATGCGCCGTAAAGGCTTAATTAAAAGACTGCGGATGACACCTGCAAAAATGGGGATCTTTGGTCTTAGCGATATGGTTATGAGGCTGTTATTCAGCGTTATTCAAATCCTGCTATTATCGCTAATCGGAGTTTTTATCTTTGGGGCAAATCTCTTTATCAATTTTCCAAGCCTTATCGTTATCTTTTTAATAGGGGCGCTTTCCTTCAATGCTTTAGGCTACCTCTTTTCTTCCTTCAGCACGACACAAAATGCGTATATGGGTGTAGCAAACATTGTCAGCTTCCTCATGATGTTTTTGAGCGGGGTCTTCTTTCCTGTTGAAACGATGCCGGATTGGCTCCAGCCGATATCCAATCTCCTGCCTCTCACCTATTTTGCCGAAGGCTTGAGAGATAGTATGGTTTATGAAACAGCACTGTTCTCCAGTACCCTTTGGTTTGGGATTGGAGTATTAGTCATTTGGGGTGCACTATCCTTTATGCTGGGAGCATTGTTGTATAAAAGAAAATCGATTGTCGCCGCTAGATAAGAAAAAGGAAGGGAATATCCTTCCTTTTTCTTATGAAAAACCTGCAACTGTAAATAGGATGGCCAAGCCAACTAATAGGATGAAAGCTATATATCCTAATATACTTAGAATGGTAATAATCCAGCCGACTACCTTTCTGTCTGTTCGAATTAAATAAATCCCTAAAGCGATCGCACCAAAAACGAAACCTAGAATTCCCCATAGAACGGGGCTCTTACCATGCTTTTTAGAATCGATTACTAAATAAATGGACAGGATGATATTTAAAGCCAAGCCAAAAAAGCCTTCCAAAATGACCTCTCCCTACTATGTTCAAAAGTATAATCTTAATACAATATTATACCAGAAAATACCTTGCTATAACTCATAATTTTCAGAAAGAATAAGCAAAAACCGCTTGGATGACTAGAAACCAAGCGGTTTTATCTAAAAATCTATTTCCGATTCAGTGTGCATGGCACCGTATACTGCTCCTAGTAAGTTGGCATTTTGACGATACTTACATGCCACGATTTCTGGTTTAATCTTCGCAAGGTCAACTCTAGATAATATGTTATCCAGCTTCTCATTGATTCCATCAATCAGTTCGTCTCTAGCACTGATTCCACCCCCAATGACGATGACTTCAGGATCATAAATGTACTGCAAATTATATATCCCAAGGGCCAATAAATGATAGAAATGATTGATAGCTTCGAGACAATCTGTATCTCCTGATTCAGCAAGCTGAAAAATTTGTTCACCCGAAATAGACTCCACATCAATTTGCTTTCTTTTTGCAACATTTCTCACCAGTGCAGCAGTTGAAGCTACCCTGCTCCAAACATCATTGCTATTTTGGGCATCACTAGTTAAAAGCATATAACCGAATTCGCCGCCATGGAGATGGGCTCCTTTATGCAATTGACCGTTTTTAAACACCGATCCGCCAATTCCGGTTCCAATCACCATAACCAGCACATCTTTTTTTCCCTTAGCTGCGCCGTTCCATATCTCAGCATATCCCGCACAATTGGCGTCATTTTCTAAGTAAACCGGAAGGGAAGTTAGCTCTTTAACCAAATTTTTGATATTGGGTCCATGTAAGTAACGAATGGCACTGGAACCATAAATCACACCTTCATCTGAAACAGCACCAGGTGAACTGATGGCAATCCCTTTTATATCTGAATACGTCTCTGCAAGATTTTTAATAATACATAGCAGTTCGTCTAATGTACCCGGTGTTTTCACTTTATTGTTCGTAAGGATTTCAGCCTTTTCGGTGACTAATCCGTATTTAATAAATGTTCCGCCAATATCAAAAGCTAAATATTTACTCATCTTCAAACGCCCCTATACAGCAACTCTTTTATTTATAAATGTTGTCATCTTGTGCTTCGAATTGTTTTGTTTCGATTACATCTTTTAGCCAATAAGCAGATTTCTTAAGTGCACGGTTTCGATTTTCTTCAAGGTTAATTTCAACCAACCCATAACGATTCTTAAAGGCATTCATAGGAGACACATTGTCGCTGAAGGCCCAAAGCATATAGCCAGTACAATTGGAGCCCTCTTCAACACCTTTTAACAACCACTTCAAATGATCACTAATAAATTCAATGCGGTAATCGTCTTGGATCATGCCTTCTTCATTTTTAAAGCGGTATTCATTTTCCACGCCCATACCATTTTCGGCAATAAACCATTCGATATTCCCGTACTCCTCTTTCATCCGCATTGCAATATCATACATTACTTGAGGATAGATTTCCCAGCCGCGGTGAGGATTCATTTTTCTTCCTGGTAAATCAAAGCTTTCATAATAATAGGATGGATGGAAAGGCGTTTCCTCATTCCATGCCGTTGAACGAGCTTTTACACGGTATGGGAAATAGATATTCAATCCTACATAATCGACTGTGTTCTCTTTAATGATTTGCAATTCTTTTTCTGATGCTTCAAAAGCAATATCATGTTTATACATTAAGTCCATCAATTCTTCAGGGAATTCCCCTTTAATCGAAGGATCCAAGAAAATTCTGTTGTAAAACAAATCAAAAATGCGGGCTGCTTTTTGATCATGTTCAGCAGATGAACGAGCATAGGCTACCTCAGGATTAATGATGTTACCAATCTTTGCACCATATTTATCTTTTAAGCCCATTTGTTTAAATAAACGAATAACTTTAGCTGTTGCTAAACTTTTATTAAAATTCCATTGCATCCATTTCTGCGTATTTTGTTCAAATGGATAACGAATCGCATCTAAGTATACACGCGTTTGAATGACAATCGGTTCATTAAACGTAAACCAATGCTTAACGCGATCGCCATAACGTTCAAACACTTTTTCTGCATATTTAACGAATAGATCAACAACATGCTTCGATCCCCATCCGCCATATTGCTTAAATAAAGAAGAAGGAAGTTCGTAGTGTTCAAGACAAATCATCGGCTCCACGTTATTCTTAATTAACTCATTGATCATATCATCTATATAACTAGCATATTCTTCATCTACCACGGCATTTTCATAATCTAATAAAAAACGTGACCAGTTAATAGACGTTCTAAAGTTCTGCAAACCAATTTGTTTCATATAACCAATGTCTTCTTTATATCTATTTTTAAAATCAGTTGCCACAGCAGGACCATACCCATTGTGCCAAACATTTTTATTCTCTTTATACCACATGTCCAGAAAGGAATCCTGTGTCTCTTTTTTTCCTGACCATCCTTCCGTCTGCCAAGCAGACACGGCTGCTCCAAGGAAAAAGTCCTTCGGTACATTCATTTTCTTTTGCATTCTACTTACCTCCAGTTCCATAAGACACTCTTATGAATGATTGATATTATTTGCTGATACGTTTCTATACTTTGTTGGCGTATAGCCAGTAAATTTTTTAAACACATCAACAAAGTACTTATATTCTCGATAACCCACCTTTTCAGCTATTTCATTTACATTAAAAGGGGTTTCTTCAAGAAGCTGCTTAGCTGCATCAACACGCAAGGTATTAATATATTCATTAAAACTCTTGCCAGTTTTTTGTTTAAATAATGAGCTGAAATAATTGGGGGAAATATTAATGACGTCCGCTACCTCATGTGCCTTGATTGGTGAAGCGTAATAGGACCTAATATATTGTTCTGCCCTATCCATTAACCAGTCGTTCGCCTTTGACTTATTAGCCAATGATTCACTTACAGGACTGACAACAAGCCCACCTTCACTAAACGGAAGATACCGAGTATCTTCATACAATCTTAGATAAACCTCATTCAGCTGACCTATTGTGATGTCTGTATCATTAACGACACAATTTAACTCTTGAAAATCCAAATTCTCTGGAGTAATACAAGAAAAATTATTTGTTACACAAGTTAGTAAGACATTTTTACTCGTAAACACCGATACACTTCCAAACCCCTGACTGTTTAACGAATTTTCCACTTGGTTTTCCCAATCCACATTCAAGTTTTGCAGTTCTTCTTCAGAAAGATCTTTTGTTTTATTTTTATACTCTTTTAACATCGTAACAAAGGGATAAATACGCACATCAGCAAATAAACTCGAGTAGTTTGGAGTCGTATCAGGTATATCTAAAACTTGATGAAAAATAGCATTTTGTAAATTCATCTGATAGATTTGCTGTGCAGATTTTTGGTCTTCTTGTAAGGTACTAGTAATTTTTGTGATGACCCGTAAAAGCTCATCTACCTCTACCGGCTTCAATAAGTAATCCTTTACACCTGATTGAATCGCCTGTTGTGCATATTTAAAATCGTCATACCCACTTATAATAATCGTCCGAATATCAGGATAGTTCTCTGCAAGGAATGCTGCCAATCTCAAGCCATCAACATTCGGCATTCTGACATCGGTTAATACTAAATCTATGTCACCATGTTCCTTAATCTTCTGAATAGCCTCCGCCCCATCGTACGCAAGGTCAACAACTTCCACCATATATTCATCCCACGGAATTGTCTGTTGCAAACCACGACAAATAATGGGTTCATCATCAACGATTAGCATTTTAAAGGGCATACTACTCACCTGTCTCATTTGAAATTAGATTACGATTATAATTCTCGGATATAGGGATCTTCAAACGGATCCATGTTCCCGCCTCTGAATCTAATACCTCGAATTTTGCCTCTTCACCGAACGCGATCTCTAAGCGGTCGATGAGATTAGAAATCGCATAACCGCCTTTCCGATTATCATCTTCATGCTGTTTCTCGTTCTTAAATCCCCAGCCATTGTCGATTACATCCATCCAAATTTCCTCATCAACCTTATAGCACCGAATCTGGATAACACCCTGTCTAGGCAAATTTTCAAACCCATGAAGGATACTATTTTCTACTAATGGCTGTAAAATTTGTTTAATAATATAGACATCTTTTATTTGATCATCATAAAAAATGCTATAATTTAGACGATTACCAATTCGACTCTTTTGTAACTCCAGGTAATTTTGAATATACTGGATTTCTTCCTCTACCTTTACCCACATTTTTCCCATATTTAAATTCATACGGAATATTTTGGATAAACGCTCAATTAACTGACCTGTTTCCAATGCTTTTTCTAACCGTGCTGTCCAACGAATCATGTCCAGCGTGTTGTATAAAAAGTGTGGATCAATCTGGCTTTGAAGAGCCTTCAATTCCGATTCACGCTGCTTAATCTTTAACTTGTATTCTCGATTAATATAATTTTGAATCGTGGTGACCATTTGGTTAAATCGGAGTCCTAATTTTCCAATCTCGTCTTGTGAGGAGATATGAACCTTGGCACCGAAATCCCCTTCTCCCAGTTGCTTCGTTTGCTTCGTCAATTCCACAATCCTTCGGATAAAGGACTGATAAAATCCAACAAAAGCCAGCGCCCCGAGCGCTAATAAGAGGAAAATCATAAAAACAAACAAGCCGCGGACATTATATAAACTTCTAACCACTTCTCCCTCATTAACCATAGCAATCGAAACCCAATCCGTTCCTGCAATTGCCTTTTTCACAAGTAAATAGTCACTTTGATTTGCTTTAGTTTTCAACGTTCTATTCTTGCTGTTTACAATCCAACCGGTTATTTTTGGATCAGGAAAGGGCTTCCCGGCTAATGAAGGATCCTGGTGCAGGACGACTTCTCCTTTTTTGTTCAATACAAAATAAACACCAGTTTGGCTGATTGTATTATTTTCTAATGTCTTATATAGCTTAGATTCGTCTAATCGAATTCTCACCATTCCGATAGGTTCGTTGATATGGTTAATGTCATTAATAACCCTTGTCAAACTAACAACATTCTTTTTTTCAGACCCATTTTCAATGACGCGAAAGGTATTGCTCCAATATGGACCACCTTCCAGGTCCTTGGCTCCTTGATTCATACTGACTTCATTACCGATTATGTGGCTGCCTATTTCTAAAACATGTCCATCATTCGCGATTAATAGAATCGAATCAATATAACTATGACTCATAAGCTGAAAGGTAAAATAACCATTAATCCCTGCAACTGCCTCTTTATACTCCGCTTGATTAATATCTTCCTCCGTAGCCGTAAAAAACGTTCGGAAGTTTTTTTCATAAATCATATATGAGGACATATTCTCAATCCCACGTATGATGGATGTTACGTTATCTTCATTTTTTTCTAGTTTACCAACCGCATTTTTTTCAGCCTGCTGCTTAAAAACTGTTGTGGTTTGATAGTAGATAATGCAGCCAATAATTAAGGTTGGTAAGGTAATCAAGAGTAAGAATACGGTAACAAACTTATTTTTTAATCCCCAATTTCGGATCATTGCACATCAGCCTTTTAATTTATTACCATTTAGTTTATCCTTTTACGGCTCCGGCTGTCATACCATTTACAATTTCTTTTTCTAAGAATAAATAGAAAATGATAATTGGAATCATGGACATCGTTAATCCTGCCATCTGCGCTCCATAATTAACGGTAAACTGACCAGCAAAACTTGCAAGACCTAACGGCAATGTTTGAAGGGCTGGATCATTTAGTAATACGAGTGCAAACGAGAACTCGTTCCAGTTATAAATAAAGTTCAAAATGATAACGGTAGCAAGCGCCGGACGAGACATCGGCAAAATAATTGACCAGAAAATCCGGAAGATTCCGCAGCCATCGATAATCGCTGATTCTTCAATATCTTTCGGAAAAGCCTTCATAAAACTGGTTAAGATAAATATCGTTATCGGTAAATGGAAGGCAATATACGGAAATAACAAGGTAATTGGATTATTTAATAATCCCAAATTTTTCAGTAAAATAAACATTGGAACAAGAGTAGCGTGAATCGGTATTAACATCCCGAAAATAAAGAAAGTGTACAAGGCGTTCTTAAACTTAAATTCAATTCTTGCTAGAAAATAAGAAGCTAACGCTCCGATTAACACAGTGAGAATAGTTGCAAGTAAACATATAAAAATACTATTTTTGAAGAGGACGCCTAAATTAGCGGTGCCCCACGCTTCAATATAGTTATCAATAACCAAAGTCTTAGGTAAACCAAATTGATTCACCGCAAATTCTTTTTCTGACTTAAATGAGTTAATAATCATCCAAATAATAGGATAAACATTGATCAACGAAAAAATAATTAAGACTGCATAAATAAGGGTATTTTTTACACTCATTTTCCTGGTGCTTTGATGCAGCGGCAATGCAGATTGTGTTGTTTTCTTAATGGTTGTTTCCATTCTGTGCCCCTCCCCATCAAATAAATTTTTGGCCAAGAACTTTTTTTACAATTCCAATCAATATAAGACTGAAGAAGAAAATAAATACGGATACCGCACTGCCGTAACCATATTTCAGATTCGAAAATGTCTCATTGAACATATACAACGCCATAACATCGGTAGAATGCGATGGTCCGCCATGCGTCATAACATAAATCAAATCAAAGGTTCTTAAACTACCAGAAATACACAATATGATAGCAACTATAATGGTATCCCAAATCATAGGGATGGTTATTTTCCATGTAGTTACCCATTCAGAAGCACCATCCATTTTTGCCGCTTCCATTACTTCTTCCGGTATGTTTTGCAAGGCTGCTAGGAAAATAATTAAATAGAGTCCAACGAATTGCCAGATGACCGTAATACAAACAGCCACCATGGACCATTTTGTATCACCTAACCAGTTTTTTGCCAAAAAGTCTAACCCAACAGCTCTTAGAATTTCGTTAATCATGCCATCCTTCGTATTATAAATCAGGCTCCATGTTAGCGAGATAACAACCGTTGATAAGACCACAGGAAGAAAACCAATGGTTCTAAAAATCTTTAAGCCCTTGATTTTTCGATTTAATAAAAGGGCTATAAACAAAGCAATCGGAATTTGTCCAAATACTGAGGCGATGACAACAAAAATGTTATTACCTACTGAATTCCAAAATAATTGATCTTGAAAAAGATTCTCAAAGTTTTGCAGACCGATGAATTCCATTTCCGAAAAACCGTCCCATTCCATAAAGGAATAATAAAACGATTGGATAATCGGATAGATAGCAAAAACGGTATAAATCAAAAATGCCGGCAGTAAACCGATAATAAGAGCCGCTTTACTTTTCCCAGTTAGTTGCATATTTATCCCCCTATGAAATGACAGGTTGCCTTGAGGGAGGCAACCTGTATTTTAAAAGATTATTTCTTTCCTTGTTCGTTTTCCTTCTGCATATCTTCAGCTAATTCTTTTGGTGTCTTTTCACCAATCGTAATAGATTGTAAACCATTGTTGATCATGTCTGTTAACTCAGGTGTTAACGTGGCATCGTACACTGGTGCTAAACCGCCTTGTGCAAATCCGTTAGCTGTTTGGTAAATTTTAGGAATACTATCATCCATTTCTACTTGTACTGGAACAACAATATTAGACTTAGCTAATCCTTGGTACAGCTCATCACCATAGAAGTACTCTAAGAATTTAAATGCTGCTTCTTTCTTCTTGCCGGATAGTTCAGCATTTAGAGCGATACCACCGCCCGCTGCACCAGAAATTTTCGCAGTATCTCCTTCTCCGCCAAAGCTTGGGAACGGAGCAACACCGATATTATCAATATTTTCTACACCTTCTAGGATTGGTCCAATTGCCCAAGAACCTGCGAAGTGCATTGCAGCTTCTCCACTATTAAATAATGTTCTAGATTGTGCTTCATCAATCGTATTGAAATCTTCGTTAAATGCTTTAAGCTTCGCTAATTCTTCCACTACTGATAATGCTTTTACAAAGTTCTCATCTGTAAAAGAACCTTTACCACTTAAAGTATTTGGTAAGAATTCACTGCCTGTAAAACGATCTGCAATCGTTGAAATATAAACAGACTGTAAAGGCCAAATCGATTTATTACCTAATGCAATTGGTGTTGTTTTTTGGTCATGTAAAGCCTTGATTAAATCTTTTAACTCATCATACGTTTTTGGAAATTCTTCAAATCCTGCCTTCTTCACTGCATCTTTATGATAGTAAATCAAGCTAGTTTCACTAATGTTTGCTGGAATAGCGTACTGCTTTCCGTCAACTGCATAATCTTTCATGATACCTTCTGGGATTTTTCCTTCCCACGTATCAAGGATCTCATTTAAAGGAAGTAACGCTTTTCCTTCAACTAGAGGCTGAATACGTGCACCAGGCCATACACGGAACATATCCGGTAATTGTTTTCCTGCTGCTTGTGTTCTTAACTTTGTTTCATATTGATCATGTGGAATACTTTCAATTTTAACGTGGATACTATCTTTATTTTCTTCATTGAATTTAGCAATGATATCTTTATAAACCTTATATTCCGGACGATTTTCAGTCCAGTCATTCCAAACTGTTAGTTCTGTGACCTTGCTGTCTCCAGAAGCCTTCTCTTCTCCACCGCCACATGCGGTTAAAAATAGTAATAACAAGCTTAAGACTAATACGCCTAGCTTCTTCATGCTTTTTCCCCCTTAATCATATCAATCGCTTACATTTCTTATTGTAAAGGTTTTCATTTTTTACACTATCCGAAAAAATTTAAAAAATATCTGATAATTTACAGTCTTTTTAAAACGGTTTCATTTTTTACATCTAACAACAGTATGAGTTAATACCGTCAAAACAATAAATAAAAAAGCGTAAATGGACCTTACGCCCACTTACGCTTTTAATATAAAGAATTCAATTTTATGTGGTGACAGGCACCACTTATATCACTTTTTGAATTTGATCCTGATCTTGTTTTCCTCGTTTATGATATCCCTTTCCATAATAGAAAGCTGTTAAAATCCCGAGCCAAAGCGGCCCAACGATTAAAGCGATTCTTGTATCTGGGAAGAATGCCATTAACCCTACTACTAGAAGTAAGAATGCTAATGAAACGTAGGATGTGAATGGGAATAACGGCATTTTATATTTTAAACCTTTCAATTGATTTGGAGAAAGGCTCTTACGATACTTGATTTGTGATAACAAAATCATTGACCAAGTCCAAATCGCACCAAACGTTGAAATCGCTGTTACCCATGTAAATACTTTTGCTGGTACTAAATAGTTAAGAACGACACCTACTAATAGGGCACCCGCTGTTACTAAGACGGCAGCACTCGGAACACCATTCTTGTTTAATTTACCAAGACCCTTTGGTGCCTCATCATTTTCAGCTAAGTTGAATAACATACGTGCTGTACTGAAAATACCACCGTTACACGAAGATAACGCAGCCGTTAAGACAACGAAGTTAATGATTCCTGCTGCTGCAGGTATCCCAAGCTTATCAAACGTCAATACGAACGGACTGCCTTGTGCACCGATTTCAGTCCAAGGATAAATCGACATAATGACAAACAATGCACCTACATAGAAAATAAGAATTCGCCAAAATACAGAATCAATGGCTCTCGCGAGTGTTTTCTCAGGATTCTTTACTTCCCCGGCCGTAATACCAATCATCTCAATACCTAAGAAAGCAAACATAACCATTTGTAATGACATTAATACCCCAGTGATACCATTAGGAAGGATACCACCGTTCTCCCAAAGATTGCTGATACCAGTAGCAATACCGCCATTACCAATTCCTAAAACAATCATTCCAATACCACTTACAATCATGAACACGATCGTTACAATCTTAATTAAAGCAAACCAAAATTCAAGTTCACCATACGCTTTTACATTAAGGAAATTGACGGCTGCCATAATCACTAATGCTGCCAGTGCCCAAATCCAGCGGGGTACTTCAGGGAACCAATACTCCATGTAAATTCCTGCTGCCGTAATCTCAGCCATACAAGTAACAACCCATAAGAACCAATAATTCCATCCAGTTAAGAAACCAGGCAACGCACCTAAATAGTCACGAGCATATTGACTAAAGGATCCGGCAACAGGTTTTTGAATCGCCATCTCACCAAGTGCCCTCATAATAAAGAACATAATCATACCGGCAAATGCATAACCGAGAATAATACCAGGACCCGCAAGCTTAATAGCCGTTGCTGACCCTAGAAACAGACCTACCCCAATCGCTGCTCCTAGAGACATTAGCGTAATATGTCTTTCTTCTAAACCTCTTTGTAGTTGATTTTGATTTGTTGATTGATTTTTTTGCATATTCTTCCCCCTAGTTTGGTTGAAATATCCTATTCCCCTTTTACAGTAGAAAAGATAAAATATTATTCGAATAAAACTTATGGTTTGTATTTAAATAATATCCTCCTATTCTTTTTATTGAATGATAGCGTTTACAATAACAACAAAAAAATAAAAAGTGAAAACTTTTCAAAATTAATATAACATATTTGTGAACAAATTATATTGTAGTATAAATACAAAAATATTAAAAGCATATTGTTTAAAATTACAAAATTGTTACATGATGCACAATCTCATTGATAGAGGTGGTATAAATGAAAAACGATCCGTTTCGTGCTAGTTTTGATAGTCTAGAAGAATTTGCAGATATGGTAAGTGAAGTTCTACATTGTCCGATAACCATAGAAGATGCGAACCATCGTCTCCTTGCCTACAGTACCCATGATGATCGGACCGACCCGGCACGGATTGCCACGATCATCGGCCGACGTGTACCTGAAAAAGTCATCAATTCCTTATGGAAGGAAGGGGTCATTCCTTCCTTGTTAAACAGCCGTGAGCCTGTACGGGTTAAGACGGTAGATGAGATTGGGCTGGGAAATAGAGTCGCGGTATCGATTTGGAAAAACGATGAAGTACTCGGCTTCATTTGGGCGTTAGAGATTGAAAAAACACTAGGTGACGAAGAAATGGACTGTTTAAAGCGTGCAGCGGACGCCACAAAAAATAAACTGATTCAGCTGCAGAACCGGAAAAATAAAAAAGAAGAGCAATTTCAAGAGTTTTTCTGGCAGCTGTTAACGAGTCATCTTTCTTCCAATGAAGAAATTACGAATAAGTTTCATGCACTGCAAATTTCGCCTCCTTCTTTATTTGCGGTTGCCGTTTTTCAATTTTCAAAGGAATTAGGAAGAGATGATGAAAAGCATATCGCTTATCTATTAAAAACAATTCAACTGCCAAAGATATTGCTGCACACGATTGACCATCAACAATTAATCTTGTTTATTGCTCTTGATGGAATTGGGCAGCCAGTGAATAAACTAAATGCATTTTGTGAGCTGTTTGTAGCGAAGATGAAAGAGCGATTTGGAATTGATTCAATTGTTCAGGGCTATAGCAGTGTTTATAGTGATTTAGGAAAAGTGGAAAAATCATACAAAGAAGCTCGAACCGTGCTATCAGTAAAAAGAAAGTTCCCTGTTGAAGCAAAAGAAATCCACGGCTATCAAAGCTTAGGAATCTATAAGTATATTGATGTATTGATAGAAAAAGCGGGAACAGACCAAAATGAAAACTATTCTCTGAAAAAGCTTCAAGAATACGATAAAAAAAATAACACCGACCTCGTGGAAACATTAGAAGTCTTTTTAAACAAAGACAGCAATGTCCATGAGGCCGCATGCGCACTAAATGTGCACACCAACACACTAAATTATCGGCTCAAGCGAATATCCGAAATTGGTGAAATCAATCTAAGAGACCCAAACCAAAAAATAACCCTCTACTTAGACCTTAAACTGGAAAAGTTCAAATAATAGTGGTGCCTGTCCAAGGTGACACCTTGTCACAGATGGTGACAGGCACCATCTGTTTGAAAATTTCAACAAAAGAAATTTTGATTTTTTCACTATGTAGGCTCCGTTATTTTTCCTTTTATATCAAGGTTTTTGTGAACGTTTTGTGTAAATACACAAATAGAATCCTGTTATTTCTGCTTTCTAAACAAAGAAAAAATGTTTCGAAGGGATTATTCTAAAGTCAGAAAAAATCACTTAAGACTTCTAAGGGGGATAACGATAATGATTATTGGCGTAGTGAAAGAAATCAAAAACAATGAAAACCGTGTGGCATTAACTCCAGCAGGGGTGGTTTCATTTGCACAAGCTGGACATAAAGTATTAGTTGAAAAAGGGGCCGGAATTGGAAGCGGTTTCGTAGATGTAGATTACGCTCAAGCAGGTGCTGAATTAATAGAGTCAGCTGCTGATGTTTGGAATCAATCTGAAATGATCATGAAAGTGAAAGAACCACTTGAAAGTGAATACAAATACTTCCGTTCAGGTTTAGTATTATTTACGTACCTGCATTTAGCTGCAGAACCTGCGTTAGCACAGGCTCTTAAAGATAGCGGCGTTATCGCAATTGCTTATGAAACCGTTTCTGTTAACCGTACGCTTCCGCTTCTTACACCAATGAGCGAAGTTGCTGGCCGTATGTCTGCGCAGATTGGGGCACAATTTTTACAAAAGTTCAATGGCGGTAAAGGGATCCTTCTCGCTGGTGTTCCAGGGGTTAGCCGTGGTAAAGTAACGATCATTGGCGGCGGTATTGTTGGAACAAACGCAGCAAAAATGGCGATTGGTTTAGGCGCAGATGTAACGATTATTGACTTAAGCGCAGACCGTCTTCGTTACTTAGATGATATCTTTGGAAACCAAATTAAAACATTAATTTCAAATCCTTTCAACATTGCTGAAGCTGTAAAAGAAGCTGACTTAGTCATCGGTGCGGTATTAATTCCAGGGGCAAAAGCTCCTAAATTAGTAACGGAAGAAATGGTTAAAACGATGAAGCCTGGTTCTGTGATCGTTGACGTTGCGATTGACCAAGGCGGAAGCGTTGAAACGATTGACCATGTAACCACTCACGACAACCCAACATTTGAAAAACATGGCGTTGTTCACTACTCCGTGGCGAACATGCCTGGGGCGGTTCCAAGAACATCTACAATGGCTCTTACAAACGCAACCGTTCCATATGCATTGCAAATTGCCAATAAAGGTGTTGTGAAGGCCATCTCTGAAAATCCAGCATTAAAGCTTGGAGTCAACGTGGCGAACGGTGAAATTACCTATGAAGCAGTAGCAAGAGACCTTAACTATGTATACGTACCAGTGGAAGAAGCATTGGAAAAAGAAATCGTATTGAACTAACCATCTAGGTACCCTCAAGTTAATCTTGAGGGTATTTTCATAGGGAATTCAGGGAGGGAGAATGGTGAATCATCATAGTTATCGAGATACATGGGCGGAAGTTTCAATAACTGCCATTAAACACAATGTTAACCAATTTAAAAAATATATCGGTTCGCCCGTGAACTTAATGGCTGTGGTAAAAGCTGATGGTTATGGTCACGGGGCCGTCCCAGTTGCTAAAGCCGCTATAGAAGCAGGTTCAGATTACCTGGCAGTGGCTATTTTGGATGAAGCGATTGAACTGCGTGAGGCAGGGATAACTCAGCCAATTCTGGTATTGGGATATACCCCCGTTCGCTCCATTCGGCAGGCAATGATCGCCGGGGTAGATATTACTGTATTTAGTGAGGAAGTACTTGATGAAATTATTTTACAGTCCGGTGTGCTTCAAAAAACCGTATCCATCCATTTAAAAATCGATACCGGTATGACCCGAATTGGTGTGCAAACACGCGAAGAAGCACTGGTTTTAGCAGTCAAAGCATTGGAGTCACCATTTATTGTTCTTAAAGGTATTTTCACTCATTTCGCTAACGCTGATAGTGAGGATCCATCCTACACACGACAGCAATTCGAGCGATTTCGTTCTGTTACTTCCTATTTAGATGACAACGGAATCTTTATCCCTTTAAAGCATTGCTGTAATACGGCTGGGACAATGAATTTTCCTGAAATGCACCTAGATATGGTCCGTGTCGGAATTGGTTTATACGGTTTGTATCCGGACGTGTCATTGAAGGAGCATCCCATTTCACTTCAGCAAGCGATGACACTTAAAACAAAAATTGCTTGGCTGAAAAATGTAGCCAAGTCGCAGCCAATTAGCTATGGATGCACCTATACCCCATCAACGGAAAGAATAATAGCCACACTACCCATTGGTTATGCGGACGGACTATCTAGACATCTTTCCAACTGCGGTCAATTTCTTGTCCATGGACAAAAGGTTCTAGTAGCAGGCCGCGTCTGCATGGACCAAACGATGATTGATGTAACCAGCGTACCCTCTTGCCAGCAGGGAGATGAAGTAGTTATTTTTGGGGGAAATGGTGAAGCTTTTCAATCCGTTGATGAAATCGCGCTTCTTATGGGGACGATAAACTATGAGGTTGTGTGTTTAATTGGGAAACGTGTTCCGCGTATTTATACTGTTTTAAAAAATGAAATCCACGATCAAGTCCTGCAAACCGTTGAATCTACATAATTCTTGAAAAACAGGTCACATCAACTTTGGATGTGACCTGTTTTAAACTATAATTCTATCTTTGAAACAGGTAATAACAGCTTAATCCCGCGTTTATTAAACGGTAATATTTTTAAATCGGCAATTAAATGACTGATATATCCCCCAAGACAGGCATAGAAAACCCCATGTATTCCAAGTGACCCTTCTAGTTTTGAAGATATTACCCCAAAGAAAATGACGCCCAAGATAGAATGAGTATAGCTGCGGTGCGAGGAGATCGAAGCTGCGACGATATAAACCCCAAGCAGAATTAACCATACCTCCGATAATGAAATACCTCCCGCAAGGACACCAACTCCTGTGATGGTTAGCATGTGCTTTTGTTTGATAAACGACGAGACAATCAAAATCGCCAGTCCGCATCCGATACCAAACCATTTATCAACTGCTCTGCCCTCATAAAAACTATAGAAGACCATTAGAATCCCAATAAACAAGGCAGCCAGTCGAATCACTTTATGGGATAAGGTAATTTTTCCGCGAAGCTTTCCATCAATATCCAAATCAGGCATTAAGCCCGAAACTGCTCCTAGCCCAACTAGGATGATTGTCTCAGTTGGAGAGGAATGGAAGGTGTTGGCCGCAATAAATCCTGTTGCAGCTCCAATTGCTGTATGTGCAGTACCATTCAAATTAAATCCACCTCTATTTTGATAATAAATCTTATCATACAGCAAAACATTTGTTCTGTTTAGAAGTTTCTTATAAAACCCTACTATTATCCTATGAAAAAATAGCCAGGCAGGCAGCCAGGCTATTTCAATCACTACTTTCCTAAATACTTTTCAAGAAACTCAGCCATCTCCGAATAGGAATTTATTTTATTTTTTAGTTTCATCATCGTATGGCCTTCCTCTTCGATGCGAATATACCGGACTGGATGTTTTCGTTTCTTTAGTTTACTGACAATCTGATCGGATTCCTGGATGGAAACACGAGGGTCATTAACTCCATGAATAATCATTAGCGGTGCTGTAATCTTATCCGCATGATTCAAGGGGTCAATTTGGTCAAAAAAATCGCCATCCTTTTCAATCGTACCATATTCGACCTCTCGCAATTTTTTTCGCCAAGGACTGGTTGTTTGCAGGAATGTTCGGATACTCGACATACCTACGATATCAATGGCCGCTGCCCACAATTCCGGAAAGTGGCTGATGGCAGCGAGGACGATAAATCCGCCATAGCTCCCTCCGACAATCGCTGCCTTATCAGCATGAATGTCCCCTGCTTTTTTCAGCCATTCCATTAAAAAAATAACATCCTTTACCGCGTCCATTCGTTTTCGCCCATCATCGAGATGTGTGTAGGTTTTTCCATAACCAGTACTGCCTCGGATATTCGGGGCGACCACGGCATAACCCTGGTTTAAGAAATATTGCAAAAAGGGGCTGTACACCGCACGGCTTTGGCTTTCCGGTCCTCCATGAATATAGACAACCACCGGGGCTTTCTCAGCATTACGATTGGGCTTATAGTAAAAGGCAGGTATTGGAAGCTGGTCAAAGGACGGGAACGATATTTGTTCTGGCTCAATTAGTTTTTCCTCAAGAATGGGTGCGCGCGAGATATAGGTTAGCCGCTTCGCTTGGAGAGTCTTTATGTCCACCTCCCATATGTCAGGAGGATGGGCGGGTCCATTTAATACAAAGCCCAGCTTTTGTTGATTAGGTGAGAATCTGAGATTATAAATCACTCCCATGGGTGTATCCCACGTATATAATTTACTTCGGTCCAGGTCAACGAGGCAGCCCTTTGAAATTCCCCCTTCATTGACCGAAAAAGCTAATTTGTTTTTATCCTTATTCATGGCTAGGTCTTCAAGGTCCCACTCTTCTCTCTCCAGCCAGGTAAATTGCTTTGTAGATAACTCAATCAATGCGAGTCCAAAGAACTCACTGTCCTGATTGGTTAAAAAATATAGATGGTCCCCTTCCTTATTAAAATGAAAATCCTTATAACTGGCTTCACCTTGATGCTCAGTAATCCAGTCCATTTTTCCCGTAGAAAGTGAAAATACCCCTAAATCATGATCAAGGGGAGAGTTTGCCTTTTTTACTAAAAGCGATTTTCCATCAGGAAACCACTTTTCAACCATGTACGTTCCGTCTTCGGTAAATACCCGGCGAATTTCCAAGGTCTCTAGATTCTGAATATAAATATCCAAATAAGCTTGATTCCGGCGGTTACTGGACCAAGCAATCCATTTCCCATCTGGCGAGCTGTCGCCAAATAAATGAAGATGTTCAGGTGAGTTGGTCAAAGCGATTTTATCACCATTCTCCTTTAATAAGTACAGCTGCTCTTTTTCATCGCCGTCCGCGTCCATCCCAAAAACCAAGTCTGACGTTCCAGCAATATATTTAATAAAGGTGATTCCTTTCATCGTAAAAGAGGTTTGCGCCGGCCACCTGTCCTCCCGATCAAGCTCCCATACCTGCGGGATCCCAGTAAAATCCGAAATAAAGCTAATTTTCTTTCCCCTCGGGTCGTATTCAAAACTTTTTACCATACGAACGTGGATATAAGGGTCAATGGTTATTTCCTTCATTCCATTACCACCATTCACTTTAACTTTTTAAAAAAGCTCCCCCTTTCATTCTATTTAAATTGGTTTCTGTTCATTCGGTATTATTTGGCAGAAAAATGACGATTCAAATTTGAATCGCCTTTCCTTACTCTAGAAATTCAATAAACCATTTCACACATTGATAGGTTGTTTCCCAATCCGCTAGATCTTCTACACCCCAGCATGCATACAGGGTTCCTAGTGCAATGGCAGCTTTTAGCAGTCGCTCGCGATCAAGCCCCATCTGTTCGCTGATTGTATCGACACGAAGCTTCAGGATACTTTTTGGATCAGGCTTTGACTCTAATTGATTGGTTAAAAAAGAAACCACATCAAAATATCGGTCCCCTGCGACCCCTTTTGGGTCAATGGCCATCCAGCCCTTTTGTTCAGAATAGAGAATATTTTCATGGTGCAGGTCGCCGTGAAGCAGCTGGGGTCCTTCCGATGTTTCCATTACCTGTTGAAAAAACTCCTCTGCTAACTGAACATGTTCCAATGAAATGGGGCCCACACCGGCCTTCCGGTAGCGCGTTAACCCCTCAAACCAGCGTGTGAGAGAAGGCGTCGAGGTTCCTTCTGGTACAGGTATGCGAATCGCCTGCCAAACTTTTATGAAGTTCTCTAAAACAACCATTTCATCACTTTCAGCTGAAAGCATTCTTCCAGGGACGAGTCGTTCGAGCAGCATGACGCCATTTTCAGGGTCAGACTTCAAAAGCTTAGCACATCCCTCCCCATTATAGGCTTGAAGTGTCACCATCTCATTTCTGGTGTCAAAGTTCGGAACACCAAGTTTCAAAATCAAAGGAGTTCCATTTGAACCCGTAACTTTTAAAACAAAATTATAAGAAAGATTATCAACAGGACCTTCACTCGTGAGCTCCCATTTTTGTAAATAGGTCTCGACTGTTTGCTCTAAAGACTTTAACCAAGTCTCCCCAGCTGGGCCAAATGCGCTGGTGATTTTCTCCTGAAATTCACTAGAAATTTGCATAATATGATTTGCTCCTTATTTTTACGATTACCAGAATAATAAATTCAACATTTCACCCCTAAACTCCTTTTTTAACACAAAAAGAGCGAATCAAGGGGGACGATCCGTCTTTTTTCTAACTACCTTTTATGCTGTTGCTTTTGCTTTATTTTTTGCAACTGTTTTGATGATGAATGGTACTACCCAGTCTTCAGGATAATCCAGATAAAATGTCTTCTAACGTAGGTATTGCAGAAATTGCACCTACCTTCGTACATACCAAGGCACCTACTTTATTACTAAAATAAATAATTTCTTTAAGTTTTTCAAAGTCTTCTATCTCGGGGTTATCTTTTGCAAATTGGTATAAGGTTGCACCAACGAATGCGTCACCAGCACCAGTGGAGTCAATGGATTTTATTTTTACACTAGGAACAATTTCGCTATTTTTCCCATTTGACAGATACGTTCCAACACTCCCTAATGTTACAGCGACTACTTTTGCTCCTAATTCATGAAGATAATTTGTTCCCTCAGCCAAGTTATTAATTCCTGCAATCAGTTTTAGCTCCTCATCACTCACTTTAACAAAATCAGCAAAGGCGATTCCTTTCTTTGCCAAGTCGATAAATTCAGGAATCCTGTTTTTCCATAGATCTTTTCGGTAATTAGGATCAAATGAAATAAATTTCCCTTGTTCCTTTGCAATACGCATTACATGAAAATAAGTGGATTGAAAGGGGTCGCTTAGTAAAGCGGTGGCAGAGCCAAAATGATGTATAGCGGCCTCATTAAGCTTCTCAGAATCAATTTCTTCCTCCACTAAAAAAGCATCAGCTCCGCGATTAAATACAAAATCTCTTTCGCCATTTGCCTGTAAGGATACAAAGGCCAATGTGGTTGGGTGTAAATCATCGAATACAACCATTGAGGTATCGACTTGGACGTCATCAAGAGTCTTCTTTAGAAATTGCCCAAAAGGGTCATTCCCAACTTTTCCACTAAAAACAGCTGTACCTCCTAATTTCGCAATCGTCGCGCAGACATTTGCCGGTGCTCCCCCAGCCTGTTTTTGAAAATTTTGTCCTTCTATTAAGTTAATGTCCACATCGGTACAGAAAAAATCGATTAATAATTCACCCATACATATAATTGATGAACCCAAACCAAACACCATCCTTTTAAAAAATAAAGCTCTAACCAATTGAACGATTAGAGCTTCCATACTAAATTACTTGCTCCAAATGGAATCAAGTTCCGTTACGTTTACTTTCAACACATTTGTGGTCCCTTCATTTGAAAACAAAACGAGTTCTTGCGCTGATTCAGACGGAAACAATAAGCTTGTAATAGCAGCCTCACCATTGTTTCCAAACACCTCAATGGAGGATGTATCTAAGAACAACTGAAGTTTCAACCTTTGATCATCTAACTTTAATGGGGCTTCTTGTACCGCTGGGAAGGATGTCGAAAAGCTATGTTCTCCAGAAAGTGTTCGGTCAACAAATAGCTTTTCCTCTGCTGCATTATAACCAATTACGGTTTTTTCTTCCTCAGAGTGCCGTATGATTAATCCATATTGGCTTGAACTTTCTTTTTCAAACTCAATCGTTATTTCCATTAAAGAATGAGTTAACGGAATTGAAACACCGTTCCCTGATTCAACTGACATTTTTGGATATGATTCCGTTTCTTTTCTAATTCTACTAACCTCAGCAACGGGTTTTTGGAATAAGCGGACGCCAGCCTCAGTGGCAGCTAACGATAATTCTCTTGGTAACGTCATCGCGCTTCGCCACACCTCAGTTGGCACTTGATTGGCATAGCGCCAGTTACTCATCCAGCCAAGATAAATACGTCTTCCATCTTGGATATCGGACCAGCTCACACCCGCATAATTATCACGGCCGTAATCTAACCAAAGAATCGTCGAATCGTCATGGTCATTCACAAAAGTGGTTCCATCAAACTGGCCGATAAAATATTGTGTTCTCGAACCTTCTGCTGATTGGCCGTTATCACCTATACTTACAATCATTACCCACTTTTCTTGTCCGCCATCTACTGGTAGTTTGAATAAGTCAGGGCATTCCCAAACGCCATCATGTGAACCGGCAGTATGTCCAAATTCGCTGGCAAACTCCCATTCTTTTAAGTTAAGGGAAGTATAAATCGTAATCGTTTGTCCAGTCGCCAGAACCATCACCCATTTATTTGTCTCTTCATGCCAAAAAACTTTTGGGTCACGGTAATCGGTAATGTTTACGTCTGAAAGAACAGGATTGCCTTCAAATTTCACCCAGGTTCTTCCATTGTCCTTACTGTAAGCTAAGCTTTGTTGCTGAAGCGGTCTATCCGAATCAGGGTAAGTGCCGGCACTCGTATAAATTGCCACCAATCCTGGTTGATCTTTTTCAAAAAAGCCTGTGGTATTTTCCCAGTCGACGACCGCGCTCCCTGAAAAAATGGCACCCAGTTCATCCGGGTATAAGGCAATCGGCAGGTGCTCCCAATGAATCAGGTCCTTACTTACCGTATGTCCCCAGTGCATTGGTCCCCAGGTCGTACCAAATGGATGGTGTTGATAGAACAAATGATATTCATCATTAAAAAAGACCATTCCATTCGGATCATTCAGCCACTTTTCTTCCGGTGAAAAGTGAAATTGTGGACGATACTGCTCTTTATAGGTTTTTATCATTTATATCGCTCCTTATTCTATTAAATTAGTAACAAGGGGCTGTACAATTGCCAAAGCACCTGTACAGCCTTGAGACTATTTACCGAGTATTATTCCTGATTTCGATCGTAACCTTTTTGCTTAATATCCAGCCATTCTTGTAATCCAAGTCGATCTAATTCTGCTAGATACTCATTCCATTCTTTTTCAACTCCGCCATTGGCAATCCATTCCGCACGTTTTCGCTTTATATAAGCAAACAAATCTGTTTCGATCACAGAAAGTCGATCTAGGTCCTCAATTGAGAAAAATACACGTGGGTAAATATTATCTGCTTCCATGTAAGGAACCATAACTTCTTTCATTAAGTTCAATCTCCAAGCAGCATCGTCTGGTTTCGTTGTAACAGTACCATAGTAGCTATCTAAGATGGCTAACGGTCCGCCGACAGATGTTTTTTCTCTCAATTCAACAGGTGCGGTACCTTCTAAAGGAAGGTGTTTTAGCATTTTTGTTGCCTCATCCATTTCAAAGATGTTTTGTTGCTTTTCATCCCCATACGTACCCCAGTTATTCTGTACAGATTGAGACGGATCATAAAGCTGGTCAATCCACTTTGCTGTTAATTCTAGATTTTTATTTGCGGATGTTACTACTAAACGTGAGCGGTCAAAGCCCATTCCATTTGTTCTCGCAACATTTTGATGTCCTTCAGGACCTTTTAATGGAGCTAACAGATCGTAATCATCGCCCATTCCAGTGATATTTCCTTTATCCCAGGTGAAGTACAAACCATATTTTTTGTCTCGGCCTTTTGCTAGATACGTATTCCAATCATGTTCAAATGCCTCAAAATCGACTAGTCCTTCATTGTATAAATCGTTGAACCAGCTAATAGCCTTTTTATAGCTTTCATCAGCCGCCGTAAGTTTTACTTCTCCATCATTGGTGACAACCGTGAAATCCCAGTTATCGCCTAGGCCAAATGCACCGAATAAAGAATGGGGATCTTGTCCGCCATCATTAATGATGAATGACATTGGGATTTCGTCTGCTTCGCCATTACCATTTGGATCCTGTGTTTTAAACGCAAGTAATACTTGCTTTAACTCTTCGGTTGTTTTTGGAACTTCTAATCCTAACTTGTTTAACCATTCCATATTAATCCATGGGAAAGCGTCGACGGAGTGAATACTTTCTTTTCCTTCACCTAACTCCTCAATCCATGGGAACGCATAGATATGTCCATCAGGAGCCGTCATCATTGATTTATATTGTGGTGCTTTTTCAAGGACTGCTTGCAAGTTCGGCATATACTGAATTAAATCCTCAACCGGTACAATCACTCCATCCTTCGCATGCTTCAATAATTCATAATCGCTGAAACCAGCATTTAAGATAGCGTCTGGAAGTTCACCACTCGCGATAGCTAAATTTCTTTTTTCATTAAAGATATCCGTGGTATAGTTTCTCCAATCAATTTTTACACCTGTTTGATCTTCTAAGCGTTGAAAAATTAACTTCTCATTTGGATCCTCCGGTGCTAACGGTGAACTGGATGTCATAATCTTTAAGGTTTTTTCTTCTTTCAATGGAAAGGTTACATCCTTTAGCCCATAATCCTTAGAAGAAAAACTTTCGCTGCCGCCGCTTTTGCTGGTACAGCCAGTTAAAAGTAATGACCCTGAAAGCAGTAGAGCTGAAGCCGTTGTAAGCATTCTTTTTTTCATCATAAACCCCCACTTTTTTTGTATTATTTTAGTGAACCAACCATTACTCCCTTTTCAAAATACTTTTGGAAGAATGGGTACATAATCAATAACGGTAAACTTGCAATTACAATCGATGAATAGCGGATCATTTCTGAAATTCTCATTAGCTCGTTTCTTGCCTCTACATCCGCAACCATACCAGGCTGTACTTCGTTTTGAATCAGAATGGACCGTAATACTAATTGCAGCGGATGTAATTCTCGATCATCAAGGTAGATCATGGCGTCGAAGTAGGCATTCCATTGTCCAATGAAGGCATATAAAGCTAGAACAAAGATAATCGGTTTGGATAAAGGTAAAATGATTTTAAAAAAGATTTTTAAATCGGAGGCGCCATCGATTCTTGCTGCTTCCTTCAGCTCATTTGGAACCGCTTTAAAATATGTTCTAGCGAGAATAATAAACCAGACATTAACAGCACCAGGCAGGATAATCGCCCAAATTGTATTCAGCATCCCTAAATCACGAATAACAAAATAAGTCGGGATTAATCCTCCTCCAAAAAACATGGTAAATAAGAAGAAAACCATAAATACTTTTTTTCCAACTAAGCCTTCTACCGATAACGTGTATCCGGCAAAGAGACAAACGAGAACGGTCACAATCGTAAACCCAGTGGAATAAAGAAGTGAATTTATAAATCCTCTCACAATGGTGTCGTCCGTAAAGAGTCGCGTATAACCTTCTAACGACCAATCAGAGGCATTTAACGATAGTCCTTTTCGAATGATTGCATTCGGTTCTAAGAAAGACGACAGAAAGACATACAATAGAGGTCCAACTATGACAAGGACGATAATCGTTAGTAGAATATTATTGGTCAGAAGCAGAATTCGGTCGCCCTTTGGATGTTTGATTTGGTTGTTCATACTTTTCCTCCTTCCTTAAACAAGTCCTTCGCCTTCGTTTAGTTTCTTAACCACTTGATTGACAACTCCAAGTAAAATCACATTTACTACTGCATTAAATAATCCAAAGGCAGTCGCAAACGAATAATCTCCCGCTAGCAGTCCTCGTTTATAAACATAAGTGGCGATAATTTCTGATGATGGTGAATTCATTGGTGTTTGCAATAAATAGGCTTTTTCAAAACCGATCCCCATAATGCCTCCAGCCGCCAAGATAAACAATACGGCCATTACTGGCTTTAACGTAGGAAGATCGATATGCCAGATTCGTTGTAGGAGTGACGCCCCGTCGAGTGTTGCCGCTTCATGAAGCTGCGGGTCAACGTTCGCAAGTGCGGCAACATAAACTATCGATGCCCAGCCAGCCCCTTGCCAAACTCCCGACCAAATGTAGATGGACCTAAAATAGTCAGGATCAGACATGAATGAAATCGGCTTATCCAAAAAGGTTGATAACAACGCATTAACTGGTCCAACCGGTGATAGAAAAAGAAACACCATCCCCGAAACCACTACCACTGATATGAAATGCGGTGCATATAGTGCTAATTGAATATTCTTTTTCACACTTGATTTTCTGAGTTGGTTTAACATAAGAGCCAATATGATTGGAATAGGAAATCCTATCAACAGTTCAAACGAACTTAATTTAATCGTGTTCATTAATATTTCGATGAAATTAGGTGACGTTAGGAAACTTGTAAAATGTTTAAAACCTACCCATTCACTCCCTGTGATCCCCCTGATTGGACTAAAATCTTTAAAGGCAATCGTCGCCCCGTATATGGGGATGTACTTAAATATAATTGTAAGAATAACGGCAGGAGCAATAAGCAAATAAAGAATGTAGTTCTTTTTAATGTAAGTCAGGTTTTTGCTTAGTTTTGTAGTTGCTGCTGGTTTACTAACCGGTATCGTTTGCTCCGCTTTTACTATTTCTTCCACTCTCTTACCCTCCTATTCAGATAATCTGTTGAAAGCACTTTCAACTTGGGTTAAATATAACAAAAAGGAAGAAAATAAGAGTTTAATATTTTTGGTTGATGCCTTTTAAAATTTTCGGGAGTTGATATCGCTTTCACACCATAAGAAAATCCTCTAGTTTCCAAACTAGAGGATTACTTTTTGATATCTTTTAAACCATTATTAATCTTCTCTACGGCTATGTTTGCGGCTTCTTCAACATTTTTTCCTTCCAGCCCGACTTCTTCAAATAGATCCTTAATCGCTTCGCTGATGACTGGATAGGCTGGAGTTACCGGTCGATTTTTCGAGTAGTTTTGGTCTTGTTGGACAAAGATATTCTTGGGATATTCATTGAGTTCAGGGAAGTCTTTTGCGACTGAATATCTCGCAGGTAAGTCACCGGAGATTTCGACGAACAATTTCGAACCCTCATACCCTGTAGCGAATTGTACAAATTCCCAGGCCTCCTCCGGATGCTTGGATTTGGAGGATATCCCAAGTGCCCAGCCGCCATTCGGGACAACTTGATTTTGCCCCTTCGGCAGCGGGGCGACCCCAAAATCTTCTCCTAACACAAAATCAGGAGTTTGTTGCAATTCCGACATGGCCCAAGAACCCAATACCGTCATCCCAAGCTTATCTGTTTCGAAAGGAGCTGGAGGCATTTCAGCCGACGCTACACCATGCTTATGATATAAATCTTGATAAAATTGCAAGGCTTGTAAGGCTTCAGGAGAATTGAGATACCCCTGTGCGGTTGACCCATCCGGACTAAGAACATCCGCTCCGAACTGCCAAAGAATCGGCATTTTAAAATAAGCTGGACCTTCTCCGACCCCAAAGCCTTGAGCCGGATCTATCCCTATTACACCTTTTGCAGGATTGTTGATTTTTTTCGCAATCTCCAGCACTTCATCCCACGTCATGGGGTTGTTTGGATTTCCTGATGGAAAAGGGATTCCCGCCTCCCTGAAAAGATTCATATTGTAAAATAAGGCAATACTCGACTCGACAATTGGGGCAAGGTAAATTTCATCCTTATAAGTTAAACCCTTTAATATTCCTTCAGGTATATCTTCAATATTCCCTTCCGCTTTCATATAGGAATCAATCGATAATAGCGAGCCGGAATTTGCATAAAGAGCCAGGTTAGGGCTATCAATCGCCATGATATCGGGATGGTTTCCTGCCGCCAGTTCGGTTCGAAGCCTTAATTCGTATTCACTTCCCCAGTGCATCGATTGCATATTAATCTTAATATTAGGGTGCGCTGCTTCAAAAGCAGCAACCACCTCTTCATAGGCTTTGTTAAACGCTGGATTCGCTAAGTTTCGTAAAAAGGTCAGCTCGACTTGTTTTGCCTGTTTCTCTTTATCTGGGCTGTCACTTGATAAAATAAAAAAATAAAAAAAGGCAAAACCCGCTATACTAAAAAGAATGATGAGCGTTAACCATTTCTTCACCTGAATACCCCCCTCACTAAAAACTGACCTATTCCCCTATCGAGTTACGAAACTCTACAGGTGTTTGTCCAACGTGTTTTTTAAAGACCGTACTAAAATAACCTGAGTTTGAAAAACCAACTAGATTACTGACATCAATGATTTTCAACTGTTTATCTTTAAGCAGTTGTTTTGCCTTTGTCATCCTCAGATTAACCAGATAATCACTGAAGTTCTGGCCCACATGATGTTTGAATGTTTCCGATAAATGAGCACTATTTATGTGAAATAAAGTGGATAAGGTGGTTAGAGATATTTCACTTGCATAGTGCTGGTCCAAATAATGGCGGATACTATCGATTAATTTCTTATTGGAGAAACGAGCAAGACGAACTTTTTCAATGATTAATGAGGCTAATTGAATCAGGTACTCTTTCACTTTATGTTGGGAATAAAGCTTCCATATATTTTGCTGGCAATTCCAAATCGTATTTTGGATATCTTTCGTCTCGACATCGTACTTTTTGGCTAATGAACCTAACATAAATAACACCTGGTTGGCAGCAAAAGAAAACGACATAACCGAACGGCCTTCTGTCCCTTCAAGTACAATCTGTAGATTATCTTTAAACGCAGCAAAATCAACATTTTCAATTGAGTTCGTTATCCGTCTCTCAAAATCGGGAGAAAAGTCAAACACTTCTTCGCTTGCAGCAGTTTGATCTATAATCTGTGATTTCGATCCAAGTTGACTTTGGCTCCAAGCAAGTAAACTGGATATATATCCGCTCCTAAATTCTGAAAGTCCATTCACAATCGTACCGATACCAATGACCGTTTCTAATTTTAGTAACTTTTTAATGGTTTGTTGAATGTGCAAAACGAAATGATTGGTCGTTGAAGAATTGCAATCAATCAGCTGTAAAAATTGAACCATATTCGGATAGCTTGGATCCGTAAATACATATGTTGCTTTCTGCTGTTGAGCGATTTCCTTACACAACAACTGAAATGGAATTCTTAGTTCCTCAAGACGAGTGGGATCGTGGCTTTCTCTGATTTCCACCGTTAAAAACTGTACTTTTGCATTTTCATTTGCTAGTTCTTCTAGCTGAAGCTGTTGTAGCCTTTCAGTTACATTAGGAAGCTGTAATCGTTCTTCTTTTGCTAAATGAAGGATGAATTGTTCCTGCAATTCTTGTAAATGAGAATGAACGAGCCGGCTCATTTGCGCGATTTCAATCTGTTTTCTTTTCTCTTCTTCTACTTCTTTTCGAATCTTCCTCAACGCTTCTACTAATTCATCAGGGGCAACAGGTTTCAATAAGTAGTCTTTAACGCCTTGCTGCAGTGAATTCCGCACATAATCAAAGTCGGAATAACCCGATAAAACGATGACTTTTACATGGGGAAAATCTTGATGGCAACGTTTGGCCAATTCTACTCCATCCATAATTGGCATTCTCATATCGGTAATCACTACATCGATATCCTTGGTCTGGAGGATTTCAAGAGCTTCTTTTCCATTTGAAGCCTCTTCTACAAGTTGAAATCCCTCTTCTTCCCAGTCTACTTTTAAGCGTAATCCTTTTCGAATTTGAATCTCATCATCCGTGATTAACACCTTCATCCTGTCGATCCCCCCTTTTCAAATCAATCAGTAAAGTTATCTTAGTACCCTCATCTTTTTTAGATTCAATATGATAGGAAAAGTTATTTCCATAGGTAAGTTTTAATCGTCCCAGGACATTTCTTAGCCCAATGCTGTTCCCTTTGCTTTCCAATACGTGTTGGGTTTCATCTGCTTGGGATAATAAATCTGAAATGATCTCTCCAGACATCCCTACCCCTTTATCTGCCACTGACAAGCTAATCTGGTTTCCAATCTTTTCGGTTTTTATAAAAATAGCTGCAAACGTCTTTTCGCTGAAACTATATTTCACAGCATTTTCCACGAGTGGCTGTAAAATAAATTTTATTACGGGAATCGTTATGGTGTCAGGATCTACATCCAATTGAACCGAGATCCTGTCCTCATATCTTAACTTTAATATGTTCGTGTAACTTTTGATATAGTTTACTTCTTCACCTAACGGCACAATTTTGCTCTTTGTATTTAAGGAATATCTGAGCATTTTTCCTAAATAAACGCTAACATTCATAACCTCTTTATTTTTCCCTTGAAGCGCTAAACTTCCAATGATTTCAAGCGTATTATTTAGAAAGTGAGGGTTGATTTGTAATAATAGGGCTTTATATTCCGCATCCTTCCGGCGCAAATTGGCTTCATATTCGGTTTCAATTAAATTCTGCAATTGATCAATCGTATGTTCCGTAACATTAATAAGGTAATCAACTTCATTATTTTGAGATTTAATGTGCGGCATAAAACGTTTTGCCCCTGAAAAATCTCCCCGTTTGATAAATCCCATCGCTTTTGCCAGTTTTCCTAAAGGACTTGTAATGTTGTTAGACAGAATCAATGAAGCGATAATCGTTATGAAAAAAAGGACTGCACTCGTTAGCAGAAGGTTCTGCTGTAAATGATTGGCCCTTGCGAATAAATCGGACTCTGTCACTTCACTGACTAAGATCCAACCCCCTACTGGCAGCTTTTGAAAGAAAACCAAATACTTCTCCTTCTGATAAGCGGCTTCAATTAGCCCTTCTTTGTCAGCGCTAGTGGTGATTTGCTTTAAACTTTGTTTCAGAATTGAATTTGGTGTCTTTATTTTCCCTGACAACATATTTTCACCCTGCGGATTTAACAAATAGGTGTGCCCATTTTGTCCAATTGTTATCTTATTTAGGGCCGTTTCCAGTAAAGCAGAAGGGAAATTTACCTTAATGACCCCTGCTGATATCATCGTATTGGTATCAATGAGGGGCAAAATATAGCTATTGATTTTCTTTTGCTGCATTTCATGACTTTGCTGAAAAGGATCTAAATGCGACTTAACATAGTCCTGATTATGTTGGGTAAAGTCCTGATACCAATCTGTTTCATGAAGTGAAGAATGAACGCCCCAAGTCCCGGTCCCATCATCAAGCAGTACTGAAATCGACATCGCATTAGAATTGTTAATCATGATCGAGGATAGACCCTGTTTAAGTTGATTCATCAAGGAATCGATTTCTTCCTTGTCAGCACCTTGTCTATTTAGCCTAATCCATTCTTGCGTGGTCTGGTCAACAAGCACCTGTTTGCCCAAATCCTCTGCCTGGGTGGTAACCGAATCAACATAAAGAGAAAACTGATCCATCATTTCTATGGTCAACTCTTGAGTCTGTTCTCGAATAACAGAGGTAAAAAAGCTAGGAATGATAATTGATAGAATTACAAATGGTATTGTTAGTAAACATGTAAAAATAAGTAATAAACGATTGCGTAATGAAAAAAACATGCCACCCTCCTTCAAAAAAGAAGCTCGGAAACCCTTACAATTTTTTTAATAATAGGAATAATCCATTATAGCACTTAAATATTGCTAGACTCTAGTGCATGTAAAACAGGGGTATCAGGAACAATTTGGCAGTGGATTTTGCTACTTATATGCTTATGTGTAAAAATAGGTAGGAATATCCATGTGGTAGTTTTCATGCTAGGATAATGATGTACCCAATTTTTTTAAAATGGAGGACGTAGATGATGAGAACAATGAATCTAGGAAGCAGTACGTTAGAGGTACCAGTTGTAGCGGTTGGCTGCATGCGGATCAATTCACTTGAAAAGAACGAGGCTGAACGCTTTGTCCAAACTGCGTTAGAGCAAGGTGCGAACTTCTTCGACCATGCGGACATTTATGGCGGTGGAGCCTGTGAGGAAATCTTCGCCGACGCTATACATATGAATGCGAACATCCGTGAGAAAATCATCCTGCAATCAAAATGCGGTATTCGCAAAGGGATGTTTGATTTTTCAAAGGAACATATTTTACATTCCGTCGATGGAATTTTGAAACGGTTGAACACCGAATATCTGGATACTCTGCTCCTGCACCGCCCGGACGCACTAATGGAACCTGAGGAAGTGGCAGAGGCATTCGATATCCTGGAGAGTACAGGAAAAGTACGCCATTTTGGTGTTTCCAACCAAAACCCAATGCAAATTCAGCTGCTGCAGAAATATGTGAAGCAACCCATTGTCGCTAATCAGCTGCAATTGAGTATCACAAACGCGAACATGATCTCCAATGGATTGAATGTGAACATGGAGAACGATTCAGCGATTAATCGTGATGGAAGCGTGCTTGATTTTTGTAGACTGAACGACATCACCATTCAGCCGTGGTCACCTTTCCAATACGGTTTCTTCGAAGGCGTATTCCTAGGGAATGAAAAGTTCCCAGAATTAAACCAGAAAATCGATGAAATTGCCGCTAAATATGAAGTGACTAATACAACCATCGCAATTGCGTGGCTGCTGCGCCATCCAGCCAAAATGCAGCCGGTTATTGGTACGATGAACGTGGATAGGTTGAAGGAATGTTGTAAAGCAAGCGAGATCTATCTCACACGCGAAGAATGGTACGAAATCTATCGTGCTGCTGGAAACATCCTGCCATAGTATAAAGCAAAGGAGTGCTGTTAAGGCACTCCTTCTATTTTGTGGTGATAGGACAAAAGGGTTTAACACTTATTCATCATCAACCTCGTCATCACCGATTTGGTCCTCTTCCTCTACATCTTCAATCTTTTCCCCTTCTTCCGGCTGCTCATCATTTCCACAACCCGTTATCGTGAAAAGAGAAAAACCTAAAAGCAACATCATCAATAACCTCTTCATCTTCATTCCAATCCAACCTCCTTTTATCCTTAGCTTTTCCAGATTAACCAGCAATATGACCAAAACAATTTGGTGCCTGTCACCACCCGTGGACAGTGTCCACGAGTGGTGACAGGCACCATTTATACATCACTGTATATTTCTTACGTTATTCTTTTTCACTTTCTTCCTCTGTTTCTTCTGTTTCTTCTCCCGCTGTTTCTTCTTCTGGTTCTGCTTCTTCTAGTGCCTTTTCTGCTTTTATTCGTGCGATTTCTTCTTCTAGCTGTTGAAAGGCGTTTAATCGATAGTTGGCACAGGCTAGCAGGTCATCTATGATTTGAAGGAATTTTTCATAGGGTACTCCGTGTTTGCTGCATCCATTGATCAATTTGAAGAGGTCTTTTTCAAATAAATGATAGCGTTCTTTAAATGTTTTTGGATCCATGGTTAAGAAATATTCATCATCAACAACAAATTCGTTGAAGACCTTTTTGGTTAAACGCTTTTTCGTTACCTCTATCTCCTGTTTGTCCTGGTCATTTTCGTAGTGAGCTTCGTCCTCATACTCGGAACAAAGCGTATTATAGATCTTCTCGAGAAGCTCGGTCGGATTTAGATAGTTTAATTCTTCCACAAAAGTCACCCCTCCCTATATTTTTGCCCCAAAAAAGGAAATTTCCAACACTTGGATTACTTCATATGCCTATTGTTACCTTATTTTTAAATTCCTCGATTTACGGGCACAATTACACCTTTATTGTTACCGTATTTTTACTTCCCTCGATTTACGGACACAATCACACCTTTATTGTTACCGTATTTTTACTTCCCCGGATTTACGGGCACAATCACACCTTTATTGTTACCGTATTTTTACTTCCCCCGATTTACGGGCACAATCACACCTTTATTGTTACCGTATTTTTACTTCCCCCGATTTACGGGCACAATCACACCTTCATTGTTACCGTATTTTTACTTCCCCCGATTTACGGGCACAATCACACCTTTTTTGTCACCATATTTTTACTCCCCCCGATTTACGGGCACAATCCAACCTCCCAGCAAAAAAAGCCACAAAAAAAGCACACGCAGTTGAACTGCATGCACATTTTACGAAAAACTTATTATACCAATACGCCTTCTTGATACTTTTTAGTAAGCGTTGGCCAGTATTCTTTATTTGCCTCAATTAGATCATCGAGAATTTTCTTGGCGACAATCGCAGATGGAGTCGTCTTATTTAGCGTAAACGCTTGTAATGTTTTTACATAAGAACCTTCTGTGATCGCTTCTACTAGAATTTTCTCAAAAGCAAGCTGCTGGTCAATCATGGCTTTGTGGAAGTATGGAATTTCTCCCACATATTCAGGTACTGGACCTTTGCTCGTGATTAACGCTGGACTTCATTCATCGCATCCGTCGGCAGGTTAGGAATGGTTCCGTTATTTTCTAACATTACTAGATAGCGTTTTGCTAGATTCTGAGCGATAGAAACCGTTACATCGACGATAAAGATTCCGTGAACACCAACGTGGAAGGCGTCACCTAAAATACCTGTTTCTTCAAACTTCCTAACCGTTTCAAACAAGGACTGCTCTCGGCCTTCCATCACTTTATTGGCACGAGTATATTCTTTGTTAGAATTCTCAACAATGTAATGGGTCGCATATATACTCCATTATCCAGGTTCATAAAAACAATGAGAATTCAACTTTATGATAACATCACAGGAAAGCTGCTTAATCGACCTTCCATTTGTTTTCTAGCATCGTTCATCATTCCATCAAGCAGTTCTTTCACGGTTGGAATATTTTCAATGAGTCCGGCCACCTGCCCGCTATTCATGAAACCATTCTCAACATCCCCCTGGATTGCACCAGCAATGTGATGGTCCTCTGATGTCATGTCACGGTATTGTTCCGAGGCCAATCCGCTTTGTTCCAATTCAATAATGCGAGCAGCATATGGAGCTTTTAAAACGCGTCTTACTTGTCCTACTGAACGTCCTAAAATAACGGTTTCGGTATCCCCTGCGTCAAGAAGCCTTTGCTTATATAATGAATGAAAGGGTGCTTCTTTCGTTGCAATCAAGCGGGTTCCTAACTGTACGCCGGCAGCACCGAGCATTAAAGCTGCAGCCATACCTTGACCATCTCCAATGCCACCCGCAGCCACAACCGGTATTGTGACATGGCGGCTTATTTGTGGTATGAGCGTAAATGTGGTTAATTCCAGACTTGAATTAATACCGGCAGCCTCAAACCCTTCTGCCACCAGTACATCTGCCCCTGCAGCTTCTGCCTTTTGAGCTTGTTTCACCGATGCAACAACCGCAATTACTTTTATGCCTTTTTCATGTAAGAGTGGAATAAAAGGAGCAGGATTACCAGCTGATAATGATACAATCGGTATTTTATGCTTTAACACCAGTTGAATCATTTCTTTTGTATAAGGACTAACATTAATTGGTATATTCAACGCAAAACTGTTATGCGTTTTGTCTTTCGTTTCAAGAATAATGGCTTCGACCTGCTCAGGCGTCATCGTTCCACACCCTATCGTACCAAGACCTCCAGCTTTAGATACAGCAGCCGTAAGCTGTGCATTACTTATATTCCCCATTCCCCCCTGAATGATTGGATATTGAATAGAAAAAAGTCGGCAAATATGTTTCATTTTTTCATCCCTCCGTTAATTACATGTTATACTATAATCAATAGAAAAACAATTCTGATTTTTTAAAAGGAGCGAAAGAAATGATTATCCCTTTCAATGGCATAACCCCATCTATTCATAAAACAGTTTTCGTGGCACCTGGCGCTTACTTAATTGGCGATATTACGATTAAAGAAGAATCTTCCATCTGGTTTAATGCTGTGTTACGAGGGGATGAGGATTCGATAATCATTGGCGCAAAGTGCAGTATTCAAGATAACTCCACCATTCATTTATTCGAAGGATGTCCTGTTATCATTGAAGACGAAGTTACAGTGGGGCACAACGTTATTTTGCACGGCTGCAAAGTAGGGAAACGTTCCATTATCGGCATGGGCTCTACCATATTAGACAATGTGGAAATCGGAGAAGAATGCATTATTGGCGCGAACACACTGATCGCCGCGGGCAAAAAGATACCGCCTCGCTCACTTGTCGTTGGTTCGCCGGGAAAAGTCGTCCGGGAGTTAACCGATAAAGACCTAGAACTTATTCGACTATCTACTGATTCATATGTACAAAAAGGACGGGAATTTAAAGAGATCCTTAAATAAATAATTTAAGGGCGTATACTGTTGGTTTTTGGAAAAGTGAAAAACTGCGCCGGATTTCGAACCTACTTCATCACAAAAAAGGCTGCCTCGAAAGTCTTTTATTAATGACTTTTGAGGCAGCTTTTATTTTTTTGAATGAATAATTAACGGATGATTTTTCGCGTCATAGGAATGTTCCTTTCTGCGTAAATCATTATCCGCTTCAAAGACATTTTCAAAAAACCTGCTGGCTGGGTCCGCTAAAAGTTTATAATACTGACTAAAAAGCAGTGCCGCATGATTACCACTCCACTTTGGCGGCAAAAGTTCCTTTGGCAGACCTGGATCAATGAACAGAAATTTTCTGTATTCATGAACTAGATTTGTTCTCTCCACAAAGCACTCTGAGTCGGACATTTCTCCTTTGCTTAGCACACTTTGATGTACAATGAATTGCTTACTGTACTTTGAGATGAACTCCTCATACTTATTCTCGATTTCCTCAAGCGGCCAGCTTTTTTCCACAAGCGATTGACTATCTTTTGGCCCTTTATAGTCCGAGACGAAGAAATCAACGTATTCTCTAATATCATACTTTTCGATTAAAAGATTCACTTCTTTTTCAAGGTTATTCGGTGAAATCCAGCAGGCATTAGCGAAACTGCCAAATCCACTCCACAATAGTTCCTGTCGAAGTTCATCACGAATCTGTCGTTTTTCTTCTGGAATCGAATACATTAAAATACGCCATTTTCTGTCCCATTCATGCGGGTTCAGTTTAAAAATCCGGTTGGCGGCCTCATCCATCCGGGAAACACCTCGTCCTGTCAAAAAGTAAAAACTTTTGTTTCCCTGCTTTTCCGACTGAATCCACCCTTGCTTCACCATTCGGGAAACCGCGACACGAACGCCCTGTTCATTATGCCCAAACTCTTTCAATAATCGAACTAAGCTGCCAATCCAAATTTTGTTTCCATAATGACGTAAATAATCTCCATAAATGGTGAAAATCATCGATTGTGTGTTTGCACCCATAACCTCTTCACTCTTTCTTTTCCCTGTCCATTACATATTTTGAACGAGACGTTTTTTTCTATTATATCATAAACGTCCATTTTATCTCCCCGAAAATTGAGGTTTTCTCCGCTCACTAAACGCATTGAGCGCCTCGATCCGGTCTTCCGTTGGAATCGTCAGTTCATACGCTTTCGCTTCAATCGCAAGCCCTGTTTGTAAATCTGTGTTCATTCCCTGAATGATCGCATATTTCGCCTGTTTTAACGCAACAGGACCATTTTTCATCATGTTTTCAGCAAATTGTTTGCACTCTTCAGAAAGCACATCATGTGGCACCACTTTTAATACAATACCCAGGTCGAGCGCCTCCTCTGATGAGATTTTTTTCGCCGTTAAAATTAATTCTTTGGCCTTCATTTCACCAATCAGTCGTGGAAGACGCTGTGTTCCACCTGCACCTGGAATGATTGCCCAGCTCGTTTCGGTTAACCCCATGGATACACCTTGTGCCGCAATCGTAAAGTCACACGACAGCAGCCACTCAAATCCTCCGCCCAGCGCGTAACCATTAACCGCTGCTATTGTCGGCTGTGGCAAGCTAGCAATACTATTAAACACATCCCGAATCGCTTTAACATTTCTTCTTACTTGTGCCTCATTCAATGTCTTTCTTTCTTTCAAATCAGCACCGGCACTGAATGCTTTTTGGCCAGCTCCTGTAAAAATAACAACTCGTACCTCAGGATTTACATGAATGGAATCAACAGCCTCCTGCAGTTCACGTAGTGTATCATAGTTAAAACAATTTAATACGTCCGGTCGGTTTACTGTTACATATCCAATATGATCTATCACTTCATATAATACGTTTTCCATGACATTTTCCCTCTCTTTTTTTAAAAATAAAGGCCATCTCTCTTATTCGAGACAGCCTTTGTAATTTCTACTCTATATTTTCAATAATTGCCGCTATCCCCTGACCGACACCTACACACATTGTTGCCAGTCCATATTGAACATTTTGTTTTTTCATTTCATATAGAAGCGTCGTCAAAATACGGGCTCCACTTGCACCAAGTGGATGTCCGAACGCAATTGCACCGCCGTTTACATTAACCTTTTCCTGATCTAACTCAAGCTGGCGGATGCATTCCAGCGCCTGTGAAGCAAAAGCTTCATTTAGTTCTACAAGACCGATATCGTTTACCGATAAGTTTGCTCGATCAAGCGCTTTTCTCGTTGCATATATTGGACCGAGGCCCATAACAGCAGGCTCAAGACCGGCAACCGCTCCAACCACATATTTTGCAAGAGGCTTCAAACCAAGTTCTTTTGCCTTATCTGCACTCATTAATAATAAAGCGGATGCACCGTCATTTACTCCTGATGCATTACCAGCTGTTACAGTCCCGTCTTTAAAAATCGGACGCAGTTTAGCAAGTTTTTCAATCGTTGTATCTGGACGTGGATGCTCATCTCGATCGAAGACAACTTCGTTTCCTTTCCGATCATGAAATCGAACTGGTACAATTTCTTCCGCAAAACGATTGGATTCCATTGCTGTTTTTGCCCGCAGCTGACTTTGAAGTGCAAACTGATCCTGATCTTCCCGTGAAATCGAGCAGCGTTGTGCGACATTTTCAGCTGTCTGGGGCATGGAATCTGCTCCATACATCTCTTCTAGCTTTTTATTCGTAAATCGCCATCCAATCGTTGTATCCTGAAGCTCCATCGATCCCCGAGGGAAGTCACTCTCAGGTTTGGCCATGACATATGGTGCTCTTGTCATACTTTCCGTTCCCCCTGCGATGTAAATATCGCCTTCCCCTACAGCGATAGATCGTGCAGCATACATAACCGCATCAAGTCCTGATCCGCACAAACGATTAATCGTTGTTCCACCTACGTTCACTGGAAGACCAGCTAAAAGTGCGGACATTCTCGCTACATCTCGGTTATCCTCTCCTGCCTGATTCGCATTTCCGAAGATGACATCTTCAATTTGTTCCGGTGGCAGCCCTGGATTCCGCTCTGTCAGCGCTTTAATTACAATTGCTCCGAGATCATCTGGACGTACACTTTTTAAAGCTCCTTTATACTTCCCGATAGGTGTTCTTACCGCATCAACAATTACAACGTCCCTCATTTTCCCACCAGCTCTTCAATTTTTGTATAGTCGTACACACCTTTTCCAGACTTGCGGCCCAGCCTTCCCGCTTTTACATACTGTTCAAGAAGTGGCGCTGGACGGTATTTTTCACCAAGCTTTTCATGTAAATATTTTAAATTATTTAAACGGGCATCTAGTCCTACTAAATCCCCCAGCTCAAATGGCCCCATCGGATAATTCAACCCAAGCTTGATTGCTTTATCAATTTCTTCAGGTGTTCCTAACCCTTCTTGAAGCATATAGAACGCTTCATTCCCAACCAAGCAGCTGATCCGGCTTGTTACAAAACCCGGAAATTCGTTAATGACTACTGTCTCTTTCCCCATTTTCTCAGCGACCTTTTTTATGACTGCTGCTGTATCATCACTCGTTTCGAGGCCGCGTACAATTTCGACCAGCGGCATTTTCTGTACAGGATTGAAGAAATGCATCGCAATCGTTTTTTCAGGACGCTTTCCATAAGAACCAATTTCTGTCGGGCTCATAGTGGAAGTATTAGTCGCAAAGTAGCAGTGTTCTTGTGCATGTTCTTCAATTGTTTCAAAAACAGCCTTTTTAATTTCTGCACGCTCTGGAACGGCCTCTATGATTAAATCAGCTTTAAAAGCAGCTTCTTTTAAATTGGAAGAATATAACAATCGATTTTTTGCGGCATCCGCTTCTTCAGAAGTGATTTTTCCGTAACGTACACCTTTTTCAAAAATAATATCAATCTCTTTTTGCGCGCTGTCTAATGCAGATGGATTCACATCTACTAATGTGATGTCAAATCCTCCGGTTGCTCCTACATAGGCGATCCCTCTTCCCATTACTCCGGAGCCTACGACTACTATGTTTGAAATCATTTAATTTTCTCCTTCCAAATAATAGAGGCTGGCTGCGATAGAATCAGATTAGCATCCAGCTATACCCGAATGATTTTTCTGAAATATTTTCAGCCAGCCTTTATTCAATATTTTTTAGCGCTATTTATTATCTATCAGCAACAGGACCCCCTGATAGAAGTTTTAGATTATTGAATGCCGAAAGGATTTAATGGGCGGCTTCCATAATAGGAAATAAAACTTTTCGTTTCAGTATAAAGATCTAATGTCTCAATACAAAGCTCACGTCCGAACCCTGATTGTTTATAACCGCCGAAAGGTGTTCCTGGGAAAGCTGAGAATGGGCAGTTTACCATGACAATCCCTGCTTGGATTTGGTTCCCCACACGAGTTGCACGGGCACCATCTTTCGTCCAAATGGCTGAACCAAGACCGAACTCTGTATCATTTGCTAGTTTAATAGCTTCTTTTTCATCTTTGAACTTCATCATCACGACTACTGGTCCAAAGATTTCTTCTTTCACTACTTTCATATCGTGATTCACATTACCAATGACTGTCGGCTCATACCAATAACCGCCTTCGAATCCTTCAACTACTGCCGGCTTTCCACCTACTAAGATTTCAGCTCCATCTGCAATAGCTGATTGAACATAGCTATCAACAACATCTAATTGACCTTGATCGATAACGGATCCAACATGTGTTTCTTTATCTAATGGATTTCCTAATTTAAGCTTTTTCGTTTTTTCTACGAATCTAGTAACAAATTCATTATAGATATCTTCATGTACATATAAGCGAGATCTCGCCTCACAAGATTGTCCTGTATTATAGAAAATACCGAATAGTGACCCATCTATAGCCGCTTCAATATCAGCATCCTCGAATACGATATTCGGAGATTTCCCGCCAAGCTCCAATGTTACCCGCTTTAATGTTTGAGAAGCCTTGCCCATGATATCTCTGCCAATTGGCGTCGAACCTGTAAAAGCTACTTTATTTACATTCGGATGTTCAACAAGATAATTTCCAACGTCAGAACCAGAACCAGGAATAATATTAACAACTCCAGCCGGAACTCCTGCTTCAATACAAATTTCCCCTAAAACAATGGCCGTTAATGGAGTTAACGAAGCTGGTTTTACGATGACAGAACATCCGACCGCGATTGCAGGTGCAATCTTCCACGCCGCCATCATCAATGGGTAGTTCCAAGGAATAATTTGCGCACATACACCTACAGGTTCTTTCTCGGTATAGTTATGGAATTGACCTGCCATATTATTTACGGAGCCGCTATGGCCAACAATGGCACCTGCATAAAATTCAAAAACTTCAACAGCTTGCATAACTTGACCTTGTGCCGCTGAAATAGATTTACCGCTATTTAATACTTCTAATTCAACTAATTCATTAAAACGGGAACGCATAATTGCCGCAATTTTATTTAAAATACGAGAGCGTTTATTCACAGGGAACTTTTTCCATTTTCCATTTTCGAATGCTGCAAGAGCTGCTTGTACCGCTCTTTCTGCGTCTTCTTGTGTAGCTTTTGCAACCTTGGCAAGGATTTCACCAGTGGCAGGATTGTAAGCATCGATAGTCGCTCCATTAGAGCTTTCAACTCTTTCGCCATTAATAACTAGATGGTAATAATCACGCTTCATTTCTACTTTTTCAAATATTGGTGCCTCTTGTACTTTTACCATTTAATCCCACTCCCTTTTTTATGTTATTCACCTATAAATTGAGCTTTGCGTTTCTCTGTAAATGCCGTTACCCCTTCAACATAATCTTTTGTTAAGCCGGCAATTCGTTGTCCTTCCGCTTCTTCTTTCAAATATTCTTCAAAAGAAAGATGGTAGGAGGCTTCTAAATATCTTTTGATTAACCCGATTGCTTTCGTTGGTCTGCTTGCAATATTTTCTGCATAGGCTGTCACTTCCTCGTTCCAGTCCTCTACAGCGATTACTTTTGTAGCAAGACCCATTTTTTCTGCCTCAGCAGCAGGTACTTTTTCACCTAATACAGATAGCTCTAATGCTTTTGCATGACCGACAATTCGTGAAAGGTAATACAGATTACCCGAATCAGGAATTAACCCAATATTGACAAAGGCATTTAAAAAGCTTGCTTTCTCAGAGACAAGACGGAAATCGCAGGCTAATGCCAGACTGAAGCCTGCCCCTGCAGCCACACCGTTTACTGCTGCAATAATCGGTTTCTCACATCTGGCGATTTCCTTCATCATCGGACCGTAATCGTCACGGAGCATTTGCCCTAAATTCATGCTGTCATCCACATCTGCTAAGTCTTGGCCGGAACAAAAGGCCCTGCCTTCTCCGGTAATAACAATCGCACGCACTTCATGAGAGTTTGACGATTGTTTGATTGCCTTTTGGATTTCTTTATTCATTTGTGATGTAAAAGCATTCAGTTTATCAGGTCGGTTTAGACTGAGCCAAGCTACCCCGTTTTCAATCCGATAAGTAATTGTTTCGTACATAGCATAACTCCTTATCTGCCAGTAAAATTAGGCTTTCTTTTTTCTACAAAGGCTTCCATGCCTTCCTTTTGATCTTCTGAAGCAAAGAGCAAGTAGAAATTTTTTCTTTCATATTGCATTCCTTCATATAAGGAGTGATCCACTGCCTTATTAACAGAGTCTTTGATCATTCTGACTGCTAAAGATGGCTGTGCCGTAATCTTTCTTGCGAAAGCTATTGCTTCCTCCATCAATAATTCAGGTGCGACAATTTTATTAATAATGCCGTATTTTAAGGCTGTTTCTGCATTGATTCTTTCGGCGGTCAAGATCCATTCAAGCGCCTTTGTTTTACCTACCAACTTCGTCAGTCTTTGTGTGCCTCCTGCTCCAGGCATAACTCCAAGTGTTACTTCTGGAAAGGAAAACAGTGTATCTCCAGCAGCTATAAGTAAGTCACATGATAAGGCAAGTTCAAAGCCGCCGCCGAATACAAAGCTTTTGACTGCACCAATGATAGGCTTTTTAACGAGACTTAACCGGTCCCAATCAGCAAATTGATTCAACAATTCCAACCTAACAGGATTGTCATTGGCCATCTCATCAATATCCGCCCCAGCAGAAAATGCTTTTCCATGACCGGATATTAAGATTACTTTTACTTGGATATCACGGTCGAATTCTTCTGCTGCAGAAACAATTTCAGCGACCATCGTCCGGTTCAGCGCATTCAATTGTTTTGGCCTATTTAATGAGATAAAACCAATTTCATTCTCGACAGAAGTTTCAATATATTGAAACAGTCCCATCCTTATACTTCCTCACCAATCATCATGGTGACGAGTTTCCCAGCAAAGCCCATCAAGTCTTTTCCTGATGCTTTTCCTTCAGGGGAACGCATACCTTGTTGAAGCGCTTCATGATTTTCATAATACATTTCGCATAGAATGTGATATTCAGAGTCTTTCCCCATTGGTGTTCCGACTATTTTCGTAACAACCATTTTTTGAAGACCTGGGATTTTTTTTGTAATAGGACCGTGAACATTGAAATAATGTTCATCAAATTCTTCTTTATTTTCCGGCTGCTTATATAGAGCAATTAACTTTACCATTTTATTTCCTCCGTATTTTACATAAATTTAATCATTGGTTTCATTGCTTCAAATGGGTTTTTACATGATTTGCAATATAAAATACTGCGGCACGCTGTTGGTCCGAATATGTTTTCCATCGTGACATACGTGGATTCACAATACGGACAATCTATATGCCACGATCCATCTTCTTTTATTTGCCGAGGGGGAGGTGAGATACCGAATACCTTTAGTCCCGCTTTCCCCTTTTCTGTAATCCGGTCAGATGTCCAGGATGGGGAACGCAGAAATTCTACACTCACTCCTTCAACGCTTGGCAGCTGTTTAACGGCTGTTTCAACATTTTTTTGAATGATAGGCAGAGCTGGACAACCTAGAAAGGTAGGCAGTATTTTTACTGAAACATCTGATCCTGATATCTCCACATTCTCCACCATTCCTAAATCAAGAATGCTGACGGTACTAATTTCAGGATCTTTTACGTTTTCAAGTAGTTTATAGATTTCTTCTGATGTTATTAACACGGTAGACATAGTACCCTCCCCCTTTTCCTCTCGTATTACCAGGAAGCTGCTTTGTTACTAGCGTATACTTCACATAAAGTTTCGAGTGCCTTCTCTAAATCCTCTGTGTGCTTCCCATTGCGTCCATCGCCTTGAGCCATTCCTACTTCAATGGGCCCTTCTAGCCCAACACTTTCCAATATAGGTGAAACAGCCTGATTCCACTTAGTCAGTAACACCGCTTCGCTTTCAATTAAACCTTGTTGTACGATTTTATTTCGATGTTCTCCAAGAGAGAAAACACCTTGGAAATCCTGCAGCGTTTTTTCAATAGCTGCTTTCATTCGGGAAACAGCTTCTTCATGGCCTGAACCTAAAAGTTGAACGAACCATGTTTTCCAGTGCATTAGATGATAGTAAAGTTCCATTTGTACCTTTGCGGCAACTTCAGCCAGAGGCTCATATGAACTTGAATGTAAAGATTGAATCTTAATCGCTTTAGCTTGGGTATAGAAGTAATTTCGTACAACCGCAAAAGCCCAATCATAAACCGGTTCTTCCATATAATAGCCAGGTCCATTAACGAGTTCCAAGATAATCGCATTACGCCTTACATTTGCTGGACGGTCATGGGCCAGTTGATTGGCGTCCCCTTCACCGAGTTCCTCTAACAATTGATAGAAGATGGCCGCGTGACCCATTGTATCTTGTGTAATAGAGGAAGTAGCTATGTCTTCCTCGATGTGGGGCGCAAGACCAAGCCATTCAGATCCACGATAGGAATGAATAAAGTCATCATCTGCTAATTGAAATAACAACTCTTTAATGGCCGTATTCTCTGCTGATGAATTATTTGCCATTTTTCACACCTCCAGCCCAAGACAAAATTTCCTTTTCGTCAAGCATTTCTTGTTCGTATTTCCGCCATTTTTTCTTTAAATAGCCATATCCTTTTGTTTTGCGGTAATCTTTATTATCTAAACGTAGAAGCGTTTTCTTTTCTTCCGAGGTCATTTTACGTATATTCTGACGTTTGACAACCCAGATATCATCCACTGTTTCACGTCGCATAAAATTTTCCTGCGCCATCAGGATCGCGATATCCTCATTAGGCGCGAGTAAGCTAAAATGATATTGTACTGGTGCAGTTGGAGTCTTGCGGCTAAATACTTCAAACTCTTCAAAATAAGATTCTTGCTTAGTTTCCATGTGCCTTCCCCTCCCTTAGACAGTTTTTGGAGCCAATGCTTCACGTACCCATTGGTTATTTTTGTAAGAAACTCTCCTGAGATTTAAGCGCTCTTGTGAACGAGGTCCTTCATTTCTAGCAATTTTCTTTAATTTGTTCCAGTCAGGCTGTTGATAAATCCATTTTCCCGTTTCTTCATCAAACCGCAGCGTTTCATCTGGAATGGTAAAACCAAGAGAATGAATCCGCTTAATATATTTGCTAAAGAAAGATTGACGAAGTCCTTCATTCGTGCCCGTTCTGATTTTATACTTTAAGGTAACATCTTGTTTGGAAGCACCCATTTCATTCTTGCTTGGCGGTCCGAAGAAAAGCAGCAAAGATTCCCACCAATAATTAAGTGCATCTTGCACCATTTGTCTCTGTTCATCTGTACCTTCTGCCAAAGCCATAATAATCGCTTCTCCGTGTTGAGCGTGGAAAACCTCTTCTGCACAAATTCTGTGTAAGGCACGGGCATATGGACCGTAAGATGCACCAAGCATATCCGTTTGGGTGATAATTGCCGCTCCGTCAACTAACCAGCCAATCAAGCCTGCATCTCCCCATGATTTAGCTTCCATATGGAAAACATTATGAAACTTTAAATTTCCTGTAAAAAGATCCTGCATCAAATCGTCCCGCTTTTTGCCATACGGTTTCAATAAATCTTCCGCAACGCGAAGTAATAATTGTCCGTGTCCCATTTCGTCTTGTACCTTCGCCATTATCCCGAGCTTTCGATGCAAAGTGGGAGCTTTAGGTACCCATTCCTTTTCAGGAAGTGCTCCCATAATTTCGCTCATACCATGCATAGAAATCAATTTGATTAATGTATTCCGATATTCATCTGGCATCCAATCATCGGCTTCAATTTTATCTCCAGCTTCGATCCTAGCTATAAATTGCTCCAGCTTTTCCTGTTCTGTTATTTCATTTAATAGAACGCTCATTTCAAATCCCCCTTTTTTTCATAAAATCTATATAACGTTTATTTAACGTAATTATAGTTTGTTGTTATATTAAAAGCAAGAATATTGCGTCACTTTTTTTAAATAAAAAGAATGGGCAATACTCTCCTTTATTCAACTGATACTTTAAACCGTGAAAACTCTACTTTATTCGTAAATTGTGGATGGGTACAGGGCACCAGAAATTGTTGATTACAATGACAGGGGAATGGCATTTGTTCTTCTTGACGAAAATAAAGGAACAGCATGCATCATTCCCTGCTGTGATAATGACAGATTCACTATACGCTGATCATAGCACTTTTTCGCTTATCAACAATACGAATGGCTTTTCCTTCAGAACGCGGAATGCCTTTTGGAATATTGACAACAATATCCATCGTCACTAGACATGTGTTTTTCATATGATGCTGGACCTTCTTCTTCAATTTTTGAACATTGACATGCGTTAAGTCTCCATCAATTCCAGAGTAGAAATCGCTTTCAATTTCAACATGCAATTCAACACTGTCCATTGCACCTTTCTTAACAAGGTGAATCTGATAATGAGGAACGAGTCCCTCCACTTGCAACAATGCCCGTTCAATTTCAGAAGGGAAAACATTGACACCTCTGACAATGATCATGTCATCTGTTCGGCCTTTTACCCTGGACATTCTTGTTGTCGTACGTCCGCATTTACATTTTTCTCGAGTAATAGAGGCAAGATCCCCTGTTCGATAACGAATAATTGGCAGCGCTTCCTTCACTAAGCTAGTAAAAACAAGTTCTCCAACTTCTCCATCTGCTACCGGTTCGAGCGTATCTGGATTAATAACTTCAACTAGGAAGTGATCATCTGCGATATGAAGTCCATCCTGTGCTTCATGACACTCTATCGCAACACCCGGTCCCATAACTTCACTAAGGCCGTAAATATCAACCGCTTTCAATTTTAGTTTCTTTTCAAGTGTCGCTCTCATTTCTTCCGACCAAGGCTCAGCGCCAAAAATACCATATTCGATTCCATTATCAGCAGGGTTGATCCCCATTTCTTCCATCTTTTCAGCAATATTTAGAATATAAGATGGCGTTCCGCAAATACCTCTCGGTTTTAAATCATTAATAAGTGTAATTTGTCGATCTGTGTTTCCCCCCGAAATTGGTAATGTTGCAGCGCCTAACTTTTCTGCTCCGTAATGAAGACCAAGCCCGCCTGTAAACAATCCATAGCCATAGGCATTATGAAAAATATCAGATTTCCGACCGCCTGCAATCACAATGGCACGGGCAACCATTATTGACCAGTTTTCAATATCATTTTTTGTATATCCTACAATTGTCGGCTTTCCGCTCGTTCCAGATGATCCATGAACGCGGACAACCTCATCCATGGGAACCGCAAATAGACCAAATGGGTATTGCTCACGAAAATTCTGTTTTTTGGTAAATGGAAGCTTTGTCACATCGCTTAACTGTTGAATATCTTCTGGCGTAATGCCCAGTTCATCAAATTTCTCTTTGTAAAATGGTACATTCTCAAATACATTTCTAACCGTTTTTTGAAGACGTGCAAGCTGCAAACTTTCCATTTCAAAACGGGCCATAGTTTCGATTTCTGGATTGTACATTGTTTCAGTCCCCCTCATTCGTTTTTCATTTTGCAAAATATTACATAACGGAATTACAACGAAAATAAAAAATCTAGTAATATATTTTTCAGATTAATACGACATTTCCACGTTGTCAATAGTGTTAACTATGAATTTTAATGGAAAATAGAAAATTTTTTTAATATTTTAATTTACTTAATTTTCTGTTTATGATAATTTTAACGAGAGTGATATATATCAATTTTTATCACTCTCGTTTTAAAATCGTATTATTTAAGGGGAGGTTATTATGGAATCACCAGTAAAAAAAAGTTGCTTAGCCGAAGAACATGTCGAAAAGAAGCCCTATGATCAATTGGTTGAAACCGAAGATTTTAAGGGTTTACTTCAAAAGAAAAAGGCATTTATTATCCCGGTCACTACTTTCTTCCTTACGTTTTATTTTGTTCTACCTGTTTTAGCTGCTTATACAGATGTATTAAAAGGAGAAGCTTTTCTCGATATAACATGGGCATGGGTTTATGCACTTCTTCAATTCGTTGTGGTTTGGATCGGTGGAATTGTCTACCTTAAGAAATCAGAGAAGTATGACAAAATGGCCCAAAATATTTTAACTAAATACCAGAAGGAGCTTCGCGGATGAGTACATTATCTCTTATACTTTTTTTAGGGATCATATTGTTAACGCTTACAATAACATATTATTCTTCTAAGAAAACAAAAAATGCGAGCGATTTTTATACAGCTGGCGGAGGTTTGACTGCATGGCAAAATGGATTGGCTGTGGCTGGTGACTTTATGTCTGCCGCTTCTTTTCTCGGAATTACAGGGGCTATTGCTCTGATTGGGTTCGATGGATTTTATATGAGCATTGGCAATCTTGTCGCGTTCCTCGTCTTATTATACTTTGTTTCGGAGCCGCTTCGTAATCTTGGGAAATACACGTTAGCCGATATGATTTCTGCTCGTTTTAAGTCCAAAAAGGTACGTGGGATTGCCGCAGCGAACACTCTTGTCATTTCTATTTTTTATATGATTGCTCAACTTGTCGGTGCTGGTGGATTGATTAAACTTCTACTTGGGATTAATTACGGTCTTTCCGTTCTTCTCGTTGGTGTATTAATGACAATTTATGTTATTTTCGGTGGGATGCGGGCGACAAGCTGGGTACAAATAACCAAGGCTGCTCTCTTGCTTGGCGGTTCTTCCGTACTGACGTTTATTGTATTTTCCCGATATAACTTTAACATCGCAGAAATGTTCCACCACGTTCAGACAGCAACACCTCTCGGTAATGACTTTTTAAATCCAGGAAATAAATACACGAATGGGCTCGATATGATTTCATTTAATATGTCACTTGTCCTTGGCGCAGCAGGACTTCCGCATTTACTTGTGCGCTTCTTTACGGTAAAAGATGCGGCGACGGCACGAAAATCTGTTGTATATTCAACATGGTTTATTGGCGCATTTTTTATTATGACGATTTTTCTAGGGTTCGGTGCTGCTTCATTCGTTGGTTTTGACCGTATTGTTGAGGCTAACCCTGCTGGAAACATGGCCGCACCGCTTCTCGCATTAACCGTAGGCGGTGAATTTTTGTTCGCATTCGTTTCAGCTGTCGCATTTGCGACTATTTTAGCGGTAGTGTCCGGTCTTGTTTTAACATCAGCATCTGCCTTTGCCCATGACATTTATGGTGAAATTATTAAAGACGGAAAAATGACCGAAAAGCAGCAAGTTCTTGTAGCACGTATCTCGGCAGTTAGTGTAGCGGCTATTTCAATCGTGCTAGCCTTGTTCGCACAGTCCCTAAACGTTGCTTTCCTTTCTGTACTTGCATTAGGTATCGCAGCAAGCGCTAACTTGCCGGTTATTCTTTGCACAATTTACTGGAAACGATTTAATGCATCCGGAGCAATCACCGGCATGCTGTTTGGATTAATCAGCTCTCTTGTTTTAGTTTTGCTTAGTCCGAATGTATGGAATCCGCAGCCTGGAATGGGTATTTTCACAGGAGACCCTATTTTTACAATGAGTAACCCGACCATTTTCACCGTACCTATTGGGTTTATAGGTGCATATTTAGGTACAGTGTTGTCTAAATCAAAAGAAAACGAAAATAAATTCGCAGAGGTATTGTTTAAGTCAAACACTGGATATGGTATAAGCTCTGCAAAAGATCATTAAGCAAAGGAGAATTCCATGACAATTCAATTAGATGATCAGACTATTCACGATTTACATTACGATGAAATTAAACAAGTTCTAAAAGACGAACCCTTTGCAGCTTTTCTTGGCATGAAGTTGACAAATCTCGGGCCTGGTACAGCGGAAGCTGAATTAGTTCCGGACGACCGCATGCTTAATGCACATGGAACAGTTCACGGGGCAATTATCTTTTCACTTGCAGATTACGTATTTGCCGCAGCGAGCAACTCATATGGCAAAACAGCAGTGGGTGTCACAACAAATGTTAATTTTATATCCGCTGGCAAACCTGGCAGGACTCTAACTGCAAGTGCAAAGGAAATAAAGAAAAATCACAAACTCGCTTGGTACAAAATCAATGTCCAAAGTGATAATGAACTAATTGCGACAATGGAAGCGATGGTTTACAGAAAGAGTCATTATTTTGTAAAACAGGATAAATAAAGGTTCTATACCGGACGGGGCAAGTAATCGAACAGAGATTACTTAATAGATTAAGAGACCGGCTTCATATTGAAGCCGGTCTCTTAGAGTCAATAGTCATAATTATATAGCTTGAGCTTCTTGTCCACTTTTCTCTTTCGTAATTGAAAACTTCGGTCTAAAAAGACTAAATACGAAAAAGACAATCGCTAGAATTAGCACAAACGTCCAAATTTGTTGAACAGCCGGTGTATTCCAAATACCTAAGAAATAAAGCATTGCTGGAATCGTAAGTGTTACCCAAGACAGTACAATCGCTACCATACCAACATAGCCATCAATATTCTTATTAAGTGAGCCTGTTAAAAAGAACAGCAGCCATAGAAATGCCCACAGTCCCCATGTTAAGGCGTTGACCACATCATGAAAGTGAACAAGAGAAGTAATCGTATAAACGACCGCAATCATCGCTACCCACAAGCTAAACCAGCCAAGACCATTTCCCTCGAGGCCCTTCACCAAGGTAACACCAACATATAAATAAGTTAAACCAAATAAGAAGATCGCAGCATTATTATAAAAGTCCCAATTACTTTGACTAGAAGTCATAATCAAATAAAATGGATTTATGATTTGAATGATTCCGACAAAAAGATTAAAGTATCCAACCGCTTTGGTATCTGCCTTTCCTAAGGACATAAGCCCGTTAAGAAAAAGAACAGCACCCGATAAAAATAGTCCAACAAAACTCATAGTAGTCGCTGTGAAAAGAGCTTTTTCACAACTTTCCCCTCCTTTAAAATAAGAAAAAGCAGTTCCCCTTCTCGAATAAGAAAAGAAAATGCTTTTTGTTCCTGTACCAATATAGCATATTCACCGAACAAATGTTAACAAACCTTTGAACATAATGTAAATTAAGTTTTTTCCATTTTCACCATTAGTGCCCAATGTAAAGAACTGCCCCAAATGAGGCAGTTTGCTTTATACCTGTATGAAGTTTACCTTTTGACCAGGTTTGAGATAAGAAAGTAGCACGATGTCTTCCTCGATAACTCTTCCCACCACATTGACCCGATCATCAGCTGGCAGGTCGCAAAGGGTGATTTGAACCTCTCCCCGGTAGCGGCCATAACGGTCATTATCTCTTGTAATACTTCCAACGATACGTTCAGAAGTATTATCAGGGCTGATCGGCACTACACTTCTTGTATCCATCAACCGTAAAACATCACGTGCAAAATCTGGACGGAGCTTAAACTCCCCTTCTTGAAAACCTTCAATGTGAATAGTTGCAAGACCATTTTCAAGAAAGTCTATAAGCCTCTTAAGAAGAGTCTCGCTAACCTCTGGATCACCAATATAGATATCCTCTACTCCAAAATGGGCTAATTCCAGTGCCGCCAAAAACGGATCCATTTCCCGGTGCTCTTCTAGTGTAGGAAGCCCCTCAAACAACGGACCACGTTTCTCACCATCACCTGGAATATAGGCACTAACCGGGATTCCATACTTCCCAAAAAGGTCATTTTGCTTTTGAAAAAACCAATCGGATAATCCTGTCTCAATCCTTGGATAGAAATTATGCCACGCCAAAAGCTGATCCGCTTTTAGACCGCCTTCAAGCAGTGCACGAATATCATTCTCAAATAAAATGCTGGCATTCAGTGCTAGCTTAAATTCAGCCGCCAGCTTCAAAATTAACTCATTTTCAAAAAAATCATCAAGTCTAAGACCGCTGACCCCAAGTGATTTCAACGCAAACAAACTATCTAATCCCAAGTGATTAGGTGTTTTTAAGGAAACATCTGCATACACTTCTATTCCAGCTTCCTTGGCACACTGAAGCAGCACCATCGCTCGACCCGCTAAATCTCCAGATTCTTCGGGAATGTGAAGCGAGGTAAACGCCCGCTTCACACCCATTTTTCCAGCCATGGCAATCCGTTCTTCTGCTAAGGGATCATTTAAATAGAAGGAAATACCGATCAATCAAATTCACCAGCCATCTCATCTTTGAAACCGAATAAATACGTGAACAAGAATCCTGCTGCATAGGCAATTAAGACCCCTACTAAATAAAGGAGAACTTGGCCTGTAACAACTAGGAACGCAAGTGGTAAACCAGATACACCAATTGCAACCGTTGCGATACCAAACGCTGCTTGAAACGCACCGCCGACACCAGCACCTAAACATGCTGTTAAGAACGGACGGCCTAATGGAAGGGTAACACCGAAGATTAACGGCTCACCGATCCCAAGAATACCTGCTGGCAGACCGCCGCCAATCGCTCTTTTTAAGCGAGTTTTCTTTGTTTTAAGGTAGATGGCAAACGCAGCCCCTACTTGACCTGCTCCACCCATTGCTAGGATTGGAAGTAGCGGGTCATCACCAATGGTATTAATTAACTCTAAGTGGATCGGTGTTAAACCTTGGTGTAAACCAGTAACAACAAGCGGAAGGAATGTTGCACCAAGAACGAAACCGGCAACTACACCGCCCATATCAAGTAAGGAAGTTAAACCTTTTGTGATAATATCTGAAACGAACCCACCAAGCGGCATAAATACAAGATAAGTAACAATACCAGTAACCAATAAAGCCACGGTTGGTGTGATGAAAAGATCAAGACTTGTCGGAACAACCTTACGTACTCGCTGCTCAACTAACGCGATAAAGATAGCAGCAAACAGAACGCCAATTAAACCACCGCGACCAGGAAGCAAATCTTCGCCAAATAAATGAATACCTGCAACTGCCGGGTTAATAATTAAGATACCGGCAATCGCACCAAGTGCTGGTGAACCGCCAAATTCTTTGGCTGCATTTGTACCTACTAGAATTCCTAGATATCCGAATAATCCGCCGCCAATAACAGAAAGAATTGTTGCTAACTGTGAATCAGCTGCCAACCAGCCTGCTTGAACAATCGCTTTAGTAATCCCTGTAATTAACCCTGATGCCACAAGGGCTGGGATTAACGGAATGAAAATTCCAGCAATTTTTCGTAAAAACATTTTAAATGGTGTAGCATTCTTCTTGTTGATTTCTGCTTTTGTGCTGGCTGCTTTTTCTTTTAAGTTAATGCCGCCTGCAGCGTCAATCAACTTGCCAAACTCTTCCGTAACTTTGTTTACTTTTCCAGGTCCAAGAATGATTTGAAGCGTTTCTTCCTCGACAACTCCCATAACTCCGTCAATTTTCTTAAGTGCCGCCTTATTGACAATAGACTCATCCTTTGGTGTAACGCGAAGTCTTGTCATACAATGTGTATAATTGCCAATGTTAGCGGAGCCGCCTAATTGTTCAAGGATTTTTTCAGCTAATTGTCTATTTTCTCCAGCCATGAATTTCCCCTTCTCTCTGTTGTATTTTTAAAGCTAGAATCACGTGAATCTATTTCCCCATTCAACACGGTATAAATAGTGTTCACATCACCCCCTGCAAGGTTAATTGCCTTCTTTAATAAACCGAATTGCTTCTCTTGTTTGATCAATCGCTTGAATCGTTTGATCATATTGAACGGTTGCCATGGATAAAAACAAAATATCCATCATGTATAACTGTGCGAGACGTGACGATGTTGCTGCACTTCGGAATGCTGCCTCTCCGGAATAAGAGGTATATAGTTTAATATCAGCTAAAGATGCAACCGAAGACTGTCCGTATTTGGTCAGACTAATTGTTTTCACGCCGCGCTCTTTCGCCAGTGCCATCACTTTTACAACCTCTGCTGTTTCGCCAGAATGCGAGATGGCGAATACGACATCATCCTTGCCCGCATTCGCAATCAGTGTTGCAACAAGATGTGTATCTGTAAAAGCGGTTGCATTTTTTTGAATCCGCAGGAACTTCTGCTGCGCATCCTTTGCAATAATATTAGAAGCGCCAATTCCAAAAAAATGAACATTCTGAGCATGGAGCAGCGTTTGAACACCCCGCTCCAATTCCTCATAATTGATAATCTCCTCAGAATCGCGGATACTTTGAATACTATTGCTGGTTGTCTTTTGGACGATGGAATAATACGATTCACCAGGTTCAATATCACGATACCCTTGTTCTGCTTTGGGCTTCACTAAATCTCCCGCAATTCTAACCTTTAAATCTTGAAAACCATTTAATCCAAGTGATTTGCATAAGCGAATGACTGCAGCTCCGCTGGTTTTCGCCTGGGTCCCAATATCATTTACCGTACTGTTTAAAATACTTCGTGGATTTTCAAGAATGTATTGTGCAATTTTTCTCTCGGAAGCCGGAAGCTGATCCAGCATATTTTGAAGCATTTTTAATCCGCCTGCTGCCACACGCATTACCACCTTTTAACCCATCATTTTTTCTGGATTGCGATTTTTACATAACCATTTGCTGCTGCCAATAATTCTTCTGCCTGTTGCTTTGTTGTTTCCGTCATAATCATGACAATTGCTGTCTTAACTTGAAGGTTTGATTTTTCTAAAGTCTCCAACGCTGTTTCATAGGAAACGCCAGTAATCTTGCGGATAATCCCAATCGCGCGTTCCTTTAACTTTAAGTTGCTCACTTTTACATCAACCATTAAATTTTCATAGGCTTTTCCTATAAGAATCATCGATGATGTAGAGATCATGTTCAAAATCATTTTATGAGCGGTCCCTGATTTCAAACGAGTTGAGCCTGTTAGAACCTCTGGACCGACAATGACTTCAATTGCTTGGTCGGCTTCTTTACTAATCGCGGCATTTTTATTACAGGAAAGCGCGACGGTTTTTGCTCCAATGCTGCGTGCATAGCGAAGGGCACCAATGACATAAGGTGTTCGTCCGCTGGCAGCAATACCAATCACGGTGTCATTTTCAGTCAGTTCCAACTGCTTCAAATCATTCACACCAAGTTCAGGGTCATCCTCTGCTCCTTCAACGGCTTTCAAAAAGGCGCCTTCTCCTCCGGCCATAAGACCTACAACCATTTCAGGTTCGGTGCTAAAAGTAGGCGGACATTCAACTGCGTCCAATACACCCAATCTGCCGCTCGTGCCGGCACCTAAATAAATCAGGCGGCCGCCGTTTTTAAAGGATTCAAATACAAACTGAACCGATGCCTCTACTTCTGGTAAAACTTCTTTGACAGCCAGTGCTACCAATTGATCTTGTTCGTTCATGATTCGTAATATATCAAGCGGACTTGCCGTATCAATCTGCATCGTTTCTTGATTTCGGGACTCGGTCGTTAATAATTCGAGATTTTCTTCGATCATTTCCTAATCCTCCTGTTTGTATTGTCTAGCTGTAAGCGATTTCTGCAACCTCATTATAACGCCGTTGAAATAATAATTCAATAACTATATTAAAATTTTAAAATATCATTTCAAAATTTCTTTTAAAGGCTCTCTGTTAAAGACAGATGTTGGTTTTTCTCGCAGGAAATCCTTATTAAGGACTAAACCAATGAGATCTCTCCTGATTTGTCTTTCATCACACTTATGAAGGACTAATCCCTTTGAAATCTCTCCTGATTTGTCTTTCATCAGCCCATGAAAGACTAATCTCAGTGAGATCTCTCCTGATTTGTCTTTCATCGTCCTTTTATACCGTTGTGCTGTGAATCAACTATGAAGTTTAACAAAGCTCTTATAATAAATAACGTCGGATCGCCTGTGCAACCCCCGCCTGCTGATTACTTCCAGTCACCTGATCGGCCAATGCCTTTACTTCATCTGGTGCATTGCCCATTGCAATTCCAAGCCCTGCTGCCCTAAGCATCAGGGAATCATTATAATTATCTCCAATCGCTGCAATTTGGGAGATGGGGATGTTGTATTTCTCACTTAGCTTTAAAAGTGACGAAGCTTTGCTTACTCCAGATGGTGAAATCTCTAAATTTAAAAAATTGAGACTGCTGCTGACCTCCATCCCGCCAATCTGGTCACCAATAACTTTTGAAAAATCAGCAAGTCTTCCCTCTTCATCAAAAACAGCAATTTTTGTGATATCAGGTTGGTTAGACTTCATGTAATGATAAAAATCATCCACGATTTTCACCTGGCACTGCCCCCGAAAATTTTCTAATTCTGTTGCACTGCTCCCTGTTTTTTCAAGGGAAGGGATATTATTCTCAATCCAGTTCTTATTCCATTTCGTTTCTTTTGGAACGAGTAATGTGTCTCCTTCGTAAAAATGAGCGTAGAAGCCCTCCCCCTCACATAATTTCCAGAAACTCAATAAGCGATCATGCTCAAAAATAGCCTGTTCACTGATCTCTCCATTTTCATCCAGAATAATCGCCCCATTATAAGCAATGATCGGTTCTCCTTTCAAACCGATGGTATTGGCAATCCACCGTGTTGAAAGGGGTGAACGGCCGCTGCAAATAACCACCCTTCCTCCTTTTTCACGAAACTCATGAATCGCCAGAATGTTTTCCCTATCAATTTCTCTTTGTTCATTTAATAATGTCCCGTCCAAATCTGTTGCTAATAATTTATATGCCAACTTACTCTCCCCTTTGCACTATTTTTTCAATATGTTTATAGTATTTATTAAAATATCATTTTAATCAATGGCAGGTGGTGCTGTACATGCTTCAACCAGAACTTGCGGAAAAAATTGTCAGGGAAGTCGAGAGATTACTACAGGAAGAGATTATTGTTGTGAACACAGAGGGAATCATCATGGCCAGCACCAATCAAGATCGAATAGGTACCTTCCATGAAGGGGCTTTAATTACATCACAGCAGAAGAAAAAGCTGATTATCACCGAAAAAGATACCCCTCAACTAAAAGGGGTAAAGTCCGGAATCAACCTCCCGATTTTCTTTCAGCATGAAGTCATTGGCGTCATTGGGATTACCGGTGACCCAGAAAGCGTCACCCCCTTTGGTGAAATCATTCGCAAAATGACGGAGTTATTAATCAGCGAAAATTATTATGGTGAACAATTTGACTATCATTCCCGGGGGATGGAAACGTTCGTGCTCGAATGGCTTCAGGCAAAAGAACCAAGTGCCGATCTCTTTGAAAGGGCTCGAGCACTGACTATAAATCTTGATCTACGACGCACCGCAGTCATCATTGAGTTGGAACAAAGGGAGCATCCATTATCAAGGGATATGTGGTCATCTATTTTGAATTCTTTCTCTACAAATAAAAATGATGTAGTCACCAGGTCCAGAAACGAACGAATCATTTGGTTAATCGATTGCTCCAAATCCCAGCAGCCAAAATCCATCAAACATCGACTTGAACAATTTCTTCTATTTATGAAAAATAACTTTGGGATATCTGCCTATGCCGGGGTTGGTCAATGTACAGCTTCGTCCAGCCTGTACCTATCCTATGCGCAAGCAGAACGAGCATTGAAACTGGCGAGACGGAATAAAGGAATTATTTTTGATGAAGAATTAATCCTTGAAATGATAACAGGGGAAATACCGTCAGAGATAAAAGCGGAATACATTCAACGGAGTATTGCTCCGCTGTTAACAGAAAAGGACCTTCTCGAAACATTAATTGAGCTATTTAAACAAAACCATTCTTTAAAAAATACTGCTAAGGTCTTACACATTCATATCAACACCCTCCATTATCGTTTAAAGAAAATCGAGGAATTAACCCATTTAAATCCAAATGCTATCCATGATTTGTTTTGTTTGTATCTTGCTGTTCTCTTTTTAGATGAATAACTAAATATCGACCGTAAATACGTATATATTTTGGATGTTTCTCCATAGCAGGCTTAGGCCTGTTTTTTTTATACTTTAAATAGCATGAAAATAGTACGTAAATGGGGGAAATAGCATGCTCTCAAATGAAGTAAAAGACAAATTGATTTCGATTGTGACGGAAAAAAACTTCGATGATTCGAAAATCGAACGTCTAGTATATTCTTACGATGCCACACCTAACTTCCAATCAATGCCGGATGCGGTGGTCAGTCCGCGAAATACAGAGGAAGTATCAGAAATATTGAAGATTTGTAATCAATACGGAGTTCCAATTGTGCCGCGCGGTTCCGGGACGAATCTTTGTGCAGGCACTTGCCCAACAGAAGGCGGGATTGTCCTGCTTTTTAAACATATGAATAACATTCTTGAGATTGATGAGGAAAATCTCACGATTACCGTTCAGCCTGGTGTCATTACGCTTGATATGATTCAAGCTATTGAAGAAAAAGGGCTTTTCTATCCGCCTGATCCAAGTTCAATGAAAATCTCTACCATCGGCGGCAATATCAATGAGAATTCAGGCGGTTTGCGCGGTCTTAAATATGGTGTAACCAGAGATTATGTGATCGGACTTGAAGCCGTGCTGCCAAATGGCGATATTATTCGCACAGGCGGAAAGCTGGCAAAAGATGTTGCCGGGTACGATTTAACACGTTTGTTTGTCGGTTCTGAAGGTACGCTTGGTGTCATAACTGAGGCGACTTTGAAGCTGATTCCAATGCCGGAAACGCGTAAAACAATGCTCGCTCTTTATCAGGATTTAACTGCTGCTGCTCGTTCTGTTTCCAAAATAATTGCTAATAAAATCATCCCGACCACCCTTGAGTTTTTGGATCAAGCTACTTTAAAGGTTGTTGAAGATTATGCCCAAATCGGTCTGCCGACAGATGTTCAAGCGGTTCTGTTAATTGAACAAGATGGTCCGCCTGAAGTCATCGAACGCGATATCGCTAAAATTGCAGAAGTCTGTAGGCAGGAAAATGCGGTATCAATTCAAATTGCCGCTACTGAAGAGGAAGCCATGGCGCTTAGAACAGCAAGGCGGGCGGCACTTTCAGCAGTCGCTCGTTTAGCACCAACGACCATTTTAGAGGACGCAACCGTTCCTCGCTCAGAAATTGCCAATATGGTGAAAGCCATTAATGAAATTACGGAAAAATATCAGTTGACGATTTGTACCTTTGGTCACGCTGGCGACGGGAATCTCCACCCTACCTGTGCAACGGACGCAAGAAATCATGAAGAAATGGAACGTGTTGAAAAAGCATTTGCGGAGATTTTTGAAAAAGCGATTCAATTAGGCGGAACGATTACGGGGGAACACGGAGTCGGTGCAATGAAAGCACCGTACTTAGAGTGGAAGCTGAAAAAAGAAGGAATCGCCGCCATGATGGGGATTAAGCAGGCATTTGACCCAAATAACATCATGAATCCTGGGAAAGTTTTCGCGAAAGACAGCAAGAAACGCGTGGTGATTACAAGATGACAACCTTACTTGAACAGGAAAAAATCCAACAACAATTTAAAGAGCGGATGAATGAGGATGAACTCTTAAACTGTATGCGCTGCGGCTTTTGTCTCCCAACCTGCCCCACATATATAGAATCAGGTTACAAAGAGTCTCATTCTCCTCGCGGTCGAATTGCGATGATGAAAGCAGTCGTTGACGGAATCGTTGAACCAGATGAGGATTTTGAACGCTCCCTCGAACTCTGTCTTGGCTGCCGGGCCTGTGAACCGGTCTGTCCTTCCGGTGTTAATTACGGGCACTTATTAGAAGAAGCAAGAGACATTATCAATCAGAACAAAAAACACTCTTTACCAGTTAAAGCGGTCAGAAAAACGGTGTTTGAAGGGTTATTTCCTCACCAAAACCGCATTCGCACGATGGTTGGTCTTCTTGGTTTTTATCAGCGATCTGGGATTCAAACCCTCGCGCGTAAAACAGGTTATTTAGGCTTGTTGCCTGATAATTTAGCCACGATGGAAAAAGTGCTTCCAAAAGTTCCAACGATGAAAGAAATGAAAAACCGGCCTGAGCACCTGCCGGCGATTGCCGCAAAAGTTCATAAGGTTGCTTTTTTCAGCGGCTGTTTGATGGATACCATGTTCATGAAAACAAATGACGCCACCATGAAATTATTGCAATTAGCAGGCTGTGAGATTGTGATTCCAAAGCAGCAAACCTGCTGCGGAGCTTTGCACGGCCATAGCGGTGAAAGGGATGGTGCAAAAGAGCTTGCCAAGAAAAATATTGCGGCATTTGAAGATTTGGGCGTAGATTTTATTATTACGAATGCCGGCGGCTGCGGGGCCTTCCTTGTTGATTATGATCACCTTTTAAAGGACGATGCTGATTGGTTCGGACGTGCAGTGGCGTTCAAATCGAAGATAAAGGATATTTCTGAAATACTAGTCGCCGTTTCTTTTCATAAAAAAGTGAAACTAGAGCTCCCAGCTCAGGTTATTACTTATCAAGACTCCTGCCATTTACGGAATGTGATGAAAACTGCTTCCGCACCACGAACACTGTTGGCGGCGATCAAAGGAATCCAGTATAAAGAAATGAAAGAAGCGGATCGCTGCTGTGGATCTGCTGGAATCTATAATATCGTCGAGTCCGAAATGTCGATGGTCATGCTCGATTATAAAATGGTTCAGGCGAAAGCGACACATGCGACTACGATTGTTACGGCTAACCCTGGGTGCTTGCTGCAAATGCAGCTTGGGATTGAGCGAGAGGGGTTGTCTGATAAAATGCGGGCTGTTCATATTGTGGATTTATTGGCAGAAGCGGTGAAATAGCATTGGGAAAGAATGATTCGTGGAAGCAAATCTTCTTTTTTTAGTAGTTTATAAGTAACACTTGAAAAGTAGTTAAAATTTATCAACAGTTTTAAAATATATCTGCGATAAATTAATTATATCTGCGTTAATTGGAAAATATCTACGTTAAATCTTTTATATCTGCGATAAACGTATTATATCTGCGATGCTCCTCTCAGCCCAAAAACAAAAGACGATTCGAGGGGGACGAATCGTCTTTTTTGTTACTGCTCGCTATGCAGTTACTTTTTCTTTACCAACTGTTTTGCGGATGAATGGTACCACCCAGCGGTCTAAACCATATTTTCCAGCGTTGAAGCCTGCGGCTAAAATGATGAATCCTAAGAAGATGTCTGTTGGGTTATGAGATACTGTTCCTGCTAAGAAGAAAGAGAAGTTCATCACTAAACCAAAGAACATTGCTGCTGTTGTTAAACATCCAAGCATAAGTCCTAAACCAATTAATGTCTCGCCCCAAGGAACGATGAAGTTGAACACGTCAATGTTTGGCAGTGCAAAGCTTTCTAGGAAGTTTACATACCATCCGTAAACCATGTTGCCATCTGGACCTTTTACTGGATTTGCTACGGCATTTTTAAGGTAACCGGAAGCGTCGAATCCTCCTGTGATTTTACCAAGACCAGCTGTGAACCAAGAGTAGCCCAGGTATAAACGAATCATAGTTAAAATAGCTGCTGAAATTTTATTATCTCTTAAAAAGTGGTTAAACATAAGTCATTCCGCCTTTCAATATTTAACTTGTTCTTGATACTTATACTATATTAGATATCAATAGTTACTAACATAGGTATAGTAATAAGTTCACAGTTTGTTTGAAATGATATGGCGAAAAGTTGAACATACTTAATTCTGGTCTGAATGTACGTCTTTAATTCTGACAATTTCTACTTTTTCGGACGGCTGTCTGTGCGAATGTGACCTCCATTCTGACAGATTCTGCTTTTCCAGAGCTTGCTCTGTGCGAATGTGACCT
>NZ_JBIVOI010000003.1:231788-282038 GCF_044754045.1 Neobacillus sp. NPDC093182
ACCTCCATTCTGACAGATTCTGCTTTTCCAGAGCTTGCTCTGTCCGAATGTGACCTCTATTCTGACAGATTCTGCTTTTCCAAAGCTTGCTCTGTCCGTATGGAACCTGCTTTCTGACACCTTCTGCTTTTTCGGGCGGCTGTCTGTCCGAATGTGACCTCCATTCTGACAGATTCTGCTTTTCCAGAGCTTGCTCTGTCCGAATGTGACCTCCATTCTGACAGATTCTGCTTTTCCAGAGCTTGCTCTGTCCGAATGTGACCTCTATTCTGACAGATTCTGCTTTTCCAAAGCTTGCTCTGTCCGAATGGGACAGGCATCCAGACAGCTTCAGCCTTTTTAGGGCTTTCCCCTTTTTCTGCAACTATAACTGAGCGCAAACTCCCTTCTAAATATAAAAAGCATCCAGTATTTAAGAGAAGTTTTTGTTGAGGATTTTGTTAGGTTTCAAGATTAGAAAGATTTAGTGTAAAATCAGAATATACCATTTATCTAATTTTCGTTTGATTATAAAAAATAAGGTTGTGTTTTCATTGAATAAGAAAGAGATTCAAATGGCGCGCATGTGGAAGTTTTTTGTGGATGCAACGGCCAAAATTATAGAGGAGGAAGGAGTAGAGAATGTAACCGCAAGAAAGATTGGTGACATTGCCGGATACACTAGCTCTACTATTTATAACTATTTTGATGAATTGTCCCACTTGATTTTTTTTGCGTCGATGCGATTTTTAAATCCCTATATAAAAGAACTAACTCTTTATATCGAAAACGCGAAAGGCCCGATTGAGAAATATTTATCAACCTGGGAGTGCTTTTGCAAACACTCTTTTAATAATCCACAGATTTATCATGCCATTTTTATCGCTGATTTGGGAAAGGAGGCAAATCAATTATTAAAGCAGTACTACACTGTGTTTAGAAATGATTTAGTCGAGTTACCTGAAGATATTAAATTTCTAGTTTTGGAGCATGATCTTTCTAAAAGAAGCCGGGCGATGATACGGGAAGCTATTGACGAAGGTATTTTAACCATGGAAGATATGGAAACAGTAAATGAAATTACCATTTTTCTTTGGAAAGGAATGCTGACAACCATTCTAAATAATCGTTTAGATTATACACCTGAAGAAGCTACCACCGTGACGATGAACTATATTCGTGAAATAACTTTTAAATATCTCCAATAAACCCCCACATAAACCTTTACTAAAACCCAGCTATCCTCCAAAAAAATAGCTGGGTTTTTTATTATCTTAAAGCATGTTAATAGACAGAAAATTTATAATAAATAAAATTTTGGATTGCCTATACTATAAAGCTATGATATTATCATATTCATAAAATGAACATGTTCATAATATGATTTAGTTCACCAAGTGCGATTTACTACTACATTTGTTTTATGGGTCTGTGAAAAAGTGGAATTGACCTGATTCCCATTCCCGCTAAATAAATTAATAGAGGTGTTGACCATGTTAACTTCAATTGAAAAAAGCCAATCAGACATTAACAAAGATGTATCACTAATTGATTGTGACGTTCATTGTTTTCTAGGTTCATTGGATGAACTCATCCCCTATTCTGATGAATGGCTGCATAAAATGATGAACTTTGGCAAATTTAGCAATCATTTTTTAAAAAACCAAACCGCTGGTGCTTTTGATTTCCCTAAAACTAGATATCACAACCCGAACCATGTGCTGCGTCTTGACGCTGCGACCCCTGACGGTGGTGTTCCTGGATCAGACCCAGTATTTTTAGCAAAGGATTTGTTCGATCGTTTTAATACGACTTATGGTATTTTAAATGTTGGACACGGGACAATGAGTTCATATCATAATGTAGATGTCCAAATTGCGTACAGCTCTGCCTGTAATGATTGGTTGATTGATAAATGGGGAAATACCGACAACCGCTATAAAATTGATATGGTTGTCCCAACAATTGATACAGATGGTACTGTAAAGGAAATTGAGAGAATTGGGAAAAATCCTGCTGTTGTAGGGATTAACTTACAAAATATCAATATACCTTTAGGAAAACGCCATTTTTGGCCCATCTACGAGATTGCAGAACAGTATGGTTTACCCATAGTCCTTCATCCTGATTCCGAAGGTTCCGGAGAATATGCACCTGCACAATTTATTGGACCAGCCTCAACCTATATGGAGTGGCATACATCCCTTTCTCTAGTTGCTCAAAGACAAATTATGAGTTTAGTGTGTGAAGGGGTATTTGAGAGGTTTCCTAATTTAAAAGTTGTATTTGTAGAATATGGCTTTGCTTGGATGCCGCATTTAATGTGGCGTTTAGATAAAGATTGGAAAGCGCTTCGAGATGAAATTCCTTGGGTAAAAATGCTGCCGAGTGAATACATTAGGAGAAATATCCGTCTTGCTACTCAGCCATTTGAAGAGGCATTTCGTCCAAAGGATATCTTATCCATTATTGAAATGATTAAAGCTGAGGATATGCTTGTATTTTCGAGTGATTATCCACATTGGGATGGAGAATATAGTACAGAGATATTCTCCCATTTTCCGGCGGATTTGAAAAAGAAAATATTTTATGAGAATGCATTAAAAACATATAGATTTTAATTTGGGAAAGAAGGGAATAACATGAGCACTGGGACCCTTAATCAAATTATTGTTTGTTCTGCAGCAGAACTATCTCCTGGAAGGCGTAAGGTGGTTACACTTGATAACAATGTAATTGTTATTGTTAATTCGGACGGTAAACTCTATGGCTTTCAAAGCAGATGTCCACACCAAGGGGCACCGCTGGAATTTGGCTCAATATCTGGTGCAATGAAAGATTCAGAGCCACATCAATATGAGTATGGCTGCCATAACCAAGTTGTCAGATGTCCATTACATGGATGGGGCTTTGATATGGAAACAGGTCAATCACTATTTAGTTCAAAAGTAAAAATCAAAACATACGAAATAAAAGAAGTAAATGATTCCATCGTTTTGTATGTTACTAGAAAACCAACTAAAGTATCTGTAACTGATTTACCTGTTGGGTGCAGTTAGTATAAAACTACAAAAGGCAGCTGAATGATTTCATTCTGCTGCCATTTTAAGCAGCCAATTGGGATTTTAGAATACCTGGTTGACCTATTTTAAAATTGAAAAACTGCTTCATTAAGTACGACTTCTTTAATATATTTCATAGTAATGTGTGTAGCCTCCTCAGGAGTATAGAGTTTGCGGTTATTTAATATATTGGTAAACATCCCCTGCCAGATAAGTATGGTCAGTTCATTAATGGCATCAACATTACTCTCTTTAATAAAGCCATCCTTTACAGCTGTCTCAAGAACTGGCCGTCCCCGTTTAGACATGTTTCGTTCCAGAAGAATCGATTTTAACTCCTCCGGAATATTGATTAAATCATTAGGGAAAAGATTATAATAATGCTCTAGCATCTGTTCCGGGTGCTCACCTAAATCGGAATTAAAAACGGCATGAAAGATTTGCGGACTCTGAAAGGAGTGCTTACAAAAACATTCCCATGCCAACAAATACTTTTCAAGCGAATTTTTTCCTCTTTCCATATAAACCGCCACTTCATCGGTATAAGGCTTCATAAACTTCATCGAGGCAAAAAAGATTAAATGAGAGACTTCAGAAAAATAATTATAGAGTGTGGCGCTATTATAGCCCGCTTTATCCGCCACTTTTCTGATGGTAATTTTATCAAGTCCTTCTTCCTCAATAATTTCGACTGTTGCCTCAACGAAATACTTCCACATCCTGCCCATCTGAATTTCTTTTTTATTCACTTGATTTCCTCCTACCCTATATCTCTTGTTATTTCATTATATAAAATTTTTAGAAAATTTAATATTGTTAATTATTAATACGCGTGATAAAATATCCGTAATTATAAAATAATCATGATTATCAATCATTCCCCTGTATTTTAACATGAATGATAGAGTTAGAACAACAAGATCTGATACTAGTAAAATTTGAAAAAAAACAGGAGGTTTTACTATGGTTTTCAATGTTCGTGATGAGTCTCTTTCCATTAAGACTGAGTTCCCGTACACGATCCGCGAAATTGAGCATGTCTGGATTCCAATGTCAGACGGAACTCGTCTTGCGGCCAAAATTTGGCTCCCAGAGAATGCAGAACAAAATCCGGTTCCAGCCGTTTTGGAGTATATCCCCTATCGTAAAAATGATTTTACAGCATTGAGAGACTCTATCCGCCATCCCTACTTTGCCGGGCATGGATATGCGAGTGTTCGTGTTGATTTACGCGGTTCCGGTGATTCTGATGGAATTCTCTATGATGAGTATTTACCACAAGAACAAGACGACGCATTAGAGGTCCTCGATTGGATATCCTCACAGCCATGGTCGACCGGGAGTGTTGGAATGATTGGTAAGTCGTGGGGCGGATTTAACGGATTGCAGGTGGCGGCGCGCCGGCATCCTGCCCTTAAAACAATCATCACTCTTTGTTCAACAGACGATCGTTATGCAGATGATGTGCACTACATGGGCGGATGTCTTCTCGCCTCGGATATGCTTTGGTGGGCTTCGACCATGCTGGTCTATAACGGCCGGCCAGCTGACCCGCAAATTGTTGGAGAGTCTTGGCGTTCATCGTGGCTGGAACGATTGGAAAAAACACCGCCATATGTAGAAGAGTGGGTCCGGCATCAGCGGCGTGATGCCTATTGGAAACACGGTTCCGTTTGTGAGAATTATTCCGACATTAATATCCCGGTATTTGCTGTTGGAGGCTGGGCTGATGGCTATACGAATGCCGTCCTTCGCCTGCTCGAAGGGCTGCCGGGACCGAAAAAAGGCCTTATCGGTCCTTGGACACACGAATACCCTGAAGTGGCTGTTCCAGGTCCGGCCATCGGCTTTTTACAGGAATGTTTACGCTGGTGGGACCAGTGGTTAAACGGTAAGGACACCGGTATCATGGAAGAACCATTGCTAAGGGCTTGGATCCAAGACAGTGTTCCGCCGAAAGTCGACTACTCCGTCAGCCCTGGCCGTTGGGTGGCAGAAACTGTATGGCCGTCTCCCGATATTAAACCCGTTGACTTTTGGCTTGATGAGAAGAAACTTACAAAAAACCTTGTACCAAATGAGCAATCAATAACAATTTCCAGTATACAGGAGCATGGACTCTATTCCGGTGTTTGGTGTCCGTTTGGCCAGCCGGGAGATTTTGCTTCTGATCAACGTATAGAGGATGCCAAATCAATCTGTTTTGCAACCGAACCATTGAAAGAAACAATGGAAATCCTTGGTTTCCCCGAAGTAAACGTGGAGCTTTCCTCTAACCGGCCGAATGCAATCCTTGCTGCACGTCTATGCGATGTAGCACCAGACGGATCTTCTACCTTAATAAGCTGGGGAATGCTTAATTTAACCCATCGGGACAGCCATGAGTTCCCTCAGCCGCTGATTCCCGGTAAACGTTATACAATAGCCGTTCGTCTCAATGCCAATGGTTATTCACTGCCTGTTGGCCATCGCATTCAATTGGCCCTATCACCAACTTACTGGCCGCATGCCTGGCCGTCTCCTGAGCCAGTCACATTGACCGTTTTCACAGGAGAAAAAACTCGTCTTGTATTACCTGTACGTCCGCCGCAAAAAAGAGATGAGGAACTGCCGCCGTTTAGTGTACCGGAAACAGCCGCCGTCATGGAACGGGTGATCCTGAGAGAGGAAAAACGGACTCGGAAAGTGGAACACGATTTGATTAATGGAATCTGGAAATTGGATGATTATTCGGATGAGGGTGAGCGGATGCTGCCTAAGACAGGGATTGAATACGGCAGTACCAATCGCAATATATACACCATCAAAGAAGGCGACCCATTATCTGCAGAAGTACGCTGCGAATGGACGATGAAGGTAGGACGGGGTGACTGGCAGACCCGATTAGAAAGTGTCAGCACAATGTCGTCCGATGCTGAAATGTTTTACCTCACAAATGAATTGACCGCATTTGACAATGAAGAACAGGTCTTCACGAAGATATGGAAGACGGAAATACCGCGCGATTTAGTTTGATTTCAAGGAATTAGTGAGGTGATTGGATTGAATTTTACTGGCAGAACGCAAGTGATTAGACAATATATGGAGGAAAAAGGGATAAAGCTCTCTCTTATTTGGGATCCGGATAATCAATACTATCTTAGCGGCTTCCGGGCAATTATCTACTCGCGCCCAATTGTTACCCTTATCAGAGAAAGCTTAATCGAGTTAATTATTCCGGGACTTGAGGAAGCGCATGCACGCGAGAAGGCGAATGTAGATCATCTACATGTATATCATGAACAGCTGGATAAGGGAAAACAAGAAATTTCCTATCAGGACCATTTAACCGAGATACTAAACAAATATCCTTCCGGTACAAGGGTTGGCGTTGAGTTGGGGTCCCTTCCTTCCAACGTCTACCTTTACCTTAGTAGTTTCGGCTTTGAGGTAGTCGATATAGGTAATAAAATCACCCAAATGCGGACCATTAAGGACCCGGAAGAGATTGAACGGCTGAAAATTGCGGGCAAGCTGTCAGACCATGCGATTGGAGAGTCTCTCAAAAATGTGCGGGTCGGCATTAGCGAGCTGGAGTTTGATTCATACGGAGATCAGTTTCTATTGGAAATTGCCTCAAGGGAATACCCGGATGAACTAATAGGTTACGCTAATTGGACCTGTTCAGGAATAAAACGGAGTGAAATGCCCCATCTCTATTCAAGCACTAGGAAATTTGCTGCTGGAGATGTGGTCGTCCATAGCCGTCAAGTATGGTTTAACGGCTATAGAGCAGAAAATGAACGGACCTTTTTTGTGGGAACTCCTTCAGATAAACAAAAGGACCTGTTAAAATTAGCGATTGAGGCACAACAAGCTGCCATGGAGCACATTAGACCAGGCATTACTGCCAAAGAGGTAGATTACGTTTCCTATCAAGTATTTAAAAAGGCCGGATATGGTGATTATGTCAATCACCGAGTTGGGCATGGGCTGGGATTATCAGAACATGAAGAGCCATATTTGCGTTTTGACAATGAGTTAATCCTTGAAGAGGGAATGGTTTACACAATAGAACCGGGTATTTATGTCCCAGGTCTCGGCGGATACCGTCATTCAGATACTGTGATTTTATCCAAAACCGGAAGCTTCTCGATTACCGAGTATCCCAGGGAAATAGAGCACTTACTATTTTAATAGAAGAAACTGGGAAAAATACCCGCGATTGCAGGAAGCTCGCGAAAATACTAAAAAAAGTAGAGTGAAAAACGTGAATAAGCATATCACGATGTTGATGGGTGCTATGGTGCTTTGGGGAACGACGATTCCACCAACAAAGTGGGCCATGGAAGCGCTCCCGCCGTTCACCGTAACGTTTTTACGTTTACTTCTTGCATCCTTATTTTTAGCCCCTATAGTTTGGTGGCAAACAAGTCGTAACAAAGATAAACCAAAGATTCCCTGGGGGCGCATGTTGGTTCTTTCTTTTACTGGTGTGGTTGGCTATTTTATGATTAGCAGCATTGGACTAAATATGACAAGTGCAGTAAATGCTTCCATTCTTAATGCATCATTGCCACTTTTTACAATAATGCTTTCATCTTTGTACCTGAAAGAGCAGATCTCTGCCTCTCAGTGGTGCGGCTTGTTTCTTGGGGTTGCAGGTGTCCTGGTGATTACCTTCAATCCAGGCATGGAAGTAAAAAAAAGTTCTCTTATTGGAGACGGAGTCATTCTTTTAAGCTGCTTTATTTGGGCGATTTATATTGTGCTGATGAAACGACCAAAGGGTGAGGAAAGGCTATCCAATGAAATGTTTACGTTTTTAACCCTTTTCCTTGGGGCTGTGATGATGCTGCCGGCTGTCATTAGTGATGCTTTTGGATATGACCACCATTTCTTTAGCTGGAAAGCAGCACTTAGTATCCTATTTCTAGCACTTGTTCCTACCATTGCTGCCTATTGGCTATGGAACCAAGCCCTAAAGTATATTTCCGCTCCAACCGCAGGTGCCTATTTAAATACCTTACCTCTTTTTAGTGTTTTGTTTTCGATGGGATTACTAGGTGAATCGATAACATGGAGATTAATTGCTGGCGGAGTGTTCATTTTAATAGGCGTTTTTTGGACGGAAAAAAGAATTCAGAGGAGCGAAACATTTTTCTAAATTTATTGAATATTTAGATTGCGGTAAATATTATGCCGATGATATACTAACCTTATAAATTTGGTAATCATGATTGAAAAATAACTATGAGTTGTTGAACTGTTTTTTTACAAAAAAATGTAAAGCGGGGTTTTGGTATGAGAAAATTTAAGGTTGGTTCACTTTCCATTCTTATTACGGGCGCACTTTTACTATCTGCTTGTGGTGCAGGATCAACAGAAAAGACATCGAAGGAAAATGGTGGTTCAAACGGAACTTCGGGCAATACCGGTCAGGCGGTCATTGGAACTTGGGGAGGTGACTATCAACAATTATTAAAGGAAAATGTGGATAGTGCACTTGTTAAGGACCAGCCTAATTTAAAAGTGGTGTATGCTACCGGTGATGAAACATCACGGATGACAAAAATGCGTGCTGAAAAGTCCGGATCAGGTACGTATGATGTTGTCCATCAAGCTGACTACGAGTTCCAAGAATTAATCAATGATGATTTGCTTACTAAATTGGACTATGGCAAGATGGCAAATGCCTCTCATGTTCGTTCGACTATTAAAAATGATTACTTCATACCACATATCTACAGTGCGTCAGTCATTGTATATAACAAAGATAAAGTCAAGCCTGCTCCAGATTCTTGGAAGGTTCTTTGGGACCAGCAGTACAAAGGGAAGGTTGGAATTCTAAATTCCCTATGGACCAGCTGGCTATACGCTGCTGCTGCAGTAGATGGCAAAAATAATACAAGTGACTGGGAAGATTCTTGGAAAACATTGGTGAAAATTACAAACATGGAGCCTAAAATTTATGCGACGCAAGAAGAACTAGGACAAGCATTACAAACAGGTGAAGTCACCTTGGGTATCTCTTATCGCTCTCGTGCCGTTCAATGGTCGCAGGCAGGCGGCGAGCCACTCGGTAATGTCGTACCAAAGGAAGGCTCATATAGTGTAGTATTTGGAGCAGCTATCCCAAAAAATGCAAAAAATCCTGATGGCGGCTATGCTTATATGAATGCCATGTTAGATCAAAAGGGTCAGGCTGGATTTGCAGAAAAAATGGGCTATGCCCCAACGGTTGATAATGCGGATTTATCAGATGAGTTGAAGAAAACGATTGATTTTACTGAGGATGAGGCAGCAAGAATTAAAGCACCTGATTTGAAATATATTGCCGAGAACAATGCTATATGGAAAGAAAAATTTGAGAAAGAAATACTCTCTAAATAATCCAAACAAATTTAGAAGAGGAGAGGGTATTTGTGAAGAGTAACATTGAGAAAAATAATCAGGCTTTAGTAGTGGGACCTTTAATGGGTCCCACTACCATAATCGTTACGCTCATGTTTTTACTGCCTCTCATTATTTTTTTAAGAAGCAGTCTGAATGAGTTTGTCCCTGGTCAGTTTATGAAGACGGCGTGGACGCTTGAGAGCTTTAAAAATTTCCTGACAGATCCTTTTTATTTAAATATTCTATGGCGTACCTTTTATATTTCCTTATCATCCACTCTGCTTTCACTCGTTTTAGGCTTCCCCGTTGCTTATTTCCTTGTACGGATGAAATCTAAGAGAAAAAGTATGATTATTATGCTCATCGTCTTTCCATTATTGGTTGGAAATATGATCAGAAATGTCGGCTGGATTGCCCTGTTTAGCGGTTCAGGGCTGGTGAATCGCTGGATGATGTCACTCGGATTCATTCAAGAGCCTATGCAGATATTGCAAACTCCACTTTCTGTCATTATCGCTATAACGAATGTGGTTCTTCCGTATATGGTGTTAACCCTGCAATCCGTATTGGAGCGAATTGATCCTGCCCTTGAGGAAGCGGCCTACGACCTTGGTGCTTCACGCTGGACGGTTATGAAATCGATTGTTTTACCACTCGGTATGCCTGGAATTTTGGCTGGAACCCTGTTTGTATTCGTCCTTTCGATGAATTCGTATACAACCCCGCTCGTGATTGGCGGCCCAAAGGTACAAATGATGGCTCCTGCACTGTATTCCCAAATTACCCAAGCATCAAACTGGCCGATGGGAGCAGCAATGGCTTTCATTCTAATCGTTTTTACATTAGCTTTATCGCTTGTCTACTTAATGATTATGGAGAAATTTACTGGTAAAACAAGTGCAGCGGGAACGGAGGTAAAAGGATGAGTCAATCGATTGTTTCACGGGTCTTCTCAAAAGCAGGTATCTTTCTTATTTTCGCCTTTATGCTCCTTCCAGTTGTGATGGTGGTCTGGATATCGTTTTTTAGTTCTTCTGCAATCATGTTTCCACCAAAAGGCTACTCCCTTCAGTGGTACGGAAAATTATTAGAACAAGAAAATTTTTTAAATGCTTTCCTTTATAGTATAAGAGTTTCTTTCATTGCAATGGTAATCTCATTGGCTTTGGGGCTTTTAAGCTCTATCGCGATTACTCGGTATGAATTTAAAGGGAAACAACTTTTACAATCGTTATTCCTATCGCCATTGGTTGTCCCTGCGATTATTACTGGTATTGCCATTTACATTTTTATGTTCAACTTAGGACAAATCCTTGGAATCAATTTTGTCCCAAGCACGTGGTCATTGATTCTAGCTAATTTTGTGATAACCATTCCCTGGACTGTTCGATTACTGACAGCGGGGCTTCAGGGAGTCAATAAATCCCAAGAAGAAGCTGCCATTGATTTAGGAGCAAGCCGATTTCAAGCCTTTTGGTATGTAACCTTGCCTTCCATTCGTCCCTCGCTGGTGGCAGCTGGAATTATTGCTTTTATCTTTTCTTTTGACAGCTTGGAACTTAGTTTAATGCTTGTTAGTCCTGGTCAAAGTACATTGCCAATAGAAATACTAAATTATGTTTTCTGGAAACTTGACCCGTTAATTGCGGCTGTTTCAACCGTACAGATTATTATTGTTGGCATTTTGATGGTCATAGCTGACCGCTTTGTCGGATTAAGTAAGGTTTTTTAGAGGAGGGTCATTATGGCTGAGGTTGTATTAAACCATGTTAAAAAGAAATTCGGCGGTTCATTAGCTGTGAAAGATATGGATATAAAAATTGAAAAAGGAGAACTGGTATCGTTTCTCGGGCCTAGCGGCTGTGGAAAAAGTACCACTCTTCGTATGGTAGCGGGATTTTTGCAGCCTGATGAGGGACAAATATTCATTGGCGGTAAAGATGTGACCCGAATTCCTGCCAATAAAAGAGATACGGCGTTAGTGTTCCAGAACTACGCCCTATTCCCTCATATGAACATTTTCGATAATGTCGCTTTTGGGTTAAAAATGCGGAAACTTTCAAAAGATGAGATACGCACGCGTGTGAATGAAGCCTTGGAAATGGTGCATCTCGAGAAATTCAGCGAAAGATACCCGCGTCAACTCTCTGGCGGTCAGCAGCAGCGTGTTGCGCTGGCTCGTGCGATTGTGGTCAAGCCTCGTCTCCTTTTATTAGACGAACCGCTAAGTAATCTAGATGCAAAGCTTAGAATTGCCATGCGCAATCAAATTAGAGAACTTCAGCAAAAGCTAGACTTGACGGCGATTTTTGTAACACATGACCAAGAAGAAGCCCTTGTTCTATCTGATCGAATTGTCGTTCTAGAGCAAGGAAGCATTCGTCAAATTGGAAGTCCGCAAGAAGTATTCGATACGCCCAAGACACATTTTGTTGCTGACTTTGTAGGAATCCGGAACTTTTTTGATGGCTACTTCGAAGACAACGTGTTTATTACCAAAAGCGGTCTAACCATCATAACACATTCCACTGGTGACCCTGAGAGTAAGATGATTGGGATTCGTTCGAATATGATCGTAATTAACCCAAATAACCCGGACTTGTATGAAAATAAGGCCATGGTTAAAGTCCAATCGATTATCTACCGCGGTACCAGTGTAGAGATTACAGGGGTCTTTTCAACGGGTGAAACCATTGAAATTGAAATGCCTTCAGAACAGTTTAAGCTAAATACAATTGGTTTAGAAGATGAGATAATGGTTTATTGGAAGGCTGATAATGTGCTGCCACTGACAGAATAATAGTTTTTATGAAAAGGTATCAGTAGAATTAACAACAGCTTGTAACAGAACATTTCCAATCGCAATCCCCTTATCCAGTCAAAGTGCTCCGGTGAAAAGGAAAAAGTCATCGGGATAAACCATATGGTAATCCCGATGAAAAGCGATGTTAAACCAATAATTAAAGTCAATTTACTTGTAGGTTTATTAACTATTTTTTGAACTAGTGATTTAAATTACGGAAATATTAGTTTAGAAAGGTAAATAACTATAGCTACCGTAAAACAACTAGATAGAGTTGTGAGAATGACAATTGATGAAGCGATTTCAGGATAGTTATCATAGTCTAATGCTAGTAAAGATGCACTCCGATTGGACGGAAATGCACTTGATATAAATAAAGCCTGTGCAATGGTACCTTCAATCTGAAGCAGTAAAATAACGCCCAGCCCAACCATTGGGGAAAGAACCAGCTTGAAGAGCGAGGAAAAGATAACTATTTTGGAAATAGATTTAATTTATAAATAAGCAATTTGACCGCCTAATGTGATCAATGCCACCGCCACAAAGGCATTATCCGCGATCACTTTGTCCAAATGACACCTGCATTCTGACAAATTCCCCTAATCTCATTGAGATCTCTCCTGATTTGTCTTTCATCACACTTATGAAGGACTAATCTCATTGAGATTTCTCCCGGTTTGTCTTTCATCACACTTATGAAGGACTAATCTCATTGAGATTTCTCCCGGTTTGTCTTTCATCACGCTTATGGAGGCTCTCTATAATAAATAACCTCGGATCGCCTGAGCAACCCCCGCTTCCTGATTACTTCCCGTCACCTGATCGGCCAGTGCCTTTACTTTATCTGGTGCATTGCCCATTGCAATTCCAAGTCCTGCTGCCTTCAGCATCAGGGAATCATTAAAATTATCTCCAATCGCTGCGATTTGGGAGACAGGGATGTTGTATTTCTCACTTAGCTTTAAAAGTGACGAAGCTTTGCTTACTCCTGATGGTGATATCTCTAAATTTAAAAAATTCTTTTGGAACGAGTAATGTATCTCCTTCGTAAAAATGTGCGTAGAAACCTTCACCCTCACATAATTCCCAGAAACTCAATAAGCGGTCATGTACAAAAATTTCCTGTTCACTGATCTCGCCATTTTCATCCAGAATAATGGCCCCATTATAAGCGATGTCATTGGCGTCATTGGGATTACCGATTTTAATAGTTATATAGTCTAGGTAATCGGTTTTAGGACAATCGTTCTTATATAATACCGATACAAAAGGGAATTCTTTTTTAAAAATTTATTTTATTTTTGTATTTTTCCGTATGATTATGTAGTTTCTACTATAAAGTAAACTTATGTTTTTTAAGGAAATGTGAAAGCGCTTAATATTTTAGTATTTAGAGTTAAGAATGATCTTGAGAAAAGTAGATGAAGAAAACAAGAGTTCATATACCTTTCTACTATCCTGTTGATTTATTTTTTAGGATTTACGGAGGTGGGGATTTCCCAAAGCCGATTACTTCAGCAATACAAATTCGATTGGATGATTAGGGAAAGTCTCCAAGTTAACTATTTTAGACTAAGAGGTGTAAAAAATGAAAATGACAGATCTTGTTAATACTAATCAAGTGCAAAAGCCATGTAATAATGAAAGTGAAACAATAGATTTATTAACTTCAACTCAATTGATTATAAAAGAGGCGGTTCAAAATTTAGGGTATAACGATGAGGTATATGAGCTGCTAAAGGAACCACTTAGAACAATCACAGTACGTATCCCAGTTCGAATGGATGACGGTTCCATTAAAATTTTTACCGGTTACCGTTCGCAACATAACGATGCAGTAGGTCCGACAAAAGGTGGAGTACGTTTTCATCCTGAAGTCAATGAAGCAGAGGTAAAAGCATTATCTATCTGGATGAGTTTAAAGTGCGGGATTGCAAATCTTCCTTACGGCGGTGGAAAAGGTGGTATTATTTGTGACCCAAGAAACATGTCGTTTAGGGAACTAGAGAGATTAAGTCGTGGATATGTTCGTGCTATCAGCCAAATTGTCGGTCCTACAAAAGACATTCCGGCACCTGATGTATATACAAACTCTCAAATTATGGCTTGGATGATGGATGAGTACAGTCGTCTTCGTGAATTTGATTCCCCTGGTTTTATTACAGGTAAGCCGCTTGTTTTAGGGGGATCACAAGGTCGTGAAACCGCAACAGCTCGCGGTGTGACAATTTGTATTGAAGAAGCTGTAAAGAAAAAAAACATTGAATTACAAGGTGCACGAATCGTGATTCAAGGCTTTGGAAATGCTGGAAGTTTTTTAGCCAAATTCATGCATGATGCTGGAGCAAAGGTGATTGGTATATCAGATGCACATGGCGCTCTATATGATCCAGAAGGGCTTGATATTGATTATTTACTTGATCGGCGCGATAGTTACGGTACAGTTACAACTTTATTTACAAATGTCATTACCAATCAAGAATTACTTGAGAAAGAATGTGACATTCTTGTGCCAGCTGCCATTTCCAACCAAATTACAGCGCAAAATGCTGGTCGTATTAAGGCAGCGATTGTGGTGGAGGCAGCAAACGGACCAACAACCCTTGAAGCGACAAAAATTTTGGATGAAAGAGGAGTCCTTCTTGTACCTGACATACTGGCAAGTACAGGTGGTGTCACCGTTTCTTACTTTGAATGGGTTCAAAATAATCAAGGATATTATTGGTCAGAGGATGAGGTTGCTGAAAAACTGAGAAACGTGATGGTCACTTCCTTTGAAGAAATTTATCAAACATCACAGACCCGTCATGTTGATATGCGTTTAGCAGCATATATGGTTGGCATAAGAAAACCGGCTGAAGCTTCGCGTTACCGGGGCTGGATATAATCTTAAACGATTTACCAAGTATGGCAGCAAAAACTATTACTTTAATCTTGTATTTTTTAAAAATCGTTTTTTGATAGAATGCAAAAGTTGAAAATTCTTATGACATATTTAATTCGTCCTAATAGATAAAAAAAGATGGTAAAGGATATTGCTCCTTACCATCTTTTCTGCTTTATTTAATGTATCTTTAAAAAAGCTGACGAGTTTTTCGTATTAATTTTGCCATTTTAACTGTCATTTAAGCAGTTATTTTTGAAAAAGCACCTCAAAACGGACCCCTTTACTAATTGATACAGGCTTTTAACTTTTTCGTCAATATGTGCCCAAACGAATGGTATGAGACCTTAGTTTAACTTTAATTAGGAAATGGATTTATTCTAAAGCAGTTTGTTTTTCTTCTGCCAACGCTAATATGCGCTCTTTTACTTGTTTCGCATTAACAAGCTTTTGCGAAACACCTGTTTCCATTGCTGCGTTAGCAACTGCTTCTGCTACATAAGCCGCTACTCTTCGGTCAAATGGATTTGGAATTACATAATCAGCGCAAAGATCTTCATCTGCAATTAATCCGGCAATCGCATAAACGGCTGCGAGTTTCATTTCTTCGTTGATTTCTTTGGCGTAAACGTCTAAAGCACCACGAAAAATACCGGGGAATGCAAGTACGTTATTGATCTGATTTGGAAAATCTGAACGACCTGTTCCGACTACGAGTGCTCCCGCTTCAATTGCTAATTGAGGCATGATTTCAGGCACCGGATTTGCCATCGCAAAAATGATCGAACTATGATTCATTGAACGAACCATTTCTTTCGTGACGACACCTGGGGCTGATACTCCCACAAACACATCTGCTCCCACAAGAGCATCTGCCAGCGTACCTTGTTTTAGTTCTCTATTGGTAATACGAGCCATTTCCTCTTTAAATGGATTCATTCCAAACGGGCGTCCTTCATAAATAATTCCTTTTGTATCACATAAAATAACGTCTTTTACACCCATATGCAGCAGCAACTTGACAATCGCTACGCCTGCAGATCCGGCACCATTTACGACAACGCGAATCTCTCCTATTTTTTTGTTTGCTAGTTTCAAAGCATTGAGTAACCCAGCCGCTGTTACAATAGCTGTACCGTGCTGATCGTCATGGAAAACTGGAATATTACATATCTTTCGTAGCCGATCTTCAATTTCAAAACATTGCGGTGCAGCGATATCTTCTAAGTTCACTCCGCCAAAAGTCGGTTCCAATAATTTAACGACCTCCACAATCCTGTCCGAATCTGTTGTACCTAAGCAAATCGGGAATGCATCCACATCTGCAAACAATTTGAATAACAAAGCTTTCCCTTCCATGACCGGCATGGAAGCTTGCGGGCCGATATTCCCAAGACCCAGTACGGCTGTTCCATCTGAAACAACGGCAACAAGATTCCCCTTCATCGTGTATTCATACGCTTTGCTTTCATCTTCATAAATTTCCAAGCACGGATTCGCTACCCCTGGAGAATAAGCGAGACTTAAATCTTTCGCATTACGCACTGGAACTTTTGAATGAACACCAAGCTTTCCACGATTCTCCTTGTGCATCTTTAATGATTCTTTACGTAAAGTGGACATATATGTCGCTCCTTAATTTAATTGATATTTGTTTTAGTAAACAAATAGTTAAAAAATTCTCAAACCACATGAGTAAGATCTTTAATAGTAGCTAAGCAACAAAATAATCATTAAAGTAAACAATCTCGGAAAGAATCTTGCATCCTTGAATATTCTTGAAAGCTTCCCTTGCATCTTTTTCCGTGTCAAATTCAAACATCGAAGTATTTTCCTTTGAATAGACAGTGATTACCCACATAAAAAATTCCCCCTATAAAAGATTACTGTTCCTCTTGTCAATCCAAGGGCTAATTTGTAGTTAAAAATGAGGCTAATTCTTTACTTTTTTGTTTTCTTTCTTTGCGCATTGTTGCTCGCTCTGGAGCAGTTTCGTGTAACTTTCTCTCTTCTTTTGTTTCCGGAATGACTTGTGGAACACGCGTTGGGCGTCCATGTTCATCAAGTGCAACAAAGGTTAAGAGGGCAGTCGCTGCCATCTTACGCTCACCGCTTTTTAAGTCTTCTGCAATAATTTTTACAAATACCTCCATTGATGAAGTACCGGTCCATGTCACATAGGATTCGAAACAGACTGAATCTGTTGGTCGAATGGGATGTAAAAAGTCAACTGAATCTGTTGAAGCCGTTACACATTCCCTTCGACTATGACGCGCTGCGGAAATGGAGGCGACTTGGTCCAAATCACTCATTAACCGACCACCAAATAAGGTATTGTGATTATTTACATCGTTTGGGAATACGCGACTAGTCCGAATCACTCGTGATTCTTTACAATATTTTACTTCCATTCACACATCTCCCTAAAAGATATTAATCTGTTTATACATCATTATGGGTTATCCTTCTTCCTACCAAGAAACAAACCAAAATATGAAGCGTTTTCACATTTGTTTTTCATAAAGAATGTAGATTTAATTTATAATACGAACTACATAAAAATACGGAAAAATACATAAATAAAATCAATTTTTTATCAGATCTGCTTAGCCCTTGGTTGGACTAACGCTGGTATTGGGCCAAATCGGATTATAAAGTGCAAAGGAATATGATATTGAAATAACAGAAAAAAGCTGCCGAGGCAGCTTTTTTTCATGTTAGATTAAGAAGCCTTTTCAACTTCTTCAATATCAAATGTATGAGGTACTATAAAAGGGACTTAGCCTACAAGGTATGGGTGCAAAATATTTCATTGTTTTTCGACAAAAGACATCTTTTAATACCGAAAAGTTCTAGTTTAACAGTTTTATTTCAATATAACTTTACGGTATCGTGAAGTATTCATTGTTATTTACTTATACGAATAATCTCTACTATTTTTATTGTTACATATAACTATTTTTTTCTCTTTTTTTCTAACTATTACTACTCTCAACCATCTCAATTTTTGAAGCTTGACGATCCATATTCCATAATAGTTAAATTCACGTTGTATTCGATTAGAACTTCACTAAATGTTTGGTCCCAATCTTTTTTGACTTTTTCCCATACCTTTGGATGTTCAATTCTCAATCGGTTTCCGAAGCCGGCAACGTCCACTTGGTAATCCTTTTGCATTTTTTCTCCTACATTATTTACCAATCGTTTCACTTCTTCTTCAGCGGTTTTTTCAGCCCTTTTTAAAAATTCGTTTTCAGTAGTCCCCCCCGAAACCACCCAATTTTCAGAAAGACGCCCTTCTGATTCAATTTTTACATTAAAAGAGATGTGGTTACCATTAATATGAGGTATGATTTTACTTTTCATTGTCTTTACCTCGTAAACGATTGGCTGATTTGTCGCCTCATCAAAGCTTTTGACCAAACCGCCTTTTCCCTTTCCAGTTATCCACGTTAAGCCTTCCATTTCCTCTTCATTCAAAAAACCAAGCAGCTTTTTTGTCTTTCCTGTAATCACGGCAGCTCCTGAAAATTTAACTTCTCCGTTCGTCGGAATAACATTTTGCAAAAGAAAACTAGATCCTGAATGCATCTTGCCTTCTAATTTGGCGAGTGACATAGGGGGCAAAATCTTTGTTGTTCGATATTCATTATCTGAAATTCCAATCAAACGGAACGCTGGAATTTTTCCTGATTCTTTTGATTCTAGTGCCTCATTTGCCCGCCCCTTGCTAATGAACACAAGACAGCTTGGTCTAATTTCATTATCACGAAGTTGTTGATCAACTAATTGTTCCAATCTATACTTACGTACAAGATCCTCACTAATAACAATCACTTTAAGGTGGGGGCCGAATATGGGGCGATCACTTCTCAATGAAAATTCGCGAATCATTTGATGGATAGAATCACCGGTTTCAGAAATATTCAAGAAAGGTTTTTGTTGTGATCCCCCCCCTATACTCCCTGAAGCTGTTCCTTGTGGGTTAACAATTTGATAAGTCATGGTTATTTTTTCTGTTTGGTTATTTTCTCCTCCTTGTTCCTTTAACTCTTTCTCAATAGTTGACTCTTTTCCTTCATCTAGTGCCAAACCTACACTTAAACCTATTTCTTCAATTTCGTGACTGCTCCAGCATCCCGTAAGAAACAGGAGTAATAGAATAGAAAGTATACCCTTGAGTGACCGTACATGGTTAGGGCTTTGCTTCATGCTTTCCCACCTTCCATCGTGAAACAATGAGAAGCAGCAACGGTAGTAAACCAAATAAATAAAGAGCGACATTACCAAGCATATCGCCGAGTTTAAATAGGTCATTAATATTTTTCGGCATTTTCGTAATGATGTAAATAACCGGCAGTAATCCATACAAAAATGGATGAATATTCTTTTTGAAGAGTTGAGCCAAACCCAAAGCAGCCGCATAGTAGGCGATGGTAAATGTAGCAAATATTTGCATGATCCATATTACGAGTAACAGAGACTCAAATCTTTCAAAGATTAAGCCGGGGATTTCAAAACTTCTTATCAAATCAAGGGACGGCCACGTTCTTGTGACCACTCCATCGACGGATAACGCTCCGATAACCATAATGACGGTTATTACATAAAAAATTAAGGGTATGGCTATTCCGACTACTACAGCTTTTACTGCTTTATCCCTATGTATCATAAATGCCGGAAGGAACAACATGATTTCAAAACCTGTATATGCGAGAGCCGTTGTCTTTACCCCTTTTAGTACAGGTATGACTCCCAATCCTAATACTGGACGGAGATTATCCATCTCAAATATTCCAAAACTCATAAAGGCAACCAGCAAAAAAAGGATAACCGTTATAGGAAATATAATTTCAAACAGCCGGGCGATTGGGTTGATGCCTCCAATGGTCAAATAGAGACCTACCCAAATAAATGACATAGTGATTGCCCAAAAAGGGGTGCCTTCCAGTAAATATACTCCTGTTACTTCCACCATGGCACGGACTTGAAACCCGGCAGTTATTAATAAATAACATACAATAAGAACACTGAGAAGCCCGCCTACCCATTTCCCTACGATTATACGACTATATTGATAAAAGGTTTTTTCGGGAAACTGTTGGCTTAATTTCACAATCATAACCCCAGCCATCATCGCGATTAGTCCGCCTAGAATAACGGCAAACCAAACATCCGGTGTTTTTACCTTTTCTACAGACGCCCTGGGCAGTGTCAGGATCCCTGTTCCAAGGATAAAATTGATGACGATAACAGCTGCTTGGGGAGTGGTTATTCGGTCTTTGGGAGCAAGAATCATCTTGGGTTCACTTCCCTTCTAATTAGGCTATTCTTTACGAAATTGATCTTTCGTATGCATCATCTTCGGACGACGTTTCATCATCTGAATAGGCATGCGGACCATTAAATCTTTCAAGTCACTTAATCGATAAGGTACAGCAGGACTGGTATAAGGTACGCCAAAACTCTTCAGTTTCACCAAATGACTGCAAAGCAAGAGGAAAAACAGAATGACTCCGTACAATCCAAAAAATGCAGCAGCAAACATGGCTACAAAGCGAAGAATACGCAATGGGATCCCTGCACTATAACTCGGAATGGCAAAGGAAGAAATGGCGGTTATTGCTACTACAATAACCATAATATTACTAACAATCCCTGCTTGGACGGCTGCTTCACCGATGATTAGTCCGCCAACAATCCCCATCGCTGGGCCAATGGGTTTAGGTAAACGCAGCCCAGCTTCCCGTAAAATTTCGATGGCTATTTCCATTAACAGTGCTTCTATTAGTGAGGGGAACGGAACACCTTCTCTAGTTCCTGTAATTGAAATGGCTAACTTGCTTGGGATCAATCCCGGATGAAACGAGATAAAAGAAATATAAAGTGAAGGTGCAAACAACGTAACAAGGGCTGCTCCAAAACGTAAAAGACGGAAGAGGGAGCCGGGAAACCATCGTTCATAATAATCTTCTGGGGATTGCAATAACATACTAAACGTAACCGGGGCGATCAAAGCGAAAGGCGTTCCATCTAACAAGATTGCTACTCGTCCTTCCATTAATGCGCTGATAACACGGTCAGGACGCTCTGTACTTTGTACTTGAGGAAAGGGACTAAGGTAATTATCTTCGATCAGTTGCTCAACATAGCCTGATTCCGGTACATGATCAATATCGATTTTCTGAATTCTTTTCTTTACTTCTTCTACTAATTCCGGGTCAGCAATCTCTTTCATATAAACGATGGCCAATTCTTTTTTTGCCCGTTTTCCTATTTGGAATTTTATTAATGATAAGTTCACGTTTTCACCATGGCGTCGTAAAAGGGCGGTATTATCGGTTAAAATTTCAGTAAAACCAACTCGTGGACCTCTGACCAGTGCTTCTGATACCGGCTCTTCAATACTCCGTTTGTTTGCTTTGGTTGTACCCAGAATGAACGCATCGGATAGTCCATCAATTAAAAGGGCTGTCATACCTGTCAATATTTTTGCTAACAACTCTTTAATATGATTGACTTCTTTTACTTCACTAATAGAAAGAATTTGATTTTTAATAAACTCTTTTGAAATGGTTCCTTTTACATAAGATGGTTCCAGTTTAAATTCGTTGAAAAAATCAACCATCAATGATTTCATAATATGTTTGTCGATGAGATCTTTATCGGACAGTCCTTCTACAAAAATGATGGCCGACCGAATGCCTGTACGCCCGATAGTAAACTCTCGAACGTGCACATCCGAGTTATCACTGATTTCTTGCTTGATAAGTTCCAAATCCAAGGTAAAATCGCCCGTAAAATGACCTGTTGGATATTGATAAGGTTTATAATCTTCCTTTTTTTTACTTTCATTTGTATGGTTTCTTGTTTTTCTGATCTTTGATTTCCAGATTCTCATCACTCTTCCTCTAATGTACTGATCCAACTAAAAAATTTCGAGATAGAATAGGGGATGAAAAACGCAATAAAAGCTTGCATAAAAACATTCCAGTCTGGAAGATAGGAAACGATCGTTGTCCACATATTTATCACCTAATAAATATCCCATGTCTGCAGCTGACATAAGGAGCATTTTCTGTAAAAATGTTGTCATTTATAAAAAATCATTTCTTGACTAGTAATATTACCTTATATAGGGAATTTATGTATCGAGTCTTAATATTGTTCTGACTATTCTTCATTGAAAGACGATGATCTTTGGATTTTGTTAATGACTAATATAACACTAATATGTTTTGAAACTTTTAACTTGTTTTGTATTTTTCCGTATGATTTTGTAGGTCCTATTATAAATTAAACCTACAGTATTAGAAATTATCTATCAGTCTATGTGAAAAGAGGCAGTAATCTTTTATTGGGGGAATTTTTTATGTGGGTAATCACTTTATATTCAAAGGAAAATACTTCGATGTTTGAATTTGACACGGAAAAAGAAGCAAGGGAAGCTTTCAAGAATATTCAAGGATGTAAGATTCTTTCCGAGATTATTTATTTTAATGATGATTGTTTTGCATCAGCTACTTTTTAAGAACCTTATCATAATAACTAGAAGGAAAATGGGACGCAATTCAAAGTTTTTATACTTTTTGATTCGTCCATTTTCCTTATTTAATTTTGATAGTTTAAGAAAAAGATGTTCTCTGCTTTAGGTGTCATAAAAATAAACCAACAATTAGATAGGATTGTAAAAATAAATTTGAAATCCACTACTTGAATGTCAAAGTAGTGGATTTGTTTTAGATGTATATGCAGGATTCTACCCGAAAAAATCTAAAGATATTCAGACCAGAATGTGTTTAAACGTCTTATTATTATATGGCCTTTTCCTGTTCTAAGGTTGAATCAACTTGAGAGAGTTCCCAACATTCAATGTTCTCATGATTCTTAATAGTATCTTTATAAAATACCGGATCTTTACCCTCCTTTTTCTGTTTCATGTAATCCGTTAATGCAGCAAAAGCCACTTTTGATAATAAAAGAATCGCAATTAAGTTTACGATAACCATGAGGCCCATAAATAAATCAGCTAAATCCCATACAAGTTGAATCTTTGCAACTGAACCGAATAAAATCATGGCGAATACGCTTATTCGGTATATCATCAACCATGCTTTACTTTTGTGTAAAAAGCGAATGTTTGTTTCCCCATAATAATAGTTACCAATTAACGCACCGAATCCAAATAGGAAAATAAAGATGGCTAGACAGCCTGATGCCCAGGAACCAACATGTTCACTTAATGCTGCTTGTGTAAGGGCAATACCATTTAACTCTGGTTGTTTGTAAGCATCGGAAAGTAAAATAATAAATGCTGTGCTTGTACAGACGATCAGTGTATCCGTTAATACGCCAAAAGCTTGAATAAGTCCTTGTTTCACCGGGTGACTTGTTGTTGCTGTTGCGGCAACGTTTGGTGCACTCCCCATACCGGCTTCATTCGAGAATAAGCCACGTTTAACTCCATGCATGATCGCAGCGCCGAGTGAACCGCCTACAGCTTGCTCAAAGCCAAACGCGTTTTTAACAATAAGAGAAAGAACTTCCGGCATTTTTGTTATGTTCGTTGCTATGACAAATAAGGCAATACCGAGGTATAACACAGCTAAAAGCATAACCTTGTATTCAGCTATTTTTGCAATACTCTTCACACCGCCAAAGATAATCGCAGCGAAAGCAAGTGCCATGATAATCCCTACAGTTAAACGATCTGTACCAAATGCGTTCTCAAAAGCAATTGTAACGGTATTTGATTGTACAGAATTAAATACAAGACCGAAAGAAAGCGTAATTAAAATGGAGAATAATACTCCCATCCAACGTTTGTTTAATCCTTTTTCCATATAATAGGATGGGCCGCCACGGAAACCGTCTTTATCTTTTACTTTATATACTTGTGCTAACGTACTTTCAATAAAGCTGGATGCTGAGCTAATAATAGAAATAATCCACATCCAAAATACCGCTCCAGGACCGCCTAATGCAATCGCAATCGCAATTCCTGTAATATTACCTGTTCCAACGCGTGCCGCCATCCCAATACAGAACGCTTGAAATGGGGAAATGCTTTCTTTAGAACCAGTTCTCCCCTCCATTAATACACGGACCATTTCCTTTAACATTCGAAACTGTACAAATTTCGATTTAAATGTGAAATAAAGACCGAATAAAACTAGCATAATAATTAATAACTTTGACCATAGAAAATCATTTGTTAAGCTAATAATATCATGAAGTAATTGTTGCATGTTCATTCATCACTCCTGTAAAAGTTTAGTAGTTTGATATCAAAATATAAATATTTAGCGACTTATTGTCTTCCTTTATTATTTTCACCAGACATTATGCTTTTTAGAAAATACTTAGATCCCATTCTTGTGCTATATGTTTCAATAACATAACACCTGTTAGGCTATTCCCATATTCATCAATCGCGGGTCCATATATCCCGATACCACATCCATCTTGAAAAGGCAGTGCACTTCTGACGTTTGGAGGAACTAGTGCCATAATGCCCCCAGATACACCACTTTTGGCTGGCAAACCGACAAATGCTGCAAATTTACCCGAAGCATTGTACATTCCACAAGTAAGCATTAAGGCTTTGGCTAATTTAGCTACTTTTTTAGGAAGGACTTGTTCTTTACGAATAGGATGATATCCATCATGTGCAAGAATCAGTCCAATCAAGGCTATGTCTTCTGTGTTTACTTCTATCGAACATTGTTTCATGTAAACCTCTAAAGCTACCTCTACATCCGATTCTAAATAATCCGTTTCCTTTAAATAGTAAGCTAAAGCTCTATTTCGATGAGAGGTTTCCCACTCAGATTGATATACTTCCTTATTAATGGCCGGGCGTTTTCCTATCAATTTTTCGATTAATGTGTAAAGAACTTCTAGTTTTTTGTGTGAAGTTTCTCCTGGGAGGAGTGAAGCGATGGTAATCGCTCCAGCATTAATCATTGGGTTAAATGGCTTTCCCGTCTTATGCATTTCTAAACGAATAATGGAGTTGAAGGCATCCCCAGTTGGTTCTACATCAACCCTCTCTAACACATAAGAAATACCACAGCTCAAGCACGCGGCTATAAAGCTTAGCACTTTTGATATACTTTGCAACGTGAAACCTACTTCATAATCCCCTGACTTGATCATGGTTCCATCCTGTCTTATGATGCAAATACCTAAATGCGATGAGTTTTCCTTTCTTAAAGCAGGAATATAGTGAGCGGTTTGTCCTTTAGTAGCATAGGATTTATAATGTGTTACCCATTCATCTAAGCAAGCTTTCCTTTGACTATTAACCGTAATGTTTCGCTCTTTTAACATCCCTTCGACCATATTCTTCCACCTTTCTAATTTTTTAATTTAAACTTTCTACCTTTCATCCCCATCTACTGAAAAAAATAATCATAGACTAGTATAAAAATTGAAAAAATTAATTATCGTTAAGCGCTTTCAAATTTTTCTATAAGAACTTAGCTTTAATTTATAACTGGAACTATATAATCTTACAGAAAACTACAAAAAATCTACAAAATTATTTCAAAAGTGGGATAAGCCCAATTAAGATGTTCGAGTTTAATAGATTATTTCTTATACATAATTTAAGCATTGTATTGAGGATGATGAGACTGTATACTGATTTCAAATAAAACTGGGAGGTGATCTCCTTGAACGTAAGTACTTTAGTTAAAAAAGACGTCTATATTCTTGTTCTAATGGTGTTAACAGTCCCACTAGCAGGTGAAATAAAGTTTTATCCCTTAAATGAAACATTTCGAGTAAGCTTAGGAGCCCCGACATTTTTCTTTTTTTTGTTATTGCTGCAGAAAACACCAGCAGTTTTATCCGGGTTTTTAACTGGAACGATGGTTGTTCATTTTCGTATTTTAATGGACTTTATTCAGCAGGAAAATTTTGATTACTCATCCTCCTTTCAAGCCCAATATCCAAGTTTTTTCTTTTATTTCACTTATTCTTGCCTCTTTTATATAGTGAAAACCAACCGCTTTCAAAATAGGCCTTTGGTAATCGGATTTATTGGCCTTTTAATCGAAATACTGTCCGACTGTGTAGAACTAATTATTCAATATTTCGTATTAGAAACAACGATTACGTTCGTGGAACTAAATGATATGATCATGGTCGCATTCGCCCACAGTTTTATTGTTATAAGCTTTTTTAATATGATGAAACTGTATGAAGTACAGACGAGGGAAAGACAAATTAGAAAACAAAATGAACACATGTTAATGCTTATTTCTAATTTATATGAGGAAAAGATTCAATTAAAAAAAACATTAAAAAATGCAGAGAATATTACAAAGGAATCTTATCATTTATATCGCAATTTAAAAGAACAGGAAAAACAACATAATGTATTTCACCAGCAATTTAGTCAAAAATTATTACGTATTGCTGGTGAAATTCATGAAGTTAAAAAAGATAACCAACGAATTTATGCAGGGCTCTCTAAATTGATTACTAATGAAAGTTTTCAAGACTATATGAATGCTACTGAATTAATTCAATTAATTATACGAATAAATGAAAAATACGCCATCTCACTAGGAAAAGAGATTAAATTTTTATATTCAGTGGAAGGGAACCATCCAAATTATCATGTTTATACTGTGTTATCTCTCATTAATAATTTAGTAGCAAATGCAGTGGAAGCAATTAAAGAAAAGGGAAGCGTTAGTTTAAATTTGCGTGAACTTAGCGATATGGTTGAATTTCAAGTTGCTGATACTGGACCTGGCATCCCTCAAAAATATGAGGATGTGATCTTTCAGCCTGGATTTACCTCGAAGTATGATCATTTAGGAACACCTTCAACAGGAATTGGACTCTCATATGTAAGTGAAGTAGTGAAAGACCTTGAAGGAGTGATTCAATTTCAGAATAATCATAACAACGGCATTGTTTTTTTAATTAAGTTACCGATTATTAATTTGATTCAGAAAAGGTAAGGGTGGGTTCCATGCGTTTTTTTATAACTGATGATGATTGCGCTATTCGTTCAATCTTAAGGCAAATTATAGAAGACGAAGACCTAGGAGAAGTGGTTGAGGAAGCGGAAGATGGCGACCTATTAGAAGGACACATTTTGAATTTAAAACAAATTGATATTTTATTTATTGATTTATTAATGCCAATCCGCGATGGAATTGAAACAATTCGCCACTTAAAAGGTACGTTTTCTGGAAAAGTTATCATGATTTCACAAGTTGAATCAAAAGAACTGATTGCCGAAGCTTACTCTCTCGGGATCGAATATTATATTACTAAACCAATTAATCGTATTGAAGTATTAACAGTTATTCGAAAAGTAATGGAACGGATCAATTTAGAAAGATCGATTAATGATATCCAAACCTCTTTAAATAGTTTACTAATTGTGAATCAGCCAAAAGTTGACAAATCAAATATTTTAAATGAAAAAAGAATTCTAGAGGTCGGGGGATTTCTTTTGGCTGAATTAGGGATCATAGGTGAAAATGGGCATAAAGATTTACTAGAAATTATTCAATATTTATTTCAGTATGAAATTACTCATACTTTTGAACAACATTTTCCAACCCTTAAAGATATATTTGTACAAATATCGAAAAAAAAACTTGGACCATCAGCTACACAAGCTGATATTAATCGAGAGATAAAAGCTTCCGAACAACGTATTCGTAGGGCGATTACTCATTCGTTAAATCATTTTGCGTCTCTGGGTTTAACAGATTTTTCAAATCCGAAGTTTGAAAATTATGCTTCAAAATTTTTTGATTTTACTGTCGTTCACCAGAGAATCAAGGAATTACAAAAAAATAAAACAATACAAGCAACTCAAACTCGAGTAAATACAAAAAAATTCATTCAAGTATTTTTTTATGAAGTGAAACGCTTGAATTCAGAGGAAATATTTAAGTATAGGTAGTGTTGCTGAACAGGTAAACTATTAGGTTTGCCTGTTTTTATTTTATCATGATTTTGTGTGTTTCATCATAAGAACGAGTGTTTCTGGAAATGGCGAACTGGAGGGTATATTCTCCCTTCTTTTTGACGATTTCCTGTACTGCTTATATGCTTTTCACTATCAAAAAGAGATGTGATGACCTCGTAAAAAACCAAAATAACCGAACATTGTTTGGTTATTTTGGTTTTTCCATTATGAATTTCAAAATAAAAACAGATTCTATATTCAACTCTTAGGTAAAAGTAATTGGCAGTTCTTTTAGCGATCGAAAACCTGTAAGTTTTCGCCATTGTAGGTAAGGAGTAGCAATTTGAAGGTTGGGCAATCGCTGTACGAGTGTATGAATCGCAATTTGTGCTTCTAATCGGGCTAATGAGGAACCTAAACAGAAATGAATACCATATCCAAAGGCAATATGAGGATTAGGATTCCTAGTTATATCAAGCACATTAGCATGAAAGAATTTTTTCGGATCTCGATTGGCAGCTCCTAAAAGGATATATACTTGTTCACCTTTTTTTATGGTCGTCCCATTAAATTCAATATCTTCTGATGCAAGGCGAGCTGTCATCTGGGTTGGACTCTCATAGCGTAAAAACTCCTCAACTGCCCTTTCAATTAGCGATGGTCTTTGCTTTAGCTCCACTAATTGCTCAGGGTGATTTAATAAGGAAAGGACCGAATTGCTAATGAGATTTACGGTTGTTTCATGTCCAGCAATAACAAGTAAAATACAAGTTGACAGTAATTCTTCTTCTGTTAACTTGTCACCCTGCTGTTCCTCTTTAATTAACATGCTAATCAGGTCATCTTGTGGGTTATGTTTCCGCTTTGTAATCAGCTCTCTAAAATAATCTAGTAACCTTCTAATCGCATCGTTACCATTTGCTAATCCCATTCTCGTTCGAGTAAAATCTATTGTTTGAATTAAGGTTACAGCCCATTCTCTAAATTGATTCCGTTCCTCCGCTGGAACTCCTAAAATTTTAGCTATAATGAGGCTGGCTAAAGGAAACGCATAATCTGAAACAACATCCATTCCTTTCTTATTCTCCACCTCATTCAGTAGCTCATTAACAGTTTCTTCTATATAAGGACGATAAGCTTCAATAACACTTGGAGTAAATACATTACTTACGAGCATCCGTAACCGCTTATGATCAGGCTGATTCTTAAAAAGCATCATGTCATTCTGTATATTTTTAAGATGCTCATACTTTTTTGATGTCTGTGGTAAAGGAATACGATTTTGAAATCGGGCATCTTTAAGGATCGCTACTGCCTCTTCATATCCGGTTACATACCATCCTGGATATTTTACTGAATTCCCCCAGTAGATAGGATTAACGGACCGCAGCTTATCATAATAAGGATAAGGATTTCTTAAAAACTCAGGAGAAGTAAGCGAAAATGGTCTGGTTATCATTTCTTCTAAATGTTCATTTAAAACATTCTTCATTTCATGCCCCCTACAAATTCAATCCTATTCGTTTTTCATAGATGCGACCATAATAATAAATACATCTATAGAAAACTCTTGGAAACTGTTTTTATTAATTTTCCCCTGCTAGACTAGCTTTCATTTCTTCTACCGACTCAACCTCAAATCCTAAATCAACTAACATTTTATGATCTTCACTTTCCGCTTGCCCTGCTGTTGTTAAGTAATCTCCGACAAAGATGGAATTTGCTGCATATAGTCCTAATGGTTGTAGTGAACGAAGGTTGACTTCTCGGCCGCCTGAAATTCGAATTTCCTTTGTTGGGTTGATAAAACGAAATAATGCCAAGACTTTTAAACAGTAAATTGGATTTAATTCTTTTACTCCTTCTAGTGGAGTACCATCAATGGCGTGTAAAAAATTTATAGGGATGGAATCTGCATCAAGGGCTTTTAAGCTGTTAGCCATATCGACCACATCCTGCTTTGTTTCCTTCATCCCTATAATGACACCAGAACATGGAGACATTCCTGATTCTTTTACCATTTCTACCGTATTGACTCGATCATCATACGTATGTGAAGTGGTAATATTTGCATGGTTGCTTGATGAGGTATTGATATTATGATTGTACCGATCTACCCCGGCTTCCTTTAGTCGCTGAGCTTGTTCCGGCTTTAACAGACCAAGACAGGCACAAACTTTTAATCCATATGAGTCCTTGATTTCCTTTACAGCTTCAACCACTTGATCAACTTCTCGATTAGATGGCCCTCTACCACTTGCAACAATACAATAGGTTCCTATATTTAAATCATGTGCACGCTTTGCTCCTTCTAAAATGGTGTCCTTGTTTACCATTCTGTAAGAGTTAATCGGTGCTGTCGAAATAGAAGATTGAGAGCAATAGCCACAGTTCTCCGGACAAAGTCCAGATTTTGCATTCATGATCATATTAAGCTTTACTTTTTTTCCATAAACACGCTTTCTTATTTGAAAAGCAGCATGCATGAGCAACAATACGTCATCATCTGGACATTCTAAGATTGACAGGGCCTCCTCATTTGATACTTCTATCCCACCTAACACTTTACCTGCAAGTTCCATCCATTGATTCATCTTCCTGCCTCCATCTGATTGATTAATAATGTCATATCGATGTGACCCTTTACGATATTTTTAATGTTTTCATGTGTTATTTCTTTAAGTTTAGGGGTTATTCCTAATATAGGGACTCCACATAACTCTTCGATTAGTTTCGGGTTTGTTATTTCGGCAAGGTCAGGATGATGACTTATGCCGTTGATTACAATTCCGGCAATTCTGAGTCCTATACTTTTTGCATATTGGACAGTTAAAAAAGTATGATTGATGGTACCTAGATTAGGTCGAGCTACAATAACAATTGGCAGCTCCAAAGCTTTCATTAAGTCACTAACTAAAAAATTTTCACCCAGTGGGACTGAAATACCGCCAGCACCTTCTACAATGAAATATTGATGTTTAACTCTAATCATTTCCCAATGTTGCAGCACCTCTTCAATGTCAATGAGCTTCCCTTCTAACTTCCCAGCCACGTAAGGAGCAAGTGGCTCCTTATATTGAAAAGGGGTAATATCTTCATGGGAAAGATACGTTTGTGACATTTTCTTTAGCAAACTTGTATCGCTTTCTGGATCATCCCGTGAAATACCACTTAACAATGGCTTAAATACTCCAACATCAAACCTTTCCTCTTTTAAAACAGCTGCCAGTCCACAAGCTATAATGGTTTTCCCAACTCCTGTATCCGTTCCTGTTACAAAAATTCCCTTCATTTAATCATGTTCAGCTCTTTTCCAATTAAATTAAAAGACTCTAACAAGTAATCTATTTCGCTTAAATTATGGTCAGCTGTGACGGTTAACCGAATACGACTTTCTCCTAATGCTACGGTTGGCGGGCGAATCGCTGGTGCATATATTCCCTTTTCCTGTAGTCTTTTCGCAAATATGACAGTCTTATGGGTATCACCAATGATTACAGGTAGAATCGGTGTATTGTCCCCTTTCACCGTAAAGCCCATATCTACTAAACTCATCCTTATCTTTTTAACATTTGAAAGCAACAATTCGCGTTTTACTTTACTATGTTCAATAATCTCTAAGGCTTTATATGAAGCTGCACAGATGGCTGGTGGAAGTGATGTTTGAAAGATAAACGTTCTAGCATGGTTTAATAAAAAGTCAATTAACACCTTCGATCCACAGACAAAACCTCCTTCTGTACCAATGGCTTTGCTTAAGGTACCAATAATTACATCTGGATAAACACCGAAATATTCGCTTGTCCCCCTGCCGTTCTCTCCTAAAACACCCGTTGCGTGAGCATCATCAACAATCACGAAAGCATGATAGCTTTTGGCAAGTGACATAATCTTATCAAGCGGCGCAATCGTCCCATCCATACTGAATACTCCATCTGTTACAATAAAACGTCGCAGACAAGATTCTGTTGCTTTTAGCTTTTCTTCAAGATCATCCATATCAATATGGTTATAAATCATGGTGTTGGCTTTTGATAGTCGGCAGCCATCAATAATACTTGCATGATTTAATTCATCACTTAAAATAACATCCCCTTTTTCAGGTAATGAAGATAGCACACCAACATTAGCTAAATAGCCGCTTGAAAACAGGAGGGCAGCCTCTGTTCGCTTAAAGTTGGAGATTCTATCTTCAAGTTTTTGATGCCAATCAGTATGACCTGTAATTAACCTGGAACCACTACTTCCTACGCCAAACTCATGTAGGATCCTTTCTGCTGCATAAATCAATCGGTGATCATTTGCCAGCCCTAAATAATTATTGGATGCAAAGACGAGCTGTTTCTGACCATCAATAACCATCTTTGAAAGAGGGGCAGTATTCATCGTTCGTACCTTTCGATTCAAGCCGGCCTCTTTCGTCTTGTCTAATCGATGACGTAACCATCCATCAAACTTCAACAAATCTTACCCCATTTGTTACTTCACTGATTGCTTCTTTCATGATCATAACCATGGCTCTCAGGTCATCCCTTGTACTAACGAGCGGAGGCATAAACACAATGACATCACCCAATGGTCTTGTTAGCATACCTAGCTCTCTCATTTTCAGGGTAACCTGAAAACCTACTCGTTTTTCAGCAGGATAAGGCTCCTTTGTTTCCTTTGAGTGAACAAGCTCGATTCCACACATAAAACCAAGTTGTCTGATGTCTCCTACGTGTGGGAGTGATTGCAGCTCATTAAGGAGTAAATGAAGGTACTCTGAATTGTTGGCTACCTGTTCTACGATTTTTTCTGATTCAAACAAACGTAAATTTTCAAGTGCAACGGCACATCCCAGCTGATTTCCCGTATAAGAATGACCATGGAACAACGTTTTTAACTTTTGATAGTCATCATAGAATGCCATGTAGATTTCCTCTGTTGTTAATGTAGCAGCAATGGGCAAATAGCCTCCTGTAATTCCTTTCCCGATTGCCATAATGTCTGGCTGGACACTTTCATGTTCACATGCAAACATTTTCCCGGTGCGTCCAAAACCCGTTGCCACTTCATCTACAATCAGTAAGACACCATATTTTGTACAAAGCTCACGTACACCGGTCAAAAACCCTTCTGGCATCCTAATTATGCCTCCTGCTCCTTGGACAATCGATTCAATTGTAAGTGCAGCGATTTCTCGGTGATTTTCAATCAGTAACTGTTCAAGCGTATTTAAACATTCATCGCGGCACTGGGCCGGATCACCACTCTCAAAACGATATACATAAGGAATGGGTGCCTTAAAACTCTCAAACATTAATGGGCCGTATACTTGATGGTATAGCGCAATCGAACCGACACTTACAGCACCAATCGTATCGCCATGGTAGCCATTTTGCATGGAGATAAATTTTTGTTTCTCTGGCTTACCGATGTTCTTCCAATATTGAAAAGCCATCTTAAGAGCAATTTCCATCGCTTCTGCTCCACTATCAGAAAAAAAGACACGTGTCAGCTTTTCAGGACTTATTTTAATTAGTTTTTCAGCAAGCTCTGTTGCTGGCACATTGGTCATACCCAATAAGGTTGAGTGCGCAATTTTTCCAAGTTGTTTTGTAATTGCGTCATCTAATTCCTTTTTTCTGTGTCCATGTACATTAAGCCAAACAGAAGAAAAGCCATCGTAATATTCATTACCATCAATGTCTTTCACTTTAATTCCTTTTCCACTCTCAATAATCAAAGGATTTTCATCGTAATCTTTCATTTGCGTGAAAGGCAGCCAAAGATGCTTTTTACTTTTTTCAATTAATTCTTGTGTCATTTTCTTCCTCCCATTGAATGAAGACGGGCTGTTTTTCTAAGTAATGTATGTATGAATTCGGATTTCTTAAGCAATCAACAAAAAAAATCCGACAACCTCGTTCATCTCCGTATTCTTTTAGCTTAGTAATCCGTTGATAGCCTAGCCTTTTAGTTGCAACATACCCTGTTATGTATTCAGGATCATCTGACCAACATAATTCCGCGACAGTAGCCGGATGCTCACATACCTTTGTTGCAAGGACTAGTGCCTCCTTAATTCTGGAGTTTTTAGGCATCTTGTAGTAGTCAGCCCATTTTTCAAAATTAGTGTTCAACCAGTCCATTCTGGAAACACGCACGCCTTTATCATTCCGATCATCAAGACGTTCACCTGAATGAACATCAATTAATGTAGCACCCCTAATTATTGAATATTCAGTCATATGTTGATAGGCTTTTTCAATAACCTGCCTTTTGATGCCAGCCTTCTCCAAAAGCTTTCTACACAATGCTTGTCCCATATCTACTGATTCCACTATATTTGTCGCAACCTGTAATGGCTTTATAAGTTTAATAGGCTCTTCAATCAATTCAAATTGAATCTGCATAAAATCCGGATTTCCTCTTGAATGATGTAAACCTTTTTCCAGTAAATCATTCACTGCTTGTTTCATATGGCTATAGGTTGATAGTAGTTCCCCGCCAGATATATGCTTTCCCCCATGTTCATGTGATCCATTCTTGGCAGCTCTCATTCTAACGCTATAATACTTTTCGGCTTCCATACCATCTGTCCTCTTCCTGGTAATTTAATTAAAATAATTCCAATATTTTACCACACACCTCCTGTATGTTAACCAAATTACAAAATAAGTTAACATATAGGATGTTAATAGTGTTCATTAATTCTGTCAATTAATTTGTATTTTTTATCTTAGGAAACTCCTTTCAGTTATTTCTGAGTCTATGTAATTTGAACAAAGTATCTTCATCGTGACCTTCTTTAAGAAGAAAGCTATCAACTAATTCTTTAAAGTTGTTTTAAACCAATTTTTTAAACCTTCTTTAATGTCAACTAAAATTTATTAAAGAGGGAGTCCCCAAATTTGGGGACTCCCTTTTACGTTTTAATCTAAAAAAGTCCATCATGTTTTGACCCTTCAAAGTGCAAAAGGAGGTCATTGTAGAATCACTTGCCAAATATATTGATCAAGGAAATGTACCATTTAGGTATGGGTAATAATCTTATTGTTTAGTTTTTCGATGGAATGACCTTCATCTTTGAAGCGAATAAAGGTAACTGTGTGTTTTCGCTCCTTTAATTTCATAATTTGCTCGGATTCTTTTATGGGGAGACGCGGATAGTGTGAACAATAACGGAGAAGTAATTTTATCGGAATTCCAACAATATCGTGTCAATTCCGATTCCTCCCCTTCGTGAAAGAATGGAGGATTTACCAGAACTCATTCAATTGTTTTTACAAGAGTTTGCCAGTAAATATAAAAAGCCGGTTCCCAACATCGTACCGGAAGTAATGGTCACCTTCATGCATCTACCATGGAACGACAACATTCGCCAACTGAAAAATACGATTGAACGGCTGGTGATTTTAGCAGACGGCAACCAGATCACATCGGCACAATTGCCAAGTGAACTGGTTAAGCAAGCGCATCGGCCGCATTTCTCTGAAACGGCACCAGGTTTACACGGGGATGAACGTTCCAACATCTTTCAGGCATTGCAAAAAACATATGGCAACAAATCGGCCGCTGCCAAATTGCTTGGTATTTCCCGCGTAACGCTGAATAACAAAATAGAAAAATATGGATTGTAGGGGTTCAGTTTATGAAGTGCTAACTAAAGCCCCCTTTCGTTCCATCTACCAATTTATAACCGTATACTTTGTTGGCTAAATTCGCAGGCATCAATTTAAAATTGGAAAACAGCTTCATTAAAACAACTAGTGTTTTTTTAGCTATTTTCTAGCACGATATATTCTGTTTTTACCTGCAACCAATATTAAATACTTTTTTTAGTTTCTTTTTTCAATTTTTATTCAAAAGAATAGACCGACTCTTTAAAAAGTCGGTCTCAGGTTACCACTCTAGCCGATTACGAAGGGAGGTAATATGGGCGATATGATGACGTCCGTGCCATGCATACATTCCAATAGTGTTCCCTACTGTTTGAACACCTGATTCAGGATGGACGAAGGTTTTTTCTAAATCAGATTCTTTCAAAGAACGCAGCAATGTTACCCACCGCCCATGTAAAGCTTCTAGGAGGGACAACGAAATATCAATCGGTAACTTAGAATCCGGAAGTTCCGCCCACCTATCCTCGAAATAAGGTCTAATCGTTGGCTGATTCTCCGTCAGCGCTAATTTGAATCTTATATAGCTGTTCATATGGCTGTCTGCAATGTGATGAACAACTTGGCGAACAGTCCAGCCTCCTGGACGATACTGGGTATCGAGCTGTACCTCACTTAAATTCCTTACTGCCTCTCTTAGTTGAAATGGTGCAACTTCCATTTCCTTCACCCAATTTTCAACCACTTCCATTGTCAAAGGATCATCAAAAGAAAATATTCCAATCGGATAACGCAAATCTGCCATCTTCCAACCCCACCTCAATTATTCATTAACATATTCTCAAATCCTGTAACTATGTACATCTCGACAAACTCCGACTTTTTTCTTCCCAACTAATCGTTTAATTAAAACTACTACAACCCGTTTAAAAAAACGAACTTTTACCAGTTTCTAAGAAATTTTTTTGTCGAGGAATAGCCAAATGTATTCGCCTAATAATTCCCTTTTTCAGCTACTACAAATATAATAATAGTATAACACTCTAGGAGACTACTAAATGAATCATAAAAAAATAGAGAACCCTTTATGGGCATGGTTTGTCCTCATTGGCGGCGGGATATTTTTACTATAAGCCGCTCCAGGGATGCTGATAATTCTTGCCATTCCTCTGTGGAAACCAGATGAATTTAGCTTTTTTTCCATTTTTTATACCATTTTCATCCTAGGCATTCTCACTGTGACAATTTGGGGGATGAAAAAAGGCTTATTCAGCCATAAAGGCATACCAACAGGCAAAAAACAACCAAATTTCACCGCAGGTTCAAGTTACACCAGAACCGATCATTCAGGAACATCCTCCTGTCAAAAAGCCAGTTTGGCCATGGATTGTCATTGGAGCTGGTGCTGTTCTTGTAATTAGTTCCGGTCCCGCCGCTTTTATGCTGCCAGTAATGCCGCTCCTGTTAGCAGCGTTTTCAAGTGATTCACCAAGTACTCCGGATTATGTCCCCATCCTCATTATCTTTGTGGGGTACGGAATACTGGTGGTGTATATTTTACTGCTTGTGAAAGCAATAAAAAGACTTAAAGCACAATAGACCATGTCAGCCAACACGGTCTTCGAAGTACTTTTGATACCACTCGATTGTTTTCATCAAACCGGATTCGAAGCTAAACATTGGTTTCCAGCCCAACATATCCCTAGCCTTTTCCGAACACAGATATTGAATGTTAGGTTCATGATTAGTTTGATTTTGAATAATCGGCATTAAATTACTATTCATCAACTTTGTAATTTTATCCACTACTTCCAAAACACTCTGCGGGCTTTCATAACTGAAATGAAAGGCTTCGCCTGCGATTGGACGGTTTTCCATTTTTTCTGCCACTAGTAAATGAGCTCGAACACCATCCTCAATATAAAAAAAGTCCCGGGCCGAGCTACCATCACTCCTGATCACCGGTGCATTCCTTTTAAAAAGGGACTGAATGGTTTCTGGAATGAGTCTACTAAAATTCAAATCCCCGCCCCCAAATAAATTTCCGCACCGAACCATACATACCGGCAGTCGATAGGTATGATAATAGGAGTTCGCAATTAAATCAGCACAGCTTTTGGAAACATCATAGGGGTATCTCCCTGCCAAAGGCATGGACTCAACATAAGGAGGATTTGCGACATCACCATACACTTTTTCACTAGAAGTGACAATCACTCTTTTAACTGAAGTTTGCCGGCAAGCCTCCAATACATTCCAGGTTCCGCGAATATTAGTTTCAAAGGCGGCAACTGGATTGAGGTGCGCTTCCCCCGCCACAGCAAGGGCAGCCATATGAAAAACGGTATCAATTTCATATTCTTCGAGGGCTTTTTTGATTACCTGAAAATCATCCAAGCTTCCCAGAACAAAATTTATTGTGTCATGTGATTGAGGTTTTCTCACCAGCGCAGTTACATTTGCGCCTAATCGCAGTAGTTTCTGCACCAAATGACTTCCAACGAACCCTGTGCTGCCAGTCACAAATACGTTATTATTTTTCCAACTCTGCATTCACATCATGCCTTCCAACAATAGGATTATGAATCTCTTATGCAGAATTCTTGAACTGTATTCCTGCCTTGCTCAGAGATTACCCATTTCAATTGGTCCAGATTTCTCTCAAACTGAAACTCTCCATATTTAACCAATATCCCAAAGTACAAGCCAATTTTGGCAATCAGAGACGGAAGAACATGGATTTCCTGCTGTGTCAAAGCCCCGTACCCTTTCAAAAACTCCTGTGTCACCATTTCATTACGCCGCTGGATAAGGAAAAAATAAAGCGCATAAGCAACATCCAATACCCGTTCACCCTGCTGCAGAGTATCAAAATCCATGAAACTGCAAACTTCATTATTCTCGTCATACAATTGATTGCTTGGATTCCAATCACCATGAATGATTGTCTTCGGCAGATTACTAGTGTCGATGCTAAGAGGCTCCAACAAGCTAAAATATTCATCAAACGCAGTTCCCTCATGACTTGGTAAGGTATGACCATTTTTTATCAATTCCTCCATCATGGCTGCGGGATCAAGCTGGTAATATTGATAAACGCCCGTTGGTTTCGGACTATTCTCCATCCCAATTAGGGTATCGTGCATCCGGCGCAGCGTTTTCCCACTATAGTAGGCTTGCTCAGGGACCCAATGAAAACGAGAGGCTTCTACGAAAGGAGTAATCTCGACGACAAACTCCTTATACCTTGTGTGAGTTACACCCTGACTATTCAGGAGCGGCAACAGAGCAGGAACGCCTTCTTTAGCAAGCTTTGAAACAATAGAATAAGCATACTTCAGACTTTCTTCTGCAACTTCCTTAAGGAAGATTCGAACCACGAAGTTTCCCTTGGTCGTGCGGATTTTCAGATTACCGTTAATGTAACCACCGCCGAGAAGGCCTTCTACCTCCTGCAGCCTTCCAATCCTAAATTCCCTGCAAACCCGCCTAAGATCTCTCACTGCCACTCCTCCTTCTCTTCAAAACTACCAATACTTTTGTAAATCCTCTTTTGTGGCAAATCCGTCAAATTCAGGCTCCAAATGTTTAATGATGGTAATCAGGTCCGATAGCATTTTTTGATAATGATTGAAAACAAATGGGGTATTTACCTTACATTCGTGCACAAACTCTGGCCCATTATCACCTTTTTTGATTCTAACCCCGCTGAAATGGTAAAAGATAAGCGGAATGTGATTGATAAATACATGGTCATCTTTTTTCGAAAAGGTATACTTACGGTAATCCCAAGGACCGATATTGACGCCGGGCGTGGTAATATCGCATATATTTGAAAAAACTCGAGGCATTTCATTCAAATACTTTTGATCACCGAATATCCCATTTCGAGGGTCGATTCGACACGCCTCTAATGTCTGTTCCTTCCACCAACGTAAACAGGCAATCCCCATCTCATCGCGCTTAAAGCTGATAAAACCCGAATTGTATTCTCCCGTTAATTTCGTAACCTTCTTAATGAAATTTGGCTTCCATTCTGGCCTATATTTTTCTTCTCTTGATAACAAAACCGAACAATCTGGCTGCTTATTAAAAATGATTTCAGGATCATCCCAAAAATATAAATCGGAATCCATAAAGGTCACACGCATCAATTCAGGATACTTTGTAAGGACCATCTCCAAAAATAAAGCCTTCAATGTCCAGCAATACTCGTGAATTCTTCTTTCTTTTTTTAAGGCTAAAATATCCTCGCCAAGCTCTTTATCTTGGAAAACCGTGAGATTTCCCCAATTTAATTTCTTTAGCAGATGGTATGTTTCATCATCCACACAGAGGACATAAAACCTAAAATTTCCCGCTCTGACCTTATTCAGAGATACAAACAGGGCAAGAAACTGATACAATCTGCTTTTCGTCATAAGACTGCAGTAGGCACTTTCCATTCCTAACACCTCATTTCTTAAAAGAAATTCCTACCTGATCTCCGCTAATTCAAGCGTTTTTTTCAGCTTAGCTATATCAATTACAATGGGATCTTTATGGTTGCTGCGATTTTCATCCTGCGGCATCTCTTCACCTATCAAACCATAGTAATCAAGATCCATATGATTACTAATGATATGAAAGCAAGGCATTAAATACGTTGGCGTAAACATTTCAACGATTTTGGTGCCTGGGTTACAAAAGATAAGATTCGTAAGCCCCGCCCCGTGTGGGGAAACGATCACTTCTGCACAATGAAACAGCTCAATTTTTTCTACAAATGACAAAGTGGATAATTTAACTAATTTAAATCCGAATTTTTTTAAAATAGAAAATACCTCTTCTTCATTCAATACCTTTCGATGGGTTGCATCTTCACGACTTATATAAATTCGTTTATATTTGCTTTCTTTTCGAATCGTGACCTTTTCTAAAAATTCATTTCTTAAAAACTGACAGACATTTTTCGGTACATGTGCGGAATAGCCCGCCATGGAAGAAACAATTAATTTCTTTGCTAGAATATGGGTTTCTGGATTACATTCAATCAGCATGTCTTGCGAAATACCAAGCAATTTTAAGCTTTCATTCTGAAATCCACAATTCTCTTTTGTAAAGTATTTTCCGCGATTGATAACAATTCGGTCATAATCAAGGTTGCTTTTGCGCAGTAATTCTAACCGTGGCAAAACATCAAACATCCAATGGAAGTAATTGAAACTTACTTGGGAGGTGATGACAGCTAACGTTTCTGGTATATAGGATATAGAAGGAAGTTTATTGTAGAATATAGGATGTGTCTTCGGAGTATGATGATACTCAAACGAAACATCCCATAAAAGCTTATTATCAGGTGTAATGACACTTCCATTCCATCCCCAAACACGCCCCCATGGAATAGTCGCAACGAATTGCCTAGGTAAATGAGGATGATACTGCCAATTAATCACTTCGACTCCCTTTGGCTGATTTTTCATAATGGTACGCTCAACAGGGAATCTTTTGTAATGCGTAGGAGCAGAATGATCCTTAAAGGCGGATATAAAATCAACTGTACGATTGTAGTAACCTATAGGAGGATCTATTTTTATATTCGTTCACCACCTTACCAATATCTTTGCAATGCTGTTTCATCTGCGAAGCCGTTAAAATCAGGATCTAATTTTGCTACTAACTCAACCGCTTCCGTAATCGCTTTGATATAAAGCGAATAAATAAAAGGGAGTTTCCTCCGATTCACTCGATGAACATACTTGACTTTGTCCTTGGCAACGACTCTTAAACCACTAAAATGGTAAAAAACAAGCAAATGTTCATCAATGAAAACCGAATCATCCACGTTTGAAAATTGATATTTTAATACATTCCATGGACCTACATTTACACCTGGTGTTGCAATATCGCAGCTAGTAGAGAATAGGGAGGGCATATCATCTAAGTATTTCTGATCTCCAAAAATACCCTCTTCTGGCGCAATCCTGCAAGCCTCCAAGCATTTCTCCCTCCACCACTTCACCGCCTTCACTCCGATTCCATCATTCTTGAAAGAGATAAATCCTGAATTATAAATTCCAGTAATCTTACTTTTTCTCTGTACAATTCTTTGGTTCACATTAGGTCGGTATTTTTCTTCAATGGAAAGCAGCACCGAACAGTCAGGCTGGTTTTTAAAAATGGATGTTGGGTCTGACCAGAAGTACAAATCTGAATCGAGATAGGTAATACGTTTGACAGAAGGATACTTGTTGAGCAGATAGTCACAAATCACAGGTTTCAACGTCCAGCAGTATTCATGGATCTTTCGTTCATGCTTTAGATTTCGAATGCTTTCATCTAGTATTTTCTCTCGTATGAAATGCACATTCTCTAGTTTCATTTTTTTCAATAGTTTATAAGATGCTAGGTCTATACAATGAATAAAGAGGGAAAAATCCTCAGCCAATACCTGTTTTAAGCTCGCAAGTAACGCAAGACCCTGATAAACCCGTGTTTTCGATAAAATGGTACAAAAAATATTCTCTGAACCCAGTGTGGTACTCATTTTAGCTTCGGGTTCCATACAATGTTCCCTTGCTCCCACATCTCATTGATGTCCAATACATTTTTATAAGTATCAATGGCTGTCCAAAATCCATTATGCAGATAGACAGATAATTGCCGGTCTTGAGTTAATTTTTTCAACGGTTCCTCTTCAAATATGCATTGGTCATCATCCCTTAGGTAGTAGAAGACCTCAGGACTTAGCACAAAGTACCCCCCATTGATAATTCCATCTGTCTGCGTTTTTTCCTCAAAGGATTCTGCGATACCCTGATTTACCGTTAATGTGCCAAATTGACTCTTATTCTTAATTCCTGTTACGGTCGCAATGGTTCCTCTCGTCTTATGAAATTGAATCAACTCGTGCAAATTAACATCACATAGGCCATCACCATAGGTTAAGAGGAAACTTTCGTCCCCAATATATTTTTGAGCCATCTTAATTCTACCTCCAGTCATGGTATTCAAACCGGTATCAACAAACGTAATCTTCCACTTTTCTGTCGGACCTAAGATTTTAATATCACCGGTAGAGGAGTCCATCGTAAAACTATTATTCTTCCATTCGTAGTCCATAAAATATTCCTTGATCTTGTCGCCTCTATAACCGAGTAATAAAATAAATTCATTAAAACCATAGTTCTGAAAAATTTTCATAATATGCCAAAGAATCGGTTTATCCCCTATTAATGCAAGGGGCTTCGGAAGGTCATTGGTGATTTCACTCATTCTCGCGCCTTTTCCTCCACTTAGTATAACGACTTTCATGATTCTCCCCCTTTCGTTTGTTAGCTTTATATATATTCCTCGATTTGACGTAAGCAGACAGCCTTTACATCCTCATTCGCTAAATAAGCCCTTGTCCATTCCACACTTTTGTCAATTGCCTGCTCGACATTCCATCTCGGATACCAGCCCAATTTGAATTTTGCCTTCGAGCAATCGAGTCGTAAATAATGGGCTTCATGCGGGTGTGGTCCTGGCTCGACTTCATAAGAGGCGCTAGTTCCCCATTTCGCACAAATTTGTTTCACAATCCATTCCACCGTCTTCCCATCACCATCATCAGGACCGAAATTCCACCCTTCGGCAAACGTCTTTCCTTCCGTGTATAGCTTTTCCGCTAAGGATAAATAGCCGCTTAATGGATCTAATACATGCTGCCAAGGTCGAATCGCATGAGGGTTGCGGATTTTTATTTTTCCATTTGACTGTAGTGTTCGGAAGCAATCCGGAAGCAAGCGGTCAACCGCCCAATCTCCTCCGCCAATCACGTTACCCGCTCTTGCACTCGCAATCCCCACATCACCTTGAAAAAAAGAATTCCGATACGCGTCTGTTACGAGTTCAGAGCATGCTTTGCTATTGGAATAAGGGTCATAGCCTCCGAGCGTATCATTTTCCCGGTATCCCCATGGCCATTCTTGATTGTTGTAGCATTTATCTGTAGTCACATTTACTACTGCTTTAATGTTGATTCCTTTTTGAACCGCCGTTCTCACTGACTCTAGTAAATTCACCGTTCCCATTACATTCGTTGCGTAGGTGTCAACTGGATTTAAGTAAGAGGCACGCACCAACGGCTGTGCCGCCATATGAATCACAATATCCGGCTTCGCTGAGTGGAGCGCCTTTTCTAAGGCTTGTTGATCGCGGATATCACCATAATGAGTGGGGATTAGCTGTTCCAACTGACATAATTCAAATAAACTAGGTGTGGTCGGCGGCTTTAAACTATATCCAGTTACGTTTGCTCCTAAGGAAAGAAGCCATAAACACAGCCATGAACCTTTAAAACCGGTATGACCGGTAACAAATACATTTTTATTTTTCCAAAAGTCCTGATTGACCATTTGTTCGTTCCTCTCTCATCTCATAGTGGACATCCCCATTGAATCCTTACACATACTATGATTCATTGGGATAAAGGGTTTGGATGAAGTGACCTATTTCATCCAAGAATGGTTATTTTTAAGAGAATCCAGCCCTCTTACAAGAGTTCATGAAGCCCAGAATTTTAGTGAATTGGAGTAGATGGGACTCATGACGCTTTCATGAAGCCCAAAATTGAGCAGACTCAGAAAGAATGGTACTCCATGTAGCTCATAAAGACTTATCAGCTAATGCTCGGTATAACGCTAACTGCCTCTGTGCCGTGTGCACCCAGGTGAAATTAGCTCTAACGTGTAAGGCACTATACACGCCCATCCTCATGATTTTTTCAGGATCAGAAAGCAATTTAAGAATCTGCCAGGTCAGTTCCTGAACCACCCTTTCTGGATCAACGAGAATACCCGTTTTTCCATGTTCGATAATTTCTGGAATTCCGCCTGAATTTGTTCCAATAACAGGAGTCCCCACTGCCATCGCCTCTACATTCACAAGTCCGAACGGTTCAGCCGCAGATGGAACCAAGAGTATGTCGGCTATTTGATACCAAGTGTGGATCTGATCATGTGTTATAAAAGAGGCAAAGATCACATGACCCTTCACTTTCTTAGCCAGTTCCCGTAAGCGGGCTTCGTATGCAAGCTTTTCAGAAGTGGGAGAAAGGGAACTTCCTGCAATAAAGAGAACGATGGAAGGGTCAAATTTTATGAGTTCAGGCATTGCCTCGAGAATATGGTGAACACCTTTTTTTTCAATTAGCCTGCCCGCATAAAGGAGAATTTTCCTATCGGTTACACCCCATTTTTTTTTTAACAGTGCCGTCTTTTTTTTCTGTTCATGATGCCATTTAGGTTGAAATTGATTGATGTCTACTCCTAAATGGTTAACGGTAATCTTGGAGGGAGAACACAGCGTTTCTTTTATCATATGATTCTTTAAAAAATGACTATTGACTACAATTGCATCTGCTGCCTCCAAACAGGTCATCATTTCCGCTTTCCTAATATGCGGCCGTGACATAAACACTGTAGACTGGAGAGCCAAAACGATTTTCGCCTTAGGCATCGCTAAACGGACGGCTTTGGCAAATCGAGGGCGATTCTCAATATGAATAATATCTGGCTGGATTTCCTGCAGCTGCTCAATACATTGGTTAATATACGTTTTACCCTTGGAGGAGAGATAACGATAGTAAGTGATGGAACCAATCGTTTCAATTCCAGGCTGTTTCCTAAACTTTTTTCCAAACATAAAAACATCTGCCTCATTTTGAAAAAGACTCGCCAGCTTCTTCATTAACATCTCAATCGAACTAGATTTTCCACCCGATATCGGAAAAGTACCTGGTGAAATCATCGCAATCTTTAACTTTCTGCCCACAATGCCACCCCTTACGATAACTGCTTATCACACTAGCTTATTCAGTTGAGTAAAGAATGGTGAGGACAAGTTGCCTTGCTCCTGAAATTAACGGGAACTCCTTGATTATGCTATACTTTAAAAGGTTTGTTTTTTAGAGAGGAGTTGCTCTTTTGGAGTTTTTAGAATCAAAAGCAAATACAAAATCAACTTATATATATTTTTTTATTGCCGGGATTGTCCTTATTGCCTTTAATCTACGCCCAGCGATTACATCGCTAGGACCGTTAGTGGGTATGATCCAGGAAGACGTGGGACTTGCCCATTGGAGTGCAGGTTTATTGATGAGTTTACCTTTAGTTGTTTTCGCGATCATGTCTCCCCTTGTACCAAAAATAGCCAATAAGCTGACAAATGAATTGACATTAATTATTGGTTTAACATCTCTTTTAATTGGAATAGTGATAAGGTCGATTCCTATGACCTTTTTCCTTTTCACTGGAACACTTTTGGCTGGATTGGGGATTGCCATTGGAAATGTACTTTTGCCCGCCGTTGTAAAAGACAAGTTCCCACAGAAATTCGGTTTGATGACAAGTGTCTATTCAACATCAATGGGATTTATTGCATCCTTAGCGTCCGGAATCAGCGTACCTTTAGCAACTGATTTAAACCTTGGGTGGCAGGGGGCCCAAATCGTATGGGCGCTACCGGTGGTAGTGGCAATCCTAGTGTGGGTGCTTCTTCGAAAATATAATTTAAGGGATTCTGGAAGCATACAACAGATGAGTTCTGCCTCTAATAGAATGTGGCGTACTCCTCTTGCCTGGCAAATCGCCATTTTTATGGGGTTTCAGTCCTTTTTATTTTATGTAACCATTTCTTGGCTGCCTGAGATTTTGCATAGTCATGGCATGAGTATGGAAACTGCCGGGTGGTTGCTTTCCTTTACCCAGCTAGTTGGATTACCCGCTAGTTTCTTCATTCCCGTCCTCGCAGGACGTGCTCAATCACAGGTATGGATTGCATTCATGTTAGGGATGTGCTCCATTGTTGGTTATAGTGGATTACTGTTGGGTTCATCGTATCCGGTTTTAATCGTGAGTATTGCCTTAATCGGATTCGCATTGGGTGGAGCCTTTCCCTTAGCGCTAAGCTATATCGGTCTTCGTGCTAGGAGTGCCAATCAAGCAGCTGAGTTATCTGGAATGACGCAATCAACAGGTTACCTCCTTGCAGCAGTGGGTCCTTTGTTTATTGGCTATTTATATGATATGGCGCATTCGTGGACCCTTCCAATCCTTACCCTTATTGTAGTTTCAATGGTTATTGTGGTATTTGGAATGTTGTCCGGCCGGAATAGGTATGTATAAATCACAAAAAAAGAACGATTCGCGCGTGAGGCGAATCGTTTTTTTGTTACTTTAACATCTTTGGATTGGAAATTCCTAAGAATAATCCTAATTCCAAACCTAATTGTACATTAGTAAATGAAAGAAACTTTGAAAAATAATTAACAATATTCCCCAATTAATCTAGCTTTACTTTTTCGACTTTACCTTCGAGGAGTGACAGGCACCATTTTGGATGAATTCTAAGAACTGGGAGACGCCGATTTTATTGAAGCGTTGTTGTTTTTTTACTAGCCATAGGTTTCTTGAAATGATTACTCCTTCTATGTCTACTTCTCGTAATAGTCCAAGCTTTAGTTCTCTAGCAACCGTTAGTCTTGGCAGGATACTGATTCCAAGTCCCGCTTCGACGGCACCTTTAATTGCTTGCGTACTGCCTAATTCCATATAGCTTTCCATTTTTTCTAATATCCCATATTCTCTTAAGGAGTTTTCCACAATCAGTCGTGTTCCAGATCCAGATTCCCGCCAGATTATCCGTTCATTAATCAGCTCTTCAATCAAAATCTGTTCTCCCCACACATGTTCCGGCGAACAAACAACAATGAGTTCATCGTCAGCGAATTTCTCAACGATAAATTCCTTATTCTCAACCAGCCCTTCCACCAGGGCCATATCGATTACATCATTAGATAAGTCTTCCAAAACGCCTGGCGTATTTTTAATGGTCAAGGTCACTTTATTGTCGGGCGTTTGTTTTTTATACCTCCCCAACAAGCTTGGCAATAAATACTCACCGATCGTAAAAGAGGCGCCGACATGAAGGGTTGTATGATACTCACCCATTGCCTGTTTCATGCTTTCCTTGGAACGATGAAAATCATGAACAATCGATTTGGCAAACGGATATAACATTTTTCCAGCCTCTGTTACCTTCAGCTTTCCATCCGTCCGGTCAAATAACAAGGCACCATAAAAATTTTCCAGTTGGTGAATCTGTCTCGTTACCGCAGGCTGGGAGACATAGCTTAATCTTGCAGCCTGACTAATACTTCCTTCATCGACGACCAAACAAAACATTTGCAGACTTTCTATGTTCAAGTAAATTCAACCTCCACAACACAACTATCTTCTCTAGTATTATATCCCACAGGCTATACGTATTGGTTATAGCCTATAAATTTATTGCAATTTACCCTTCGAGCCTGGTCTGATAACGTAGTATATAGATTCATATTCCCATAGAAGGAGGGATAAACATGAAGGAACTTTGGAAAACACTGTTTGAAATCTTTTGGACCTTTTTCAAAATAAGCCCTGTTACGTTTGGAGGGGGCTTTGCCATGGTCCCTCTCATCGAAAGTGAAATAGTAGAAAAACGAAAATGGCTGGACAGCGAGGAAGTGGCAGATGTGTTTGCTCTATCGCAATCGATACCCGGATCGGTTGCCATTAACTCGGCCACTTTTATTGGTCATAGAATTGGCGGAGTAAAAGGAGCACTAGCCGCAATGATCGGGGTTTCGCTTCCCACTTTTTTAATCGTTCTCGCTTTAGGAGCATCCTACCTTTTCATTCATGATCATCCAAAACTAGAAGCGGCCTTTGTATCCATAAGAATCACCATTGTAGCGATTATCATCTATGCAGCCATCAAAATCGCCAAAACGGCCATCGTTGACAAAACCACCTTCTGTATCTTGCTTGCAGGGGTTCCGGTACTGTTTATTGTTCATCCGACCGTTGCAATTTTGCTCGGAGCCTTAACCGGTGTAGTAGTGGTTTTTTTAAAGAAAAAAATGGGCTACAAACATAAGAAGAAACATGACCCTGCCACGAACCCTGATTATTTTATGGGAGCTGGAATCTAAGAACAAGGAGGGCTATGTATGGTGTTATGGGAGCTATTCCACACATTTTTTTTCATGGGGTTTTTCTCTTTTGGAGGAGGATACGCGATGATGCCCTTTATCGATGCGGCGGTTACGAAATACGGCTGGATGTCCTCCGAACAGTTAACCAATATGATCGCTATTGCTGGTATGTCCCCAGGTCCAATCGCTGCCAATAGTGCTATTTTAATAGGTTATTCAACAGCAGGAATCAGCGGCGCCATTCTAGCTGCCGTTGCCATCTTGCTTCCCTCTGTGATTTTAGTGCTAACGGTAGCTGCCTTTTTTATAAAATGGCAACACAATCCCTTGGTAGAAGCCATATTTTATGGGTTAAAGCCGCTTGTTACTAGTTTAATTATCTTTGCAGCGATAAGTTTTGCCCGATCTAATCACCTTGTTGCCTTCGATTTCTCTTTTCGTTCCATAAGCATATGGCTCATCTTTGTACTATCCTTATTTGTCTTATTAAAACTTCGTTGGAATCCCATCTATGTGATTGTACTTTCCGGACTGTTGGGGATAACTCTCTATTCTTGAAAATACTTAATTTTAATAGCAAAAGGCCGGGCTCATAATGAAACCGGGCCTATTGCTAGCTTAAGAGGTACCATTCTATTTGCCCATAGCATAACGAAAGATACTATTGAATAATGCTATTTAAAAGAAAAGGGAACATTCGTATAAATTTGCTGATAGATTGATGGGTTGTCTTGTAAGGACATTTTCTTGTCACGGCAGACTGAAATAAAAATTTAACACAACGCAGGATACTTTTTCCAACAACGTATTTAGGCGCGCAGAAAAAGATGATTGTTTATGCTGATAAGGATACTTTTGAATATATCGGAAATGGTATTGTCGGGGAGGTCTTTAGGTTATACCGCCTTTTTCTTTTATTTAGGCTCTTTTCGTAATCTTTGTTGCCTTTTGTACTAAATAGTGTAAACACAGAGGTGAATTCGAAGCCCACTGTGTCTGAATCGAGGGCCCATTCAGCAGGTTTGGTGATTCCGAATTTAGCATGATAACATTAAATGAAAAATGCACAAAAAAACCGAAGGAAAAATCCTCCGGTCCTAATGAATATTGATTAATTCTTCAAATCAATTTCAACAACAGCATCTTCTTCAGTTACTTCTGCTTCTTCTTCAACAACTAGTATTTCTTCTGTTTCAGTTTCAGCTTCCACTGGTTCTTCATCAGCCACTACATTTTCTGCAACCTCTTCAGATACAACTTCAGTTTCTTCTTCAATAGCTTCTTCAGCAGTAACTTCTACTGCTACTGCAAGTACAGCTGAATTGGCTGCTGCATGTGCTTTCGCAGTTTCGCTTGCTTTTACACTAGCTTGTGCCTTTGCTTTGTTAGCTGCAGATGGGTTTACTTTTTCAACCTCAGTTACTTCTGCCTCTTCTTCAACTACTTCAGTTTCTTCTGTTTCAGTTTCCACTACTACTGTTTCTTCATCAGCGACTACTTCTTCAACAGCTTCTTCAGCAGGTACTTCTACTGCTACTGCAAGTACAGCAGAATTATCCGCTGCATGTGCTTTAGCATTATCGCTTGCTTTTACACTAGC
>NZ_JBIVOI010000003.1:282135-342305 GCF_044754045.1 Neobacillus sp. NPDC093182
AGCTTGTGACTTTGCTTTGTTCGCTGCAGATGGGTTTACTTTTTCAACCTCAGTTACTTCTGCTTCTTCAACTACTTCAGTTTCTTCTGTTTCGGTCTCAACTTCCACTGCTTCTTCAGCAGGTACTTCTTCTACTACTGCAAGTACAGCTGAATTGGCTGCTGCATGTGCTTTCGCAGTTTCGCTTGCTTTTACACTAGCTTGTGACTTTGCTTTGTTCGCTGCAGATGGGTTTACTTTTTCAACCTCAGTTACTTCTGCTTCTTCAACTACTTCAGTTTCTTCTGTTTCGGTTTCAACTTCCACTGCTTCTTCATCAGCCACTACTTCTTCTGCAACCTCTTCAGATTCAACTTCAGTTTCTACTTCAACAGCTTCTTCAGCAGGTAGTTCTTCTGCTACTGCAAGTACAGCTGAATTGGCTGCCGCGTGTGCTTTCGCATTGTCGCTTGCTTTTACACTAGCTTGTGCCTTTGCTTTGTTAGCTGCAGATGGGTTTACTTTTTCTTCTTCTTCTTCAACAGCTTCAGCTTCTTCGTCATCTTCAGTTTTTACAATTGCGTCTGTTTCAAAATCGATGTTTTCGGAATCTTCATCCTCATCTTCTTCATCTTCAATTCTTACAACTGAATCGGAGTCAGCATCTGTTTCTTCTTCCTCTTCTTTTGCCGCGTCATCTTCATCTTCCGTTTTTGCAGCTACATCGTTATCAACGTCAACTGCTTCTTCAGATTCAGAATCTGTATTCGTATCCGCTTCCGTTTCATCCGTTGCAGCTTCGGGTTCAAGTTCAATGACAGGTGTTGTTTCCTCAACCTGTACTTCTTCCTTTACTTCCTCTTCCGCCACCACATCTTCAGCTTTTTCTCCCTTTCCATGAACAGCTGAATTTGGGGCTGCATGCAATTTTGCATTTTCGCTTGCATGTACGCTCGCCTGCGACTTACTAGCCTTTTCTTCATTAGGCTTTACTTGTACGCTTACTTCATCCTTTGCCTGTACAGCTGGTACTGCCGGAACAACTGGTTTAACATTCACATTAACCTTTGCGTTATTGGATTGTTTCACTTGAACAGGTTTTTCAACTTTAGCGTGATCTGGGCCTGCTGCTGCCGTAAATTGACCTCCAGCAAAAATTCCAAACGATAAGGCTCCTGCAAGTACAAAAGATTTAGCAATTTTATTAGGGTTTAAGTAATGTTTCATTTTTATTTCGCTCCTTTTATTATCATGATCCGTGGCTTTTAGCTTTGGGTGACGTTGGTTAATAAAGGAGCTGCCTGCGGCGGTGGTGATGGCGGAGCATTCACCCATTGAGTATTCAACAACGCTTGCCGGGAAAGGTATGGCTGGACAAGTTTGATTTCAAAGTAGTGATTCCATTCAAACCATTTATCCAACAAGCTTAAATTACTTATCCCATAATTGACCCGATCATTTGATTGACCCCCCGAACCGTTGCTTCTCTGTGTTTGATTCAGTACTTGGTTTACCTTAGGTATTTCTTCCTCGCTGGCAGGATCTTTCTGTGTCCCCTGCACAACGGATTCTGATTTTGTTGTGTCTAAGTCTTCTCCTTGCAAATAGACACTATTATCTACTTTTACTGGTTTTACTTGTTTGACTTTTACCTCACTATCAGTATCTTGGATAGGATCTTTAGGATTCAACTTTTCTACTGTATGATTTGCCTGGACAGCCTCTGTTTGTTCGGGAACATTGACCTGAACAACCTTATCAGCCTTCTTTACCTCAGGCTTCGCGTTTGCATTTGCCTGTTCTGGCAGGCTTTTTTCCAACGCTTCCTGATTTGGAGTATCTTGGACTGGGAGCTGTTTTGCTTGTGCTTGGTTTTCACGAGCATGCTCAGGAATCGTCTTGTTCATCGATTTGGCCTCTACAGGCTTTGCTGGTTCTGCTATTGTTTCAGGTTCTGGTATTGATACCGGTTTTGGTATAGAAACATTTTCCGGAATGGAAGCCTGAGCTTGTCCCTTTTGAGGACGAATTTCATTCTTATCCGCAAAAGCATTGTCTGGAAAAAACATCGCCGCACCAACCAATAGAGCTGATATAAAAAATTGGCGGAAGTGCACATTTTCACCCCCTTTCAATGAATCGTAACTTTCACGGACAAAATTCGAGTAAAAGAATCGTTTTTTGTCGTCCTTTTTTAAAAACGATTCTTTTCACCCAATCCCCTGCAACAATATGGGTAATTTATAACATCAAAAAAAGACGATTCGGGGGGAACGAATCGTCTCTTTGTACTGCTAGTTAGGCTGCTGATTTATTTTTCTCAGTATAAGTCTTTGTTGTTTTGCGGATGAATGGAACCACCCAGCGGTCTAAACCATATTTACCTGCGTTGAATCCTGCTGCTAAGATGATGAAGCCTAAGAAAATATCAGTTGGGTTATGAGAAACAGTTCCCGCTAAGAAGAAAGAGAAGTTCATCACTAGACCAAAAACAATAGCTGCGGTTGTTAAACATCCAAGTAGAAGTCCTAATCCAATTAATGTTTCGCCCCAAGGAACGATGAAGTTGAAGACATCGATGTTTGGAAGTGCAAAGCTTTCTAAGAAGTTAACGTACCATCCGTAAACCATATTGCCATCTGGACCCTTTACTGGATTGGCTACTGCATTTTTTAAATATCCTGAAGCGTCGAATCCACCTGTAATTTTACCTAAACCAGCTGTGAACCAAGCATATCCAAGGTATAAACGAATAACGGTTAAAATAGCTGCTGCAATCTTATTTTCTCTTAAAAATTTAGTAAACATAAAGCATTCCGCCTTTCAAAATTTACTTGTTCTTTATACTTACACTATATTGGATTTCAGTAGTTAATAACATGGGTATAGTGTTAAGTTCACAGTTTGTTTGAAATGTTATGACGGAATGTTGAACGACTGATAGAAATGGTTATTTTCTAAGCTGCATCAATCTTTATTCGCTGATTTTTTTCGGTTTTCAGCTAATGGGGCTGTTCAAGCCAGGCTTTATTATATGGTTGGATCTCATACAAAAATTGTTGCAATTTAGACGTTATTACAAAATAACTTATTATTGTCGAAATCATGTCTAATTAGAGGGTGTTTGCAGCAACAAGATATATCAGTATCATTTACCCTTTTCTCAATTTTCCTACTATTTAAATCAGTGTTCACAGCTAAGATGTTCTATGGTACTATCGGAAAGGCTTTGGAAAAATGCTATCCATCATAAATTGAAGAACTTGGAAATCAAGTCATCGCACCTTCCAAACCACAGTACAAAAAAACATACGAGGTGTATGATGAAAACAAACAAATTGACCCAAATCGAAAACAAAGAACTTTTAATGGACATCGTGGAGCTAAAAATAAAACTAAGTGAATTATTTAACCAAACTGGCCCAAATACTTCCGAATATATAAGTCTATCAATCAAACTCGATTGCCTGATGAATGAATACTTTAACGAGAAAATAGAACAACTAATCTAACAAGTAAGGGACCAGCAAAAATTTGCTGGTCTCTTTTACATCTGCCTATATTAACTAGTAACTATCTCTTTTTCTATTGCTGTATAGCCTTCCATAATCGCCACACTCACCCAAACTCCGTTTCTTTTCTGTCTTCGGTCACTCCAGAATGCTCTCTCTAATATTTATTTTTTCTGACCATGTCCTTTTGGCCTTATTTTCTATATATAAAGGGTGAAAGGAGGTGATTGACAATGGCACAGGCAGTTGTAACATCGTCTAAGTTACGTTTGGTGTTTCAAGTAGGCATGGATGACGAAGGGAAACCCGTTATAAAATCGAAGACACTTAGTAATATCCAGAAATCCGCGACAGCTGATCAACTTTTCCAAGCAGCACAAGCGTTGATCGGTTTATCAAACGATACTCTCAGCAATATTGAGAGAGTCGACAATGCAGATTTACTAGCTTAATAGAAAAATAAATAGCGATAGGAGGTGAATGAAATGGCTAAAACATTAGAGTTGGAGTTTGCTACAGAGTTTGGTAAATCGGCACGTTTATCAATAGAAAATCCGAAGGAACCGATTGAGGAAGCAGTGGTGAAGGCGGCGATGGAAGAGATGATCGCGTCAGGAGTTTTCACTTCTACAAACGGTAATTTTGCTACTGTGAAAGGAGCTCGGGTGATCGATAGAAATGTAACCGAATATGAAATGATTTAATAGAGTAGGAGGAGGTCGGGTTCCGAGGGAAGCCGGCCTCTATTAAAGAAAGGAGTGAGATCTCGTGGAGCAAATGATACCTCTCATCAGTGAGGTAGGATTCCCAATCATTGTGACCCTCTATTTGCTATATCGGATTGAGTCGAAGCTAGATATGGTAGTCCAATCGATTCAAAATCTTCCCGAACGCATGAAGGCGTAGAAGCTAAACCGGAGCATGTCACCACCAAATTAATAGAACCTTAAACCTTTGTTCATAGTTTGTTCATACTTTGAGGGTAAGATAAATATATGAAGAGGACAAACATTTTTCTCTCTCTTTCATAAACCCCCTTTTATAAGATTTCTTTTTGGATTCGGCAACTGGCCGGATCCTTTTTTTTATGAAAATTTTGCACCTGACTCGCATAGAATGGAATGTTACTTATTTTCACTAAAACTTTTCGTTCTTTTTTCCGTCTGTTGATGTGGAAATTCACTATGGAGGCAGGTGTTATATGAAATTAACAATAAAAAAGTGTCTAGAATGCGGTGGAACTTCCTTTACGCAAGCAAGTGACCACAAATGCTTTCGTTCAATAGAAAAAAGTTTTACAAAGGGAACCGTAGAGAACTATATTGTATGTTTAACATGTGGTGAAATTCTGTCCATTAAAATCCTGCACCCCGGTAAATTAAAATTCGGCAATCACTAAGTCATGTGATTGCCTTCTGGCGCTCAGCTTATCCAGAAAATCTCCTGCTAAGTCCACTTTTTTTATCATCCTGGTATTCATCCCCATAAAATTTACTTTTACTATAAATGTACAAGAATCCAGCTAAATTAGAGAAGATAAAATCGGTTAAACGGATTTTTTAAAAATTTTACTTGCAAGAGCGCTTACATTGAGTTTATAATATCCATAAACCGATTTACTAAACCGGTTTACTAAAACGATTTATTTAATTACTTCAAAGAAGGTGTCATAACCATGCAAAATGTGATTGTTCCTTTAAATGCTTTTGATAGAGTCGAAGTCTTAGAGAAAGGACAAACTTCTTTTATTAAGCTTATTGCCAGTTCAGGTGCTTTTGGGACTGAGATTCGCCGTGAGTTATTTTCAGAACAAGATCCGCCGTTAGAAAGTATGAAACAAGAAATTGAACAACATAAACTTTTTACTGTGTATTCCGCACCCGTCGAGTTATGGAATGCGAATCATCAGTTAAATGAACAAGCGTTAACTGCGATTTTTGAAGAAGGAAAGAAGCTTGGAGCCAAGTGGATCAAAGTATCACTAGGACATTTTAGTAAAGACCAATCCAATGTAAGCGACCTCCACTTCTTTTTGAAGCAGCATTCTGATATTCAATTGTTCGTAGAGAACGACCAAACGCTGTATGGCGGAAATGTTTCCAACTTAAAGTCATTTTTTGAAAGCGCCTCCGAGCAGGATGTGCCGGTTAAAATGACATTTGATGCAGGAAACTGGTACTATTCCAAGCAGGATATAGACGACGCTTTAAGCCAGCTGTCCCAATATGTCCAGTATCTTCATTTGAAACAAGTTGACTTAGAAAATGGGGAACTCGTAACCGTACCGCTTCAAAAAAACATTGGACACAGCTGGGAAAAAGTGATGAACAGCCTCCCTTCCAATCTAGTGAAAGCGCTTGAGTTCCCAATACAACCAAAGGAACGAACAAAAGAGTATATCCAAATGATGACAGAAAGCGAGGTACTACTATGAAAAAGTTAGATGTCATAACATTTGGCGAAGCAATGGCGATGTTCATGGCGAATCATCCTGGTTCCTTACATGAAGTTAACCAATTCACCCGTGAGCTTGCAGGCGCTGAAACCAACGTCGCAATCGGTCTTGCCCGCCTTGGCCTCGGCTCTGGCTGGGCGAGTAAAGTAGGAAATGACGCGTTTGGAAAATTTATTATTAACCGTCTCCAAAATGAAAACGTCAACATAGACCATGTTTTGCTAGACAACACGTACCCTACTGGGTTCCAATTAAAATCAATGGTGTTAGAAGGAGATCCTGAGGTTCAATACTTCCGCAAGGGGTCTGCTGCAAGCCATCTTACTGTAGAAGATTTTAATGAAGAGTATTTCACAGCCGCTAAACACCTTCATATGACAGGGATTCCATTAGCGATTTCAACAAGTGCACGAGCATTTGCCAAACATGCGTTAACTACTATGAAAAAAAATGGCCGAAAGGTCTCCTTGGATCCGAATTTACGCCCGACTCTTTGGGCATCACAAGAAGAAATGGTAAAAGAAATCAATGAAGCAGCTTTCCAAGCGGATTACGTTTTACCAGGGTTAGCTGAGGGTGAAATTTTAACAGGGTTCAAAAACCCTCGTGATATTGCTTCCTTTTACTTGGATAAGGGTGTCGAGCTTGTGGTCATTAAGCTTGGACCGGCTGGTGCTTTTTATAAAACAGCAGCCGAAGAAGGAACCGTACTCGGCTTTCCTGTAGAAAAAGTCATCGATACCGTTGGTGCAGGTGATGGTTTTGCTGTCGGAGTAATCAGTGGACTCCTTGAAGGTCTCTCCATTCATGACGCAGTTATTCGGGGAAATGCAATTGGTTCACTAGCTGTTCAGTCGCCTGGTGACAATGATGGCTATCCAACCAAAGAACAGTTAGAAAAATATATAGAAAATAATTTACAGGGAGTGAATTAACATGAACCAAACGATTGCCAAAAAAAGATGGTTTTATCTGATTCCTATTGCTTTTATCACTTACAGTCTTGCCTATCTTGACCGTGCCAACTATGGGTTTGGAGCGGCTTCCGGATTAGCAAAGGACCTTGACATTACAGCAGCGACTTCCTCCCTGCTTGGTGCACTTTTCTTCTTAGGTTATTTCTTTTTCCAAGTACCAGGTGCTGCTTATGCCGAGAAAAAGAGTGCCAAGGTACTCATTTTCTGGTCATTGATTGCTTGGGGCTTACTTGCTACCTTTACAGGTATGGTAACAAACGTAAAGTTACTGTTCGTCATTCGTTTCTCCCTTGGAGTTGTAGAAAGCGCTGTTATGCCTTCCATGCTGGTACTATTAAGCAACTGGTTTACAAAAAAAGAACGTTCTCGTGCAAATACGTTCTTAATACTTGGTAACCCTGCAACTGTTTTATGGATGTCCATTGTTTCTGGTTATTTAGTTGAATCTGTCGGCTGGAGATGGATGTTTATTATTGAAGGTCTTCCTGCTGTTCTTTGGGCATTCATTTGGTGGAAACTAGTTAATGATAAACCGCGTGAAGCAAAATGGTTAACGGATAAAGAAAAGTCTGATCTTGAAATGCAATTAGTAAAAGAGCAAGAAGGAATCAAGCCAGTTAAAAATTACGGTGAGGCCTTCAAATCAAAACCAGTTATTTTGTTAAGTGCTCAATACTTCCTATGGAGCATTGGTGTCTATGGATTTGTGATGTGGCTCCCTTCTATTATTAAAGCGGCACCGAATATGGATATTGTTACAACAGGCTGGCTGTCTTCAGTCCCTTATATTTTAGCCATTGTTCTAATGTTAACTGCTTCCTATTTCTCTGATAAAATGATGAACCGAAGTGCTTTTGTTTGGCCATTCCTATTAATTGGCGCAATCGCCTTCTATGCTTCTTATGCAATTGGTACAGAGCATTTCTGGATTTCATTTGTCCTGTTGATTATTGCAGGTGGAGCGATGTATGCTCCATATGGCCCATTCTTTGCGATTATTCCTGAAATCCTGCCGCGTAACGTTGCCGGTGGTGCAATGGCTCTGATTAACTCTATGGGTGCATTAGGATCATTCGTTGGTGCCTATATTGTAGGATATTTGAACGGTGTAACAGGTGGATTCGGTGCTTCCTATATCTTTATGGCAGGATCTCTATTCCTTTCTGCAATCTTGACCGTTTGGGCGGTAAATGTCGCAAAAAAGGATAGCAGCAAGCCCGCAGATATAAATATGAGTGCTTAATAGAAAAGCTCTAGCTGCCTCTAGGCTCAGTAGCTAGATTCTTAAAAAGATGAACAGCCTTAGAAACATTCTAGGGCTGTTTCCATTATGAAGGGAGTTTTTTTACATGGGTGTTGAAGAAATTAAAAGGAGAGCAGTCGTCGCAGTCATTCGCGGTGCTTCAGTAGAAAGTATTATTCCAATGGCTAGGGCATTAAAAGACGGCGGGGTCACCGCGCTTGAAATTACAATGGAAACCCCAAAAGCATTGGCGGTCATTGAAAAAGCAGCCGATGAATTTGGTAATGAAATGTTTGTAGGCGCTGGAACGGTGTTGGACGCGGAGACAGCGCGTGCCGCCATTTTGTCTGGAGCCAAATTTGTTTTTTCACCAACGGTTCGGAAGGAAACGATTGAAATCACAAAGCGATACGGGGTTATCAGTGTACCAGGTGCATTTACACCGACAGAAATTCTAACCGCTTATGAATATGGTGCAGACGTCATTAAAGTGTTCCCTGCAGGAAGTGTCGGACCAGGTTATTTTAAAAATATTGCTGGTCCCCTGCCCCACATTCCTTTAATGCCAACAGGCGGTATCGACATGAATAACGCAAAGGACTATATTCTTGCCGGTGCTGTGGCGGTCGGCGTTGGCAGTTCACTTGTCGATCCTAAAAGAGAATTAAGTGATGATTATTTAGCTTTAATAACAGAAAATGCTAAGAAGTTAATGGACGAAGTCCACACAGCTAGGTTAACATAATCGTTGGGGATGACAGAAAGTTTGTCATCCTTTTTCTTTTTAATAAAGACGTACAATGCAGATACACTGGATAATTAGCTGATTTGTCGCTAAAATGAAAGCAGTGACCATAGGAAAGAGGAAGATAGGCATGGAAAAAGTAACGATGGCCGATGTGGCTCGTGAAGCGGGTGTATCAAAAAGTACCGTTTCTCAATACTTAAATAAGCGATATGAATATATGGGCGAAAAAACCAAGCAGAAAATTGAACAAGCCATTGAGGTCCTAGGGTATCAACCCAATTTTTTAGCCAGGAGCCTCAAACAAAAGCGTACCTCTCTTATTGGAATCATTGTTGCGAATATCACACATTTTTTTTCAACAGAAGTGAGCCGCGCGATTGAGGATTTCTTTCATCAATATGATTTGCAGACCATCGTGTGTAATGCAGATGATGATCCTGAAAAGGAAAAAAAGTATATTGAAATGCTCCGGGCGAAACAGGTCGATGGGCTGATTATCTTTCCAACTGGAAAAAATAATGATTTATATGAAAGCATGGTAAAGCAAGGCTATCCTGTTGTGTTTGTCGATCGAAAAGTCGAAAATCTTGATGTGTTTTCCGTGATTACAGACAACACCGAATCCACTTACAAGGCCATTCAGCAGTTCCTCGAAAACGGACATCGAAATATTGCCTTTGCTGTCCAGCCGCTTACAGTCAGCACGCGGATAGAAAGATTAGATGGATACAAAAAAGCCTTGTCTGAAGCAGGTTTAGAGGTAAATCCAAATTACATTATCGAAGCAAGTATCCCCGAAATGAAAAAGAAATTGAACCAGCTGTTTTCATTAGAAGTAAAACCAACAGCCCTATTTGCAGCGAATGATCGTGTTTTTATCGCTCTTGGAGAATTTTTAAAAGAAAAAGGAATGAAGTTTGGGAAAGACCTTGATGTAGTAGTCTTTGACAACATCCCTTTTTCCCAAATGCTCGAAACCACCCTGTCCTTTATCATTCAACCAGCTGCAAAAATGGGGACCAAAGCCGCCGAACTCCTTTATGAACAAATTCGCAAAGAAAGTCACGAACCCGAAGTATTCGTATTTCCGAGCGAAATCAAGTAGGTTGGTGCCTGTCACCGCTCGTGGACACTGTCCACCTCAGGCGGACAGTTATTGGCAGGCACTTCCCCTTCCTCCTCCCTTCCAGACCCTCTCGACTTTTTCTATTGAATAACGCTTACATTTGAAGTATAATCATTTCATAAACCGGTTTAGTAAATCGATTTATCTAACTGCCGAAAAGGAGTTTAAACGATGAAAATACAACTTGCTTTGGATCGGATGGAAATAAACGATGCGATTGATTTAACAAGAAAAGTGGAGGATTCTATCGATTGGATAGAGGTCGGAACCTCATTAATCAAGGAATTCGGGATGACGAGCGTTAGAGAGATGAAACAAGCTTTCCCAGCCAAAACGATTGTTGCCGATTTAAAAACGATTGATAATGCCCGTTATGAATTTGAAATGTGTTTTAAAGCCGGAGCAGATGTTGCAACGGTCATGGGCGTGTCTCCTCTCGTAACCATTGACGCGTGTATGGAGGTTGCAGAACAATACAATAAGATCGTAATGATTGATTTATTAAATACAACAGAGCAGCAAAAAAGAGATTTAATGAAATACAAGAAAGCTGTTTTTTGTGAGCACGTTAGCAAGGATCAACAAGAGGAGCTTGGAACCAGCAATCACGGTGCAGTGGAAGACAATCTCTATGGTCCAAACATGACCATTGCTGCTGCAGGCGGCATTACCCTCGATTCATTGGAACTACTACGGAAAACACTTAATCCTTCCATTGTGATTATTGGCTCCGCGATCACAAAGGCAGAGAATCCAGCAGAAACAGCAGCCAAATTTAAACGAGTGGAGGCAAAATAAATTATGTTACTCATTCCTACTATCATTAAAGAAATCGAAACTGTACTGAGTCAGCTAGAAGAAAACAAGCTGGAAGAAATCGCCGGCCAATTGCAAAAAGCCAAGCGTATCTTCGTGATTGGTGAAGGGCGTTCCGGGCTGATGGCCAAATCATTTGCCATGCGCTTAATGCATTTAGGAGCTGCGGTATTTGTTGTAGGTGAAACGATCACCCCATCTATTGAAAAAGGAGACCTTTTAGTAGCGATTTCTGGTTCAGGAACAACCAAGAATGTGGTTTGGACCGCTGAAAAAACACATTCTCTTGGCTGTTCCGTCATCGCGATCACTACCAGCCCAGAGTCTCCATTAGCAGCTGCGGCAACAGCGATTCTTCACGTACCGGCAGCGACTAAATACCGCCGTGAAAACGAGATGAAAACGATTCAGCCGCTTGGTTCCCTATTCGACCAGTGCGCTCACATTATATTCGACACCCTATGTCTGCAATACAGTTCACTTAACAAAGTGGACCACAACGCAGCATTCGAACGTCATAGTAATTTAGAGTAGACCCATTTCAGATGGGTCTTTTTTTCGACAAAGTCATAGAGTTTTCATCTTAAACAAGCGTTTGATTAAAACATCCTCAAGCCCTTTTTAAAAAAGAAATTTTGATAGTTTTCCGGGAAATTTTTTGTCGAAAAGTGATACGCTTAAATAACTTTCCATATAGTAACTTGAAGGGAGTTTTGCATCATGCAGCGGATTAAATTAATGGTTCAACTTTTTCTGAAAGAACCTTTGTGGTTTAAACTACTAATCTCCTTCACATTACTTTCCTCCATCATTCTCAGCATTTCCACTTTTTCAAATGTGCCTGTTTACCAAAGCATTTCCAAGTTGGCTGCAGCAATCTTTTTCTGTGCATATGGATTTAAATTGAGAATGAATCGTCTAATCTCCGTCCTTTTTTTCACCGTGGCAGCGATTTGTATTTACCTGGCATTTCTGGCTCTCAGGTAATAAGAAAAGCAGTGAACACTCACTGCTTTTGCTTTGCCTATTCAAATGCCTTGATGGAAGGTGCCTCGTAGTTTAAAAATTTATCGAGTAATGCCGCTGGCTCTTGCTCAATAATCGCCATCGAACGAAATTTTTCCTGCAAAAACTTTTGGTCAATCATATGGTCAAACAGACTGATTAATGGGTCGTAATAGTGGTTGATATTGAGAAGACCACACGGCTTTTTATGCAAGCCAATCTGCCCCCAGGTAAATACTTCGAAAAACTCTTCAAGGGTCCCGGTCCCGCCAGGCATGACCACAAAGCCATCTACCAATTCGGCCATCTTTGCTTTTCGTTCGTGCATGGTTTCAACGGTAATCAACTCCGTTAACCCTTTATGGGAGATCTCTCGTTCCTCGAGTACCTTAGGTATCACACCAATAGCTTGACCGCCCTCACTTAACACCGTATCTGCGACAGCACCCATCAAACCGATACTTGAACCGCCGTAAACTAAAGTAATATTCCGTTTTGCCAGTTCTTTCCCCAATTGAATGGCTCCTGTCTTATAAGCCTCTGAAGCACCCAAACTTGAACCGCAATAAACCGCCACTCGTTTCATGCCGCTGCCTCCCTCTATGTGGGTTTTAATATGATTATAGTTAATGCTAGAAAAGAATACAAAAAACAGGAAGAATTCACTTCCTGTCGGTTAAGAAAAGCTGCGTTCCTGCATGGGTTAACTAGTAGCTTTAAAGAAGATTTTAAAAGGTAAAAATAGTGCGGCTAAAGATAGTAATAAAAAGATAATGTCAGGCATAAAGGTACCAAAACCAATGATATGGAGGATAAAGTATAACGGATATACCCAACATGCATACCAAGACCATCGAAGTCCTTTACGATAGGCATTTGTTAGAATTGCAAATCCAAATAAAGCCATACCTATTACCAGTGAGCCTCTAAGCTTTAATTCAATTCCAGCCTCGGTTTGATCATTAGTTAAATAAGCGTGTAAAACTGAACCTTCACCTACTGGTCCATTTTCACCCGATATACTTATAATTAGCATTAGAACTTGTATGAGAAGCAAAAGGATCCAAGCTTTTGTTTGTAAAAACTTCACTTCAACCATCTCCTCTCAAGTAAATTCAATTAGTAGGATAAAAGTTAGACAGTAGTCGAACAAAGTGACCATTACCCTCGAAATATCCTATTAGGATATTATTATCCTTATCTAAGGTTATTCCAGATTTTCAATAATAATTATTTAACTAACTCTTTTTTTGGTACAGTTTATTGGAAAATATTGCGAAACCTTTCATCTCATTCATTCGTACTAACTACTACTAGGAAAGAAGGTGACACACATGCTGAAAAAGTGGTTTACTTGCTTGACACTACTTGCTTTGTTACTCGTTTTCCCCCATCAAAGTTTGGCTGTGGAGTTCTCAATTACTGATGTAAAAATTGATGCAGCCTTACAAAACAACGGAAATGTAGAAGTAGAAGAAACCCACACGTATGAATTTGAGGGCGAATTCGGCGGAATCACCCGTGAAGTGGTTCCGAAAAAAGGAGCTTCTATCAGCCAATTTACGGCAACAGAGAACGGTAAGAATTTACGAATTGAAAAAGAAGATAACCTATATAAGGTTCACCGTAAAGGTGAGGATGAAACCATTACAGTGAAACTTCACTACACGATTGAAAATGGAATAGAGGTCTATCAGGACGTGGCGCAATTTTATTGGCCGTTTTTTGATGACAGAAATGATTCCTCCTATGAGGATCTCTCAATCACGATTCACCCTCCTCAAGAGACAGAAGATGTGATTGCCTTTGGATATAACGAGGCGTTTACAGCTGAATCGATTCAGGAAGATGGTTCCGTCCTTTATAAATTAGGAAATGTTCCTAGTAATACAAATGGCGATATCCGTGTAGCCTATCCTGCCAGCCTTTTTCCGCATGCGCCTCTGACCGCTGATAAACTGATGAAAGAGGACATTCTTAATGCGGAACGTGAGCTCATGAAGCAGGCAGAAGCTGATGCCAAAATAAAAGAAACTCTTTCAAAAATTAGCACGATAGGTCTCCCTGCTTTTACAATTATTTTACTACTTCTTATTATGCGAGATTGGTTAGCGTCACGAGCAATACGAAATGATTTCATGCGTGAGGGAAAAACGACTTTATCTGTACCAAAGCAAATGATGAGTTTACCGGCAACCATCCATTTTACTAATAACAACTATCTTCCGCCTCAAGCCATGGCTGCCGCGTTACTAGATTTGGTACGACAAGGATTTGTAACGAAAACAGCAGACGACCAGTTTCAAAGGATTCGCTCAAAGAGCCCAGTAAAACATGAAAATCTATTGATGGAGCTGCTGTTTGATAAAATCGGTGCAAACCATATCTTTAGTCTCGACGACTTAACAGCTTATACAAAGAACACGAAAAACCAGATTAGATACAACACTTACCAAAGTGAGTGGAGGCAGGCAGTTAAACAGGAGGTAGACAGTCATTCCCTATACGAAAACAAAACAACCTATCGATTACTCATTGGTTTTTCAAGTATCCTTTTACTACCGTTTATTTTCTTTTTCCTAATTTATGGTCTTTTTGTTTCCTTTATTGTGACACTACTATTAATCATTACCGTCATCATCTATGCTAGTGTCTACCGGCCGAAAACAACAGAAGGTGCAAGGATTGCCTACGAGTGGAAGCAATTTAAAACGCGCTTTAAAAATTTACCACAAACCGAGTGGGAAAAATGGTCTGAAGATGACCGCATGCGCGCCTATATTTACGGTCTCGGAATCAGCAGCAAAGAAATAGATCGAAAAAATGATGAGCTCATCGAAGCATTGACCCCAACGGGTAACGATTACGTTGATGATGGCAGCTTCTTCTCCATCATCTATATCGGACCATACACGTCTTCAAGTTTCCACTCGGCTTATCATTCTTCAATCAGCAGCAGCGGAGGAGCTGGTTCCGGAGGAGGAAGCGGCGGGGGAACCGGTGGAGGCGGCGGAGGGTCCGGCGCTTTCTAAAACGAAAAAAGCTTGAGGCTATCCTCAAGCTTTCTCCGTTTTCCGTGCAATGGTTGTGGTTAAGGTTGAAATTATAATATCATAGAGTTAGAGATATCCATGAAATTCCATAATTAAAATGGAGCACACAAAATACAGTCCTCATGTTTTACAAACTACCGATAAAATGGAGGGAAAAGTATGTATCCAAATATTTTAAGACACCCAGGTCCAACCCCAATACCTAAAAAGGTTCAGCTGGCTATGAGCCAGGATATGATAAGTCATCGTACAGGAGAGTTTGTACGGTTATATCAAGAAACAACAAATCGAGTGAAACCCATTTTCGGAACGCAGCAAGATATCCTGCTTCTCCCATCAGGCGGTACAGCGGCATTAGAAGCAGCAGCCGTAAATACCGTTTCTCCAGGTGAAGAGGTCGTTGTGATCACCGTTGGCGCCTTTGGCAATTATTTTGTATCTATTTGTGAGAGATACGGGTTTAAAGTACATAAACTTGAAAAAAGCTGGGGTGAAGCATGCACAGAGGAAGATCTTACTGAGTTTCTTAAGCCTTTGTCGAATATAAAGGCCGTTTTTGCAACCTATAATGAAACCTCAACAGGAATCTTAAACCCCATAGAAAAATTAGCGAAGGTTGTCCGTGACCACACAGACGCTTTATTTATCGTCGACGGAGTGAGCTGTCTTGGCGGAGCGCCTGCTGAAATGGATCAATGGGGAATCGATATCTTAGTTACCGGTTCCCAAAAAGCAATGATGCTCCCTCCTGGACTTGCACTTTTAAGCGTCAGTGAAAGAGCATGGAACGTGATTGAGGAAACGAATAAACCCGCTTATTACTTGGATTTACTAAGCTATCGTGAGTGGGCAGCGAAAGGAATGACACCTAACACCCCTGCCATCTCCTTGATTATGGGACTTTCCGCCGTCTGTGACTTGATTGATGAGGAAGGCGGTTTTGCACAAACAGTTGCTCGACATGAATTAATGAAAAATATGATTCGTGAGGCGATGAGGGCTCTTTCTATCGGACTGCTTACATCCGATGAGCATGCATCACCGACCATTACCGCGATATGTGCTCCAGAAGGAATAGAAGTATCCTCCTTTATTGGGCATCTAAAGGAAAAATATCACCTTGATTTCGCTGGCGGTCTTGGTCACCTCCAAGGCAAGATCTTCCGGTTCGGCCATATGGGCTATTGCTTCCCAAGTGATATCCTTCAAGCTGTCTCTCTGATCGAAGCTGGATTACAAGACTTCTCCTATTCCTTTGAGCCGGGGGCAGGTTTGGCTGCGGCTCAAAACGTTTTCTTAAATTCTCTACGGAAGTAATACTTTAAGAGGCATGGTCTTAATGGACTGTGCCTCTTTCCATTCGGTCACTCCAGACTATCCTCCTTACATAAGTACACTCTGTACCTACGAAAACCCATAATATGGTATAGTATAAAGGAAATTCATTTGTATGGGAGGATGAGTGCATGCAATATCGTCGTTTAGGCAATACAGGCTTGAAGGTTAGTGAAATTAGTTTAGGAAGCTGGCTTACATATGGCGGGTATGTAGAAGAACAAAATGCTGTGTCCTCCATTGACCTTGCGTACGAATCAGGAATCAACTTCTTTGACACCGCAAATGTATACATACGAGGGGAAGCAGAAAAAGTAGTCGGAAAGGCGCTTAATAAATATCCACGGAGCTCCTATGTACTGGCTACAAAGGTGTTTGGACAAATGGGAGACGGTCCAAATGATCAGGGCTTATCACGGAAACATATTATGGAGCAATGTGATGCAAGTTTGAAGCGTCTAGGTATGGATTATATTGATATTTACTATTGCCACCGTTATAACGCTGAAACACCATTACACGAAACACTAAGGGCATTGGATGATTTGGTACGCCAAGGAAAGGTCCTATATGTCGGCGTAAGTGAGTGGACAGCAGAACAAATCACCGAAGCCGTGCACCTTGCGGATAAGAAGCTTCTTGACCGCATCGTCGTGAATCAACCAAACTACAGCATGCTGCAGCGCTATATTGAAAAAGAAATCATCCCTGTCAGTGAAAAACACGGTATCGGTCAAGTAGTCTTCTCCCCATTGGCACAAGGTGTGCTAACTGGAAAATATACAAAAGGTGCAAACGTCCCAGAAGGAAGCCGTGCGGCACAGGCAAACACAAACATGTCCCATATTCTAACGGAGCAAAATTTAGATAAAGTAGAACAATTAAGATCAGTAGCCTATGAGGAAGATTTAACCTTAGCGCAGCTTGCGATCGCTTGGATTTTGCGCCAGCCTAATGTAGCTAGTGCACTAGTTGGTGCAAGCCGTCCCGAGCAGCTCCAAGAAACGATAAAAGCATCCCGAGTCAAACTACCGAGTGATACGCTTGAAAAAATCAACGAAATTTTAGCTAACTAAATGAAACATGGATACCGTCATTAGGCGGTATCCATTCAGGTATTTCTCATTAATAGACATCTTTCTCCTCATTTCCCTACTATTTCCTACTAACCAAACGATTGATTAAAAAGCCATAACCCCTTTTATAAAACGAACTTTTGATTGTTTCCTAGGAAATTTATTGTCGAGGAATGGCTTAGGTTGGATATAGATTACTCCAATTCCTGTCAAAAAAAATAAAAGTTTACAATCTTCCACCCTTTCCTACACAAATCTCTTTTAATTAAACGTTTGTTTAAAAAGGGCTAATTTCCTTTTAAATCACCGATTTTCCTTTTAATATGGCAAAAAGATTGTCGGATTAATTCGTAATGTACTTTTAATTTAATTCATAATAACTGCATACAACCTGACCCACCGCTTTGGCAGCTACTAGGAGTGCATCTTCATCGATATCAAATTTCGGATGATGATTGAAGTAAGGATCTTCAACCCCTTTTGGTGTACAGGCAATGTAAAAGAAGCATGCCGGGAATTTTTCGGCATAATAAGCAAAGTCTTCGGATGGTGACAGCGCCGGAAATTCTTTGACTTCTTTTATATCTTTATCATTCATGCTTCGTAAGCTTTCTGCGACCATTGCCGTAAGCTCAGGGTCATTGTATAAAGGCGGATAATCTGGAGTGTAGGTAAGCTCACAGGTTACGCCAAACTCTTCTTCAATTCCTCTTACAATTCGCTTCACTTCTTTTTCAATCGTTTCTTTTGTTTCTACCGTCATATAGCGAATATCGCCTTCAAGTTCTACGCTGTCCTTGATCACGTTGAATGTACCTTTTCCGTCAAACGATCCAATAGTGATTACACCTATATCGAAGGGACTTAATCTTCGGCTGACGATGGTTTGCGCTGCTGTAACAAAATGGGCGGCAGCTACAATCGCATCGTTCGCGAGATGAGGAGATGAACCATGACCGCCTCTTCCTTGCACTTTCAATTTCATGTATGCTCGTCCATTGAAGGAATACCCAGCATGATAACCTACAGTCCCCGCAGGTCCCATTGGCAGCAAATGAATGCCATATACGGCATCTAAATCATCAATCAAGCCAGACTCAACTATACTTTTTGCTCCGCCTGGAGGGACTTCTTCTGCATGTTGGTGAATGATTTTGATCGTACCTGGGATGAACTCTTTTAATTGAATTAAGCAATCAGCCAAAACTAACAAGTATGCGGTATGTCCGTCATGGCCGCACGCATGCATAACACCTTCATTCTTTGACTTAAACGGCACATCCGCCTCTTCTACAATAGGAAGGGCATCAAAATCAGCACGAAGACCAATGGTTTTTCCAGGTTTTCCGCCTTTAATGGTAACGATAATGCCATACCCATTCCCAACATTCGTTTGAATGTCGACATCTTTCCCTTTATAAAAATCCACAATGTACTGAGCCGTTTTCTCCTCTTTAAAAGAGAGCTCAGGATTTTCATGTAAACGGCGTCGGATTTCGATGATTTCTTCTTTACGTGATTCTAACATGCCCATTAAATCGCTTTTCATCATTTTCGTCTCCCCTTTTGATAGCAAAGATAAAAGGAATCTCCATACTATAGTTATAATTAGAATGCACCTTCCGAAAATCATTAGTCAAACAGAAAACCTTTGTGTGTTTCTATACGATAGTTCATTAAAGTCGACACTTTGAGACAATTACTTTTAATCTGGTTAGGGGTAGAATAAGGTAGACTCAAAACATAAATAGATGAGGATGAAAATGATGGAGTTAAATAACGATTGTATGTATTGCATGAAGGATGAAAGACGGGACAACCTTATGATTGAAATTTGTGATCTCGAGGTTTCGACGGTTTTTCTTTTTAAAGAACAGACATATACCGGCAGATGTAATGTAGTATATAAAGGCCATGTAAAAGAACTATATGAACTGGATAGCCAGGAGTTAACAGCTTATATGAACGATGTGAAAAAGGTAGCAGCAGCTGTGGACAAGGCTTTCCAGCCTGGAAAAATTAATTATGGGGCGTACGGCGATAAAATGCACCATCTACATATGCACATCGTGCCAAAATACGTAGACAAAGAGGATTGGGGTTCCACTTTTGTAATGAACCCTGATAAAACATATTTAACAGAAGAAAAATATAAGGAAATCATCGAAACAATTAAAAAATCACTTTAATGTCAAAAGGATGGTGCAAACTGCACCATCCTTTTAAAATAGATTCTTATCGGTGACAGGCACCTATAGCACCTTACTTAAGAATGCTTTCGTTCGTTCATGCTGAGGGTTGCCGAATAACGCGTTCGGTTCATTTTCTTCAACAATATAGCCGCCATCCATGAAAATAACACGGTCTCCCACTTCTCTAGCAAAGCCCATTTCATGGGTAACAACCACCATGGTCATACCCTCTTTCGCAAGCTGCTTCATAACTTCTAAAACATCCCCGACCATTTCAGGATCTAGTGCAGAAGTCGGCTCGTCAAATAGCATAATCTTCGGATTCATAGCGAGTGCCCTTGCGATTGCAACACGCTGCTTTTGTCCTCCGGATAGTTCTCCCGGGTAGCTATTTGCTTTTTCTCTTAGTCCTACTTTATCTAGTAACTCAAGCGCTAATTTTTCCGCTTCTGTCTTCTCTGTAGAATGAATCTTAATCGGTCCCAAAGTGATGTTTTCTAAAACGGTTTTATGAGGGAATAGATTAAATTGTTGAAATACCATTCCAACCTCTTGTCTCACTTTGTTTAGATCGACTTTTTTGTCCGTTATATCATGTCCATTAATGACTACCTGACCGCCAGTAATCTCTTCCAAGCGATTTAAGCAGCGAAGGAATGTACTCTTACCTGAACCAGAAGGACCGATAACACAAATAACTTCTTTTTCCTTCACTTCTGCATTAATATCTTTTAAAACCTCTAGATTACCAAATGATTTTCTTAAGTTTTTTACCGTGATCATGCTCATCGAAGTTGAAACCTCCTCTCTACGAAATTAGCAAGAAGTGTTAACAAATAAATGATGATGAAGTAAATGACACCAACAGCCAGCCAAATCTTAAACGCTTCAAATGTTGCCGAAGCTTGAATCTGTCCTTGCTGTGTTAAATCGGCTATACCAATGACCGATAATAGCGACGTATCTTTCAAGCTAATAATCGATTGATTCGTAATGGTTGGGAGCATTCTTCTAAAAGCCTGCGGAAGCACGATATAGCGCATCGTTTGTGCACTAGTAAAGCCAATCGACCTTGCCGCCTCCGTTTGTCCCTTATCAATCGATTGAATACCCGCTCTTATAATTTCAGCAAAATAGGCCCCTGCATTGATCGCAACCGTAATGATTCCGGCTGTCGTACTGTTTAACGAAATGACCTGAAGTGAATTTACACCAAAATAGATAAAGAACAATTGCACAATAAATGGCGTTCCTCGAATAGCGTCTACATAAGCCTTTGCGATCCAATTTAAGATCTTAAGCGGTGCAAGTCGCAGCAAGGCAATGACTAAACCTATTAAAAAACCGAGTATGATAGCAATCAAAAAGATATAAAGTGTTACTTGAAGCCCTTTTAATAACATTGGCAAAGCAGAAACAATAATATCCACCCTTTTCATCCCCTTTCATTTCAAAAAGAAGACGCGCTCGCTTTAAGCACGCCTCATCCTATTATTTTATTCACCAAGATACGTTTTTATAATTTTATCATATGTTCCATCTTTTTTAAGCTCAGCAAGTCCGTTATTAATTTTTTCTAATAACTCCTGGTTCTCACCTTTCAATACAGCAATTCCGTATTGATCTCCATTTAAACGATCTCCCACAAGTTTTAATCCTAGATCCTTCTGGGCAATGGCATAAGAGATAACAGGGTAATCTTCAATAAGTGCATCTGCATTTCCATTTGATACTTCCTGGAACATCGCAGGACTATCGTTAAATTGAACCACTTCAATTCCTAGTTTTGAAGCATTATTTACTGCATATGTTGCACCTGTCGTACCTTTTTTAACCGCAACCTTTTTTCCTTTAAGATCATCAACAGATTTAATTGTTGTATTATCTTCTTTCACAACAACGATTAATCCAGCGTCAAAATACGGTGTTGAGAAATCGACAATCTTTTTTCTGTCATCTGTAATACTCATTCCTGCAATAGCTACGTCAAGCTGGTTCGCTTGCATAGCTGGGATAATTCCGCCAAAATCCATTGGAGAAAGTTCGATTTCAAACCCTTGGTTTTTCGCAATCGCATTAATTAATTCGATATCGATACCCTTATACTCGTCTCCTTCTTTAAATTCGAACGGAGGATAAGTTGTATCTACACCAACTTTATATACTTTTTCACTATTAGCACTTTCACTCGCTGTTTTATCGGTTCCACATGCCGCGATAAATAACGTAAGAACCAAAAACAACGTAAATAGGCCAAATTTTTTCATATCATTCACTCCCCATATAAAAGTTATTAATATTACCGTAGTAATAAAATTATGACTTTAATAATATAGCATAAATTCAGATGAGAATAATAGTGGCAATTATTGAAATATAACAAATTGAAAGAATCATCGACCATAATTCGCTAGATAAACGAATAAACTGCAAGCCTAAAAAGCTATTTATATCAAAATAAAAAAAGCGATTGGAGAAGATTAACAAGGAAAAAATTACACATGCAATCATTTTTATAAACGGAGATTTCTTTTTTCGTAGCTTTGTCAACTAAGTGTTGGCACGCGGTCCATAGCCACTATTTTTCATATTAAACTGATCCAACGAATACTTCTTAAGCCTGGTGCATTCAGACAGCTCCTTGCTTTTTTCGCCTTGGCCTGTCCGAATGCCCCACCATTCAGACAGCTCGTATAATTTAATAGTATTGATTGCCATTCCGCTCCTAAAGTTTTCCTGTAATTTGTTCTTCAATATCTTCAATAAGATCCCAATCAACATCTTCATCTAATTCATTACTTATTTTTTCAATAAGAAGGAACTTCTGCTGATCCATATCTCCATCATATCCAAACTGTAAAAAGTATTGATTTTTAAAGTTAACAAACCAATAATACTGGCTATATAATACCACTTCGTAGCTAAATGGAAATTTTTCTACTATATCTTGTGCACACTGCTGCAAAAACCAATACTGTCTTAAAAGTTTAGATAAGCCTTCATCATCGATATGGATAAGAGTTGTTTCATCTAAAACGGGATTTAAAATTTCCATCATTTTTTCAATATCTTCTCCATTAATAAGATCCATGGTGAATCTCCTAACTCCGAATATTATTTTCTTATTACTAGATTATTTCAGAAATATTATTGCAATATAAATGCCACGGATGTAACCGAACTAACACCTCCCTGTTCTTTTTCTCAGAAAATTCTATGTTAAGATGATTAAAAATTAGCAATAAAAGAACATGGAGGGTAAAAGAATGCTTAAGAAATTTGTATCAATTTTAGCAGTTGCTGTACTCTCAGTAACTGTAAGTGCTAATGTTCAAGCTGCAAGTATTACCGTACAAAAAGGGGACACCCTTTGGGCGCTGTCACGCGCAAATAATATGTCTTTAGAAAATCTCCAAAAGATAAATAATCTTACTACAGACCTTATACATCCGGGGGATGTGCTAACTGTCGCACCTGAAAAACGTTATACTGTTATACAAGGTGACACATTATGGGATATAGCCATGAATCATCAAGTAACAGTCTCGCAAATTAAAGATTGGAACCAATTACATACTGATCTTATCCATCCTGGATTAAATCTAGTAATCTTTGAAGGTTTAAAAACTACTAATATCGTGTTAACAGAACAACCAGAACCTGCACCTGTAACAGTGGTGCCAACTGAAAGTGAACCTGCGGTAGAAGCGACAACTGAACCTGCACCTGCTGTTCAGGAGCAAGCGCCCGCACCAGCTGAAAGTGCACCTGCAGTTGAAGCCGCAGCACCTAGTTCAAAGGAAATTACAGTAGAAGCTACAGCCTATACAGCAAGTTGTGAAGGCTGCTCTGGTATTACGGCCACTGGAATTAACCTTTTAGAAAACCCAAATCAAAAGGTTATCTCCGTTGACCCAAGTGTTATACCGCTCGGCAGTAAAGTTTATGTAGAAGGCTATGGTGAAGCGATCGCCGGAGATACAGGCGGTGCGATTAAAGGAAATAAAATTGATGTCTTTATCCCTTCGAAACAAGATGCCATTAATTTTGGAAGGAAACAATTAAAGGTAACCATATTAAACTAAAAACATTGCAAACCCTTTATCTATTTAAAGGGTTTGTCGTGTTTCTGGTGTAAAATAGCGCTGAGAAAAAACCCCAGAATAAAGGCTTTAGACCACGTTATTGTAACTCTAGGTTAATAATAAAATAAAACTAACAAAAAAAGGAAGAAACATCCTACAAAAAATATTAAATTCTCTATTGCGACGCTATTTATATTCTGCTAATATGAAATAGCGTTGTTATTGGAAAGCTGTTATTCAAAATATCTTTGAGTCTTTCCAAGCAGATAATTTTTGACCACTTCCTTAAGAAGTTAAGGCCATACGGACAGCCGGGTCAAATGCCGATTGGCAACTTTAGTTGCCTTATTGATTGAGTTAAAAGCTCAAATTTTATAAGTTGGTTACTTTACAACCAGTGCAGATGCACACAACTTGTGAAACGGTCAATAAGAGTAGTAAAAGTAATTATTTGCTATATAGACTCTGATCCTATGAAGATATATTTTGAATATTAGCGAGCTTTCTTTCATAATGTCCTAGGACTTTTATGCTAAGGGTATACTTCTGTGTTACGGTATACTGAGCTTATTAATATTGATTAAATATCGAAAACAAGTGTTGTGCGCTGTCATGCGTTTTTTCACTTGTTTTTTTTGTTGGGAAAAAATTTATTAAGTTGGGAGATAGGAGAATGGGAAAAGCACTTATCATTGGCGCCGGCGGCGTAGCATCAGTGGCAGTTCATAAATGTGTTCAAAACAGTGACGTATTTGAAGAGATTTGTATCGCTAGCCGTACAAAATCAAAATGCGATGACTTAAAAGCAAAATTAGAAGGCACAACTAAAACAAAAATCACCACTGCTCAAGTGGATGCAGATAATGTAGAAGAATTAATTGCTTTAATTAATGAAGTAAAACCAGATATCGTGATGAACTTAGCATTACCATATCAAGACTTAACGATTATGGATGCTTGTCTTGCAACAAAGACACACTATATGGATACTGCAAACTACGAGCCAGAAGATACAGCAAAATTTGAATACAAATGGCAATGGGAATACAAAGAGCGTTTTGAAAAGGCTGGCATTACAGCTCTTTTAGGAAGCGGCTTTGACCCAGGTGTAACGGGAGTATTCTCTGCTTATGCGCTAAAACATTATTTCGACGAAATCGAATATATCGATATCCTTGACTGCAACGGCGGCGACCATGGCTATCCGTTTGCAACAAACTTCAACCCTGAAATCAATATCCGCGAAGTATCTGCTAACGGCCGCTACTGGGAAAACGGTGAATGGGTCGAGACTGAGCCAATGGAAATCAAGCGCGTTTATAACTTCGCTGAAGTTGGCGAAAAAGATATGTACCTGCTATACCACGAAGAGCTTGAATCTCTTGCGAAAAACATGCCAGGCCTTAAGCGTATCCGTTTCTTCATGACATTTGGTCAAAGCTATATTACACACCTTAAAGCTCTTGAAAATGTAGGAATGACTTCTATCGAACCAATTGAATTCGAAGGAAAACAAATCATTCCGCTTCAGTTCTTAAAGGCTGTATTACCAGACCCTGCTTCTCTTGGACCACGTACAGTTGGAAAAACAAATATCGGCTGTATCTTCCAAGGTAAAAAAGACGGAAAACCGGTAACGTATTATGTTTACAACGTGTGTGACCACCAAGAATGCTACAGAGAAGTTGGTTCTCAAGCGATCTCTTATACAACAGGTGTACCTGCAATGATCGGTGCAGCAATGGTCATGACTGGCAAATGGAATAAGCCAGGCGTATTCAATATCGAAGAATTTGATCCAGATCCATTCATGGAAGAGTTAAACAAATGGGGACTTCCATGGGTAGAAAACTTCAATCCTGTTCTAGTTGATGAGCCAGTGAAAGAAAAAGAGATGGAGTTCGTTCGATAAGATGAAGTTCGAAGAATTACCAACACCGTGTTATGTAGTAGATGAGGGTCTTCTAGAAAAGAACCTCAAAATCCTGAACGGCGTCATGGAACGTACAGGAGCTAAAATTGTTTTAGCACAGAAAGCATTTTCTATGACAACAATGTATCCCCTCATTGGAAAGTATTTAAGCGGAACAACAGCTAGTGGATTATTCGAGGCACGTCTTGGTTACGAAGAGATGGGCAAAGAAAATCATGTCTTTGCCCCTGCCTACCGTGAAGATGAAATTGACGAAATTATATCCATTTGTGATCATATTATCTTTAACTCCTTCTCACAGTTGGAAAAGTTTAAAGATAAAGCCCTAGCAGCTGGCAGAAAAGTCGGCTTGCGCATTAATCCTGAATGTTCAACGCAGGTTGGACACGAAATCTATGACCCATGTTCAATAGGTTCTAGATTTGGTGTTAAACAAGAAGATTTTCGCCCTGATTTGCTTGATGGTGTTTCTGGTTTGCATTTCCATACCCTTTGTCAGCAAAACTCTGACGATTTAGAGACCACTCTAAATGCAGTCGTAGAAAGATTTGGACAATGGCTTCCGCAAATGGAATGGATTAACTTTGGCGGCGGCCACCATATTACAAGAGAAGATTACGACATTCCAAGACTCGAAAACTGCATTAGAAGAATGCAGGAGAAATACGGATTAGAAGTATACCTTGAGCCAGGTGAAGCGATTGCGCTTAACGCAGGCTATTTAATCACTTCTGTCCTTGACCTCCATCGTAATGGAATCGATATTGCCATTCTTGACACATCTGCAACTTGTCATATGCCTGACGTTTTAGAAATGCCTTATCGTCCTCCACTGTTTGGATCAGGGGAAACAGGCGAAAAGCCATTTACCTATCGTCTTGGCGGACAAACCTGTCTTACAGGTGATGTAATTGGTGATTACTCTTTCGACCAGCCATTAAAGAGCGGCGATCGTCTAGTTTTCGGTGATATGGCCATCTATACAATGGTAAAAAACTCTACCTTTAACGGTATGCCTTTACCAGCGATTGCTGTCCAGGATAAAGACGGAGACTGTCGTATTGTACGTGAATTCGGCTATCAAGATTTCAAAATGAGATTAGCTTAATAGTAATGAAAACCAGATTCTGTTTAAGAGTCTGGTTTTTTATGTCCACGAAATAGTAACAATATTTTGACGCTTTAGCCCGTTAATGAGTTATAATAGAAGAAAATTGGAAAAAGAAGATGATATTTTTGGTATGTAAAAGCCTGGAGTTCAAAAATACTTTTGGACAGAAAATCAAAGTCATGGACATCCCTGTATTAGAAAAAAACCATCGATACTTTTTTGCGGTACAAGCTCGATTACAGCGATTTACCTCACTACTCTTTGAGCATCCTCAAGAAAAATGCTGCCATTCTTTCCGGGAACATTTGAAACGAAAAATGAGCTGGACTGACTTCAAAGATTTATACAATATTGAAGATTTTCGAAATAACGCATAATCTTACTTATCTATAAAACATTACATAAACAATCAAATAGATGTTCAAAACAAAGGGTCAGCCCCCACTATCTTAGCATATCGTGGGGCTGACCCTTTTTGGCTGCTATTTGGATATCCGCATCCTTGTAGAACCCTTTCAACTAAGCATTAACAATCATTAATTCTTCCATCCAGAGAACATCTGATACAGGCTGGGGATTGCGTTTGTACAGTTCCCCAGCTTTAAAAGCGTGTACTTCATCATATACAGCTTTCATTTGGTTATACACCCAATGTTCCGTTCTATGTACTGGTGACCAGCAGAAGATGTCCATTTTATTCAACTCATTTGTTACCATATGGATTCTTTCATAACGAATCGATTCCATCTTTAGGAAACCATTTTTTTCATAAAAACGTATTCTTTTTTCCGAGTCAGGGTCTATCAGAGTTACTGGCTCCACCTCTAATATGATCGCTTTTCCTTTTCTTTTCAACTGATCAAGGATCTTACTTCCTCTCCCATTCCCACGGTTGTTTCCGGTCACGAGGATATAATCTATGAAGATAAAATCTGAATGTTCGAAGTATACAAGCACATGGCCTGGGCTTTCTTCTAATTGATAGATTCCTTGCTTTTCATGAAAAAGTATTTCAAAATGCCTTTTGGATTTCATTTCTTTTTCTGGAAAATAATCAGTCAATCTAGTATACCAGTGGCTCATCCTACTACCCCTTTAACAGAATTTTTTCAATTTTCTTCAACTTACCCTCTTATTTTAGTGAATCAATGTAAATTTTTTATTAAGATAGTTTTAAGTATTTGTACTCTTTGTGTAAATCTGAAAATTCTAACTTTTATTTTTGTTAAAATAATGCTGTTATAATCTTGTCCACATTCAAAATAGGGAGAGTTATGCAGATGAAAGAGAGCAAGGGTAAAGTAACGGCATTACTTGGCTGGAGTCTTCATGCAATTGAAGCGATTGACAAAATGAATCGACCTTTTGTGGTGGTCGGTCCACCTGAATTTCAAAGTTTTGCTGACACCCATAACATCCAGTTTGTCCCATGGGTATTCGACCACTTAGAGGAACGGTCGGATGAACTTTATGAAAGATTAAAGAACCTGAATACAAAAGTAGCTATACCGATCTATGAGGAAACCGTCGAATGGGCTGGTACCCTTAATGCAAGGTTCCGAAATAACCCGCGTATTTTCCATAAATCACTGTTACTTCGGGACAAAGGGTTGATGAAGCGTAAAGCACAAATGGCCGGCATCCGTGTGGGTGTATTTGCAGAAGCGGAAAACAAGGATGATATCTATCGTTTTTTAAATAGAGTAAATGAAGCATTAATAAAGCTGGATGGCGATCCAAATGACCCCATCCATGTAAAGCCTTTTAATAAGGCAGGAACAGTGGGCCACCGGATGATTCGCGATCGACAAGAGATTGAACAAATCTGCGATTCTGAATTTCCCCTTCTGATGGAAAGCCATCTAGATGGTCAGGAATTCTCCTGTGAGGTCTTTATCCATAATGGCAAGGTGAAGTTCCTAAATATTACCGAGTACGTAAAGCTTGGTCATTCTAACTTCGTGCCTGCTTCTCCTTCTCTTGAAGAATGGCGGCCGCAAATTAGGGAAGAGATCGAGAAGCTTGTAGAAGCCTTTGAAGTCGAATACGGAGTCATTCACCCTGAATATTTCATCGCCCCGGATGGAACATTGAATTTCGGCGAGGTGGCTGCCCGTGTTCCAGGTGGTCATATATTTGAATTGATTGAAAAGGCGTATGGCTTTAGTGCGTTCCAAGCACAGATTCTTTGTAGCGACCCAGATACTACAGAAGAAGAACTTGAGGCCTTTTTCCCTGAGGAAGTGGTCTCTGCAAAGGGTTATGCCGGCAGCTTGATGGTATATCCAAACGTAAAAATCATTGAAAAACTCAGTATGCCTGAGGAGCTCAAAAATCATCCTTATTTCGAAAAACATGATATGTTCATACCTGTTACTTCCAAAGTGGCAGAACGAGTGGGCTTTGGAAACCATTATGGAACGATTTTCTTTTCAGGGGATGACAGTGAAATCATGAGGATGCTCATGAAAAAATATGAAAAACATGATTTTTACCTTTAAGGAGGGAAGAAACGGATGACCAACCAAACAAAGCGGAAAAGAATGAGTAAACTAACAGCCGCCTTAAAAAATAGATTCGAAAATGCCCTAAACAGACTCGAGGAGGCAAAATCATTCGCCAAAAGCATGTACCAGACAGAAGTCTTCCAACTGGCGATTGAGCTATCCCGTTCAGATGACGGTCTGCCTATCCTCTATGGGAATGCCCATCGGTTTGACAAAGCCGGTGTGTTCCAAGACGGTCCTTGGGAAGATCCGGCAAAAATGCAGCCTCCCTTGGCCGGTGGTTCATTGAAGCTTAAAGGTGTCCAATCCATTATTGAATTGTTAAGTGAAATGAGAATGCTTGCCATTGCCAAAGGGGATTACATACACGAGGGCGTTACCGCTGAAGAAGCACACGTATTTTTAAATGAAGTCCTCGCTCTTAATCTTGACCTGTTATTTCCGCCGGAAAATGAGGAAAACCGTATTCAGCTGGATGAACATATGATCCGGGCACAGCACTTGTTCCGCTACCTGGGCCAAGAGCTTTCGTTTAAGGCAATCGCTGATAAAATTGCTCAGGAGATCGATCGCCTGACCGTTCAGCGCCCGATTATGACCGGACGGATATTAAACATGATCGCCATGTTTGAACCACTAATGGAAAGTGTAGAGGATGAAAGAACAGCGGAAGCTCTTAAAAAGTACTCACGTGCTGCCAATGCTCCTACACCACTAAGTAAGGATGCGTCCACTCAAAGGGAATACAGGCTCAGAATAAAGGATGCCTATGGTGATGAACTTGAGGCTGAGGCTAAGATTTTTGCTGGTTCCATGAAAGATACTGGGCTTGTTTCACCCCATCATGCCGTACTGCTGCGATTCCTTAACCGGAAGAATCCGGACTTGATTCCAGCTGCCCTTGATCTAACGGAAACAGGGATAGCCAGCTTTAATGCCAATAGAGAATTAATTCACGATATGATTCAGCTCTCTATTTATCCAGAAACAAGGCAATCTATTTACGGCCTTGCAAGAATGCTTGACCGCGGAGTTCTTTCCCAGGAACATGTGGCACCAGCCATTCGCCGGCTGTTCGAGCTCCCGATTCACGCCCAGGTGAAACAAATCCTTTCAAAGCCTGAATATGAACGGTGCGGGATCAGCCTGAACGGTGTGCTCGTTGCCGGGGTCATTAGTGTACTCGGCCAGCCGCTTGGAGTGGGCCAGGGTCTCAATCCAACTTGCCAGTCTGCGAGAGCCGTCTCCCTGTGGTCCCAGCATGGAATCGGCCAGCTGTTAGAATACATTGCCCGCGCGGCTCGTGATCATGATATTGACATGACTTTTGAAGGTGAAGCAATCCATTCAAGCCTCCTGGTTGACGGAGTTGCCGGAGAAATTCACCAAGAATTGGATCCCGTATCCATTGTTCTTGTTTCCCACCTCGATAAAATCTATAACGAAATGATGAAACGGACACTCCTTCGCGGAGAAGACGGTCATAAGTGGGTGAACCCCGAATTTTATGGAGAGTGGATTCCAAAGGGCTTTATAAATGTAATCGATCCACTAACACTGAAAGTGACCAATTATTCCACCTTCGTCAGGCTATTCTATGCTACCCACCATCCTGACTATAATGAGGGGTACGAATTGATTTATCCAAACCCAGTTGGCATTTTCACGACTAACGTACACGGGACACTGCTCGGTTTGCACGCGGTATCGATTCAAAGGATTCATCAAGATCAGAATGGGGATTACCGGATCTATTTTTACAATCCGAACAACGACAGCGGCCAGAATTGGGGGCAAGGCATAAGCCCTAGCGTTTCAGGTTTCGGTGAATTTGAAGGAGAATCTTCCCTTCCGTTTCATGAGTTTTTATCAAGGATGTATGCCTTCCATTACAACCCCTACGAACAGGGAGACATCTATATGGTTGAAGATAGCCTTGTAGAAGAAGTAGAAACCTTAGCAAGAGACAGCTGGGGCAAAACTTATCTTTGGGAATAACAAAAGCGGAAGCGCCTTGATCAGGGGCTGGAGCTAGATCAGACAACAAACTGTTTACGGGAGGTCCGTCATGCAAGTATCAATAATCGGTACTACTGGATATGGCGGTGGTGAACTATTTCGCATATTACATCACCATCCTATATTTAGGATACAATCTGTTCATACGACACGGGATGAGATTCCATTATTTGAAGAGTATCCACACCTGAACGGAATTACAAGCTTAAAACTTGAGCATATCGATGCTGAAAAAATAGCGAAGCATTCAGATATTGTTTTTATTGCTGCGCCATCAGGGGTATCTAGCAAACTAGTCCCCGCCTTCCTTGACACAGGTATTCAAATCATCGACTTATCTGGTGACCTGCGTCTTACCGATGGAGAACTATATAGAAAATGGTATAAGCACGAACCTGTAGGAAGCAATCTCCTAGAAAATGCTGTTTATGGGTTAAGTGAATGGAACAAAGAAAAAATCATCGATTCTAGTTTAATTGCCAACCCTGGCTGTTACCCTACAGCCACGCTATTAGGTCTTGCGCCAGTAATAAAACAGAAACTGATTGATCCGGAAATGATTATTGTTGATGCGAAATCCGGTGCTTCGGGAGCTGGAAGATCGGTATCTAAAAACCTGCTATTCTCGGAAATCAATGAAAATTTCCGAATCTATAAGGTAAACGAACATCAGCATATTCCTGAAATACAACAGCAATTGAACCTGTGGGATGCCGAAATTTCACCTATCACATTCAATACCCATTTGTTGCCAATCACGAGAGGAATCATGGCTACTATTTATGTAAAGCTTACAGAAAATATCAATACTGATAGACTTATTGAATTATATAAGGAACAGTATTTGAATAATCCGTTCGTAAGGATTAGACAAAAAGGTAATTTCCCATCTGTCAAGGAAGTATCTGGATCAAATTATTGTGATATTGGTTTACATGCTGACGAGAGAACAGGAAGGGTAACGATCGTTTCTGTCATCGATAATCTCATGAAAGGCGCTGCCGGCCAGGCGGTTCAGAATGCTAATTTAATGAATGGATTAAATGAGAAAACGGGATTAGAGTTTATTCCTATGTACCCTTAAGGAGGATCTGGAATGCAGTTATTGTTAAAGGATAAAATGGTTGAAATAGAAAATGGGAATATATTATCACCACAAGGATTTACGACAGCAGGGGTCCATGCCGGACTCCGCTATGCTAAAAAGGATTTAGGAATCATTATTAGTGAAATCCCGGCTTCAGCTGCAGCAGTTTATACTACAAACCAATTCCAAGCAGCTCCTTTAATAGTAACGAAAGAAAGCATTGAGAGCGAAGGTCTCTTACAGGCTGTTGTGGTGAACAGTGCCTGTGCCAATGCTTGTACAGGAGTAAGAGGACACAAGGATGCATTAATCATGCGCTCCTTAACCTCTGAAAAATTCAACCTTAAGGAAAATTATGTGGCTGTTGCTTCGACTGGTGTTATTGGCAAGTATTTAGATATGGATAAAATTTCAAACGGCATTCAATCATTATCACCAGGTAAATCAAACAGTGATGCAGTTGATTTTCAAACTGCTATTCTGACCACCGATATCGTGATGAAAAGCTGTGGTTACTCAAGCATAATCGACGGCCAAACCATTACCATCGGAGGTGCGGCCAAAGGTTCAGGAATGATTCATCCGAACATGGCTACCATGCTTGGTTTCTTAACAACGGATGCAGCAATCTCTCCAGAGAATTTATCGGCAGCCTTAAAACGGGTAACCAATCATACATTTAATCAAATTACTGTGGATGGAGATACCTCCACAAACGATATGGTCTTGTGTTTGGCAAACGGTCTGGCAGGGAATCATCCGTTAACCCCAGAACATCCAGAATGGGAAACATTCGTTGAGCTTTTGAAGAAGGCTTGTGAAAATTTAGCCAAGCAAATTGCAATGGATGGCGAGGGTGCTACGAAGTTAGTTGAGGTAGAGGTACTAGGGGCAAAGGATGATGAGGAAGCAAGATTCATTGCCAAACAAATTGTTGGGTCAAATTTAGTAAAAACCGCCATCTTTGGTGCCGATGCCAACTGGGGACGAATCATCGGCGCGATTGGGCAGACAAAAGCGGCGATTAACCCTTATACAGTCGATATGGCCATCGGTTCTATTAAGATGCTGGAAAATAGTGTACCTTGTACGTTCTCAGAGGACGAAGCACGCAATTATTTAAATCAGCCATTTATCAAGATTTTTGTTAATCTTCATGTGGGTAAAGGTGCCGGTAAGGCATGGGGCTGTGACCTATCTTATGACTATGTCAAAATCAATGCCAGCTATCGTACGTAAGGCTCGGAGGAAACAGGATGAAATATATTGTTATCAAATGCGGCGGCAGTGTTTTAGACGAGTTAACATCCTCTTTTTTCACAAGTCTTTCCGAGTTGGAGAATCTTGGATATAAACTGGTTTTTATCCATGGCGGTGGACCTGATATAAATGAAATGCTCGAATTATTTAATGTAAAACCTGAATTTGTCAATGGACTTCGTAAAACGAATGAGCAGACACTAAAAATTGCGGAAATGATTCTATCAGGGCAAACGAACAGAAAACTTGTGGCAATGCTTCAGCAGCACCACTTCTCCCCCATCGGGATAAACGGAAGTGACGCGAATTGTTTACAGGCTGAGTATTTAAACCGTGAAGAGCTTGGTTTTGTTGGAGAAATCAGCAAGGTTAATACAGAATACTTAGAACTTGCTGTTAATAGGAACTACATTCCTGTCATTACTCCGTTAGGAATTACTGAAACAGGTGAAAAACTTAATGTTAACGCTGATTATGCAGCCGCAGAGGTGGCGAAAGCCCTTGATGCCGAACAATGCCTGTTTGTCACCAATGTTGATGGCGTCTTGATTGAGGGCACAATCGCCAGTTCCCTATCAAAACAAGAGGTCGATACTTATATTGCCAATGGTGAAATTAGTGGAGGGATGATTCCGAAAGTTCAATCAGCTTTGAATGCTGTGGAAAAAGGCGTTGATAGTGTCATGATCGTATCCGGTAAAAAGACCTTTTTTGAAAATGGCACCTGGAACGGGACGAGAATTTTTCATAAGGAGCTGATCACAAATTGAGTCACTTATTTCCAACCTATGCACGCTGGGAGATTGAACCTGAATCAGCGAGTGGCAGCACAATGATAGATAAGAATGGAAAAACATTTCTTGATTTTACTTCAGGAATCGGGGTCTGTAATCTTGGACACTGTCCGAAGAACGTTGAAGAAGCAGTACTTAAGCAGCTCAAGCAATTTTGGCACGTATCGAATCTGTTCCAAAGTGAAAACCAGGAGGCAGCCGCAAAAACGCTTGCAGAAGCAGCCGGACTCGATCGAGTATTCTTTGCTAATAGCGGTGCAGAAGCAAACGAAGCCGCCATTAAGCTAGCACGTAAAGCAACAGGAAAAACAAAAATTATCACCTTTAAAAATTCCTTTCACGGCCGCACCTTTGCGACAATGTCAGCAACAGGACAAGATAAAATAAAGCATGGATATGGCCCAATGCTCGAAACATTTATCTATGTTTCCTATAATGATATCGAAGCAATTAAGAGTGAAATAGGAAATGATGTTGCAGCAGTTATGATTGAAGTTGTACAAGGTGAAGGTGGAATTCATGTTGGCAATAAGAATTTTTTACAGGGTGTTCAGGAGCTTTGTAAACAGCATGGTGCACTTTTCATCATTGATGAAATTCAAACAGGAATTGGCCGGACAGGGAAACCATTCGCATTCCAACACTTTGACCTTGATCCTGATCTAATTACATCGGCTAAAGGTTTAGGAAGCGGATTTCCAATCGGCGCATTAATTGGGATAGAAAAACTTGAGCAATATTTTGGTCCTGGAAGTCACGGCTCGACCTTCGGAGGAAATCCAGTTTCCATCGCCGCAGCTATTGCTACGATGGAAGCCATTTTTAATAAAGAATTTTTAAATGAAGTTCTTTATAAAAGTGAATTTTTATTTATGCAACTAAATAGTCTTAAACACTTTAATCTGATCCAGGATATAAGAGGAATTGGATTGATGGCTGGAATCGAATGCAAGTTACCCGTAACAGCAATAATAAGGGAGCTTCGAAATAAGGGGCTGATCGTATTGCCAGCAGGAGAAAAGGTCATTCGACTATTGCCGCCTCTCACCGTATCAATGGAAGAACTGGAAAATGGAATGAACATACTAAAAGAAATCCTAGAAAAAGCCTATGTCCGCCGAAATGCAGGAGTTTGGTAATTAAGCATGTCCGTTCGCCGCGGTAAGGGAGCTGACTCCCACCATTTTCAACAGTAAAAATTAACAGAAAAAAATTTAAGGGACCTGAAATATATGGTCCTTTTTTGCTTAATTTCGAATAGAGAGGAATAATAAGTAATTCTCTTTATGTTTTGTCAATATGATACTGTAAAGGCACTATGTAAAGAAAGGGATTGAATTCATGGGACTTTTTCTTTTTACATTAGAGGATTCATTTCAAAGGGCATTATATCAGTTATTGAAAACACCCTTATTAATGAAAAGTTCATTTCAACAGGCCGTTTTTGAAGAAGCTGCTTTACTTCTGAAGAAACCTAATGGATTGGCAAAGATTTTTCAATATGCCCATCTGTTTGATGAAGCCGGGGTGTTTGTGGGGAAACCATGGGAGAATGTCCGTAAGCTCAATCCCGTTCTTGTTAGAGGTACTTTACATGCAGGTGGCATTATGGCAACTGCCGAAGCACTAAGCAATCTAAGAATTCTTGCCATTGCCAGGGGTGATTATGTACACGCAGAAATGTCTGCGCAAGAAGCAACTGAATTTTTGACAAAGGTTATGGCTTTGAACCTGGATCTGCTATTAATGAAAGAAACAGAAGAAAATCGGGTAAACCATCTGTACAAAGATAAGCAAGCTTCGGAAATTTTAGGATTTATCTCAGACAATTGTTTTTCACCGCTTGTATTTCAAAGCCTATATCAGGAAGTCGATAATTTAGCCGTACAAAGACCAATTGTAACGGATAAGATTCTAAAATTAATTGCCAGTGCAAAAAAGTTAGCTCACGACCTTGAAAAAGCAGATACTAGCATGGTGCATTACGAAAATGCCGTTTATTGCCCATCTGTAATCGCTGCTACAGCGTCCGTTGAAAGTTATCAAAATAAGCTTAAAGCCAGCAATGATTTAGTATTAATTCAGGAAGCCCATCAGCTGCGTGAATCACTCAAGAATACAGGGCTTGTTTCACCGTTCCATGCGATTTTTTTAATCTATATAAATAATGAAAAGCCCGATTTACTTCAGAGAATAGTAGGTGAAGATGAAACAGCAAGGAAAAACCTGCGGGGGAATCTTCCTTTTATTTCTACTCTAATTGATACAGCGATTACGATTAAAACCCGAAGAAGCATTTATGGTCTCATACGCCTTCTGGAGCGAGATATTTTTACGAAAGAATTTATAAGAGAATTAGGGAAGCTTTTAGACGTACCTCTTTATGAAAACATAACAAAAAGGCTCGCAGAAGTTCATAGTATCAACGATACGGGTGTCCTTCGTTCTCTTCTAGTCTCGGAAATGATAAGCGTTTTGGGTCAGCCACTCGGTATTGGCCAAGGTTTTAACCCAACTTGCCAATCGACAAGAGCACTCAGCTATTGGTCACAAAAGGAGCCTGTTATGCTGCTCAAAATGTTTAATCACTTTCTTGAACATGGAAAAATTACGATTCATTTTGAGGGCAGACCTATCTCTTCTGATACACTTCCGCATGTGTCCCTAGATGATGTCGACAATATTGATACCATATCACTACTCTTAATCCCTCACCTCGATTCTATCTATTTTGAAATGTTAAATGCCACCAAAGGACGCGGTCAGGATCCCCATAAATGGATCAACCCTTCTTTTCATATTAAAGGAATATGGTCCGGGTTTTCAGATTCATACAGTGACGTTCAATTTAAATCCAAATTTCACCTTTACTATCACCCTTCGAGTAATCAAAATGTCAATGAAGGGCTTCCCCAGCCAGCCGGAATTACGATTTACAACCACTCTGGTCAAGCGCTTGGAGCTCATGCAGTGCTTATACAAAGAGTAGCCCCTGACCCTTCAGGCTGCATACGTGTCTATTTTTATAACCCAAATAACGACAGCCTTCAAGTATGGGGAAACTCCATTAGAACGAGCGTTTCCGGAAATGGCGAGAAAGAGGGCGAGTCCTCCCTTCCATTCGACGATTTCCTGCACTGCTTATATGCATTTCACTTTCCTAAACTGGATGGATAACAACCACTTATAAGGCCTTGATTACTCCCTATGCGGAGCGATCGAGGCCTTTGAAAGGAGAAAAAGAATGTGCCCGTATGTAGGAAGGTAACTGAATTTGAAAATGACTATTTCTAACGTGTACCAAATGGCACAGTGACCAAAACTCCTCTTCCTCCACCGTTACGGTCACTCCACACTACCAAAAAAACAAAACTAAATCAGCTTCAAAATCCTGCCTATTTGCTCGGCTGTTCTTCTTAAATTTAACCTGGTTACTTCTGGGTCCATGGCTGTTTCTAAGTCAACAGGCCCGCTCACGATGGGAAAGAACGAAGATATCCCTGACTCATGCAAAGAAGAATTCCCTTCTGTGATATCTCCTGCAAGTGCAATCACAGGGATTCCATGTTTTTTTGAAAGATGAGCAATTCCGGCAGGGGCTTTCCCCATTGAGGTTTGACCATCCAGCTTCCCCTCGCCTGTAATCGTAAGGTTCACTCCCTGCAGCTTTTCCTCAAGCCGCACATAATCAAGTATCAGCTGTACACCAGATTCCAGTTCAGCACCTAGGAACCCAGCAAAAGCCGCTCCCAATCCACCGGCTGCACCGGCTCCTGAAATCTGCTGCAGATCCTTGCCTGCCTGCTCTAACACTACCGCAGCAAAGTTTCGAAGGCCATCATCTAATTCCTTTACTATTTCTGGTGTTGCTCCTTTTTGCGGTCCATAAATATAAGCCGCACCATTCAAGCCATATAGCGGATTATTTACATCACAAGCAACACGAAACTTCAAGTCTTTCACCTGATGGGGAACAGCGCTCGAATCAATCCGTGCAACCTTCTTTAGCTCAACTCCGCCAAATCCAACAAGCTCACCCTCCAGAGTAAAAAATTGATACCCTAGTGCCTGCAGCATTCCAACTCCAGCATCATTGGTGGCACTGCCGCCAAGACCGATGATAATTTCATGGCATCCCTGTTCCACCGCTTCCAAAATAAGTTCTCCGACACCAAAGGAAGTGGTAAACAGAGGATTACGCTTTTCAACAGATAATAACGGTAATCCACATGCTTCCGCAATTTCTATAACGGCAGTTGTCCTGTCCCCTAAAATTCCGAAGACTGCGTTCACCGGGTGACCTAAGGGTCCTGTAACAATTTTTTCAATAAATTGTCCATTTGTCGCATGGACTAGCGCCTCTACCGTACCCTCGCCACCATCTGCAATCGGCACGGTCACAATAGTAAAATCCGAACTAACCACTGAAAATCCTTCAGCGATAGCCTTATTTGCTTCGAATGATGACAAGCTCCCCTTTAAGGAATCCATTGCAACTAAAATATTCAACTGCCTGCTCCCCCTTTTTCCCTATAAAAAATACCTGTAAACATTTGTCTACAGGCTTATTAACATTATAATCTAGCAAAATATTGTCCTTTTATTATCTCCCAATCAAGTTGAGATGTAGCTTCAACCCTGAAGTCCGCACCATCAAGATAATGGCCGACACCAACCGCAAACATGCCGCTTGCTTTTATCGCTTCAATCCCCGCTTGGGCGTCTTCAATGCCAAGCGAATAGGCTGGATTAGCCACTAGTCCTTTGCAGGCTGTGAGGAAAATCTCTGGATCTGGCTTTGATTTGCTAATTTTTGCGGCATCCGCACAGTAATCAAAAGATGATTCTAACTGGAGCGCCTTTAAGACCGTCGCTGCATTTTTTGAAACGGAAGCAAGGCCAATGGAAATTCCCTCTGCTTTAATAGCAGCTAGTAATTCCAGGATTCCCGGCAAAACAGCTTCTGGTGTTAATTCTTTTAAGAACTCACAGTAGTGCAAATTCTTTTTCGCCGCCATTTCTTCTTTTTCAGCTAAGGTAAAATCATTCTGTCGATTTCCCTCTTTTAAAATTAACTCAAGGGAATCCATGCGGCTGATTCCTTTCAGTCTCTCATTAAATACTTCGTCAATCGTGATTCCCACTTCTTCTGCCAGCTGTTTCCACGCAAGAAAATGATAATGTGCCGTATCGGTTATCACTCCATCCAGGTCAAAAACAACTGCTTCTATACGTTTATTTTCCATATCTCATTCCCCTAATTCTTAACTTTGGCTTCAACCCGGTCACTCAAATGATATTCATTACCGTTAATCTCAACATCTAAATCCAATCCTGAAAGCTTCACAATCTCGACACGCTCGTTAGTCAATTTGACCGTAAGTTTCCGCCCCTGATAAGTAAGTGGAAAATTCAATACTGACCAGTTTTTTGGTAACTTAGGGTTAAAGGTGAGACGGCCGCCAGCCTGTGACATATTGGCAAAACCAAACAGTGCAGTCAGCCAAATCGCTCCTAATGAAGCGGCGTGTATTCCTTCATCAGACGAATGCGGATTGGGACCCAAATCGATTAGGCATGCTTCCTTAAAAAATCGATAGGCAGTTTCCTCTTCGTCACAGCGTGCTGCAACAATTGCGTGAATCGCCTTGCTGAGAGAAGAGTCATGGATGGTATGATCTTCGTAATAATGGAGGTTCTTCGCGACAACCTCTTTTGGAAACAGATCCGGAAATAGATACAGCAGCATAACGGTATCTGCTTGTTTCAAAATCTGCATTTCATTGACCTCAGCACGCGAATAATCGAGCAAAATCGCCTGACTTCCCTGTGATTGTTTATAAGGGGTTAAGTCAATTTCAGGCTTGGATAAGAAGGTATCATCCTGCGGAATGATCTTGGCTTCATTGGGCACTGGAAGATACAAACGTTTTAAAAAGTCCATTCCCTGGCTGATAAGCTGTTCATCCGCATCCTCATATTGATCCATAAAATAAAGGGCTTGTTCCACATTGTAGAACGCCATGTAATTTGTATAGGCATTGTTGTCAATGTGCTCTGTGTATTCATCTGGCCCGATAACATCCTTGATGGAAAGCTTGTTACCTTCTTCTACTGTACGGCTAATCCAAAACTTTGCCGTTTCTTTCAGCAGTGCAAGACCTTCATTTTTCATGAACTCTTCATCCAATGTGTTTTGGAAATACTGGACAACAAGAAAGGCAATATCCGCAACAATATGGTGCTCACTGAGTGCAGAAGCTACCTTCTGCCGCGTTCCAGTCCGTATATTAATCGCTGCAAACTCCGGTGTTTCCTCTTTTCCTGAAAAAGCACTTTCCCATGGGAATAACGCACCTTCATATCCATTTTCAACTGCCTTTTCCTTTGCCTGCTGCAAATGGAGGTAGCGGTATCGCAAAAGCTTTTTCGCCGTTTCAGGCTCTGTGAACAAATGAAAAGGAGCGATAAAGATTTCGGTATCCCAGAAGACATGTCCTTTATACCCTTCACCAGTAAGTCCTTTGGCACCAACGCTAAAACGCTCGTCATGAGCCGGTGTCATAATCTCCATGTGATAGAGAGCAAAATCCATTGAAGTCTGGTCGAATTCATCTGTAGATTGGATTTCAATACCCTTTTGCACCCAAAACTCCTGCCATGCATGTGCAGACCTTTCAAGCAAAGCCTCATAACCTAGCAAGCTATTAGATTTAAGATCTGCTAAACCAGCACTTTCTGGATTCGAACTTTCGAGCGAGGTGTATACCGTTCCTATTTTTTCAAAAACAAACGGCTCATCTTTTTCGATATTCTGAGCAACCGCTGCATTCAACTGGCGGTTTTTTGCAGAAAAAGAAATTTGGCTTGCCGCAGGAGCATATATGCTGGCTGCTATCGCGATCGTAATCCCCGTTTCCGTCGTTTGATAGACGCATTGGAGAAATTCTTCGTTAAAAACCCGGACACTTTCTTCTAGTAAATGTTGTTTCCCGAAGTTTGTCTGCTGAGCATCAATTCCGGTAACAATCTTAATTTTGGCTGGTTGATCCAGACTTGTAACAGTTACCTTCGAAGCAAGCAAATGTAAATGATCCTTAGCAACAAAACGTTGAAAAATAAATTGAAAACGGGCACCCGCTTTATCTTTCCAAATGAATTCCCGTCTTAGCTCACCAGTCTCAAGTAGTAAAGCTCGCTGATAAGAAAGCAATTCTCCTTCTAACATGGAAAAGATTTTGCCGTCAATCTCAATCAACATACCAGAAATGTCCGGTAAATTGACGAGGTCGGACGTGTCATTAGCACTCGCTTTATTATAGACACCTGCCACATACATCCCGCGGGTTTGACCTGTATAATTCTCCTCATGGGCGGCACGGACACCTAAATAGCCATTTCCTAAAGCCATTACACTCGAAAATTTATTAAGAGAGTGCAAATCAAAATTATTATCGTATATCACTTGTTTATTCTTCATAATGTTACACTCTCACCTTTTTCCGCAGATTGGTACAATGCCTCGATCAGTTGTTGGATGAAGTATCCTTGCTCTCCGTCTGCCACCATAACATCCTTACCTAAGCATCTATCCACAAAGGCTTCCATGCTTTTTTGATGGCGGTCAGGATCGGCACTTTCTCTGTTCAAAAGCGAAACAAGCTCGCCGCCTTCATCTGTATAGATTTGGGCAGGAAAGAGTGTCGCACCAGCTTGTGTACCAAAGAACTCAACGTTCATGACAGAGTCTTCTTTCATGTTCAAGGCAAAGGATGTTTCGATTTGTAACAAGCAGCCGCCTTCAAGCTCAATAAATCCGAACAGTGAATCCTCGACATTAAATTTAGCAGGATCCCATTCTCCGAGAGTACCTTTTGATTTTTTTGTTCCAATCTTTTGATACATTTTTGCTGTGACTTTTTCAATTTTCGGGAATCCGAGCACATATAATGCTGCGTCAAGCATATGTGCCCCCAAATCAATCAGTGGTCCTCCGCCCTGTACTTCCTTGTTTGTGAAGGTTCCCCATCCTGGGATGCCGCAACGCCTCAATGCCTTTGCTCTCGTCACATAGACATTTCCAAGGACCCCCTCCTTCACTTTTTCACGAAGAATGGTCACGTCCACCGCAAAGCGGTGATGGAAATCATAAGCAAGCAGGCAGGAGTTGCGCTCGGCCGCTTCTTTCATTTCCTTCGCTTCAGCAGCAGAAATAGCTGGTGGTTTTTCACACATCACATCGCAGCCATGTGAAATCGCCTGCAGGACATTCTCACAATGGAACATGTTTGGGGTACAGATACTAACTATATCCGGCTTCTCAACAGCATACATGTCTTCTGCATCCGTATAAAAACGCGGAATATGATTTCTCTCAGCGAATTCCTTCACCTTATCAGGATTTGGACCAACAACTGCGACAATTTCTAGTTCTTCTCTTGTTTGATAGTAGGCCACGTGTACCTTTTCAGCTACTTGTCCTGCTCCAATAATCGCTACTTTCTTTTTCAATGCGGTATCCTCCTTTTAACGTAAGGATTCTCTTAGGTGTGTTACTGCCTGTCTGTATTCAGCATCAAGATCGTTGCCTCTGACCCGGCATTCGATGGTTAGAAAACCTTCATAGCCATCTTCTTTTAACGTGTTAAAATGTTTTTTGAAATCGAGAGAACCGCTACCCGGTTGGAAACGGTGGTTATCAGCAAGGTGAATATGGCCGATTAGGTCACGGTTTTTACGTAGCGCTTCTGAAATATCATCTTCTTCGATGTTCATATGATAGAAATCGGCAATGATTTTTACATGCTTAAATCCGTTTTCTTCAATATAGCTGCTCGCATCAGCCAATGTGTTAATCATATGGTCCTGATAACGATTCAATGGCTCAAGGAAAATTGTCGTCCCTGTTTCTTCCGCTGCCTTATCAAGATAAGCCAGTGATTCTGTTACTGCCTTTCGATCACCGTTTTGGCTCCTAGGTGAAGTCATTGGCGGCAGGCGATAAGTGAACATACCCCAAGCAGCTGGAACAACAATACCTTTTCCGCCTACTTCTTTTAACGCCTCAAGGATTTGTTTGATTTCTACCAGACCATTAAGCCTGCGCTCTTCAATAAAATCACCAATCCAGCCAGAATATCCGCCACATGCAGTTGTGACTGGAATACCAGTTTCCGAAATCGCTTCTTTTACTTCATCTAAATGGTCAACTAACAGTTTCCCATCGATTTCAAAGCCTTCGAATCCCAGTTCCTTAATGTATTGGAACTTTTCCTTGATATTCTCTGGAAAAAAGTTTTGATTTTGCGTACCTAGTCTCATCGTGTATTCCTCCATGGAAGAGATTGTTCATACTATAGATAGGCCGCCTAATGAAAGACGGCACACATGCCCATTACTTTTTGTACTCGATCCCCATCTTGATACTTAACTCAGGACGTTGGTCAACAAATTCCATATAAGCTTCTGCACTTTCTTCGAAGCGCACAATTGGATCAATAATATCCTCGCAATTAAGATAACCGTTCATTAACAATTCCCAGCAAGTATCTTCAATACGTTTTCTGTTCCAACGCGGATAATCCGGGTTAGGCTCGCTAGCCGCACGAGAGAAGACAATCTTTGCATTGTTGAAATGGGCTTCTCGGCCAAAGTTCAATCCTGCAGGCAGTGGTTTACCAAATGCAACATAGGAAATCGTTCCACCATAAGCAATTCCCTTTAATGCAGCTTGAAGTGCAGCTGCAACTCCACTTGTTTCAATGATGGAATCCGCACCCATTTTATTGGTCAGCTTTTTCACTTCATAGCCAACATCACAAGCCGTTGGATCAAGACAGAAGTCCGCACCATTGCGTAATGCGATTTCACAGCGATTTGCCAATGGGTCAACCCCAATAACAATGCTAGCTCCAGCTCTTTTCGCAAGCTGAATGGCGATTTGACCGATAGCTCCTAATCCAACAACAACCACATAGTCTCCAGCACGTACATTCGCATCGCGTACGCCTGCCATCGCATATTGTGCAGGATCATAGCAAACGGCATTTTGCCATTTTCCGCCTTCCGGCATTTTGCGCAGGCGGTGATTATCAACGGCATTTACGATTAAGGTTTCCATGATCGGTCCATAGGTACAAACAGTTTCCCCTAATTGATAATCCGTAACTTCCCTTCCTGCCTCAACGATTTTACCTACAACCATGTTGCCAAGCTGAAATTCCCCAAACACTATTCCAGGTTTAGAACCTTCTTCGCGGGGCATAAACATGCGCCATTCTTCGTTAAAATCCTCATCCATAAATGGAGTGATTCCTCGGAAATCGACTACTTCCGTCCCGTGTTTAGGAGAAGCAAATTCAACACTAATTTTGACTTCATTTGGTTTAATTTCACGATCTTCATATTCCACCAATGCAGCTTCTCTAGGTGCTGCAGCAATTAGCTTTTTCATAGGATATAACCTCTTTCATTATTTTTGAAAAATTAACCTTTTACCCCGCCTTCAGTGGCCCCGCCTTTAATAAAGTAATCAGAAATCGAGTACATAATCACAACGGGAAGTGCTGTAATCAGCGACGCTGCCATCATTCGGCCCCAAACATAATCCGGTGTGCTGAATAATGTGTTCAATCCGATTGGCAACGTGAAATTCAACGAGTCTGACAAGAAAATCGAGGCAAACAAGTAATCATTCCAAGCAACCATAAAGGAATAAACAAATACTGAGATAATCCCAGATAAAGATAATGGAATAATGATTTTAAAAATAATTTGAATACGGTTTAAACCATCAATACTGGCCGCCTCTTCCAGGTCTTCTGGAATTGTATCAAAATAGCTTTTTAACATAAAAATCGCTGTAGGCAGTGTCTGAACAATCATCGTAATGATTAACGCTGTTTTCGTATCGTACAAACCAAGTCCGGAAATAATTTTGAACAACGGAACAATTAGCAAGATTCCCGAAAACATATACACCGTATAAAAACTTGCATTAATCGTTGTCCTCCCCATAAACTTCAGCCTAGAAAGAGCATAAGCACCAAAGATTCCGATGAAAACGGCCAGTACTGCTGCTGTCAGCGCCACGACTAAGCTATTTTTAAAATAGGATAGAAAAGGAAAAATGTCCGGATTGAAAATGTCGACAAAATGCTCGAATGTCCACTTCTTTGGAAAAAAGGTTGGATTAGTTGAAACAGCTTCCTCTGTAGACTTAAAGGATGTCATCAGCATAATGAAAAATGGAAAAAGGGAAATCGTTAACAGGCCGATAAGCCCCGTATAAAATCCAACTGTCTTAATCGCCTGATTCTTTTTACTTCTGGCCATTGCCATTAGTATTTCACCCGCTTTCGTGTTGCTATAATTACAAGGGATAAAATGATAAACAGAATAACAGAAATAGATGCCGCTTTGCCAAGATCATTGAAGGCAAATGCTGTTTTATACAAGTAAATCCCCAGGATGTCCACTTTGTTTGTAAGTAGGAAAACGTCCGTGAACATATAGAATAGCCAAATGGAACGCAGCGTTATGACGGTAATAAGTACTGGCATAATGGCCGGGAGGGTAACAATTTTAAACTTTTCCCAAGCAGATGCCCCGTCGATTTCGGCTGCTTCATATATGGATGTATCAATGGTTTGCAGAATGGCCAAAAATGAAATAAATGCATATGGAAAGTATCTCCAAATAGCAAAGATTACGACTAAAATAAAACTGCTGACCGGATTATCAAACCAAAGCGGAGCCTTGTCAGCCAAGTTAAAGACGTCTACAACTAAGTAGTTCACCACACCATAACCATTATTGAACATGTATTTCCATGCAAACACCAATGAAATGGATGGGGTAACATAAGATAAAATAATTAAGGACCGGGAAAGTTTCCGGAATTTAAATGGCCGATTAAAGAAGATGGCTACACCCAATCCCAGCGCCGTACTGCCTGCCACGGCGAAAATCATATACAAAAGAGTAATGCCTAGTGATTGAAAAAACGCTCCATCCGACAGAATTGAAATGTAATTTCCAATACCAACAAAGGTTGCACTCAATCTCTGGTTGATTGGTTGGTCAAAGAAGCTAATCTGGATATTGGAGATCATCGGGTACGCTACAAGCAACAGCACCAAGAAGATACTTGGAAAAAGCAAGACCATTGCTAATTTTAAATCTGATTTCTCCCTTTTAATGGTTTTCATGGTACCCCCCTGTGTAATAGTGAAATGTTTTATTTCATGTATTGTTTCTACAAGATTGCAGGGGATCTTTTTGCATGGGATCCCCCCTATATTCAAATTATTTTTCTGCTAAAATCTCAGAAATTGCTTTATCAGCTTTTTTCAGTTCACCGTTAACTTTCTTTTCACCAACCGTTATAGCATTGATTAATTTAGAAATAGCGCCTGAGCTTGTAATATCTCCCATTTTCAGGAAGTTCTTTCCATCAACTAGTCCAAACATTTGAACATCATTGAAAGAAGCTGCAATTTCAGTTGAAAGGTCACCAAAGGATTCCACGACATCGTTTGCAAGATAAACTTCATTCTCGACCACGAGTTTGCTTACGGGCTGGGCCCCGCCTGGTGACATTAATACCCAACTCGTCATATTTTCCGGTTGTGCTATAAATTCAACGAATTTCTTTGCTGCTGTTTTTTGCTCATCCTCTAACCCTGATGAAATAGTCAGTGCAGATACGGTTCCATATACAGCTTTAGTTTCTTCAGTTGGTATCGCAAAACCAATATTCGCTGAATTACCTTGTTCATATACAGCTGGAAGGATATAGGTTGAATAAACCGCCATCGGTGCTGATCCGTTCATGAAGGCATCCTTCACTTCGGTTACATCGTTAGAACCAGGCATGGTATACTTCGATAATTCCTGATAGAAAGTCAATGCCTCTTTCATTTCGGGTGTATTCATATTCAATTTGCCTTTTCGATTTAGGACATTAGCATTGTTTGAAAGCGCAAATTGAGAAAATACCTGCTCAGAATATCCACCTTCTACCGTTGGTAATGCAATTCCATATTTTTTGTTACGGCTGTCTGTAAATACCTTTGCAATTGTGAGAACTTCCTCCCAGCTTTTCGGTTCTTCAAATCCTTTGGAAGCAAGCATTTCTTTGTTGTACCAAATACCTTGTACCCAGCCACTGATTGGTACCCCAGTGAAACTTTTGCCATCTTCAGTTTTCACTAATTTCAATGCACCGTCATAAAAATAATCCTTACCAACTTGTTCGAGCACACTTGTTACGGCGTCTTTATCGATTAGCTCATCCTTATCCATTACTTTTGCATAATCTTGTCCTACTTCAATGACGGCAGGAAGCACTCCTGCACTTGCTAACGTAACAACTTTTGTATTATAGGAATCCTCTTCGACTGGAACTTGCTTAATTTTTATGTCAGGATTTTCTTCCTCGAACTTCGCAACTAATTTATTAATGACAGCCAGGCGTTCCTGTTCAACAGATGAATGCATAAATTCGATGGTTGTCTTACCACTGTCATTTCCATCTCCGCCGCCACAAGCCGTTAACCCTGCTGCCACAAGCAACACAATGAATGCGAACAATCCTTTTTTTATCATTGCTCTTTCCTCCTAATGAGCTGGTTTCAGCCAAACAAATTGATATGGGTTTAATGCAATGGAATGATTACAATGGATAGTCTCACCAGTAATACGATCAATGAAACTTCCTGTTAACTCACAATCTATCGATTCATTCGCTAGGTTACAGATTACTAACAGGCTTTCTCCCTTTTCATCCACCCGTTTAAAGGCGAATACCTTTTCTCCCATATCAAGGACTTCCATGACACTATTAGGGTGAAAAATCGTTTCTTCCTTTCTTATAGAAATGATCTTTGTTAATTCAGTAAAGACCTTATTTCTTAAAGTATCCGGGTTATTTAGTTCCTTTTCGATATCAGCCATAGTGTATTTTTGGCGATTGATGGAGCGGTTCATACCTGTTTTCGCGACGCCTTCCCTGTCATTCCGAGATCCAAGTATGCTTTGAACATAAATCGCAGGTACTCCTGGCAAAGCGAGCAGAATCGAATGAGCAGCTAAAAATCTTTTCACACGAAGATCATCATCATCAGATTGTCGATTTAACGCATCAAGATAGGTGACATTAATTTCATATGGGCTCTCAGTCCCATCTGGATTTTTCTTGTAATTGACCAAGGCCCCTTCTTTTTTCAAATCCTCGATCATAGACAGAATCTCTTCTTCCGGAATAATTCCGCGAATCGGATTTACCCCAATCCCGTCATGGGAAGCTAAGAAATTGAAAAAGGTTGTATCCAGCCCAGTCGGCGGAAGCTCCTTTGCCCACTTCGAAAGCGCCGTTCCATTACCATTATGGATGGAATAAAGAACAAGTGGCGGCAGCGGGAATTGATAAACCATATGTGCCTCATCATTACCATTTCCAAAATAAGAAACATTATCTTTATGCGGGACATTTGTTTCCGTAATCAGTACCGTCCCTTTCGCAGCCTCATCAGCGATTGCGCGGAATATCTTCACAATTTCATGTGTTTTTTCGAGGTGGATACATGTGGTGCCAGCCTCTTTCCACAAGAACCCGATCGCATCTAACCGAATGAATTCCGCCCCTTGCTCGATGTAAAAGAGCAACACATCAATCATCTCGAGCAAAACCTGAGGATTAGAAAAGTTCAAGTCAATCTGATCTTCACTGAATGTTGTCCAAATATTCTTCTCTTTTCCATTTTCCAAGATGAATTTGGTCAACAGCGGATGAGCCCTCGGTCTTGTCACACCACTTAAGTCTATGGTTGGATCCATATCAATGAAGTAATTTTCATATTCCGGATTTCCTTTTAAGAATTCTTGAAACCAGTCACTCTTAGCAGAGATATGGTTACATACATCATCAAACATAATCCGAGCAGAACCTGAAAGCTCATTAATTTGCTCCCAATCACCCAAGATTGGATTTACTTTCTTGTAATCAATAACGGAAAAACCGTCATCCGACGAGTATGGATAAAAAGGCAGTAAATGCACAATCTCAAACTTATCCGCTAAGTACTTATCAAACATCTTTTTAAAAGTGTTTAGTGTGGGTTGGTTATTTTCCTGAAATTGGTCGCCATATGTAATCAGAAACACATCGCGTTGATCCCAGTTTTGTTTCCTTGGCTTAAGGGGCAGCGCTTTTGTTTTTGCCATACGCTCCTCAATGCTTTTCCAAAGTGAATCAACATCATAATCCTCATAAATAAATGAAAGTCTTTCTTTAATTGTTCTCATAGAATCCTCCTTTGTGGTACCGTTCCCAATTCGAGTTAAAAATGCACCAATTCCATAGAAAGTTAGTTTCATCATTAATTTCTTTACCAATATATAAGTTTTTGGAGCGCTGCCCATAACGTAAAAGAATGAACAAGCTGAGATACCTTTTACATATGAACCCCAATGGTACCGCTCCCATCCAAGCCAAAAAAAATAACAGTTTTTTGTGGTACCGCTCCCAAATCTAGTAAAAAAAATAAATTAATTATCACTGGTACCGCTACCACGTGATAAATATATTATAGATAACTCTTTCTGTCAATCAAATAGGTACAATATTTATTGGTAAAAACTATTAAACGTAAACTACTAAATTGTTGTTGCTTGATTCAATTTTCATCCATATAATTTGTATATTGACTAAATTAATAGGATAAAGTGATGATATATGTAATCGAATTCAGTAATAACGTGTATTTTCATCTTGAGAGGAGGAGCTTTATTGGGCTACACCATATATGATATTGCCCGGGTTGCAAACGTTTCTAAATCAACCGTGTCCCGTGTATTAAATAATCAGACCAATATTTCTGAAGATGCCAGAAATCGTGTCATCAAAGCAATTGAAGAATTGAATTACCAGCCTAGCAAATTGGCCAGGGCTCTATCCTCCAGTTTTGATGCCATCATGGTTGTCTCTCGGTCTGCAAAGACGACAGCAAACAATCCATATTTCTCAGAAATCCTCCAGACGGTAGCAGAAAAAGCGGAAGAAGAAAATTTCGATGTCATCCTGCAAACTGCAAAAAACAGTAAGGATGAACTCGAGAAGTGCATCACCAAAATAAAAGGAAAAATGATTAAAGGAATCATCATGTTGAGTTCGCCTACTAATGAAGAATTGTTCAAACAGCTTGATGTTTTTAATATTCCAATCGTTGTCATTGGTAAAGTCGATGGTAAATATAACAATATATATTCTGTCGATACCGATAACTACCATGATAGTTATGAGTTAACAAAATATGTAATCGAACAAGGTCACAAAAAGATTGCCTGTGTACACTCTCCACTTGAATATCATGTTTCCATAGATCGCCTAAAAGGTTATAAAGCTTGTATGGAGGATCATCAATTGCAAGTGCAGGACGAATGGATGATTGACGGCGGCTACAACGTAGAAACAGGCAGCCTTGCAGCCAGGAAGCTGATTTTAGGAGCAAACCGCCCTTCAGCCGTGTTGGCCACTGATGATTTAAAAGTCATCAGCATTTATAAAAGTGCAACAGAACTCGGCGTTTCCATTCCACACGATTTATCCGTTGTGGGTTACAGTAATTCAAGTTTTATTCCCTTTCTGACCCCTTCCCTGACGAGTGTAGAAATACCGGTCAGAAAGCTAGGAGAAACGGGGGCAAACCTCCTCTTTTCTATTATTAGAAAAAATAAACCTGAGGAAGCGCGTACCATCATAAAGACAGAAAAAATGATTCAAGATTCCGTTCTAAAAAAATTCACTTATAATAGTTAGGCTGTGTTAAAGCTAAATGTTGATTTTTAGCACTCTGTTGATTTACGCGGAAGGCACGAAGACTCCTGCGGGAGGACGGGGCAGTGCCTGGAGCGCAAATCAACAGACAAATTTAACACAGCCAATAGATAAAAAAGCCAATGGAGTTCTGTCCATTGGCTTTTTGCGTTTGAGGGAGATTACACGGTCCCTCCCATTTTATCTCCTAATTCGCTTTTTAATGAGAAAAACAGTCTTATTTGAGAATTAGCTGATGAGATATGGGTCGATTACATGATATGGAATAACCATGAAACAAAGCATGGAAAAAATAAAACATAATGGTTGACAAGATGGGTGCTTTTATATAATAATAAACATTGTATTAGAATTATTCTAATTTAGTTATTAGTATTTGATGTTAACCATTCTCAAAATTATTTTAGGAGGAAATACACTATGTCATTAATCGGTAAAGAAGTACAAGCATTCACAGCAAACGCATATCAAAACGGAGATTTCATCACTGTTTCAGATCAAAACTTTAAAGGTAAATGGAGCGTTGTTTGCTTCTACCCAGCAGATTTCACATTCGTATGCCCTACTGAATTAGAAGACTTACAGAACGAATACGCAACGTTAAAAGATCTTGGCGTTGAAGTATATTCTGTATCAACAGATACTCATTTCACTCACAAAGCATGGCACGACCACTCTCCAGCTATCAGCAAGATTGAATATATTATGATTGGTGACCCATCTCAAAAGCTTACTCGCGCATTTGATGTACTAGATGAAGAAGAAGGTCTTGCACAACGCGGAACTTTCATCATCGATCCAGACGGCGTGGTACAAGCAATGGAAATCAACGCAGACGGTATTGGCCGTGACGCAAGCACACTTGTTAACAAAATTAAAGCAGCACAATATGTTCGCAACAATCCTGGTGAAGTTTGCCCAGCTAAATGGCAAGAAGGTTCTGAAACACTTAAGCCAAGCCTTGACCTAGTAGGAAAAATTTAAGGAGTAGATAAATATGTTACTAGATGCAGATATAAAAGCTCAGTTATCCCAGTATCTTCAACTGATGGAAGGCGATATCCTTCTTAAAGTCAGCGCAGGAACCGATGACGTATCTCGCGACATGCTGCTATTAATCGATGAATTGGCAACCATGTCTTCTAACATTAAGGTTGAAAAAACAGAACTAGAGAGAACACCAAGCTTTAGTGTAAATCGTATCGGCGAAGACACTGGAGTAACGTTTGCTGGTATTCCTCTAGGACATGAATTTACTTCCTTAGTACTGGCTCTCTTGCAGGTTAGCGGAAGAGCACCAAAAGTAGAACAAAAGGTAATCGAACAAATCAAAGCAATCAAAGGTGAATATCACTTTGAATCTTACATCAGCCTAACTTGCCACAACTGTCCTGATGTTGTACAAGCCCTAAACTTAATGAGCATTCTCAACCCTGGTATTTCTCATACCATGATTGACGGTGCTGCTTTTAAAACTGAAGTTGAAAGCAAGAACATCATGGCAGTTCCAACTGTTTTCCTAAATGGAGAAAGTTTTGGCAGCGGTCGTATGACAATTGAGGAAATCCTCGCTAAAATGGGCACTGGTCCAGATGCAGCTGAGCTTTCTGATAAAGATCCATACGATGTGCTCGTTGTCGGCGGGGGTCCTGCTGGTGCAAGTGCAGCCATTTATGCAGCTCGAAAAGGTATCCGTACAGGTATTGTGGCTGAACGTTTTGGCGGTCAGGTTATGGACACGATGGGTATTGAGAACTTTATCGGTACGAAATATACAGAAGGTCCTAAACTTGCTGCAAGCCTTGAAGAGCATGTCAAAGACTATGGCGTGGATGTTTTGAACTTACAACGCGCAAAACGTTTAGAAAAGAAAGATCTTATAGAAATTGAACTCGAAAACGGTGCTGTTCTTAAGAGTAAAGCCGTTATCCTTTCAACGGGTGCACGCTGGCGTAATGTTGGTGTCCCAGGCGAAGCCGAGTTTAAAAACAAAGGTGTAGCATACTGCCCACACTGTGATGGTCCATTGTTTGCTGGAAAACGTGTTGCTGTTATTGGCGGCGGGAATTCCGGTATTGAGGCGGCTATCGACCTTGCAGGTATCGTTAAGCATGTAACCGTTCTTGAGTTTGCAGCAGAGTTAAAAGCTGACTCAGTGCTTCAAGACCGTCTTTACAGCCTGCCTAATGTAACGGTTATTCTGAATGCTCAAACAAAAGAAATTACCGGTACTGACAAGGTAAATGGTATTTCCTATATGGATCGTGAAACAGAAGAAATTAAGCACATCGAATTAGAAGGTATTTTCGTTCAAATCGGTCTTGTACCAAACACAGATTGGTTAGAGGGTACCCTTGAACGCACTCGCTTCGGTGAGATTATTGTGGACAAGCATGGTGCTACTAGCATTCCGGGCGTATATGCGGCTGGTGACTGTACAGATAGTGCTTATAAGCAGATCATTATCTCTATGGGATCAGGTGCTACTGCTGCCTTAGGTGCATTCGATTATTTAATTCGAAATTAATCTTTGTTTTAAGAAATTTTCACCATGAATATTAAGAAAGTCGCTTGTACTATTTTGACCGATAGTATAGCGACTTTTTTTTTTTCACAGCTTTATTCAACCTATTTTGCTTCAGGGTCACACTCTTGTCTGAATGAGACCCGAATTCGGACAGTTCCTTGATTTTTTCGCCTTGTTTTGTCCGCATGAAACCTCCATTCAGCTAGATTCATGCGTTTTTCTTCAACTCTTTCCCCCTTCTAAACAGAATAGTATTTTCCATTATAAGACAACCTACTAATAATAGAATTAAATTTTCTTCGAGTGATTATATACATAGTGTTGGAGGGAGATTGAACCGTGAAACTGTATCAAGTAAGAAAAGGACAATTTGTTTATTTTAACAATGAGTTACATAAGGTATATGGAGTAAAACCCATGTACAAACTGTCCGTCCATCTTATTAAGCTTAGGGATTTATCACAGCATATAACCAATGCAGCAAGCGTGGAAAAATACAAGCCAAAGGAATATGACAGCTTTATTTTTAATCATAAGGCATATACGCTCAAAAAGGACCGAAAAGCAAAATCAGGGGAATACATTTTAATAAACAATCCAATGCCAGATTCCCTCGATACCTATTCATTAAATGAAATTGAATTGGTTGAAACGGCAGACAACAAAGGGGTTATTACAAGCAATTCTCATGGCGTCAAACATAATGAGTATTTATTAATGGAACCGGGTCGCGCAGCTGATAGCAATCCTATCGATTATAAAGACAAGGCAAATGATGGAGACGAGAGCTTGACGGACACCGGAACCCTAGGTCTGCCTACTAGCGAACTACTGCCATCGTTAGGAGACATCTATAAAAAGAAAGACAATGACTCAATAGTTGAAGCAATGGTGGTCGCAATTAATGACCAAACCGTTTACCTTGGAGGTGGATTTGAGGTCACCCAGGAAGAGTTGATAAACACGGAAAAGTGGGAATTTCAATATAACCTCCTTGATAAGTGATTACCTTCGAAAACCTATCCTTACTGAAAAATTTCACCTGACACCAAGCTTTACTAGGAGGTTTCTATGGACAGCAAAATCAATAAGGAAAACAGTGTGTTTATTATTTCATTATTACTTACGCTCATTTTTATTGTTTGGGGAGTCTTTTTTACCGATAATCTCGCCAAAGTTACCGATATTATTTATAGTGGTTCGATCGATTACCTTGGGTGGGTGTATCTTGGTGCTACCCTATTCTTTGTTATCTTTTCAATATATTTATTGTTCTCTAAATATGGTGATATTCGGCTGGGAAAGGAAACAGACCGTCCTGATTTTAACACTGCCTCTTGGCTTGCCATGTTATTCGGTGCTGGGATGGGAATCGGAATTGTGTACTGGAGTGTTGCCGAACCTGTAACGCACTATACAACCCCGCCTTATGGGGAAGCTTATACGGTTGACGCAGCCAATACGGCGATGAAATATACATTTTTCCATTGGGGCCTAGATCCATGGGCTATTTACACAGTAATCGGTCTAGCCCTTGCCTTTTTTCAATATAATAAAAGGCTGCCGGCAGCCATAAGTTCGACCTTCCATCCGATATTAGGAGACAGAATTTACGGACCGATTGGAAAAACTATTGATATCCTGTCCATCTTTGCAACAGTCTTTGGTATCGCAACCTCATTGGGTCTTGGTGCCATGCAGGTGACGGCCGGAATGCATGACATATTCGGTGTTCCCAATCAGTTATTTGTTCAAATGATTGTGATTGTGGTCGCAACAGTTATTTTTATCATTTCCATCAATACAGGTTTAGAAAGGGGTATCCAATACTTATCTAATGCTGCGATGATCCTATCTTTTGCGATCATGCTGCTGATTCTAATCGTTGGTCCAACTCTGACTGTCATTAAAGTCTTTTTTAATACAACGGGTCTTTATATTAGTGACTTTATACATATGAGTTTAAGGCTAAAGCCCTTTGGTGAAGGAGAATGGATTGCCTCCTGGACGCTTTTTTACTGGGCATGGTGGATTGCCTGGGCACCATTTGTGGGTATGTTTATCGCCAGGGTTTCAAAAGGAAGAACAGTAAGGGAGTTTGTTATTGGCGTATTGGTTGTTCCTACCCTCGGAACCTGTCTCTGGATGTCCATATTTGGCGGCTCTGCGCTTGAGCTTGTTCAAAAAACAGGCAACCATGACCTTGCAAAAAATATTACCGAAAACGTTTCATTGTCTATCTTTACATTCTTTGATTATCTTCCATTAAGTTCGGTGTTAAGTATATTAGGGTTTGCGGTTGTAGCAATTTATTATATAACGGTCGCCGATACCGCAACCTTTGTATTAGGAATGCTAAGTGAAGGCGGTACATTAAATCCCTCAAATAAAATAAAAATGACATGGGGTGTCATTCAATCCGCTCTCGCTGCAGTATTGCTTTTAGCTGGCGGTTTGAACGTTTTGCAAACTGCTTCCATCGCAGCTGCCCTCCCTTTTGCGATCATTATGGTCGTCATGTCCTTCTCACTAGTGAAAGGGTTAAAAAGTGAAGGCGAAGTACAAAGAGGAAATAAAAGAAGCGCGTACCATTCCTAAAGGGTTATTAAATGTGATTAAGCCGTACTGAAAACCCAAGGCGGTATTTAGACAAAGAAAAACCATCTTTAAGAAAATGGCTATTTTCTTAAAGATGGTTTTATTATGGAATATTAACTATTTTAAAAAGGATCAGGCTTACTGTCCTTAGCTTAAAAAAATGGCTCCGCAGGTAGGACTCGAACCTACGACCGATCGGTTAACAGCCGATAGCTCTACCACTGAGCTACTGCGGAACAATCGAAAGGTATTTTGCTTCGCAAAAAATTCTGGTGGGCCTAAATGGACTCGAACCATCGACCTCACGCTTATCAGGCGTGCGCTCTAACCAGCTGAGCTATAGGCCCATAATTGGAGCGGGTGATGAGAATCGAACTCACAACATCAGCTTGGAAGGCTGAGGTTTTACCACTAAACTACACCCGCATATTAAAATTTGGAGGCAACACCCGGATTTGAACCGGGGATAAAGGTTTTGCAGACCTCTGCCTTACCACTTGGCTATGCTGCCCGACTCTTAAAGAGCTAACCCAATTTATTAAGATTAATGGGGCGACTGATGGGAATCGAACCCACGAATGCCTGAACCACAATCAGGTGCGTTAACCACTTCGCCACAATCGCCATGATGGTTATTTTCACCTTGGTGAAAACATTTTGCTTCGCAAAAAACTTTGGTGGAGGGGGACGGATTCGAACCGCCGAACCCCGAGGGAGCGGATTTACAGTCCGCCGCGTTTAGCCACTTCGCTACCCCTCCATATATAAAAGACCAATAAAATTCCAAAAAAAATGATGGCTCAGGACGGAATCGAACCGCCGACACAAGGATTTTCAGTCCTTTGCTCTACCGACTGAGCTACTGAGCCATACACAATCTATATCTATATCAACAGTAGAGTTAACCTACTGATATAAAAAATGGCGGTCCGGACGGGACTCGAACCCGCGACCTCCTGCGTGACAGGCAGGCATTCTAACCAACTGAACTACCGGACCAATTTTTTTCAAGTGTTTTTCTTGAAAATAAATTACTTAATTGCGGGGGCAGGATTTGAACCTACGACCTTCGGGTTATGAGCCCGACGAGCTACCAGACTGCTCCACCCCGCGACAATAAGAATTTAGAATTTATGGAGGAGGAAGAGGGATTCGAACCCCCGCGCGGTATGACCCGCCTGTCGGTTTTCAAGACCGATCCCTTCAGCCAAACTTGGGTATTCCTCCGAATAAGTGGAGCCTAGCGGGATCGAACCGCTGACCTCCTGCGTGCAAAGCAGGCGCTCTCCCAGCTGAGCTAAGGCCCCATTTGGTAAATGATGGTCGGGAAGACAGGATTCGAACCTGCGACCCCTTGGTCCCAAACCAAGTGCTCTACCAAGCTGAGCTACTTCCCGTAAAATATGGCGCGCCCGAAAGGAGTCGAACCCATAACCTTCTGATCCGTAGTCAGACACTCTATCCAATTGAGCTACGGGCGCAATATTAAATAACTAGTTAGCTTACAAAAATGGTGCCGAGGACCGGAATCGAACCGGTACGGTAGTCACCTACCGCAGGATTTTAAGTCCTGTGCGTCTGCCAGTTCCGCCACCCCGGCAGCATTGGAGCGGAAGACGGGATTCGAACCCGCGACCCCCACCTTGGCAAGGTGGTGTTCTACCACTGAACTACTTCCGCATTTATAGTGAGTTATTTTACAGTTAAAAAACTTAAGTGCGGGTGAAGGGAGTCGAACCCCCACGCCTTGCGGCGCCAGATCCTAAGTCTGGTGCGTCTGCCAATTCCGCCACACCCGCATTTGGAAATTAATTTTGCAAGTTATTTTCTTTTGAAGATAACTTGGTGAGCCATGAAGGACTCGAACCTTCGACCCTCTGATTAAAAGTCAGATGCTCTACCAACTGAGCTAATGGCTCATACAAATAGTTCTTAGAAGTAAGTAGCATGGTGCCGGCGAGAGGACTTGAACCCCCAACCTACTGATTACAAGTCAGTTGCTCTACCAATTGAGCTACCCCGGCATATATCGAAGATTAACTTCACTTCGTAAAAAATTGAAAGTTATTTTCACTATCGTGAAAAAACTTTGGTGGAGGATGACGGGATCGAACCGCCGACCCTCTGCTTGTAAGGCAGATGCTCTCCCAGCTGAGCTAATCCTCCACATAAAAGAAAGTTCTTTAAGCTGGTTTGAAAAGAAAGTTATTTTCGCTAGCGCGAAAAAGTTTGGTGACCCCTACGGGATTCGAACCCGTGTTACCTCCGTGAAAGGGAGGTGTCTTAACCACTTGACCAAGGGGCCGTAATAAATTTCGAGCAAAAAAATGGCCCCAAAGGGGTAGCCTGGCAACGTCCTACTCTCACAGGGACAAAGTCCCAACTACCATCGGCGCTGAGAAGCTTAACTTCCGTGTTCGGTATGGGAACGGGTGTGACCTTCTCGCCATTGCTGCCAGACTATTTAATTGAGGAATCATTCCCTCAAAACTAGATAATTTCAGAAGAAGTTTGTAAAACGAGTTCACCTTAAAAATTGGTTAAGTCCTCGAACGATTAGTATCAGTCAGCTCCACACGTTACCGCGCTTCCACCTCTGACCTATCAACCTGATCATCTTTCAGGGTTCTTACTAGCTTGACGCTATGGGAAATCTCATCTTGAGGGGGGCTTCATGCTTAGATGCTTTCAGCACTTATCCCGTCCGCACATAGCTACCCAGCGATGCCTTTGGCAAGACAACTGGTACACCAGCGGTGCGTCCATCCCGGTCCTCTCGTACTAAGGACAGCTCCTCTCAAATTTCCTGCGCCCACGACGGATAGGGACCGAACTGTCTCACGACGTTCTGAACCCAGCTCGCGTACCGCTTTAATGGGCGAACAGCCCAACCCTTGGGACCGACTACAGCCCCAGGATGCGATGAGCCGACATCGAGGTGCCAAACCTCCCCGTCGATGTGGACTCTTGGGGGAGATAAGCCTGTTATCCCCGGGGTAGCTTTTATCCGTTGAGCGATGGCCCTTCCATGCGGAACCACCGGATCACTAAGCCCGACTTTCGTCCCTGCTCGACTTGTAGGTCTCGCAGTCAAGCTCCCTTGTGCCTTTACACTCTGCGAATGATTTCCAACCATTCTGAGGGAACCTTTGGGCGCCTCCGTTACTCTTTAGGAGGCGACCGCCCCAGTCAAACTGCCCACCTGACACTGTCTCCCACCCCGATCAGGGGTGCGGGTTAGAATTTCAATACAGCCAGGGTAGTATCCCACCGACGCCTCCACCGAAGCTGGCGCTCCGGTTTCTCAGGCTCCTACCTATCCTGTACAAGCTGTACCAAAATTCAATATCAGGCTACAGTAAAGCTCCACGGGGTCTTTCCGTCCTGTCGCGGGTAACCTGCATCTTCACAGGTACTATAATTTCACCGAGTCTCTCGTTGAGACAGTGCCCAGATCGTTACGCCTTTCGTGCGGGTCGGAACTTACCCGACAAGGAATTTCGCTACCTTAGGACCGTTATAGTTACGGCCGCCGTTTACTGGGGCTTCGATTCAGAGCTTCGCTTGCGCTAACCCCTCCTCTTAACCTTCCAGCACCGGGCAGGCGTCAGCCCCTATACTTCGCCTTGCGGCTTCGCAGAGACCTGTGTTTTTGCTAAACAGTCGCCTGGGCCTATTCACTGCGGCTCTTCGAGGCTATTCACCTCAAAAAGCACCCCTTCTCCCGAAGTTACGGGGTCATTTTGCCGAGTTCCTTAACGAGAGTTCTCTCGCTCACCTTAGGATTCTCTCCTCGCCTACCTGTGTCGGTTTGCGGTACGGGCACCTTTTATCTCGCTAGAGGCTTTTCTTGGCAGTGTGGAATCAGGAACTTCGGTACTATATTTCCCTCGCC